>NZ_CP101731.1:680000-1360000 GCF_031202305.1 Pelagibacterium sp. 26DY04
ACGTCCGGTTCCTGCGCGGTGAAGAAACCTTCGCCCTGCACGGGCGGAAGCTGGAACGGATCGCCCAGAACCAGCACCTTGGTGCCGAAGCTCAAAAGGTCGGTGCCCAGCACCTCATCGACCATCGAAACCTCGTCGATGACGATCAGATCCGCGTCGGCGGCTGCCGATTCCGGATCGAGCACGAAACGCGGTTCGCCCTCCTTTTCGCTGATCCGGGTATAGATCAGCGAGTGGATGGTCGAAGCACCCTTGCAGCCGCGCTTGCGCATCACCAGGGCCGCCTTGCCGGTGAAGGCGGCGTATTTGACCGTCTCCACATCCTTGGCCAGATGCCTGGCGAGCGTGGATTTGCCCGTGCCCGCCCAGCCGAACAGACGGAACACCTGCGGCCCGTTCTTGTCCTTGAGCCATGCGGCAACGGCCGTCAAAGCCTCATCCTGCTGGCTGGACCAGACGACCATTTGTGGGACACACTCCGCATGCGGCTTGGGGAATCACTTCCCAAGAGTATCGCGGCGTCGGTCGGCGCGCGAAACCCAAAATGTGAACAAAAGCGGAATTGGAGTGCGCGATGGAAGCGAGCGATGTCCTCGACTTCTGGTTCGTCGAACACGGGCCCGAGGATTGGTATTCGGGCGATCCCGAATTCGACGCCCGTTGCGCGGCGCGGCTGAGCGGTGTTCATCGCCAGGCCGTACGGGGCGAACTCTGGGAGTGGCGCCACACCGTTCAGGGACGGCTGGCCGAGATCATCCTGCTCGATCAGCTCTCGCGCCAGCTCCATCGCGGCGATGCCCAGGCCTTCGCCGCCGATCCGATGGCGCTGGCCCTCGCCCAGGAGGTGGTCTATCGCGGGCTCGACGCCGAGCTCTCGATCAACGAAAAGCTCTTCGTCTTCATGCCCTTCCAGCATGCCGAATCCCTCATCGTTCAGGAGGAGTCGGTGCGGCTGTTCCGCTCGCTGGGCAATGACGATTATCTGCCCTATGCCATCGAGCACCACGAAGCCATCGCCCGCTTCGGCCGCTTTCCGTTTCGCAACGCTGCGCTGGGCCGGAAATCCACGCCCGAAGAGATCGCGTACATGACCGAGCGCGAGGGGCAGGCCTATTAGTTTCAACCTGAGAAACCGTAAATCGATCGGCCCTACGGCAAAAGCGCACACCGAACCAAAGGCGAATGGGTCGTTCATGCTTGGGGCGCTAAAAGAAGCTTTATCCTTCCGGACCTTACGCAAATGAGCACCGTACCCATTGCCGAACATCCCTATCGCGATGCGGTTCTCACCGAACTGCACGCCCGCCCGGTCGAACTGGTCGCCCCCAATATGCGCGTACGCAGGCTGGTTCTGGCCGTCCCGACCCGCTCGGGCGCCATGGGCGCCGCCATTTCCCAGTTCCGCGATTTCGCGCTGGCCAAGGGCTATGCCCTGGAAGATGAAGCGGGCCGGCAATACCAGTTTTCGACGCCCGAACGCGTGGTGAGCTGGGAATTCCACACCGAATTCATCACCATCACCTGGTATTCGGCGCTCGACGATGGCCAGAACTGGCCCGACGACATCGGGTTGGAAGCGGTGAGCGAGGCCGAGCTGGTGGGCGCCATGCGCGTCGATATGATGGACGAGCCGGCTCTGCCCGACCGGGTGCTGCCCTCCTTCAACCCGACCAGCCTCTGCCTTGTCGCCATCGAATATGGCAACGCCCAGCTTGCCGCCGATTTCGTCCCCGATGCCGATAAGTTCATCCGCTTTGAATTCGCCGCCGGCAAGCTCTCGCCCCTGCGCCGCGCCATAACCCTGCGTCGCATCCTGGAGGTCGAGACCTACCGCACCATGGCGCTTCTCGCCTTGCCGCTGGCCCGCCAGACCGGTCCGGCGTTGCGGGCCGTGGAAATGGAACTGACGGACGTGATGGCCGATCTTTCAGGCATCGAAACCACGGACGAGGTTCAGGAGCGGCTCAAAAAGCTCCACGATCTTTCGGTGCGGTCCGGCCAGATTTCCGAGCGGCTCAACTATCGCTTCGCCGCCGCCTATGCCTATGGCGCCATCCTCAGGCGCCGGCTGGAAAAGCTGCGCGAGGAAACGCTGGGGCAGGGCTCTTCGCTCTCAAGCTTTATCGGCAACCGGGTGGAACCGGCGCTGGCCACCTGCGAGGCCATGGACAAGCGGTTGACGGTGCTGTCGCAAAAGCTCGAACGTGCCGTCGAACTGCTCAACGTCCGCATCAGTCTCGACATGCAGATCCAGAACAAATCGGTGCTCGAAACCATCGCCGAAACAGCCCGCAGCCAGTTCCGGCTGCAGCACACCGTCGAAGGCCTCTCGACCATCGCCATCACCTATTACCTGATCGGCATCCTGGGCTACGCCTTGGCCGGGCCGTTGGAGGCCACGGGCTGGAGCAAGACGCTGGTGATCTCGATCTTGTCCCCGCTGGCGCTGATTGCCGTATTCTTCGGCCTGCGAGCTATCCGCCGGGGGTTCGAGAAAAATTCAAAGCACTAGCCGAGCACTTCTTTGGGCACCAGAGCGCCATGGTGGCCGATGACCACCGAGGCGGTGGCGTGGCCCGCCTTCGCTGCCTCCTCGGGCGAGGCGTCCGAGAGCCGGGCAGCGAGATAGGCGCCGTTGAAGCTGTCACCGGCGCCTGTGGCATCGACCACGCTCTCGACTCGGCGCGCGCCGACCGTCCACGAGCCATCGTGGGTGACGACCAGCGCCGGATCGGCGCCGTTCTTGACCACCACTTCCTCGCAGCCTGCCTTCAGATACCGCGCCGCCGTCGCCTGGGCATCGGCGTCGCCAAAATAGGGCACCTCGTCCGCATGGGTCGGCAGCACGATGCTCGCAACGTCCGCCGCAGCCGTGAGCGCTGCCGCGACGCTTGCCTTATCCGGCCAAAGGGCGGGCCGGATATTGGGATCGAACGCCACCCGCGCTCCGGCCCTGCGCCGCGCCCCGATCGCGTCGATCAGCCTCTGCCGCGCCGGAGCAGCCAGGATAGCCAGCGTGATGCCCGAAAAGTAGATGAGATCGGCTTCACCCAGCGCCGTCTCGAGCGCATGGGCATCGTCGGCCAAAAGCTTGGCCGCCGATGTGTCCCGCCAATAGGTGAAGTGCCGGTCGCCCTCGGCCTGATGGATCATATAGAGCCCGGCCCGCTTGCCCGCTATCGTCGCTATGGATCCCGTGTCGATCCCTGTACCGGCGATGAACTCGACCATCTTGCGCGAATAGATGTCGTCCCCCACGGCGGTGAAATAGCTCACCGACCAATCCGCATCCAAGAGGGCCTTGAGATAATAGGCGGTGTTGAGCGTATCGCCGGCAAAGCCGAGCCGGTAGCTCCCGCCCGTACCCCCGCTCATTTCAATCATCGCTTCCCCGATGGAAACGGCCTTCTTGACCATGCTGTCCTCCTCGTACTACCGCTGCGCCATACCCTATCCGGCGCGCGCGAGAAAGGCCTCGGGCGACATGACGATCTTGTGGTCGATCTCGCCGATCGCGGAAAAATCCTTGTCCTTGTAAGCAATGGGCCAGAGCACGGATTGGATAGCCGCGATCCGCGCGCGCTTCTTGTCATTGGCCCGGATCACCGTCCAGGGCGTAGCCGGCGCGTCGGTGGCGACGAACATTTCATTGCGCGCCGCCGTGTATTCGTCCCACTTTTCCAGAGCTTGAAGATCAACCGGCGACAGCTTCCAGACCTTTACCGGGTCGTGCCGGCGTTTATGAAACCGCTTGATCTGCATTTCACGCCCGATTTCCAGCCAGAATTTGAAGAAATGCAGCCCCTCTTCGGTGATCATCCGCTCGAAGGCGGGCGCTTCGCGCAAGAATATCTCGGTCTCTTCGGGCGTGCAGAACCCCATGACGGGCTCGACAACCGCCCGGTTGTACCAGGAGCGGTCGAACAGAGCGATTTCCCCGCCGGCCGGCAGATTGCTCACATAGCGTTGGAAGTACCAAAGACGCGCCTCCCTGTCGGACGGTTTGGGCAACGCTACGGTGCGTGCATTGCGAGGATTGAGGTTTTCGAGAAACCGTTTGATCGTGCCGCCCTTGCCGGCGGCGTCGCGCCCTTCGAACAGGGCCACCACCCGCTCGCCCGTTTCAATGAGATGGCTCTGCAGCTTTACCAGCTCAATCTGCAGGGCACGAAGATGGGTTTCATATCCGTCATCATCGATTGCATCTCGATAAGGATATCCACCGCTTTCCAAGGCGCGGTCCTTGATCGTCTCGTCCAGTTCCGGGTTTTCAAGATCGAACTCAATCATTGGGAAATCCTCACAAATTTTAACCTGCATGTCGAAATTGTCATGACGAGGCGGCAGCTTGGCGCATCACGCCATTGTCATGCACGCGCGTTATGGCCATTGTCATGATTGATGATTCCTTTTCAATGAGTGCTGGAAAAAGCGTGAAGACGCGTCCCGAAACGGGTCGGCGGATTGTATTGGCACCGCCCTTGCTCGTCGGCGGCGGAGCCCTCCTGATCATCTTGGCGCTGGCTGTTTTTGGACGCCTGCCTCTCATTGAAACCGGTATCGCCACCATCGCTATCGCTGCCGTCACGGCAATTGCGGCGCGTAGCACGCCTGGAGAAGTTGAGGACGAGGAAAGTCACGAACTCTCCCTCGAACTCGATGCCGCGGTTGAGCGGTTTGCCGATATTCTCACCGAACCGTGCTTGATCATCAATGAGCGCGCGGTGCTGACTTACCGTAACGCTGCTGCGGTCCGGCAATTTCCTCGTGCACGCCTCGGCGATCCGCTGGCCTTCACATTGCGCGATCCGGATCTGGTCGCCGCCATCGATGCCGCTGTTGAAACAGGCAGCGCCCAGTCGACCGAACTCCATATCTCGGTGCCCAACGATACGTGGTATCGTGCTTCAGTGGTTCCCTATCGCCCGAGCGAGGGTGAGCGGTTCTTCATCGTGATCACGCTCTATGATTTCACCGAGCAGAAGCGCACCGATCGCATGCGCACCGACTTCATCGCCAATGCCAGCCATGAACTGCGCACGCCTTTGACTTCGCTGATGGGTTTCATCGATACCCTGCAGGGACCCGCCGCCAAGGACGAGGCGGCCCGTGGGCGCTTTCTGGGCATAATGCGGTCGCAGTCCGAACGCATGTCGGGGTTGATAGATGATCTACTCTCGCTCTCGCGCATCGAATTGCGTCAGCACGTCAAGCCCACCACCGAGGTCAACCTCAATCTCTTGCTGCGCGAGGTATCGGAAAGTCTTGAGCCACAGCTCGAGGCCGAGAACCTCGAGCTCGAGCTCAAACTTCCCGAGCAGACCGTGTCCGTCATCGGCGATCGTCAGGAACTGTTCGAGGTCGTGGAAAACCTTGCGGAAAATGCCATCAAATATGGGGGGGGCGGGGGAAAGGTGGAGATCGCCCTGGTTGCCGGCGGCAGCCGAAGCGGAACGCACCATGCCATCACCGTCACCGATTTCGGCGCCGGTATCGCTGAGGAACACGTTCCGCGGCTGACCGAGCGCTTCTATCGCGTCGACGCGGAATCGAGCCGCAAGAAAAAGGGCACCGGGCTGGGCTTGGCCATCGTCAAGCACATCGTCGCCCGCCACCATGGCCATCTCTCCATTCGTTCCAAGCTGGGCGAGGGCACCCGTGTGGAGATCCTTCTGCCACGTTGAAAACCGCTGTCACACAACGATGGCTGAATCGGCCATTCACAGGCCGAAAATTGAATTCGATCTGATTTGCAATGACTTGCGCTGTCACGGAACTGTCATTAAACCGACATATAACCTTTAGCGGCGAAGCCTAGGTTGCCCCCGTTTTCGAGATGGAGCCGCAGAAAAGTCCGGCCTTCATCCGACCCAGGGGGCTCATTGCCCGGACGCTTCTGACACGAACCAAAGAGATCAGAGACATGAAAACCGCACTTTATGCCAGCGCCGCGCTCGCCGTGGTCGCCGCCTTCGGCGTTACCGCCGCTCAGGCTCAGACCCGCGACACCATCCAGATCGCCGGCTCTTCGACGGTTCTGCCGTTTGCCTCGATCGTCGCCGAAGAATTCGGCAACGCATTCCCTGATTACAACACGCCCAATGTTGCGGGTGGCGGTTCGGGCGGCGGCAAGCGCCAGCTCTGCGAAGGCGTGGGTGAAAACACCCTCGATATCGCCAACTCCTCGAGCAAGATGAGCGCCAGCGAGCTGGAAAGCTGCCACGCCAACGGCGTCGAAGACGTGCGTGAAGTCGTGTTCGGCTATGACGGCATCGTGTTCGCCACCGGCATCGATCAGGGCGATTTCGCTCTCGAGCCCGTGCACCTCTACCAGGCTATTGCCGCCCAGGTTCCGGTCGACGGCGAAATGGTCGACAACCCCTACACCAACTGGTCCGAAATCGACGAGTCGCTGCCCGACCAGGGCATCTTCATCGCCATTCCGGGCACCAACCACGGCACTCGCGAAGTTTTCGATGAGCGCGTTCTGGAAGCTGGCTGCGAAGCCGCCGGTCTGCCGGAAATGGACGAAGAGGCCATGGAAGCTGCTTGCCTGACCCCGCGTCAGGACGTGGTGGTCGAGATCGCTGGTGACTACACCGAGACCCTGGCTCGTCTGCAGTCCAACCCCGAAGCCATCGGCGTGTTCGGCCTCTCCTTCTACGACCAGAACCGTGACACCCTCAAGGTTGCCACCGTCTCTGGCGTCGAGCCTTCGCTCGAAACCATTGCTTCGGGCGAATACCCGATCTCCCGCCCCCTGCAGTTCTACGTCAAGGGCGCGCACGTCGGCGTGATCCCGGGCATTGAAGATTACGTTGCCTTCTTCCTGTCCGATCAGATGGCCGGTGGCGGCGGCACTCTTGAAGCCGCTGGTCTGGTTCCCGCTTCCAGCGAGTTCCTCGCTGCCCAGCTCGACGCCTTCAACAACGCCGAGCAGTACCAGCCCGAATAATCGGCTGGAGCAATATGCGGAGAACCCCGGCTTGGTCTGGGGTTCTTCACCAAACAGGGAAGGACTGATCCGCTGTGAACGCCTTGGTTATCGCTGCACTCCTGTTGGTCCTTCTGACACTCTCCTACCAGGTTGGGTGGTCGCGCAGCCGCCGGCTCGCCACCGACAAAGGGGCCCGGCTTCATTCCCGCCCTATTTATCACGGCGTGCTCGTTGCCCTTTTTGCGCTGCTCCCGGCCATCCTCGTGCTCGGCCTATGGGCGCTGTTCAGCCAATCCGTCTCGAACAACTATATTCTTGCGCAACTGCCGCCCGAAACGGCGCAATTGCCCCAGGTCCAGCTGCAGGCTACGCTTGACCGCGTCCGTGCTCTGGCCAATGGATTTGGTGTTCTCGGGGAGCCTGCCCCCGAGGAGGCGGCGGCCGCGAGTGCTTACGAGACCTTCCAGCTTATTGGGTTTCTAACGGTCATCGCCGCGGCATCCGCCTTGGGCGCCGCCGGTCTGTTCTGGGCGCAACGCCGTATCGGTCCGGCCTTGCGCGCACGCAATCAAGTCGAATTCGCCGTTCGCATTGGTCTGGTTGCCTGCTCTACCGTGGCCATCCTCACCACCATCGGTATTGTGCTTTCGCTCCTGGCCGACGCGATCCGCTTCTTCTCGTTCATCAACCCGATCGACTTCTTCTTCGGCACTGTCTGGAATCCCCGGTTCCAGTCCACCGGCACCGGTTCGGCAGGCGAGTACGGCCTCCTGCCGCTGCTCACCGGCACTCTCATGATCAGCATCATCGCCATGCTGGTTGCCGTGCCGATCGGTCTTATGTCGGCGATCTATCTCTCTCAGTATGCCCACCAGCGCGTCCGCGACGTGGTCAAGCCCATCATTGAAGTGCTGGCCGGCATCCCGACTATCGTCTACGGGTTTTTCGCGCTTGTAACTGTCGGCCCGTTCCTTTCGGGCTTGGGTGCCGCGATCGGCATCGACATCCGCGCAACCAGCGCGCTCACGGCAGGGGTCGTGATGGGGATCATGATCATCCCCTTTATCTCATCGCTGAGTGACGACATAATCTCGCAGGTGCCGAACGCCATGCGGGATGGCTCGCTGGGCTTGGGAGCCACCCAATCCGAAACCATTCGCAAGGTCCTGTTGCCCGCCGCGTTGCCGGGCGTGGTCGGTGCCATCCTGCTCGCGGTCAGCCGAGCCATTGGTGAAACGATGATCGTGGTTCTGGCCGCCGGCAACAGTCCCGTCCTCCGCTTCAACCCGGCCGAGCCGACCTCAACGGTTACGGTCAGCATCGTTAATCAGTTGACCGGCGACGCCGATTTCACCAGCCCACAATCGCTGGTCGCCTTCGCTTTGGGCCTGACGCTGTTCGTCATGACCCTGCTGCTTAACGTCCTGGCACTCTACATCGTCCGTAAATTCAGGGAGCAATACGAATAGCCATGACCGACGCATTGCTCTCCAATACGGAAACCAATAACCGCAACCGCGAGCGCGTCAGGGCCGGCCTCGCCCGGCGCCATCGCAGCGAAAACCTGTTTCGGTGGGCAGGTGTTCTCGCCATCGTCGCCGCGTTGGGTTTCGTGGTAATTCTGTTCGGAATGATCCTCTCCAAAGGCCTGCCGTCTTTTTGGCAGTCCACGCTCCATGCCGAAGTCTACTTCGATCCCGAGCTGATCGAGGGTGGTCCCATGCCGGAACGAGCGGACAGCAACTCGGCGGCCGAGTATCAGCAGGCGGTGAACCAATGGCAGCGTGACGTCACGCTTTCCAACTGGAATGCCCTTGTCGAGACGGCTATCCGTGCCCAAGCGCCTGATGTTGAGATCGAAGCCAGGGACGTGCTCGCATTGGTGACGTCCGCCGCCCGCTTTCAGTTGCGCGATCTCTATTTTGCCAATCCTGACCTGCTGGGGCAGACGGTGCCTGTGGCGCTCCTGGCCTCCGCCAATACTGATAACTGGCTCAAGGGGACCATCGATCGCTCGCAGCCCGATGCGCGCCAGCAACTCTCCGCCGACACCCGTGCGCTGGCCGACCGGCTTCTGGACGAGGATATTATCCGCTTCGATTTCGCCTGGCACATCTTCACCAATGTCGACAGCCGCTCTGCTCCTGCATCGGCCGGTTTGGCCGGCGCGTTCATGGGGTCGTTGTACATGATGGCGGTGGTGATCGTGCTGGCCGTTCCGATCGGCGTCGCCAGTGCCGTCTATCTCGAAGAGTTCGCGCCCAAGAACCGGCTGACGGATTTGATCGAGGTCAACATCAACAATCTGGCTGCCGTGCCCTCCATTGTTTTCGGCCTGCTGGGCGCCGCCATTTTCATCAACTACATGGGCCTGCCACGCTCGGCACCGCTTGTCGGCGGTCTCGTGCTCACGCTGATGACCCTGCCCACCATCATCATCGCCACCCGCTCTGCGCTCCGCGCGGTGCCGCCCTCGCTGCGCCAGGCCGCCCTCGGACTGGGCGCGTCGCGCAACCAGACCGTATTCCATCATGTCCTGCCGTTGACCTTCCCCGGAATCCTGACCGCGACAATCATCGGCGTTGCGCAGGCGCTCGGCGAGACGGCGCCCCTTCTTCTGATCGGGATGAGCGCCTTTATCGCCAACATTCCGGCCAATCCATTGGACTCGGCTACAGCACTGCCAGTGCAGATCTATTTGTGGCAGGGCAACGAGAACCGGAATTTCTTCGAAGCCCGCACATCGGCGGCCATCATCGTCCTGCTGGGCCTGATGATCCTTCTTAATGCCATCGCCATATTCCTGCGCACGCGATTGGAGCGTAAAAAATGACGAGCGATACCCTGAGCGCAAGGAGCGCAACCGATATGTCGGAGAGCCAACCCGAAGCATCCGCGACGCCGGTTCATCAGACTGTACGGATTCCTGATCCCAACGCTGGCCCTTCTCGCCTCAAGGCCAAGGACGTCTCGGTGTTCTACGGCGAAAAGCAGGCGCTGTTCGACGTCTCGATCGACATCCCTGAAAAGTCGGTTTCCGCCTTTATCGGCCCGTCGGGCTGCGGCAAGTCCACCTTCCTGCGGTGCATCAACCGCATGAACGACACCATCGAGGGCGCCCGAGTCACCGGCGAGATTTCGCTCGACGGCGACAATCTCTATGACGCCAGCCTCGACGTGGTCGAGCTGCGCGCCCGGATCGGCATGGTGTTCCAGAAGCCCAACCCGTTCCCCAAGTCGATTTTCGAGAACGTCGCCTATGGCCCCAAGATCCACGGCCTGGCTCGCAATAAGGCCGATCTTGAGGAAATCGTAGTGACCTCGCTGCAGAAGGCGGGTCTGTTCGAGGAGGTCAAGGACCGGCTCCATCAGCCCGGCACCGGGCTTTCGGGCGGCCAGCAGCAGCGCTTGTGCATCGCGCGGGCCATTGCGGTGGGTCCGGAAGTTATCCTTATGGACGAGCCCTGTTCGGCGCTCGATCCGATCGCCACGGCGATCATCGAGGAACTGATCGACGAACTGCGTACCAATTACACGATCGTCATCGTCACCCACTCCATGCAGCAGGCCGCCCGCGTATCGCAAAAGACGGCGTTCTTCCATCTTGGCAAGCTGATCGAAGAAGGTCCGACTGAAGAGATTTTCACCAATCCGCGGGAAAAGCGCACGCAGGATTATATCACCGGCCGGATCGGGTAAGGAGGAGGACCAGATGCCCCCGTCAACAGAACATATCGTTACGTCCTACGAGGACGAACTGACCGAACTGGCCCGCTCGATCTCCGAAATGGGCGGCCTGGTCGAAAAGGCCATCGTCAACGCCACCGAGGCGCTGATCCGCGCCGATAGCGAACTGGCTCTCGCCACTGTAGCCGCCGACAAGAAGATCGACGCCATGCAGACCCAGATCGACGATATGGCCGTTTCGATCATCGCCCGCCGCCAGCCCATGGCGCAGGATCTGCGTCTGGTGATCGCGTCCATCCACGTCGCCAACGATCTCGAACGCATCGGCGACATGGCCAAATCCACGGCCCGCCGTTCGACCCAGATCGAAGGGTTGGCCATGTCGGTGCAGTTCAAGAACGGTCTGCGCCACATGGGCGAGCTTGCCCTGCGCCAGGTCAAACTCTCGCTGGATGCCTTCGCGGCGCGCGACAAGGATATGGCCGTCGATGTCGTCGAACGCGACACTGAAGTCGATGCACTCTATGTCTCCCTGTTCCGCGAGCTTTTGACCTATATGATGGAGGATCCGCGCAACATCACCATGTGCACGCATCTTCTGTTCTGCGGCAAGAACCTCGAACGGGTCGGCGACCACTCCACCAACATCGCCGAGCAAGCCTACTTCCTCGCCACCGGCAAGTCGCTGACTGCCGATGTCGAGGATGTAAAGCGCGAGCAGATCAAGGGCTGACGTATGACGCCACAGGTTCTTGTCGTTGAAGACGAAGCCGATCTCGTCGAACTGCTCCGTTACAATCTCGAAGCCGAAAACTTCACCGTTTCCACGGCCGAAGACTCTGAAGAGGCGATGCTGCGCATTGCCGAGAACACGCCCGACATCGTCCTGCTCGACTGGATGCTGCCGGGCACCTCGGGGATTGAAATCTGCCGGCGCATTCGTGCACGTACCGACACCGCCCGCATCCCCATCATCATGCTCACCGCCCGCGGTGAGGAGGAAGAGAGGGTGCGCGGGCTTGCTACCGGGGCCGACGACTATGTCGTCAAGCCCTTCTCGCTGCCTGAGTTGATGGCGCGCATCAATGCGCTGCTCCGCCGGTCCAATCCCCAGCTCATCGCCGCCGTTCTCAAGGCTGGTGATATCGAGCTGGACCGGACCACCCATCGCGTCCGGCGTTCTGGCAAGGAAGTCCATCTCGGCCCCACCGAGTATCGCTTGCTCGAATATCTCATGGGCAATCCCGGCCGCGTCTATTCCCGTGAGCAATTGCTGGATGGCGTGTGGGGCACCGATGTTTATGTCGATGAACGGACCGTCGATGTGCATGTGGGCCGCCTGCGCAAGGCCATCAACAAGGGGCGGGCCAAGGATCCGATCCGCACGGTGCGCGGTGCCGGCTACGCTTTCGACGAGAAATTCGTGGTTGGTTAGATAGAACTTTATCGAAATTCTGCGCTGTTTTATTAAACCGGCTCGACAAAACGTAAATGTCGCAGCCGGTTTGCTTTTGTTTCAAATGAAGCGTCATTAACGTTCATTTGCGCTTTGCTTTGCGCTTATCCTCCGCGCCCGCGATAACCGGTTAGTTCCGGTGCGAGCAGGTGCCATGCCCAAATCAGCCATTGCCGTCAAACGAACCGAGGCTAAAACGGAGCCCCGTCTCTTGCCGCTGGTTCTCGATCTCGACAACACGCTGATCCGTACCGATCTGCTGCACGAAACGGTATTTGCGTTTCTAAAGGTCAATCCCCTCGGGCTGTTTCTGATTGCCTTGTGGCTCGTCAAGGGCAAGGCGCATCTCAAACAGCAGCTCGCGGCGCGGGTGACGCTGGAGGTCGATGACCTTCCGGTCAACGAAGCGGTTGCCGCCTATGCCGAGGCTGAAAAGAGCAAGGGGCGCACGATCATTTTGGCGACGGCAGCCGACAGCCTTTTGGCCATGCGTATCGCGCGGCGGTTCCCTTTCATCGACAAGACACTGGCCTCCGATGGTGTGACCAATCTCAAGGGACGCGCCAAGGCCGAGCGGTTGGCCGATATGTTTCCCGATGGCTTCGTTTATGCCGGCGATTGCGCGTCCGATCTCAATGTCTGGCGCATTGCCAAGGGTGCGGTACTGGTGGAAACCAATGGCCGCCTCTCTCGGGCCGCAACCAGGTTGACGGCGATTGAACACGCCATCACCCGTCCGGCGCGTCTGAGGGATTGGGTCAAAGCCGCCCGACCGCATCAATGGGCCAAGAACGCCTTGGTGTTCGTTCCCCTCATGCTGGCGGGGCATATGCTCGATCCCGCCGCCTGGGCCAGCGCCGGCATCGCTTTCCTCGCGTTGGGCATTCTCGCCTCGGCCACGTATTTGCTCAACGATCTCTGGGACATTGCCGACGACCGCCGCCACTGGTCCAAACGTGACCGGCCGCTTGCTTCAGGCCGCATGGCGATCGCTGAAGCTGTTGTTGCCATTCCGGTGGCGATGGCGATCTCCTTCGTCCTCGGCGCGCTGGTCAATCCGCTGGTCGTTGCAACGCTGGGAGCATACCTCGTCCTGACTGTTGCCTATTCGATGGGCATCAAGCGCAAGCCCATCCTTGATGCGTTCACCCTCGCAGTGCTCTTCACCCTGCGTCTGGTTCTCGGCATCGTCACTGTCGGCGTCATGGCCTCGCCCTGGCTGCTGGTGTTCTCGATGTTCCTGTTCGCGTCGCTCTCTTTTGCCAAACGCAACACAGAGGTGCAGCGTCTGGCCGACAAGGGTGGCGTGGGCAAGGTCGGGGGGAGGGGATATTTCACCACGGATGCGCCCTTCATCATGGCCATGGGCGTGGCGAGCGGTATCGGATCGGTTCTGATCCTCGTGCTCTATCTCACCCAGGACGCACTGGCGGCGGATTTTTATTCCGACTCCATCTGGCTCTGGCTAATGCCCGCTGCCCTGTTCCTATGGATCGGCCGCATCTGGATGCTGTGCTTTCGCGGCGAACTCAACGACGACCCAGTGGCCTTCGCCATGAAAGATCCCAAGAGCCTGATGCTCGCCGCCGGGCTGGCGCTGGGCTTCTTTCTTGCCTGGATCGGCATATGAGGCCCCAAGCATTTCTTCGGTTGCCGCAGCTCGTGCGGTTCCTACTGCTGGGAGGACTGGCGGCCGCGATCAATTGGCTGGTGCGCTTCCCGCTCTCGCTGGCGATGCCGTTTTCCGCCGCCGTGTTCGTCGCCTACCTCATCGGAATGAGCGCGGGCTTCACGCTCTATCGCGCCTATGTCTTTCCCAATTCGCCCCGGCCGATCGCCATGCAGGCGGCGCTGTTCCTCATCGTCAATGCCGTGGGCGCCGTGGTGGTCATGACTATTTCGGTCAGTCTTCTCGACCATATCTTGCCGCTTATCGGCTGGTGGCTGCTGCCTGAAGCGGTGGCTCATGGCACGGGTATTGCCGTCGGGGCGGTTGTCAATTTCGCCGGACACAAATATCTCAGTTTCCGAGTACATCCCGGTCGCGCCGGAAACCTGACTTGACGGGTCCATTTTAAGCGCCTACTCGGGACACGTTCGTAAAGTGATCCGATATGCTGCGCCGCTTCTTTTCCTATTACGTCCCCTACAAGGGCTTGTTTGCCCTTGATTTCGGCTGCGCCGTGGTCGTTGGCCTGCTCGAGCTTGGCTTTCCGGTAGTCGTCCAGCTCTACGTGGATCGGCTCCTGCCCAGCCAGAACTGGTTCTGGATACTCGCGGCTGCGGGCGGGTTGCTGGCGGTTTATCTGCTCAACGCCGTGCTGCTCTCGATCGTCAACTATTGGGGCCACGCGTTGGGCATCGGGATCGAAACCGACATGCGCCGGCAGGCCTTCGATCATCTGCACAAGCTTTCGTTCGGCTATTTCGACAATAAGAAAACCGGACATCTGATCACCCACGTCACCAAGGACCTCGAGGATGTGGGCGAGATAGCCCACCATGGCCCGGAGGATGTGTTCATCGCGATCATGACCTTTATCGGCGCCTTCATCATCATGGCGCTGATGAATCTCCAACTCGCGATGTTGACCCTGATCATCGTGCCCGTCGCTGCTTTCATAGTTTTCCGCTACGGCAGCGCCATGACCATGACCTGGAAGCGGCTCTACAGCCGGGTGGGCGATTTCAACCAGCGCATCGAAGAATCGATCGGCGGCGTCCGTGCCGTACGCGCCTTCGCCAATGAAGGACACGAGCGGCGCCTGTTCGAAGGCGACAATCAGAAATACCGCACGACCAAGCTCCAGGCTTACAAGATCATGACGGCCTCGATCTCGATCTCCTATCTCGCCAAGAGCTTCGTGCAGCTTCTGGTCATGCTGGCCGGCACGGCATTGGTGATGTACGGCCAAATGACCTATGGCGAGTTCGTGGGATTCCTGCTGATCGTCACAGTGCTGTTCCGCCCCATCGACAAGATCATTTCCGTTATCGAGAGCTACCCCAAGGGCATTGCCGGCTTCAAACGCTTCACCGAACTGATCGATACCGAGCCCGATATCGTCGATGCGCCCGACGCGAGAAAAGTCACTTCGCTCAAGGGCGATATCGTCTTTGATGCCGTGAGTTTTGCCTATTCGGATGCTCGCCCCACCGTGCGGGATATCTCGCTCGACATTCGCGCAGGCGAAACCGTTGCCCTCGTCGGCCCCTCGGGCGCCGGCAAGACGACCATATGCTCTCTTCTGCCGCGCTTTTACGAAATCGACAGCGGCTCGATCACCGTCGATGGCATCGACATCCGCCAGATCACCCAGGATTCCCTGCGCAATCAGATCGGTATCGTGCAGCAGGACGTCTTCATGTTCGGCACCTCGATCCGAGACAACATCGCCTATGGTCGTCTCGGTGCCACCGATGAGGAAATCATGGATGCGGCCCGCAAGGCGCAGTTCGATGGCGTCATTGCCCAGCTTCCAGACGGACTCGATACCATGATCGGTGAACGCGGCGTCAAGCTCTCGGGCGGTCAGAAGCAGCGCCTCGCCATCTCGCGCATCTTCTTGAAGAACCCGCCGATCCTCATCCTCGATGAGGCAACTTCGGCGCTCGACACAGAAACCGAACTCCAGATTCAGCAGGCACTTGCCGCGCTTTCGGAAGGGCGGACCACCCTGGTCATCGCCCACCGCCTCGCCACCATCCGCAACGCCGACAGGATCGTCGTCGTCGATGGCGGCCGCGTTGTCGAACAGGGCAGCCACGAGGAGCTTCTAGCCCGCAATGGCGCCTACGCCCGCCTTCACAACGCCCAATTCGGCGCCTGGGCGGCAGAATAGATCAGGCCGCCAGCCCGAGCGCCAGAAACGTCATGGTCGCGAGGTTGAGCCCGATTCCGTAGGTCACCAGCAGGGCCAGTCCGCGAATATCCTTCTCGCTCACCGCCAGCGCCAGCAGGTAGAAAACGATCGGCAGCCAATCGAGCGCGTACCGCTGTACGTTGTACTGGGAATAGCCATTGGAGTGATAGAACAGCGTCGGTACCGCGATCACCAGGATCGTCGCGATCCCGATCAATACGGGGCGGCGCATGGGCGCGAAGAAGGCGAAAAGCACGAACGGGCTGGCGGCCAGGATCGCCGTGCCGGCGGCATCGAGGCCCACGGGGTCGACCATGGAATTGCCGCCGAACTCGAGGTGGAAGCCCTGGAGGAACATATAGACCGTGTTGAACAGCAGATATGCCGTCGACCACAATCCATGCTCGGCCAATCGATAGTTGATCATCGATCCGCCCTCGGAAATGTCGGCACCCATCATGTAGGGATAGCCGGTCTGCATCGGATCGCCGAAGCGGAAATAATTATAGGCGAGATAGACCAGCACCGCGACCGCCACGGGAAGCCCGAGCTTTAAAGCCCGTATGATGTGCTCGCGCCGAAAGCTGATCAGTGGCTCGTATCTGTCCAGCGCCAGGGCGAACAGGAACGGCAGGTAGAACACCGCCATTTGCCGACACAAAAACGCGGCACCGATGCAGGCCCCAGCCAGGACGAGGCTCCCTCCGCGCACGAGCTGATGGATGGCGAGTGAGGTAAACGCAAATCCAATAGCCTGGGCAAAAAACCACACCCCATCCCCACGGATGGTCACGAAATAGAGCGGTGTGGCGAACGCAATCCCCAACAGCAGCCACGTGGCGACGTCGCGATCGATCTTCAGCCCCTCGAAGATCCGCCACCAAAGCCACACCGAGAGTGCGAAGGCGAGACCCGAGAGCAGCACGAAGCCGGAAAAATCCACCCCGAACAGCGCAACGAAGGGCAGGGCGATAATCGCCGGAACGGGAGGGAACATCACGAAGATCTTGTCCTCGAACCGCGCGCAATCTCCATCGTAGCAGGTGGTGGTATCGAGGCGGCCATTGAGGAACGCCTCGGCAAGCAGCGCATAGCTGTTCGAACCCGGATTCTCGAGGATTGCATAGAGCACCAGTCCGCCGACCAGGGCCAGCGCCATCAACGCGGCGATCGCGAACAGAACGCCCATGGCGTTGATGCGGCTGAGCATGATCCTCGTCCCCCAAGCTTCAAGCTCCGTTTATGGACGAACCGACTTAAGATTTGGTGTGGTCATGGCCCGGTTTGCCGGCAAACACCCACTCGCCGGCGGTCCAGCCGGCCCAGGCGGCCGCGAGCCAAAGAACGACGGACGCGAGAACATAGACCCCCGCCCCGGCCCAGTTCCCGCCCACGATCAGCATCACCGTTTCGAGGGAAAATGCCGAGAACGTGGTGAAACCCCCGCAGAATCCTACAATAAGGAACGCTTCGAGCGTCGGGGATAGGCTGCGCCGCACCGCCCAGGTCGCACCCAGCCCGATAGCGAATGATCCAAAGATGTTGACGATCAGCGTTCCCGCTACGCTCCAATCCGGCCACAGGGCCAGCGCCGCCATCGAAACGACAAATCGCAGCAGCGCGCCCATTGCTCCGCCCACTGCGATAAAACCGGCCAGCCGCCCCCCGTTCATAAGACGGCTCCGAGGCTGTAGGTAACGGCAAAGCCGGTCACCGTAGCGCTGAGGCAAAAAAGCAGCGAAGCTCCGATATTGACCAACGCCATCCCACCCTTGCCCGCACGCAACAGGGTTAGCGTCTGTAACGAAAAGCTCGACACGGTGGTGTAGCCACCCAGAAGACCAGTCACCAGCAATAGCCACGCGGCCCCCTGGGGGCTCAGTCTTCCATCCGCACCAACGGCAAGCCCCCCGGCAAGCCCGATAACCAGGCACCCGGAAAGATTGACAGCAAAAGTGCCGATTGCTCCGTGCCCGAAGCCGCGGCTGACGACCGTGGAGACGAGATGGCGCAGCACCGCTCCTCCCGCGCCGCCAATTCCCACCAGCACCATGGCGATGACCGCTTCCAACATGGGCTGACTTGAGGCCGATTCCATTGTGCTGTCGAGTGGTTGACTTGATGCCTTTGCACTCGTACTCAAACCCAGCCGAAAAAATTTCAAGGCCGGTTTGGTTATTCCGGCCCCTGTTTCCCAGGATAGAGTCGCTCTGAGCGAACCCGCGGCACCACCCTAATCCGGCTGGTGCTGAGGGAGACGTGCTCCGTCAGCCGCTGGCCCTTCTGGAAAAACAAGCATGACTGACAAAAAGACCCTTCTCCTCGCCCAGATCTTCATCACCTTCATGATGGCGCTATCGATGTCGGGCATCATGAGCCTGCTCCAACTTGGCGCCACTGCCCAATGGCTGACGATTTGGCCGCGCCAATTCATCATCGCTTGGCCCATCGCCTTTGTCCTCACCATGGTCATCAGCCGGCTCGGCTTTGCCCTTGCGCATCGGATTACCGCCAGCCGGAATGCCTAAGAAGATGGGGCATCCGGTATCGTATGCCCCATCTTGACTTCCCGCCCCGGGGTACTAAATACCCCTCTCGCGAGGACGACCTCCCCCACGATGGGCATCATTCGGGACGGCCCGATCTTGACCCCGCCGCTGCAAGGCGCGGGCAAGCCATTGAGCTAGGAGTTCTCAAAATGCGTACATCCTGGGATCGCGTCCGTCACGCGCTGCTGTTTGAGGTTTTCGGGTTAATTCTCGTCATCCCCCTCGGCGCGCTCGTTTTTTCCATGCCCATGCACGACATCGGCGTTGTCGGTGTCGTCTCGGCCACGCTCGCCATGGTGTGGAACTACGTCTACAACCTGATCTTCGACACTGTGCTCCAGCGCATGCGGGGCAACACGCTCAAGACGGTGCCGCTGCGCATCGCTCATGCGGTATTGTTCGAAGTCGGTCTGCTGATCGTCCTCATGCCGTTCATCGCATGGTATCTGGGCATCTCGCTCATGCACGCGCTGGTCATGGATATCAGCTTCGCTCTGTTTTATATGGGTTACGCCTTCGTCTTCAATCTGGGCTATGACAAGGTGTTCCCGCTGCCGGAATGGCAGAGCGTCGAGGCGAGCTGAGCAGGGCGGTCACCGCGGTGGTGGCCGCTCCCAAGACGGGCCGCCCCGCAATTCAGACCGCATGGTAGCGATGATGTCATCGACGCTGACATGGGCTTCCGGATGCCGTTCCAACAAGGCTCGGGCCTCGGTTTCGATATCGAAGGGGCGCCGATTGGTTTCCGTTTTGCGTAACCAGTCGGCGATGTCTACGGCAAGCAAGAGTTTCATGGCGCATCTCCCTGCGCAGTTTTAGTTTTCTTGCCCCTTTTTGGAATAAAAGCCCGGTGGGTTGCGTCTCGTCAAGGCGCCTGATCGTGCAATATTGCACCAGAAGGGGGAGAAACTATGGTCGCCTTGCCATTGCTGTACCCAATGACAAGATATTCCTCATCGGATGAAGAACTGGAGGGCTCCATGGCAATCTCGACCATCACCATCGTCGGCCTGTCTCATGACCTCGCGCAGAAAAAGTCCTATGTGAACTTCGTCTGGGCGGACGATCCGTCAAAACGGCTCGGCCTCGAAGTGCCCTACGGTACGTCCCTGGATGAGATCGAAGAGGCCGCCGGAAAGGCGGTGGCCGATTTCGCGCGTGAAATGACCGAGTGCCGGATCAGAATGCCCTGATTGCAAAGCAAAAGGCCCCGGCTTTCGCCGAGGCCTTTTTTGCATTTCACGGAGCGATCAGCGCTTCCGGCGATCGATCTGATGATAGGCCCGCCGCGAGTGAAACTCGCAATAAGGCTTGCCTTCATCCGAATCCCGCCCGCAGAAGTGAAATTCGCTGCTCATCGGATCACCGATCGGCCACTTGCAGGTCTTTTCGGTCAATTGCAGCAGCGAAATGCGTTCTTCGACGGGAATGAACAGCTCAGCCACCTTGGCGGTGGTTTCCACCACCGCTTCCATTTCCATCTCGGCGTCGATCTTGAGCGCCGTCGCGCCCATGGTCGGTGCTGACGTGGTCCGCCGCTGGCTTACCGCGCTTGCGGCCGCCGATGCCGTGCCCCGCGGTCCCGAGGGCGCACTGGGGCGCCGCGGCGCGGCCGGGCGCGGTGCCTTGGCACGCGGAGTTACGCTTGCCGGCTTGGCCCGCGCCGAAAGTTTGAGGCGGTGAACCTTGCCGATCACGGCATTACGGGTCACCCCGCCGCTCAGTTCAGCAGCGATCTGGCTTGCGCTGAGCCCCTCCATCCAGAGTTTCTTGAGGAGTGCGACGCGCTCGTCCGTCCAGGTCATCGATAGTGCTCCAGGCCGTATTCCTAAATAGAGTCAACTCGCGTGCGGACAAACGCCATTGACCGCCGGCATACTAGCTGTCGTATGATGATGGGGTCCGCCACACGAGATGTCGTGTTCCCAATGCCGCCATACTACACAGTCGGCGGAATCGGTGGCAAGGGTCGGGCAGGGACTTTCCCCGGTTTATCCCATCTCATTTTCATGCCTGCGGGTAATTGAACTGGCATGTTGCAACGAGCACACAAGCGAGGGTTGCGCGGTTGATGAATCAGCAATGTGGCAGAGGTGAGTCGATGCCTCCCTAGCCCCGGAAAACCGGGCTATAGAATTGACTTTTCGCCCCTCGGCCAGCATAAGCGAACGCGTTAGCTGCGTGCCTGGGCGTTCCCCTCGCGCGCTTTTGTTTTCAGGGACCATGTCCCCGCCACCCTACGAAAGGCTTTATCGAAATGTCTGCGCTCTATGGCACGTATGCCCGGTCCGAACTCGCCTTTGTGCGGGGCGAGGGCATGCGATTGTTCACGGAGGATGGCACGGCCTATCTCGATTTCGCCGCCGGCATTGCCGTCAACGCGCTGGGCTATGGCGATAGGCACGTTACCGAGGCATTGAAGGCCCAGGCCGACAAGGTCTGGCACACTTCCAATATCTTCATCATTCCCGAGCAGGAAAAGCTCGCCAGGCGCCTCACTGAGATCACGTTCGCCGACAAGGTGTTCTTCACCAATTCGGGCGCCGAGGCACTCGAATGCGCCATCAAGACGGCGCGGCGCTATTTCTGGGACAAGGGCGAGAAGGAGCGCGTCGATATCATCGGCTTTTCCGGCTCGTTCCACGGCCGCACCACCGCCACCATCGCGGCGGCCGGCAATCCCACCTATACCGAAGGCTTCGGTCCCATGCCGGGCTATAAGCACGCAAAGCCCGGTGATCTTGCCGCCGTCGAAGCATTGATCGACGACAAGACGGCCGCCATTCTGATCGAGCCTGTCCAGGGCGAGGGCGGCGTCACCGCGTTTTCCGACAGCTTCCTCAAGGGTCTGCGCACGCTCTGCGACAAGCACGGCCTGTTGCTGATCTTCGATGAGGTCCAGTGCGGCTATGGCCGGACGGGCAAGTTCAACGCTTACGAATGGTCCGGCGTCATCCCTGATATCATGACCGTCGCCAAGGCAATCGGCGCGGGCTTCCCGCTCGGCGCTTGCCTGGCTACCGAAGAGGTCGCCAAGGCCATGGTTCCGGGCACCCACGGTTCGACCTATGGTGGCAATCCGTTGGCCTGCGCCGTGGGCAATGCGGTGCTCGATCGGATCCTTGAGCCAGGCTTTCTCGATCATGTCGATGAGGTCGGCAAGGTCCTCGCCCATGAGCTGCAGCAATTGATGCAGAAATTCCCGCAATACGTCACGGAGGTGCGGGGCAGGGGGCTGATCGCGGGCATCAAGATCACCCCGCCTGTGCGCGATTTCGTCCAGCGCTTGCGCGAGCACAAGCTGCTCACCGTCGCCGCCAGCGACAATGTTCTGCGCCTTCTGCCTCCGCTCATTGCTAGCGAGGACGACGTCAAGGAGGCCGTGCGTATTATTGCCGAGGCCTTCGCCGAATTCGAAGCCCAAACGGCTAGCGCCGCGCAATAGCGGCCTCCTCTTTGCTTTCAGGACATTGATTATGACCGCGAGACATTTTCTCGACCTCAAGGATTTTTCCTATTCCGAACTCCGGGCCATCCTCGATCTCGCCCACGAACTCAAAAAGCGCTTGAAGGCTGGCGAGCGCCCGCGCCTGCTCGAAGACAAGGTTCTGGCCATGATTTTCGAGCGCCAGTCCACGCGCACCCGCGTCTCCTTCGATGTCGGCATGCGTCAACTCGGTGGACAGACGCTTATGCTCACCGGCCAGGAAATGCAGCTTGCCCGCGAGGAAACCATCGAGGATACGGCTCGGGTGATGAGCCGCTATGTGGATGCCATCATGATCCGCATCCTTTCCCATGACGACCTGCTCGATCTCGCCGGCGCCTCGAGCGTGCCGGTCATCAACGGGCTGACGCGTCGTTCCCACCCCTGCCAGGTGATGGCCGACATCATGACCTACGAGGAACACAACGGCTCGCTCGAGGGCAAGAAGGTCGCCTGGATCGGGGATTCCAACAATGTTCTGGCTTCCTGGGTCCACGCCACGGCGCTGTTCGGCAACACGCTGGCCATTGCCTGCCCCAAGGAATATTGGCCCGACCAGGGACTCCTTTCCGACATCGCCGAAGTGGGCGAGGCCGTAACGCTGGGCACCGATCCGCACCAGGCAATCGCTGATGCCGATCTCGTCATCACCGACACCTGGGTTTCCATGGGCGATACCGATGAAGGCGAACGCCGGCGCATCTTGAAACCTTACCAGGTCAACACCAGATTGTTCTCCAACGCCGCGACCGGGGCGCTCTTCATGCATTGCCTGCCTGCCCACAGGGGGGACGAGGTCACCGACGAGGTGATCGACGGGCCGCAATCGGTCGTATTCGACGAAGCTGAAAACCGTCTGCACATCCAGAAAGCCATTCTCTGCTGGGCCTTCGGGATCGAGACGCTTTAGCGCCACCCAATCGGCGGTTCATGCGTTCCGGTCACGGAGCGGAAAACAACGTTAGGACAAGAGATGAGCCAGACCTCTCTCGAACAGTTCGGGCTCGACCGGCCCGAGAGTGGGGACAATGTTGCCGTCCCCTTCACCCTCGACAATCTCGATAGCCGCGGGCGCGTCGTTCGGCTGGGCGCCGAACTCGACACGATCATCTCGCGCCATGGCTATCCCGAGCCCGTGGCGCGCCTGTTGGGCGAAGCGGTGACGCTGGCCGCTCTGATCGGTTCGTCGCTTAAATTCGAAGGGCGCTTCATTCTTCAGTCGCGCACAGATGGCCCGGTGAGTTTGCTGGTTGTCGATTTCGACACGCCCGACGGCCTGCGTGCCTATGCGCGCTTTGATGAGGAAGCGCTGGCTGAAGCCGAAAAGTCCGGCCGCACCAAGCCCGAAGACCTGTTGGGCAAGGGCATTCTGGCGCTCACCGTCGATCAAGGCGCCCATATGGACCGCTATCAGGGCATCGTGGCGCTGGAAGGGGAAGGGCTCGAAGAGGTTGCCCATACCTACTTCATGCAATCAGAGCAGATCCCGACCCGCGTGCGCCTTGCGGTCGCCGAGCATTCCGAGCGCGGTGGATCGAGGCCCATGTGGCGGGCTGGCGGCGTGCTGCTCCAGCATTTGCCCGAGCACGGCCAATCGGTGATGCCTGATCTCCCCGGTGACGGCGATTTCGAGAATGAGGAAACCGCAGATCCCGATTTCGTTGAAGACGACCGCTGGACCGAAGCCAAGGTCCTGCTCGACAGCCTCACCGATGCTGAACTTGCCGATCCCGACCTTTCGGCCGAACGGCTCCTGTTCCGCCTCTATCACGAGACCGGCGTGAGGGTATTCGAGCCCCAGCTTCTGGTGGAACGCTGCACCTGCTCGGCCGAACGCGTAGAGCAGATGATCAACGACTTTACCCCCGAGGACCGCACGGAAATGGTGGTCGATGGCCAGATCGAAGTGGTGTGCGAGTTCTGCTCGACCCACTATCACTTCAATCCCAACCAGTTCTAAGCGGCATGCGATCGGACAATAAAAAGGCGGCTTTCGGGCCGCCTTTTTGTGTTTTCGATCCCATTCGACTGCAAAGCCTTACCGGGCTTTCCAAAAGTTCATTTGTGACGCTGTCCTCTCGCAGGTAAAAATTGCCCGATTCCGAAACGATGCGGCCAGCGCCGGCCGCCCGAACGCGTTCTGGGCAAGGAAAAACCGCCTTGGAAAACCTCACCGGCTCCGGCTATACCGTCTCGCCGCAAAAGAGCGAAAACGAGCCTCACACCGCGTCCAACCCGCGCAGGTTCGGATTGATGTCCGCTCTGCTTCGGCTTGCATTGGCGGTGCTCATCCTTGGCGCTGCGGTGTATTGGGCGCTCAGTTGGGCCGCCCAGCGCCCCGAGGCGCCCCAACGTATGAATCGCGAGCGCACCTTCACCGTCGAGGTGATCGAGCCGGTTTACGCCACCCATAGCTCCGATATCACCGCCTATGGTCAGGTGGCCGCCGCCCGCACCATAGAATTGCGGTCGCTGGTTGCGGGCAGGGTGCTGGAAATTTCACCCAATTTCGCCGTCGGTGCGCAGGTGGAGGAGGGCGAGCTGCTCGTGCGTGTTGACCCCTTCACCTACAATGGCGCGGTGATCGAAGCGCGGGCAGCGGTGGCCGATGCCGAACTCGCGCTGACCGAGGCCCGGGAAGCCTATTCACTTGAACAGAGCGCGATTGCTGCCGCCGAGGACGCATTGGCGTCGGCCCAGATCGATCTCGAGCGTGGCCAGTCCCTGCTCGCCAGCGGCGCTGTCACCCAGCAGACGGTTGATACCCGTGTGTTGACGGTTTCGGAACGCCAACAGGCTCTCGATCAGCGCCGATCCAACCTTGTTACGCTTAACGCTCAGATATTGCGCCAGCAGGCCGCGATCGAGCAGGCGCAATATGCGCTCGAAACAGCCGAGCGCGATTTGGCCAACACCGAGATCACCGCGCCCTTTACCGGCATCGTTACCGCCCGCAATGTCACGGCGTCCGCTTATGTGAGCGCCAATGAGGCTGTGGCTTCGATCTATGAAAGCGAGGCGCTCGAAGTCAGCTTCATGGTCTCGGATGCCAACTATGCAATTCTGCGGCGCGATGGGCTTTTCGATCGTCCCGTGCAGGTCACGCGCACCACGGGCGTCGGCGCCGAGGCCATTGATGGGCGGATCGCCCGTGTCGCGCCGGAAATCGATTCCGCGACGGGCGGCGTGACCCTCTATGCGGTGCTCGATAATGAGCAGTTCGATCTCCTGCGCCCGGGCACCTTCGTCACCGTCGAAGTCGAAGGCGTGGCTCACGAAAACGCTCTACTCGTGCCCGAAACCGCGATCTACGACGACAATCACCTCTACGTCATCCGCGACGGACGCATGGCTGCCATTGCGCTCGAAATTCTCGACCGTGACGGCTCCCAGGTCATCATCGCGGCCGATATACCGCAAGGCGAGCGCATCATCACCACGCGCCTCTCTCAGGCTGGCGAAGGGGTTGCTGTTGCGGTCGAAGGTGAGGAGCAAACTGCCGGCCCCGGTGGGCCGGGCGGTGGCGTCGTGATGCGCGGACCGGGAGGCTGAAATGCGTCCTTCGCCGCAGGCCTCGACCGGGGTGATCGCCGCTTTCGTGCGGCACCGCAACGCCGCCAATCTCTTCATGATCCTCTTCGTGCTCTTCGGCTGGTGGGGGCTCGACAACCTCAACCGGCAGTTGATGCCGAACACCGAAACCCGGTCTGTCGAGGTCAGTGTGAGCTGGCCGGGCGCCACGGCCGAAGACGTCGAGCGCAATATTCTGTTGCTGATCGAACCTGCTGTGCAGAGGCTGGACGGCGTCATCTCGATGACCTCGAACGCCCGCGAAGGCCGCGGTTCGATCACGCTCAATTTCGAGCGCACCGTGGAGATGCAGACTGCCGAGCGGCAGGTTCAGACTGCGGTCTCCTCGGTCACGGGCCTGCCCGAGGGGGCAGAAACCCCCAACGTCTCGGCGCCTCGCTTCTTTGACCCCGTCGCCGCCATCGCCATTTCCGGCCCGTTCCCCGAAGATGCGTTGCGCCGCTACGCCCGCGAAATCCGTGACGGCCTGCTCGCATCCGGCGTTGATCGCGTGGAATTCACTGGTTATCGGGACCGCCAGATCGTTGTGGAGGTCGATGACGCCAAGCTGCGTCAGTTGGGCCTGACGCTCGACGATCTTTCCGCTGCCCTCACCCCCAATTTCGCCGACCAGCCCTCCGGCTCGCTCACCGGCGATTTCGATGCGCAAATCCGTGCCGCAGCCAACGAATTGTCGGCCCGCGAAATCGCCGAAACCGAGATCTTGTCCTCGGCAACGGGACAAAGCCTCACATTCGGCGATGTCGCCACCATCACCGACACCTACGACCCCGATACGCCGCTTGGCTACATGCGCGGCGAACCAGCCATCAAGCTCCAGGTTTCCCGCGCCGCCAATGCCGATACGGTCACGACCTATGAGGCGGTCAGGGCCTATGTGGACGAACTCCAGCCCACACTTCCCCAATCGCTCGAGGCTGTGGTTTTCGATGCGGCGGCCGAACAGGTCAATCAGCGGCTTGGGCTTTTGATCTCCAACGGCATTGCCGGTTTTTTCCTGGTTCTCATCGTCTTGTTCCTGTTCCTTGATGGCCGCATCGCCATCTGGGTGGCCATGGGCATTCCTGTCGCCATTATGGGCACGCTGGGGGCCATGTATCTCATGGGGCTGACGCTCGATATGATTTCGATGTTCGCGCTCATGATGGTGCTAGGCATCATTGTCGATGACGCCATTGTCGTGGGCGAACACACGGCCACGCTCTACCGGCAGGGCCTATCGCGCAGCGAAGCCGCGATCCGTGCTGCCGGTTCCATGGCTGCTCCCGTCATCGCGTCGGCACTCACCACCATAGCCGCCTTTGCCCCCATCTGGCTGGTGGGCGATGTGGTCGGTCAGATCATGTCGCCGCTTCCCGTGGTCGTCGTTGCGGTTCTGATTGCCAGCCTCATCGAGTGCTTCTTCATCCTGCCCGGCCATTTGGCCCATGCGCTGCCCCGCGAGCGCAAGCAGCCCGGACCCTTCCGGCGCACCTTCGACAGGGGCTTTGATTTCTTCCGCGAACGCATCTTCGGTGGGTTGGCAGCGATCAGCTATTCATGGCGCTACGCCACGGCAGCCATTGCCATCGCCATCACACTGGGCGCCCTTGGCGTCTACGCCTCGGGCGCGCTGCGTTTCGAGTTTTTCCCCACGGCAGAAGGCGAAAGCTTCAATGTCCGCGCTCAGTTCCAGGCCGGAACGCCGCAGTCGGAGATGGCCGCGATCATCGGGGAAATTGAAAATGCCGTGTCCGAAGTGGAGGCCGGCCTGGCGCCCGGTGGCGAACAGCTCATCGTCACCACCTATGCCAGCCTCGAACTCGAGGATGGCCAAGCCAGCTTTGACGTGTACCTGACACCCTCCGAACGCCGCTCGGTACGCACCGATGAGATCATCCAGGCGCTCAACGACAATCTGCCCTCAGTGGCCGGCGTTGAGGACATCCGCGTCCGCCAGTACCGTGGCGGTCCGCAGGGCTCGGCCGTCGATGTCCGCTTCGTGGGTGCCGACGCCGCAACGCTCAAGCTCGCCGCCGAAGACTTAAAGGACGTGCTCGAAGGGTTTGACGAGGTCGACGGCACCTTCGATACTCTTTTTTATGGCAGCCCTGAACTCGTCATGTCGCTCAATGCGCGCGGCGCCGCGCTTGGTTTCGACCTTGCGACCCTGGGCTCGCAGATCCGCAGCGCGTTCCAAGGGCGGGACGTGGCGACCATCGCCTCCAATGAAGACGAGATTACAGTCCGCCTGGTACGCACTTTCAACGCCGAGGGCTCGTCAGCGCTCAGAGATATGTGGGTCCGCGCCCCCAGCGGGGAATACGTACCGCTCTCCTCGATCGTGACTTTTTCCGAGCATCAGGGCTTTGCCTTCATCGCCCGCGAAGAGGGACGCACCGCGGTTTCGGTGCGTGCCGCTGTGACCGACGGCGTCGATCACGCAGATATCCTTTCCCGCCTCGAGACGGACTACCTGCCCCAGATCACCAGCCGCTACGGCATATCCTACGAGTTCGGTGGCCGGCAGGCGGAACAGAACGCGGCTTTCGCCGATCTGGGCAGGGGGATGATTATCGCCCTTGCCGTGATGTACATCATCATCGCTTGGATTTTTGCCGCCTATTTCACGCCGCTCGCCGTTATGGTCATCATTCCTTTCGGCGTGGCGGGCGCGATCTGGGGCCACTATCTGCTCGGCCACAATCTCACGATCATCTCGATGATGGGCATGCTGGGGCTGGCCGGTATTCTGGTCAATTCCTCGATCGTGCTGATCTCACGCATGAATGAGCGTATCGCCGTGGGCGAGGGCTTGCGCGACGCCGCCATCGGTGCGTCGAAGGATCGGCTGAGAGCTGTGATCTTGACTTCGCTCACCACCATCGGCGGGCTTTTGCCTTTGCTCTTTGAAACCAGTCTGGTCGCTCAGATGCTCGTGCCCATGGCGCTGACCATCGTGTCAGGCCTGGCGGTGGCTACGCTGCTTGTCCTGTTTCTCGTTCCCGCCATTCTCGGGATCGGCGCCGATATCAAGGCTTTGCTGCAGTGGATGTTCCTGACCCCCAACGCACTGACGGTGCGTGAAATGCTGGCTGGCCGCCACCATCAAGCGCCGCCCGCCGGGCCGGCTGAGTAGGTTCGCTCACGCCTTCCAGAAACGGGGTGTGAACAGCACCAGGATCATCATCACTTCAAGCCGGCCGACCAGCATGCCGATCGTCATCAGCCATTTTGCCGCGTCGGACAGACCGGCAAAATTGCCCGCCGGCCCCAGTTCGGGGCTGAGCGCCGGGCCCACGTTCGAGATCGCCGTTGCCGCACTCCCCAGCGCATCGAGCGGCTCGAGGCCGGAAAGCGAGAGCAGCACGGCAAGGATCAGAAAACTCGAAAAATACAGAAAAACAAAGCTTTGCACCGAGGTCGAGACACTGTCGGGCATCGGCCGACCATTGTAGCGTTTGATATAGATCATTGAGGGAAAGATGATCTGCCTGATGTGCTGGTAGAGGTCGCGCGCCAGAACCTGGAAGCGGAATACCTTGATGCCGCACGAGGTCGAACCGGTGCATCCGCCAATGAACATGATGACGAAGAATATCGTTATCGCGAGAGCACCCCAGTTCGAAAAATCGGCAATTCCCAGCCCGGTGCCCGTCATCACCGACACCACGGAAAACAGCGCGTCGCGAAAGGCCTCTTCGCCCGTTGCGATATCGCTGATGATGAGCACCAGCGTAACCACTAGGGTCGTCATTGCGAGCAGCGTGAGGAAGAGCCGCACCTGGGAGTCGCTATAAAGTTGCACGAGGCGTCCCTGCAGCACGCCGATATAGAGTACGAAGGGGAGGGCGCCCAGGATCATGAACACCACGCCCACATAGTGGATCGCTGGCTCCTCGAATGCGGCAAGCGATGCGTCGCGCGTCGAAAACCCACCTGTCGCCACGGTCGAGAGCGCATGAACCGCCGCATCGAAGGTGTTCATCCCGGCGAGCCAATATGCCACTGCACAACCAAAGGTGAGGATGCAATAGACAACGGTCATGGCGCTGGCGATCTGCGCGGCGGCGGGCAGGATCTTGTCGGGCGTCTCGAACGCCTCTGCCCGAAACATCTGCATGCCGCCCACCCGCAGCATGGGCAGCACGGCGATGGCCATCACCACCACGCCCAGCCCGCCGAACCATTGCAGCAATCCGCGCCAGAGCAGGATGCCGGGCGGGGATGAGTCGAGAGTGGTGATCACCGTCGCTCCGGTCGTCGTTATCCCCGACATCGCCTCGAACAGCGCGTCGACAAAGCTCAGCCCCAGGTCCGACATATAGAGCGGCAAGGCCGCAAAAAGCGTCAGCACCACCCAGATCATCACCGTCATGAGGAAGGCTTGACGCAAATTGAGCTCGGAGCGCCGACCGCTCGAGGATGCCCACAGGCCCGTGCCGAAAATCGTCGTGATCAGCGAAGCGGTGAGGAACACCTGCCAGTCGGGATGCCCCACCATAAGGTCCGCGAAGGCGGGCAGCAGCATGGCGATCCCGAGCGCCGCGGTCAGCGCGCCGACAGCCGAGAAGATGGTGCGAAAATCCATGCCCGACGCGCCGCGTCCTTAAGAGTCCCTCACCGATCAGCCTATATCTGATCCAGCGCAAACTCCAGATCGGCGATCAAATCATCAGCGTCTTCCAGCCCCACCGACAGCCGCAGCAGCCCGGCGGTGATGTCCATCTCCGCCTTTTCCTCATCGGAAAAGCGCTGGTGGGTGGTGGTGGCGGGATGCGATATGATCGACTTCGCATCACCCAGATTGTTCGAGATCGCAATCACCGCCAGCGCGTCGGCCAGCGCGAACGCCGCCGCCTTGCCACCCTTGGGCGTAAAGGCCACCAGCGTCGAACCGCTGCCCATCTGCCTCTTGGCCAGCTCATATTGGGGGTGCGATCTGTGATGCGGATAGCTGATGGATTCGATTTTGGGGTGCTCGGCGAGGTAGTCAGCGATCTGGCCGGCGCTATCGGTCATAGCCTTCACCCTCAAAGGCAGCGTTTCCAGGCCCTTCAGAAGCACCCAGGCGTTGAAGGGCGAGATCGAGGGGCCGGTCTGGCGGATGATCGTATGGATATCGGCTTCGATCAGCTCCTTGCGTCCCAGGATCACCCCACCCATGGCGCGGCCCTGGCCGTCCATATGCTTGGTGGCCGAATAGGTGACGAGATCCGCACCCAATTCCAGCGGCTTCTGCCAGATGGGGGTGGCGAACACATTGTCGACGATCAGCACGGCGCCATGCGCGTGGGCGATATCGGCGACAGCCGTGAGGTCCACCAGTTCCAGTGTGGGATTGGTCGGCGTTTCGACGAATACCACCTTCGTGTTGGGCCGCATAGCGCGCGCAAAGTTTTCCGGGTCTCGTCCGTCGACCAGCGTCGATTCTACCCCCCAGCGCGGCATATAGGTTTCGACCACGAACCGGCATCCGCCAAACAGCGCCCGCGCTGCGACCACGTGGTCACCGGCACGCAATTGGCTCATCACGGCGGTGGTCACTGCCGCCATGCCGGTGGCAGTCGCCCGCGCCGCCTCGGCGCCTTCGAGCAGCGCGGCCCGTTGCTGAAACATTTCCACAGTGGGGTTGGAGAACCGCGAATAGATGTGCCCCGGCTCTTCCCCCTTGAACCGCGCTTCGGCCCCTTCCGACGTGGGATACACATAGCCCGAGTTGAAAAAGATGGCCTCGGACGTCTCCCCGTGCTGGCTGCGTTCCATGCCGCCATGCACCAACATCGTCTGCGCCCTGCGGCGTTTCGGGTCGTTGAGCGGATTGGCGGTCTTGTCGGCCATGGGAACACCTCTAAAACAAAAAAAACCGGCGCGCGATGCGGCCGGTTCGACTGGTCACTTTAGCAAGTTGTTTTAGGTGGCTTGCAATCGGACCGGCCAAATCGCCACCAACCGCATTGCGGTCAGTGCTGAGTTACGCCGAAATCGCCCTTGGCGTCAATCGCTTCGCTTGCTAAGCCAGACCAACAGGTTCGCCGGAGACATCATGACTATAAACCAGGCTTGGCCAACCGGGATCTTCTCAGCCCGGCTGATCGGTAGATTGTCCGAGGCAGGCGCCATCAGTGCCGATCGCCCCTATGATGGCGATCAGATCCAGCCTGCCAGCCTGGATTTGCGGCTGGGCGAAAAAGCCTTTCGCGTTCGCTCGAGCTTTCTTCCCGGGCCGGGCAAGACCGTTGCCGATCGCATCCAAACCTTGAAACTCCACGAGATCGACCTGACCAAGGGCGCCGTGCTCGAACGCGGCTGCGTCTATATCGTCCCGCTGCTCGAAAGCCTCGACCTTCCCGATGAAGTCAGTGCCTCGGCCAATCCCAAATCTTCCACCGGCCGGCTCGATATCTTCACCCGCGTCATCTCGGACGGGGCGCGCAGCTTCGACATCGTTCCGGCCGGCTATAAGGGCGCGCTCTATCTCGAAATCTCTCCGCGCACCTTTCCTGTCCTCGTGCGCACCGGCTCACGCCTCTCGCAAATGCGCTTTCGTGTCGGCGACGCGCGGCTGTCGGCCGCCGAACACAAGGCTGTCCATGCCGCCGAGACACTGGTGTTCGATCCCAACATGGATGTGGGGGAGGGTGTTTCACTTTCGATCGATCTCGTCGGCGAAGGCCGCAACGGCCTGATCGGCTTTCGCTCAAAGCGGCACACCGCGGTGGTCGACGTGGACAAGAAAGATGCCCTCGACGTCCTCGACTATTGGGAGCCCCTCATCAACCGCGGTTCCGGTGAACTCATCCTGGATCCGGACGAGTTTTACATTCTCGTCTCGCGTGAAAGTGTCCATGTGCCGCCCGATTACGCCGCCGAGATGGTGCCTTTCGATCCGCTGGTCGGCGAATTCCGCGTCCACTATGCGGGGTTTTTCGATCCCGGCTTCGGCCACTCGGCCGCCGGAGGCACCGGTTCGCGCGCCGTGCTGGAAGTGCGCAGCCGCGAAGTTCCCTTTCTTCTCGGCCATGGCCAGACCATCGGCAGGCTGATCTACGAACGCATGGCGGAGCGCCCGGACATGCTCTATGGCGCCGCGCTTGGCTCGAACTACCAGGCCCAAAGTCTCAAACTCTCCAAGCACTTCAAATCCTATCCCTAGGCCGTTCGGCGGCCCTGAGAGCCGAGGCCTACGCCGGCTTCTGCGGAAACTGAGAAAACAAAAAAGGCCGGGAGAACCCGGCCTTTCAATTTGGTTTGAGCGAAACGCTTACGATGCGGCAGCGCGAGCTGTTTCCAGCCAGCCATCCACGGCTTCGCGGTTTTCTTCGATCCAGGCAGCAGCCTGGGCTTCGATGTCGTCGTCGCCGGCATTCATCGCCGCATTCTGGGCAAAGATATCGCCGAGCGGGATTTCTACGGCTTCGAGCAGGGCGCCCACTGCCGGGTTCTCTTCGAGGAACGCCGAATTGGCGACCGGCACGATGTCATTGGCCGGGAAGCCCAGCATGCACGGATCGTTGACACAGCCTTCGACACCTTCGAGCGTTGCCGCATCGGCAAGGCTCATATCGGGCAGGTCGACTTCCGGAACCTCGATCCACATCACGTCTTCGCCCGGCACGAGCTCATTGACGGTCCAGTTCGGGGTCCAGGTGTAGAACAGGATGTTCTCGCCCGCTTCATAGGCGGCAACCGCATCGGCCATCGAGGCGGCATAGCCGGCCTTGATCGGGTTGACGTGGTCGCGCAGCTCATAGGCATCCATGTGATGCTCGATATTGACTTCGCAGCCCCAGCCTGGAGGGCAGGCAACCAGATCGGCCAGTCCGTCGCCATTGCGGTCGAACGCTTCCTTCACCTCGTCGCGCTTGAAATCCTCGAGCGAGGTGATGCCGAATTCCTCGACCGCCGAAGCGTTGACGAGATAGCCTTCCAGCGCGCCGCCTTCGGCCACCGAGCCGATGATCTCCGCACCCTGGCTGAAGGTCGGCTCATAGGTGTTGTGCAGCGGGAACCAGCCATTGACCCAAAGGTCCATGTCGCCCTGCGCCACCGCCTGGTAGAAGGGCGGGTTGTCCAGCGTCGTGATCTGGGGAACGTCATAGCCCAGTTCCTGGAGAAGCTGGCGGTAGATTTCGGCGTGAAACCAACCGGTGTCCCAAGTGGCCTGTGCCATGTTGACGGTTACGCCGTCGCCGGGATTGTCCTGAGCCACGGCCGGAACTGCCGCTGCGCCCAGAAGGGCGGCGGCGGAAAGGGTTGCAAGGGTCTTTTTGAGACTGAACATTTCTGCCTTTGTCTCCTTTTCTTTGGTTCTGAAATGGACGGGCTTACCCGCCATGCGAAACCCGCAAAGATACGGGCGATAGAAGCAGCGGCAGTGCTGCCGCCGCATCAAGAGCTATCAGGCTGTCTTTTCCCTCTCCCCGATCGCCTGCGTGCCGCGAAGCCGGACGAGATTGCCCAGCACCTGGCGCAGGGAAATGGTGTTGCCCTGATTTTCGCCGAAGCCCTGCGTGATACGGTCGAGGACGATGGCGAGGATCACGATCCCCACGCCACCGGCTGTCGCGCCGCCCACGTCGAGCCGGCCCAGCCCGGTATTGACCACCAGCCCCAGCCCGCCCGCGCCGATCAGCGCGGCGATCACCACCATCGAAAGGGCCAGCATCAGCGTCTGATTGAGGCCTGCCATGATGGTGCGCATCGCTAGAGGGATCTGCAGGTCGACCAGCATCTGCCATCCGGTCGAGCCGAACGCCTGCGCCGCTTCGATCAGATCGCCGCGCACATTGCGGATGCCCAGATTGGTCAGCCGGATGATCGGCGGCACCGCAAAGATGATGGTCGCGATGATTCCAGGCGCCATACCCACGCCGAACAGCATGACGATCGGCACGAGATAAACAAAGCTCGGGATCGTCTGCATGATGTCGAGCACCGGCCGGAGCACTTTCCAGACGAGGTTGGAACGCGCCGCGACGATGCCAGCCGGAATGCCGATCACGGCGCAGAACAGCACCGAGGTGATGATCATCGCCAGGGTGGTCATCGTCTCGGGCCAGAGCCCGATCATGTCGATAAAGGCAAAGCCGATCAGGGTGAAGATCGCCATGCCTCGCCCGGCCCATTTCCAGGCCGCCAGTGCAAAGGCTCCGGTGGTCAAAAGCATGGGCAGGAAGTTGAAGAAATCGTCCAGCGCATTGAGCACCATGGTGATGGGCACCTGCGCCGCCCGGAAGGCAGGCCGGAAATTGGGCACCAGCCATCCGCGCACGAAATCGTTGATCCAGTCGTCAAAGGGGATGACCAGGAGGTCGCCGGGACTAAACATGCGCGCTCTCCTTTTCGTTTGTGGTGTTTGTTTCGGTAGGTATGGCGTCGGCATCCTCGCCCGAAAGCTGCGCGAACACCGCTTCCGGTTCGACGACACCCACCAGACGGTCCTTCTCGTCGGTCACCGCAATGGGCAGCCCTGCGCTCGCCGCGCTGTAGAGATCGGCCAGTTGCTGATCGGCCTCGGCGGTGGGAAAGTCGGTGAGCATCACCTCTTCGAGTACCGGGTCGGGCTTGCTCTCGTCGAACGTGGCCGCCGCGAGATCCTGGTAGGTGACAACGCCGGCCACCTTGTCCTTGTCATCCACCACATAGAGCGCGTTGCGGTTGAGGTCTTCCATGACCCGCATGGCGTCTTCCGCACTGGCTTCCCCGAGTTTGACCGGCGCGGCCTCACCCGAAACGTCCTCGGCCGTAAACACTCGTCCGCGATCGATATCGGCAACGAAAGCGGCAACATAGTCATCGGCCGGATTGGAAACGATCTCCTGGGCGGTTCCCACCTGCACGAAACGCCCATCCTTCATGATGGCGATCTTGTCGCCGAGCAGCAGGGCTTCGTTGAGATCGTGGGTGATGAAGATGATGGTTTTCTTGAGCGAGCGCTGCAGCGCGATCAACTCGTCCTGCATTTCGCGGCGAATGAGCGGATCGAGCGCGCCGAACGGTTCGTCCATCAGCAGCACTTCCGGGCCGGTGGCCAATCCGCGAGCCAGGCCCACGCGCTGCTGCATGCCGCCCGAGAGTTCGGACGGCAGGCTATCCGCCCAGGCCGTCAGCCCTACCTGTTCGAGCGCCTTGAGAGCCTTTTCCCGGCGCTCATTGGCGGCAACGCCCTTGATCTTGAGTCCATAGGCGGCGTTGTCGGCCACGCTCCAATGTGGGAACAGGGCGAAGTGCTGGAACACCATGGCGATCTTTTCGCGCCGGATGCGTCGCAACTGCTCTTTCGAGCAGTTCGCCACGTCCACGCCGTCGATCATGATCGAGCCGGATGTGGGCTGAATTAGCCCGTTGAGCATGCGCACCAGGGTCGATTTGCCGGATCCCGAGAGTCCCATGACGACGAAGATTTCCCCTTCGCCGACATCGAAGCTCGCATCCCTCACACCCACCGTCGCGCCGGTGGCTTCCAGGATCTCTTCCTTGCTCTTGCCGGCTTCGAGCATCCCGAGCGCTGCATCGGTCTTCTCACCGAATATCTTATAGACGTTCCTTACGGATAACTTGACTGCCATGTGTCTCCTTTAAGATGCGCGGCGCTGAAAACAATAAATATCGATGTGTATTCGAAATTGCTTCCCTGCGCGCAAAAAGATATCGAGCCAGGTTCGCGCACGATCCTAGCCAGATATGAGATAAATGATACGCTGTTGATCCGCGATAATAGGGGTAGGTTGCCCCGAGATCAACCTTTGGCGCCGACTTTCTGCCGCAATTGGTCTGCGGAGAAGGGCGGAACTACAGCGAAACGCCCCTGAATCCGGCCAGATATGCTGTTAGATAACAGCGATGTGAGTGCGGAGATACCCTCCGCGCACCCTCTCTTGACGCAGCATCGGATTTGCCGCAAACAGGCAGTCGCGCGGGTGTAGCTCAATGGTAGAGCAGAAGCTTCCCAAGCTTACGACGAGGGTTCGATTCCCTTCACCCGCTCCAATCTGATCTAACTGGCCGGCAAGGTATGGAAGTCCGCTAGAACGAATTCTTGCGGTGGGTATGTCGCGCTCTTCTGCACCCGGCTCTAAGCACACCAAGATCATCCCCCATCTTAACCGACTCGACTATATCGGGACACCTGATATGTATGAACGGTGAACTGCTGCGGCACGAGAGGAGGCTGATAGATAATGGCGCGAAACTTTCTCGTGGTGGATCCTGAAGAAGGAATGGACGTGCTCAAGGGGCTGGCCTCGCCCGTGCGCGTGCAAATCCTTAAGCTGCTGCATGTGCGTGGAGCGCAGAATATCAACGATATCGCCAGTATTCTTAGCCTGCCGCAATCAACTGTCTCGTCCAATGTGAACATTTTGGAGGAGGCTGGGCTGATCCGCTCGGAGACGCAAAAGGCGCGCAAGGGAAACCAGAAGATCTGCCATTCCACTTTCGACGAGGTCCTTGTGGCGTTCAAGGAGGACATCGCCAAAGTCAAGGGCGGGCATATCGAGGTATCCATGCCGCTGGGACTTTACACGAGCTGCGACGTCATGGCGCCGTGTGGGTTGTGTACCCCGGACGGTATCGTGGGCCTGCTCGACGTCCCCGATACGTTCCTTGATCCCTCGCGGATGCGTGCAGGACTGATCTGGTTCACGCGGGGCAATGTGGAATATCAGTTTCCCAACAACGCCAAGCTCTCCAACAGCGAGATCGAGGCCATCGAGTTTTCCATGGAGCTCTCGTCCGAAGTGCCGGGTACGAGCGCCGATTGGCCTTCCGACATCACCATATGGGTGAATGGCACGGAAATCGGCACATGGACTTCTCCGGGGGATTACGGGGACAAGCGTGGCGTCTATACCCCCGACTGGTGGAAGCTCAAGGGGTCGCAATATGGCAAGCTCAAGAGCTTCCGCGTAAATTCAGTCGGAAGCTTCGTCGACGGGTTGCAGATTTCTTCCGTCACCCTCGCCGATCTCGGTATCGCTGCCCACCATTCCATCCGACTTAAGATCGGAATCCGCGAAGATGCCGCTCATCCCGGAGGGCTGAACATATTTGGGCGCGGCTTCGGAAATTACGATCAGGACATCCTGATGCGCATCTATCAGGCGTGATAGGCGCGTCCTTCGCAAAATCGTCGTCAGACTCCGGTGCTGTTGACAAGCGCGACCTTGTCTATCATAAATTCCGATATAAATCGGAAATTCTGCGCAAAAGAGGGAGGGGGCAGTGAAGGCTACGGCGGTCGCCCACAAGAACTTTACGGTCAGCAAGATCGATGACCGGTTGTATGGGGCATTTCTTGAGCACCTGGGCCGGGCGATCTATACGGGCATATACGAGCCGGACCACCCCACGGCCGATGCAAACGGCATGCGCGGTGATGTGATCGAACTGGTCAAGGAGCTCGACGTACCTGTAGTACGCTATCCAGGCGGTAACTTCGTTTCGGCCTACAATTGGGAAGACGGCATTGGGCCCAAGCAAGATCGGCCGACCCGGCTGGACTTGGCCTGGCACACTGCCGAAAGCAATGAGGTCGGTATTCACGAGTTCGCAGAATGGTGCAAATCGGTGGGGACCGAGATGATGCTCGCGGTCAATCTCGGCTCACGCGGGCTCGATGCCGCGCGGAACTTCGTTGAATATGTCAATCATCCCGGCGGCAGCTATTGGAGCGATCTGCGCAAGAAAAACGGGCAGGAGGAGCCTTGGAACGTCAAGCTCTGGTGCCTGGGCAACGAGATGGACGGCCCCTGGCAGATCGGCCACAAGGACGCCGAGGAATATGGCAAGCTCGCCGCCGAGACGGCAAAGGCGATCCGCGCCTTCGACAAATCGCTGGAGCTGGTGGTTTGTGGGTCGAGCCACTCCAACATGCCCACCTATCCCCAGTGGGAAGCGACGGTGCTCGAGCACACCTATGACGTGGTGGATTACATCTCGCTGCACATGTATTTCGCCAACCATGAGAAAAACGCAAGCAACTACCTGGCGCTAAACCAGAAGCTCGATGACTACATCGTTGCCGTCCAGGGCGCCATAAATTATGTCAAGGCCAAGAAGCGCTCGAAAAAGGATATTTATATTTCATTCGATGAATGGAATGTCTGGTATCATTCTCGCCAGCAGGACCGGAAAATTCTCGAAGGGCAGGAAGGGTGGCCGCACGCACCGGCACTTCTCGAGGATGTCTATAATTTCGAGGATGTTCTTCAGGTCGGTCTGATTCTCAATACGTTCATCCGTCGCTCGGACGTGGTGAAGATCGCGTGCATCGCGCAACTGGTGAACGTCATCGCTCCGATCATGACTGAAAAGGGCGGAGATGCCTGGCGGCAGACGATCTACTATCCCTATTACTTTGCCTCCCGCTTTGGACGCGGTACCGCACTCGACCTTTCGATCGACTGTCCGACCTATGACAGCGGCGTTGCCTATGCCGATGTGTCTGCCGTCCACAACCAAGAGGAGGGGGCTGTCACGGTGTTCGCGGTCAACCGGCATCCCGATGAGATGGTGGATTTTTCTGTGGAGCTTCAGGGTTTTGGCGACATGCGCGTCATCGACCATCAAGTGATGACCCATGGCGATCTTAATGCGGTCAACACCAGCGCTAAGCCGGACGAGGTGGCGCCGCGTAAAGGCGAAGGTGCCTCGGTTTCGGGCGATACGCTGTCCGTGTCGCTCCCGCCTTACTCCTATCAGATGGTCCGGCTGGGCCGGTAAGGCGTCCGCATGCCTACTCGGTGAGGATCATTGGAGACTTGCCGGCCATCGCTCGCACCGGTCGGCAAAATGTTAGTATATCAATTAAGGCGATATATATCATATAATATGTTGACAGAAAGAAACGCTGCGGTAGCATAACGAGGCAGGAGGAAGGGGCGTCGAGGGGCGCTCCATTAAATCGGGAGGAAAAGATGAAGATGTGGAAGACGCTTCTGGCGTCTGTCGCTGTCGTTGCCATCATGGGCAGTGCATCGATAGCCCAGGATGCTCCGGCAGAACTGCCGCCGATCAACGAATTCCCACGCGAACAAACTCTGATCGTCCACAACCCGGAGCCGCCGTCCATCAGCCCGGACTGGTTTAATATCTGGGTGCCGGGGTACAGCGTTGCCAATGGTCTGCATCAGCTTGCCATGGATACGCTCTGGTATATCGATCCGGACGCGGGCCTGGACGGCGCGCTCTACAATTCCCTGGCCGCAGAGCCTTGGGAATATAACGAGGACTTCACGCAGATGACCGTGCGCCTGCGTGAAGGCATCTACTGGTCCGATGGCGTTGAATTCACGGCCGATGATGTTGTCTATACGGTGGAGACGCAGGCCGAAATGCCGGCCACCAACTGGGGCGCCACTTTCGCCCAGCAGGTTGAGAGCGTCGAAGCGGTTGACGACTATACCGTACTGTTCAACCTCAAAGAGCCCAACTCGCGTTTCCATGCGATCTTCTCGGTCCGCTGGAACGGCGCGTGGATCATGCCCAAGCATGTCTTTGAAGAGTTTGAAGATCCATCATCCTACGACTTCAATCCGCCCGTCAGCCTCGGTCCTTACACGCTGCACAGCCATGATCCGAACGGCGCGTGGTATATCTGGGAAAAGCGGGAGGATTGGGAGCGGACGACTGTTGCCCAGTATGGCGAACCCGCACCCCAATATATCATCTATCGCTCCATTCCGGCGATAGACAGCCGGCTGATCGAAATGGTGAACGGCAATCTGGACATGATCCATGACCTGACGCCCGAAGCCATGTTCAGCCTCGTCGAGCAGGACGAGACGGCGCGCGGCTGGTTCCCCGGCTTCCCCTACGCCCATCCTGATCCCACGTTGCCGATGGTGATCTTCAATCACAACAATGAGCTGTTCCAGGATCGCCGGGTGCGCTGGGCGCTGGCGTTGATGCTTGACGCGCGTCAGATCTCGATGGCCGCTTATCGCGGAGCGGCGACCCTTTCGGCCATTGCCATCCCGCCCACCGGAACCCATCCCGACGACTATCACGATCCGTTGCAGGAATGGTTGGTCGATTATGAACTCGATACGGGCAGTTCGGTCATCAAACCCTATAACCCCGATATCGGAATCCAGGTCGCCGATATGGTGCGTCCGCAATTCGGCGATGCCGTGCCAACCGATGAAGACGAGATTCGGCGGGCATTTGGTTACGGCTGGTGGGAGCAAAATCTCGACGCCGCTGCCGAACTGCTCGAGGACGCCGGATTCACCCGTCAGGGCAATGACTGGTACACCCCCGATGGCGAGCGTTTCGCCTTCACCATCACGACCTTCGAAAGCGGGGTTATGAACCGCTTCGGCACCATGGCAGCCCAGCAATGGAGCCAGGCAGGCGTGGACGTGACCGCTCAGGTGACCCCGCAAATGTTCGCTCAGGACCTGCCGTTGGGCGACTTCGACGCGGCAACGGCGTGGTCGATCGAGACCTGGGGCGGCGACCCCGACCTTTCGTTCTTCCTTGAGAGCTGGCATTCAAGCTATGTCGCGCCCGAAGGCGAGCGGCAGCCGCAGCGCAACTGGCAGCGCTGGCAGCATCCCGAACTTGACCGCATTATCGAGGAAATTCGCGTGACCCCGTTTGGGAGCGAGGAGAACCTCGAGCTCGGCCATGACTTCGTCCGGCTGATGGTCGAGGAGATGCCGGTCATCCCGATGATGTCGTTCAACGTGTTCGCTGCCTATTCGGAAAGGTATTGGACCGGTTTTCCAACTGCAGAGGAAAACCCCTATGCCAATATCGTGACCAACTGGGCGAACTCACGCTACATCTTCACTCAGCTTGAGCCGGCCCAGTAGGCTCTCCTTCGAGCAAAACCAAGTGTCCGGCTTCGGCCGGACACCCCCGAACGAAGAGGGGAAGGCGTAGCGTCGACAATGAAGGACTATCTGTTTTTCGCTTTTAAGCGGTTGTTGCAGTTAGCGGTCGTTATTTTCGCCGGTATTTCGGCTGCTTTTTTCATTACGCACCTCTCGCCTGTTTCTCCGGTCGAAACCATTATCGGTCGCGTCGCGGGACAATCGAACTTCAGTCCCGAAGCAATCCAGGCCCTACGCGAGACGCTGACGGAGCTTTTCGGGACCGATCGGCCGCTCCTCGAAAAGTATGTGAACTTCTGGTCGCGCTTCATCGTCGGCGATCTCGGTCCATCCCTCATCGCGTTTCCCTCTCCGGCCATGCGCCTTGTCATGCTGGCGCTGCCCTGGACGGTGGGGCTCCTCGTCACCTCGATCGTGCTGTACTGGATCATCGGCAATTTGCTGGGTGGCTTGGCCGGTTATTACCAGAACAACAGGTTCCTCAAAGCCTTCGGCATCGTCGCCATGGGCATCCAACCCATACCTTATTATATCGTCGCCTTCTTGCTGGTGGTCATTTTCGGCTATCTGTGGCCGGTCATGCCGATCTCCGGCGGCTTTGCCATGAATGTGCGGCCCGGCTTTACGCCCGAGTTCATTTTCTCAGTGCTCCATCATTCCATCCTGCCGGCCACCTCGTTGGTGATCGTCGGCCTGGGGATTTCATTTCTGGGGATGCGGGCGCTGGTCTCCAACATCATCACCGAGGATTATGTGACCTATGCCGAACTGGCCGGGGTCAAGACCCAAAGGGTGGTCTTTTCCTATGTGATCCGCAACGCGATGGTGCCCCAGCTCACCGGGCTGGCAATGGCGCTTGGGGGCATTTTCTCGGGAACGATCATCACCGAGCAGGTCTTCGCCTATCCGGGGTTGGGCACGTTGCTGGTTCGCGCAGTCAATGGCGGCGATACGACGCTGGTCCTCGCGGTCTCTTCGATTGCCGTCATCGCGGTCGCAAGCGCCATCTTCATCATCGATCTGCTGCACCCGCTGCTCGATCCACGCGTGAGGGCGAAATAGCCAATGTTTGCGATCGTCAGGGACCTCGTCCGCTACAATATCGAATTCGCCATCGGCTGCATTCTTGTCGGCGGCATCGTGATCTTCGCGCTGGCCAGTTTTTTCTCGCCGGTCGATCCTGTGCTGATGTACGTCGTCATTCCCGACCAGCCGCCCTCCGCCCAATACTGGTTTGGCACCAATTCACGCGGTCAGGACATGTTCTGGCAGCTCAGCTTCGCCTTCCGCAACACGCTGGCTTTCGGATTGATAGTGGCCGTGCTCAGCCGCATCATCTCGATCACCGTGGGATTGCTGTCTGGCTATCTCGGTGGTTGGACCGACCGGGTGCTGATGTTTTTCAACGACATCTTCGTTGCCCTGCCGATCTTCCCTATCCTGATCCTGTTCTATTTCGTGATGCGCTCGGAACTCGACTTATTCCGGCTCGCGCTGGTGATGGCGTGCTTCGGCTGGCCGTTCGACGCGCGGCTGATCCGCTCGGTCGCGCTCGGCCTGCGTCATCGCGAATTCACTCGCCATGCGGTGTTTTCGGGCATGAGCGCGCGCCGGATAATGTTCGAGGAACATTTGCCCTATGTCATGCCCATCGTCTTCGCCACCGCCATCGCCAACATGATCTGGTCGATCGGCATGGAAGTGACCCTCGCGGTGCTCGGCTTTACCAACGTCAACATACCCACCGTCGGCACTACGCTCTATTGGGCCAATAACCACTCGGCGATGGTGGTCGGGGTCTGGTGGTGGATCCTTATCCCCGTGATCATGATCGTGATGCTGTTTATCGGCCTGTTCCTGCTCACGGTGTCCATGAACGAATACATCGATCCGCGTTCGCGCTTGCGGCGCATGGGGGGTGCATGATGACCGCAACCGACGCCCTTGACGTGCTGACCGTGAAAGGCCTCAAGGCCTATTATCAGATGGGCTATTTCGGGGTCGAACGCGAAGTGCGCGCCGTGGACGACGTGACCCTCTCCATCCGCAAGAACGAGATCTACGGCATTGCCGGGGAAAGCTCATCGGGCAAGACAACGCTGATCAAGACCTTCGCCGCCGCGATCCGGCCTCCGCTCAGGATAGTGGACGGGTCGATGACCTATCGTTTCGGCGATCTCGAGATCGACCCCTACAAGGCCAGCAGGGAAGAGATCGACGCGATCCGTTGGAAACACCTGTCCTATATCATGCAGGGCTCGATGAGCCTGCTCAACCCGGTGCGCCGGGTACATAAGACGTTCCGCGACTTCGCTTTCCGCCCCATGGGGTTGCCGAGGCGAGAGTTCTGGGCTCGGGTCGAAGCCCATCTCCAGCGGCTGGGTCTATCGCCCGACGTGCTGTCCGCATTTCCCCATCAGCTTTCGGGCGGAATGCGCCAGCGGGTGGTTATTGCGCTGGCGACCGTATGCCAGCCCGAATTCGTGATCGCCGACGAACCGACGACCGCGCTCGATGTCGTAGTGCAAAAGGACGTGCTGGCGATGATTCGCGACGTACAGCGCCAGATGCAGGCTTCGGTGGTTTTCGTGACCCACGACATGAGCGTACATGCCAACATCGCCGATCGGATCGGGATCGTCTATGCTGGGCGACTGGTGGAGGAGGCGCCGACGCGGACAATCTTTACCGCCCCCAAACACCCCTATACCGCCCATCTCGTGGCATCGCTCCCCAGGATTGGGGATACGGCACCCAAGGCCGCGCTGGAAGGGCGTCCGCCCAATCTGGCCGAGCCGCCGCAAGGGTGCCGCTTCCACCCAAGGTGCCCGCTCGCCATCGACAAGTGCAAGCAAGTGCCGCCTCTCGCCCCCGTAGGCCTTGATCATCGCGCCGCCTGCTGGCGCAGTGAGGATGTAAAGCCGCTCGTGCGCATCGGTACGCCGGTGGAGGAGGCCGTGCCATGACAGCGCTGCTCGATGTCTCCAACGTCTCCAAGCGTTTCGTGATGGGCGGGCCGCTCTCGCGCAATTCCATCGACGCTGTTGTGGATGCGAATTTCTCGCTTTCGGCCGATAGGGCGGAAATTTTCACGATCATTGGCGAGTCCGGTTCGGGCAAGACGACGCTCGCGCGAATGATTCTGGGGATCGAAAGCCCGACCAGTGGCGATATCCTGTTCGAGGGCAGGAGCGCGGCGGAGCGCCGGAGCCGGGCGGCACGGCTCGATTTCATGCGACGGGTGCAGCCGGTATTCCAGAACCCGTTCGAAACCTTCAACCCGCTCAAGCAGGTCGACCGCTATCTTCAGGCGAGTGCGCGCACGCTCCTCGGCGCGAGAACCCGGCCCGAGGTTGAAGCGGCAATGGATGCGGCGCTTCAGAAGGTGGGGTTGAGTCTCAGGGAAATCGCCGGACGTTATGCTCATGAGCTTTCCGGCGGGCAGCTTCAGAGGATCGCGATTGCTCGTGCGCTGATCTCCAATCCCTCGCTGCTGATTGCCGACGAGCCGGTATCGATGGTGGACGCCTCGCTGCGCATGTCGATCGTCAATCTCTTGCGCGACCTGCGCGATACGCTTGAGGTCTCGGTGATCTACATCACCCACGATCTCGCCACGGCCTACTACATATCGGATCGGCTGGTGATCATGCAGAAGGGCTATGTGGTGGAGATGGGGCCTGCTCGACCGATACTGGATACGCCCGAACATCCCTATTCGCGGCTTCTCAAGAGTTCGGTGCTCGCGATCGATGCGGCGACCGATAACGCAGATCTCCGGCCGGCCGACCGGAGCATCGCCGCAGCGGCCTGGGAGCGGGTAGGGGACGGCGTGCTGCAGCCGCGCGCGGATGGCCGGCTGGTGAGGGTTTAAGGTCGACGCCGGTTCCCGAAAGGACTCGCTTCTTTCGGGTTCCCGCAGCAATCCGTGGCTTACCTGCTCAATGAGCCTCTCCCGCCTCGCCGCCAAAGCGCGCTTCTCGGCGCCGGGCCATTAAAGCTCCGAGCTTTGTTGCTTTGGTGATCGAGCCTTGCCATGGTGGTCGATGAGATCGATCCAAAGGGGAGCGCGCAAGCGCCGGTTCTATAACCAACCATGAGCAAGCAAACTCGACGCATAGCCCGTCCCACGCTTATGGATGTGGCTCGGCACGCCGGCGTCTCGCGCGCGACCGCATCGCTGGTCGTGCGCAAGAGCCCGCTGGTGAGCCGGGAGACGCGGGCCAGCGTCGAGGCCGCAATGGCGGAGATCGGTTATGTCTACAATGCCGGTGCGGCAGGCATGCGGGCCGCGCGCAGCCGTACGATCGGCGTGATCATTCCCAACCTTTCCAATCCCTTCTTCGGCATCCTGCTCACCGGCATCGACCATGTGGTGGAAGGCGCCGGGCTGGCGACCTTCATCGCCCAATCCGCCGAGTCCCAGGAAAAGCAGGATGGTTTCGTCACCCGCATGCGCGAGCACGGAGTGGATGGTCTGATCGTTTGTCCCGCCGCGGGCACCAAGGCCGACTTCACCCAGAAGCTGCAGATGTGGGGCATGCCCGTGGTCGAAGTCCTGAGGACGGTCGGTGGAGAAGCCGATTACGTAGGGATGGACCAGTTCGGCGGCATGTACGGAGCGGTTTCGCGGCTGGTTGACCTTGGGCACGTGAGGATCGGGTTCGTCACCGCCAATCTCGATCATTCGGCCCGTGAAGAAAGGCTCAGCGCTTTCCGGGCCGCCATCGCGCGTTACCATGCGGTGGATGCGGTCGAGATGACAATCGAACCCACCCATGGGGAAGCAACGGCTCTGGCGCTGAGGATGGCGCGGCAAAAGGGCGCCCCCTCCGCCTGGATATGCCACAATGACGTCATCGGGCTCGGCATGCATCGCGGCTTTTGCGAAGCCGGGCTGGTGCCCGGACGCGACGTATCGCTGATCGGATATGACAATGTCGCGGAAACCGAGCTGGTGCGGCCGGCGCTGGCTTCGGTTGCAACCGAAGCGGTTGAGATCGGGCAACTGGCAGCCAGCCAGTTGCTGCGCCGGATCGAAAACCCCGACGCGCCGCGCCAGCGGATGACGGTGCCCAGCCATTTCGTCGACCGGGGTTCGGTTGGACCCCGCGCGTTCGATCCCCTAGAGGGTTGACTCGGTGGCTCGGCTATATTTAGATCGATCTAAACGACGGCAGGCAAGGGCCGCGGGAGGAACGGGCGCGTGAACTATCAGTTCAACTTCGCTCCGGTGATCAACAATTTCGACCAGTTGATCTATGGCGCATTGGTTACCATTCAGCTCAGCTTCGGAGCGATCCTGATCGGCATGCTGATCGCCGTCCCGTGCGCCGCTGCCAAGACGGCAGGCCCCAGCGCGCTCCGCTGGCTGGTGAACGTCTATATCGAGGTGATCCGCAACACCCCGTTCCTGATCCAGATATTCTTCATCTATTTCTCGCTGCCCGCCCTGGGAATCAGGTTCGATCCCAACACCGCCGCACTGGTTGCGCTGTCGGTCAATGTCGGAGCCTACGCGACCGAAATCGTGCGCGCGGGGATCGAGTCGGTCAATCGCGGGCAAGTGGAAGCCGGTCGGGCCCTTGGACTCAAGAGCCATCAGATCTTCCGCTACATCATCCTCAAGCCGGCGCTGCGCACCATCTATCCCGCGCTCACCAGCCAGTTCATCTACCTGATGTTGACCTCGTCGGTGGTCTCGGCGATTTCGGCGACGGATCTCGCCGCGGCCGGCAACAATATCCAGTCTGCCACCTTCGCGGCCTTCGAGGTCTATCTGGTGATCACGCTGATATACTTCATTCTCTCGCTCGGCTTTTCCGGCCTGTTTTCTGCACTCGGGCGGATCGCTTTCCGCTATCCCCTGGCGCGGTGAGGGCAGCCCATGTTTCGCACATTCGGGTTTAACGAAGCGCTGTTCATCATAACCGCCGTGCAATGGACGCTGTTGCTTTCGGCGATCGCCTTCGCTGGCGGAGCGTTGGGCGGCATCGCCATCGCGCTGGCCCGCGTGTCGCGCGTCGCGCCGCTGCGCTATGGAGCGCTCGCCTTCATTCGGGTGTTTCAGGGCACTCCGCTCCTGATGCAGCTCTTCCTGGTCTATTTCGGCCTTTCGATCGTGGGGGTGGGGATCAATCCCTGGATCGCGGCGGCATTGGCCCTCACGCTCCATGCCAGCGCCTATCTGGGCGAGATCTGGCGCGGCTGCATCGAGGCCGTGCCCGCGGGACAGTCCGAAGCGAGTTGGGCGCTGGGGCTGAAATATCGTGATCGCATGCGCTACGTGGTTTTGCCCCAGGCGGCAAAGATATCGGTGGCGCCGACCGTGGGCTTTCTGGTGCAGCTGATCAAGGGCACCTCGCTGGCCTCCATCATTGGCTTTGTCGAGCTGACACGGGCCGGCCAGATCATCAACAACGCGACGTTCCAGCCCCTGACCGTCTTTTCGCTGGTGGCGGCGCTCTATTTTATCCTCTGCTGGCCGCTCTCGCTGTGGGCGCGGCACCTGGAAGGACGGTTTGCCGTGGCGACCACGCGCTGAACTCGACGACATCAACCAAGGGAGAGAGAATATGGAACTGCGCAAAACTTTGATCGGAATGATGGGCGCCGCGGCGCTTGTGGCGGGCCTTGTGGCTGGCCCGGCCATCGCCCAGACGCCCGAGGAAATCCAGCAACGTGGCACGATCAATATCGGCCTGCTCGTCGATTTCCCCCCGTTCGGCATTCTCGATGAGGCGGGCAATCCGGACGGCTATGACGCCGACGTCGCCCGCCTGCTCGCCGAGGACATGGGGGTGGAGCTCAACCTGGTTCCCGTGACCGGGCCCAACCGTATTCCCTATCTCGTGTCCAACCAGATCGACGTTCTCGTCGCTTCTCTGGGCATTACGCCCGAACGTGCCGAACAGGTCGATTTCTCAGCACCCTATGCCGGTATCGAGATCTTCGTTTTCGGCGACGCCAATCTCGAGGTGACGGGACCGGAAGATCTTTCCGGCCACAGCATCGCCGTTGCGCGCGCATCCACACAGGACACCTCGATCACCGAGATCGCGCCGGCCGATGCGAACATCCAGCGCTTCGATGACGACGCCTCGGCGGTGCAGGCGCTGCTTTCGGGGCAGGCCCCGTTGATGGGCGCGTCCAACGTGGTGATCGCACAGATCAATGAAATGGCGCCGGGCCGGTTCGACACCAAATTCTCGCTGCGCCAGCAGAGCCAGGCGATTGCCGTCCGTCCGGGCAGCACCGAGCTTTTGGACTACATCAACGACTTTCTGGCCCGGGTGAAGGAAGATGGAAGTCTGAACGCGCTGCACGAGGAATGGGTCGGCGGTCCGCTGCCTGAATTCGTTCTGGCGGGCGAATAACAAACTCCAGCAAGGCTTTGAGGGCAGAACATGGTTACCGATGCTGCACGAAACGATACCGAAATCGCCGTACGCATGAGCGGCGTCGAGAAATGGTACGGCAGCTACCATGCCCTCAAGGCCATCGAACTATCGGTCGCACGCGGCGAAAAGATCGTCGTGTGCGGCCCTTCAGGTTCGGGAAAATCCACCCTTATCCGCTGTATCAACCAGCTTGAAACCGTGCAGAGCGGAACGATCGTGGTGGAGGGAGTCGAACTGACCGCCGGGGCGGAAAATGTCGAGAAGATCCGCCGCGAGGTCGGCATGGTGTTTCAGCAGTTCAACCTCTTCCCTCACATGACGGTTCTGGACAATTGCGTGTTGGCGCCGATGAAGGTGAGGGGCGTGAGCAGGGCAGAGGCCGAGGCCACGGCGCGCCGCTATCTCGAACGCGTGCGCATTCCCGAGCAGGCGGACAAATATCCGGCCCAGCTCTCAGGGGGGCAGCAGCAACGCGTGGCGATCGCACGGGCATTGTGCATGAACCCCAAGATCATGCTGTTTGACGAGCCGACCTCGGCTCTGGACCCCGAAATGGTCAACGAAGTGCTCGACACCATGATCGATCTGGCCAGCGAGGGGATGACCATGCTGGTGGTGACCCATGAGATGGGCTTCGCCCGCAAGGTGGCGGACCGGGTGATCTTCATGGACAAGGGCGAAATCGTCGAGAGCGGCGAGCCCGAGAGCTTCTTTTCCAATCCGCAGAACGAGCGGACCAAGACCTTCCTGGGTCAGATTTCACATTGATAGGCAAGCCAATGATAGAGCCGATCCTGGCGTTCGACACTCTTATCGAGCCCATCGGGTCCGACCTCGCGGGCCGCTACCGGTTGATTTCCGCACAAGACGCTTCGGCGGAGACCATGCTCACAGGATTTCGGGCGGTCCTCACGAACGGAGCGCTCGGGATCGATCGCGCCTGGATCGAACGGATGCCCAACCTCGAACTGATCGCGGTCAACGGCGTGGGGACCGACAGGATCGATCTCGATCTCTGTGCGCAAAGGAAGATCCATGTTGCAACGACGCTCGGGATTCTGACCGATGACGTTGCGGACATGGCAATAGGGCTGATGCTGGCCGTGCTTCGCGACATGGGGCGCGGACGGGACCTGGTGCGCTCGGGCGAATGGGCGCAGGGTGGAAAGCTTGCCCTGTCCCGTTCGGCCTCGGGCAAGAAAGTGGGAATTGTCGGGCTGGGCGCTATCGGTCGGGCGATAGCGGAAAAGGCGGCGGCCTTCAAAATGGAGATAGGGTTCTGGAACCGGTCGGAAAAGTCGGTGCCCCAATGGAGAGCCTTTCTCAGCCCCCTCGAGCTCGCGCGCTGGGCGGACGTGCTGATCGTCGCCGTTGCAGCAACCGCGAGTACTGAGAGCCTCGTCGATCGCGCCGTGATCGAGGCACTGGGAAACGAGGGATATCTCGTCAATATTGCACGGGGCAGCGTGATAGACGAGAACGCGCTGATCGAGGCGCTCGAAGCGCGGGCTATTGCGGGTGCCGGTCTCGATGTGTTCCTCGGCGAGCCCAGGATAGATGAGCGATTCCTGAAGCTCGATAACGTTTTCCCCGTGCCCCATGTCGGCAGCGCCACCGTGGAAACGCGCACCGCCATGGCGGAATTGGTCAGAGAGAATATCGACGCCTATTTCGCCGGGCGCCAACCACCGACATCGGTGACGGCAAGCCGGTTCACCTGACGCCGCGGGAGCTCGGGGATTTCGCGCTCCGTGGCACGGAGTGAACCGATAAGGCCATGCTGAACTCCCCGATTGCCAAGGGTTAAGCTGGACGGCGGAGCGGAACGCATGCCCTGCGGCGCCATTGGGTCAAGGCGACACCAATGAGCCGGAAGGCGTCCTTTATGCCCATTGCTCCCCGCATCGCTGTCCTCACCTTTCACCGCTGCATCAATTATGGCTCATACTGGCAGGCTCGCTGCCTCGTGGAAGGTCTGCGTGAACGGGGACATGGCGCGGTGCTCCTCGATCATCATTCTGAGCGCGTCAAACGCGCCGAGTGGCGCAGCGCTCTTCAACCCCTGCTGCCAAAAAGGAGTGAAAAGGCCGATCTACCGCTTTATGCCGGCAAGACGCGGAGGTTCCTCGATGCCATCGACAGCTTGCCGCTGTCGAAACCTTTCGCGCTCGATCGGCCATGGGAAATGGACCCTCATGAGCTGGTACTCGTGGGCAGCGACGAAGTCTGGAATTTGCGCCATCCCTGGTATGGCGGTCACCCCGTCTTTTTCGGCGAGGGGGTGCGGGCCGGGCAAATCGCCTCCTATGCGGCGAGCTTCGGCAATCAGGATGCCGGTGAAGGGCTCGATGGCCGTTGGGCCGGCAAGCTGCGCGATTTCTCGCGGATTTCCATCCGCGACCAGAACTCGCGCCGTCTTGTGGAGGATGCGCTTGGCTGCGAGCCCGAATTGGTGCTCGACCCGTGCCTGCAATTTTCCCACCTGATCGAGGGTAAGGCGCTGCGCCGCCTGCCGCCATATCTGGCCGTCTATGGGCACGGTTTCCCTCAGTGGTTCATCGACAATGTGCGCGTTTTCGCCCAGGATAAAGGCCTGCGGCTTATCAGCATCGGCTATCGCAACGATTGGGCAGACGAGCAATGGATCGATGCCGGCCCGGAGGAATTCGCCGGCTTCATGGCCGGGGCTCAGGCGGTGGTCACCACGTTCTTCCATGGCTGTGTCTTTGCACTCGTCAACCAAAAGCCCTTCGCGTGTGCCTTGACCGATTATCGCTCCAACAAGATCCGCGACCTGACCGAAACCGTCGGTGCCCAGCGGCATCTGGTGGGGCAGGAGACGCCGTCGAGCCATTATTGGGACATTCTCGGGGAAGCACCCGAGAGGACGATCCCGCATCGAATCGCGATCCTCAAACGGCGCTCGGACGCCTATCTCGATGCCGTCTGCAACTGAGCCCGCACAGCCCGCCATCAGCCCCAAAGCTATGCTGCGCTCGGGCCTCTGCATCGGCTGCGGCGGCTGTGTCGCCCAGGCGGGCAGGGGGGACGTGCATATGGCGTGGAACGCCTATGGGCAGCTCCAGCCAACCGGCGCGCGCGATTGGCTGGAGACGCCGAGTCCCACCCTGGCGCGCACATGTCCGTTCTCCCCCTTCGCCCGCGATGAGGACGACCTGGCGGCCGGCAATTTTCCCGCCGCACCCAATCGGGATTGGCATATCGGCCGCTATGAGGCCGCTTATGTCGGCCACGCCGCCGAGAACGCGTTCCGTGCCCAGGGGAGCTCCGGCGGCATGGTGAGTTGGGTCGCAACCGAGTTGTTGCGGCGGGGCCTCGTGGATGGCGTGGCCCATGTTGCGCCTGCCGATGATGGCGCGTTTTTCCGCTATGTGGTCTCGCGCAGCCCGGAACAGATCCATGCCGGGGCGAAGTCGCGCTACTATCCCATCGAGCTTTCAGGGGTGATCGAGACCATCCGGACCGTGCCCGGACGCTATGCGGTTGTCGGCATCCCCTGTTTCATCAAGGCCGTCCATCTGCAGTGCGCGCAGGACCCGGTGCTTGCCGAGCGCATCGCCTTCACCCTTGGCCTGTTCTGCGGACATATGAAAAGCGCCCGGTTCGTTGAAAGCTTCGCCTGGCAGATGGATCAGCAAATCGATGCCGTCGAAAAAGTGGACTACCGCCTCAAGAACGCCGATCGTCCCGCCAATTGGTACACTGCGCAACTGACCGATCGAAGCGGCGAAAAGCGCGTCAAGGATTGGTGGCATCTTGCCGATGGCGATTGGGGCGCGGGGTTCTTCCAGAGTCCGGCCTGCAATTTCTGCGATGACGTGGTGGCGGAAACCGCCGATATCGCCTTTGGTGACGCCTGGGTGGAACCCTATGCATCCGATGGTCGAGGGACCAATGTGGTGATCGTGCGCTCGCCGCAGCTCAAGGCCATCCTTGACGAGGGAATGGCTCAAGGCCGTCTCGCGCTTGACCAGGTCGATCACGAATTCATCCGCCAAACTCAGGCCGCCGGCTTCCGCCAGCGGCGCGAGGGATTGGCCTTCCGCCTCACCTGGCCGCGCTTGGGCATCAGGCCCAAAAAGCGTGTCGCGCCCGGCGCCGAGGGTCTCTCGCTGCGCCGAAAGCTCATCTATTTCATGCGCTATCAGATCAGCGCCTGGAGCCATCGCATGTTCTGGCTGGCCCGCAGGCTCGATCGGCCGGGCCTCTACCTGGGCTGGGCGCGCCTTGCCCTTTCCACCTATCATGGCCTGGCCTATTCGCGCGGACGTATAGGCCAGGCCATGGACCGGATGGGCCTCAAGGGCAGGGAAGGCTAGATCTTACCTCAGTTCCGGAAGCACCCGCTCGCCAAACGTTTCGATGAACGGCCGCTGTTCGAGCCCCACATGGTGGAGGTAAAGCCCGTCAAAGCCCAGATCGGCCAACTCTCCCAGCCACTCGACGAACCGGCCCGGCTCGCTCGAGATCAGCACTGAACCGTGCATGTCCTCCTTGCGCACGAATTTCGATGCCTCATCGAAATGCTCGGCAAGCTCCAGATCCCAGCACAGGGGAGGGGAAAACACGTTCGTTCGCCATTGCTCGAATGCGATGGCCAGCGCCGTTTCGTCATCATGCGCATAAGCGAGGTGGATCTGGATGTAGATCGGCTTGCCCTTGCCGCCGCCAGTTCGGAAAGCCTCGATCACGCGCCGCAAAGTGTCATGTGGCTGGTTGATGGTGATGAGCCCGTCGGCCCACGAGCCCACCCATCGTGCTGTTTCGGCGCTGACGGCGGCGCCGATCAGCTCCGGCGGCCGCTCCGGAAGCGTCCAGAGCTTCGCCCGGTCGACGGCAACCAGCCCGTCATGGGTCACCGTCTCGCCGGCAAAGAGCCGTCGCATCACATCCACGCACTCACCCAGCCGCGCATTGCGCACCGGCTTGATGGGCCAGGGATCGGCTGTGATGTGTTCGTTTGCCGCTTCCCCCGAGCCGAGCGCCAGCCAGAAGCGGCCGGGAAACATCTGGGCCAGCGTGGCTCCCGCCTGCGCGATGATGGCGGGATGGTAACGCTGTCCGGGCGCGTTGACGACGCCGAACCCGAACGATGTCGCCTGCAGCGCCGCGCCAAGCCAGGCCCAGGCAAAGCCCGATTGCCCCTGTCTTGCGCTCCAGGGCGCAAAATGATCCGAACACATCGCCGCTTGGAAACCGGCTTGTTCGGCAAGGCATACCGCCTTGAGCAGAGACGCTGGGTCGATCTGCTCGTGAGAGGCGTGAAATCCGATAAGGGGCATCGTCTAGGAAGCTCCAGGCCAACCATGGCAGAACGGCAGCGCCTCTTATGTGTTCCCCCATTCCGGCCGCAGCCCGGCCCTGCCGTGGAACCCGCCGCCACGATCGGCCCGCACGCGATGCCCGCATGTGAACACCTCGAACCCGTCATCCCGCGCAACGCCGATCAGCGTAATGTTGCACGCCTCGGCGGTGCGCACCGCCAAAGCTGTAGGGACCGAAACGGCCGCGATGAGCCCGAACCCCGCTATAGCCGCCTTCTGGATCAGTTCGATCGAAACCCGGCTGGTGAGAAGCAGGATCGCAGGCTGCTGATCGCCCGTCAGCATCGCCCCGATGAGCTTATCGAGCGCATTGTGACGTCCCACGTCCTCCCGCACCATCCCAAACCCCCGTTCGGGCGACCAGCTTGCCGCCGCGTGTACAGCGTGGGTGAGCCCGTTGAGGTGCTGCTCGCCGCGCAGCAATTGCATCGCCTGCCGCAGCAAAGACGCATCGACGGCAAGGTTCTCGTGGAGCACCGCCGGAAGCGCCCGGCTGGCTTCCTGCAGGCTTTCGATCCCGCACAGGCCGCAGCCGGTCGGCCCAGCCGCTCTGCGCCGGCGCGCCAGAAGGCGATCGGCCTTGCTCGCCTCGATCCATAGCCGAAGTTCTATCCCCTCGCCATGCTCGACGATATCGAGGCTTTCGATCTCCCGCTTGTCGTCGATAATGCCTTCGGAAAAGCAGAACCCCAGCGCAAAGTCGGCGAGATCGGCGGGCGTGGCCATCATCACACCCACGCTCGTGCCATTGCAGACAATCGCCACCGGAACTTCCTCGGGCACGGCCCGGGTGATCACTTCCGCCTTGGCTCCCAGTTTAAGCGGATGGGTTAGCCGTGCCGGGTTCACGCCGTATTCTCCCGCATGGGCACGATGGTCACGGGAACCGATTTGGCGGCCGGCACATGGCTGCGTTCAGCCCGCTGGTAAAGCGGCACGAGCACGTTGGCTTCCGGATAATAGGCGCCCACACACCCACGAGGAATGTCGTAGGGAACGACCGTCAGCCCATCGAGCCGCCGGTGAACCCCGTCATCGGCCTTGGCGACAAGGGCGATCTCCTGGCCCTTGTCGAGGTCGAACCGTTCCATATCGGCCTCGTTGAGCAGCACCACCATGCGCGATCCATAGATGCCCCGGAACCGGTCGCGATAGCCATAGACAGTTGTGTTGAACTGGTCATTGCTGCGAAGGGTGACGAGTCTCAGCACCCCATCGTCCTCGCCGGTATCGAAGCTGGCATTGAGCGCGCTTGGGGTGATGAAATTGGCCTTGCCCGTCTCGGTATTCCATTTCCGCTCGCGTGCCGGGATCGGCTTGCCGAACCCGCCCTTTTCGCGGATGCGCGTGTTGAACCCGCCGAACGTATCCGGCCAGGTCTGGGCAATCGCATCGCGGACCAGGTCGTAATTGCTCACCCAGCCATCCCAGTCCGGCCCATTGTTGCGCGGACCCAGCGTCGCCTTGGCCATGTTGGCTACGATCCAGGGCTCGGAGCGCAAATGCTCGCTGGCCGGCTCGCGCTTGCCGTAGGAAGAGTGGAAGACCCCGGTGGAATCCTCCATCGACACCATCTGTTCGCCGCTCGCCTGGCGGTCGATCTCGATCCGGCCCAGGCAGGGCAGCAGGTAAGCCGTCTGACCATTGAACAGATGGCTGCGATTGAGCTTGGTCGCGATCTGCACCGTAAGGCGCATATGCGGCCAGTGCGTCTCCATCGGGCCACGATCGGGAACCGCCCGCAGGAAGTTGCCGCCAAGCCCGATAAAGGCATCGACTTCGCCCTTGATGATTCCTTCGCAGGTCTCCACCGTATCGTGCCCCTTCTCACGCGGCGGCTCGAAGTCAAATTGCTCGGCCAGTCGGTCGAGAGGCACCAGTTCAGGCTTTTCGGAAATTCCCACCGTGCGCTGGCCCTGCACGTTGGAGTGGCCGCGCACCGGGCAGATGCCCGCACCCGGCCGCCCGATATTGCCGCGCAAGAGCAGCAGGTTGACCAGCATCTGGACGGTCTCCACCCCCAGCTTGTGCTGGGTCAGTCCCATGCCATAGATGCCGATGACGTTGCGGGACTTGGCGTAGATCTTTGCCACCATCTCCATGTCGGTGCGCGTTAGCCCGCTTTCGCGTTCGAGCTCGCCCCACTCCTGCGCGGCAACGAATGCCTCAAGGCCCGCAAAGCCGTCCGTATGCTCGGCGATGAATTCGGTGTCGAACACGCCCCACCCGGCGCCGTCGCGGCTCTCGCGATCCAGGGTGAACAGCGCCTTGCAGATGCCGGTGATTGCCGCGATGTCGCCGCCGGCCCGCACCTGATAATAAAGGTTCGAAATCTGCGTCTGGTCCGTCGAGAGCATCTGCGCGGGATTTTGCGGGTCGACGAACCGCTCCAGGCCCCTTTCGCGCAGCGGATTGAACGTGATGATCGTCGTTCCGCGCTCAACCGCATCCTTGAGCTGGTGCAGCATCCGGGGGCTGTTCGATCCCACGTTCTGACCGAAGAACAAGATCAGGTCGACCTCGTCAAAATCCTCCAGCCGAACCGTGCCCACCGGCACCCCGATCGATTCCGGCAGCGCCACGGACGTGGATTCATGGCACATGTTGGAGCTGTCGGGCAGGTTGTTGTGGCCGAACATGCGCGCGAAGAGCTGATACATATAAGAGGCTTCGAGCGAGGCTCGCCCCGATGTATAAAACACCGCCCGTCGCGAATCGCGCGCCCCGATCGCCCTCAGTTCCCTCCCGATATCGGAGATCGCTTCGTCCCACTCCACCGGTTCGTACCGGTCGAGGTCGTGATTGAACCGCATGGGATGGGTCAGACGGCCCACCTCTTCGAGGTCGTGGTCGGACCACTCGCGCACCTCGCTTGCCGTGTGCTTGGCAAAAAAGTCCGGCGTTGCCCGCTTCTTGGTGATTTCGGCAAAAGTCGCCTTGGCGCCGTTTTCGCAAAATTCGGCAGCATGGGTCGGCCGCGGTTTGGCCCAGGCGCAGCTCACGCACATGAAGCCATCGGGCTTGTTTTGCACCATAAGCTCCGCTGTCGCGCCCGGCATCACCCCTTGCTTGGCCATGTGCCGGGCCACCGATTTGATCGAGCCCCATCCCCCGGCCGGTCCTTCATAGGGTTCCAAGTGGAGTTTGCGCGCCATGCCTTCACCTCGTCCTATCGCATTGATTGCTCAATGTCGGTGGCAAGGCTCGGTTCCGGGACGCATCGGACGGGCTAACCGAAATGATGCCGGAATGAACAAATACCGTAGGCGGCGTGCATATAGTTTGATCACTTGCAAGTCATTGCCTAAGAACAGGCATTTTCCCCTTTACAGCCCGGAGATCGCGAGCTTTGATCCCCTTGGAAAACAAGAGGGAACCAAATGCTTCACCTGAGACAATTCGCGTTTGCCGTCGGGGCTCTGGCTTTCGGCACGGGCCTGGGCGCGCCCGCATGGGCGCAGGAATTGACGCCGGTCCGGTTCACGCTCGACTGGCGCATCGAGGGGCCTGCCGCCGGCTTCATGCTCGCCGAGGCCAACGGCTATTTCGAAGAGGAAGGCCTCGATGTCACCTTCGACGTCGGCAATGGTTCGGTGGACGTCATTCCGCGCGTTGCGACCGGCGCCTATGACATGGGCTTTGGCGACATCAATTCGCTCATCAAATTCCTCGATGAGGACGCGAGCCAGCCGATCAAGGCCATCATGATGATCTACGAAACGCCCACCTTCTCCATCGTGGGCCGCAGATCGCTGGGCATCACCGACGATCCGGCCTCGCTCGAAGGCAAGACCTTGGGCGCGCGCCCGCCCGACGGTGCGTTCGCCCAATGGCCGGCCTTTGTCGAGGCATCGGGGATCGATACCTCCGACATCACCATCGAATCCATCGGCTTTCCGGTGCGCGAGCCCATGCTTGCCCAGGGTGATGTCGATGCGGTGTTCGGCTTTGCCTTTTCGGTGATCCTCAATTTGAAGGCCCAGGGCGTCCCCGATGACGATATCGTGCCGATCATGATGGCCGATCACGGGCTCGATCTTTATGGCAACGCCATCATGGTCAACACCAATTTCGCCGCCGAAAATCCCGAGGTGGTTCAAGGCATGCTGAGGGCGCTGACCAAGGGCTTCGCCGATGCTGTGGCCGATCCGGCGGCCGGAGCGGAGGCCGTGGTCGCTGCCAATGACATTCTCGATGTCGCCATCGAAACCGAGCGCCTGACCATGGCCAATGAGATGAACATCTACACCCCCTATGTGCAGGAAAACGGGTTCGGCGGCGTGGACATGGAGCGCCTTGACGCCTCCATCGAGCAGTTGGGCACCTCGATCGGCATCTCGTCGGATATTTCCGCGGCGGATGTCTTTGACGACAGCTTCTTGCCTCCGGCAGAAGAGCGCATGTTCAACTGACGATAGGCACAAATGCCGGGCCTACGGGCCCGGCTCCAGAGCGTGTCCAGCAAAATCATGTCCCCGGCTTGGCCGGGGATGGAAACGGTTTTTCGGTTCGGACACGCGATAAAACAAAGACTTAGAGCAATTGAAGCGATTCGGAGAAAAGCGGAAATGCTCTAGGGAGGATATGGATGGACAAGCCATTGGTTGAAATCGACGATGTCGACATGCGCTATGGCGGCGCCGACGGTACATTGGCCGTTGCCGGGCTCGACATGAAGGTCAAAAAGGGCGAGTTCGCCGCCGTCGTCGGCCCTTCGGGGTGCGGGAAATCGACATTGATGAAGCTCGTCACCGGGCTTCACCTTCCTCAGAAGGGCAACGTCACCGTTGCGGGCGCCCGCGTCACCAAGCCGGTGTCGATCGTGGGCATGGCGTTTCAGAACCCCACAATGCTGCCCTGGCGCACCACGCTCGACAACATCCTGCTCCCCCTTGAGATCGTCGAAAAACACCGCCATCGCCTGCGCAGGCACAAGGCAGAATATGTGGCCAAGGCCGAAGCGCTGCTCGAGACCGTGGGCCTCAAGGGCTTCGGCGAGAAATTCCCCTGGCAGCTTTCGGGCGGCATGCAGCAGCGCGCCAATCTGTGCCGGGCCCTGATCCACGAGCCCGAACTGCTCATGCTCGATGAGCCGTTCGGCGCGCTCGACGCTTTCACCCGCGAGGAGCTCTGGCAGGTGATCCGCGACCTCCATGCCGCGCAAGGCGTGACCATCGTGCTCGTCACTCACGATCTGCGCGAAGCGGCGTTTCTGGCCGACACCATCCATGTGATGAGCGCGCGCCCCGGCCGCATCCTCGACGTGCATGACGTGCCGTTCCCCCGGCCGCGCCAACTCGATGTCATGTACGAGCCCGAGTTCAACGATCTGGTGCACGCCCTGCGCGGCCAGATCGCCGATGCGAGGGCGGCCGCATGACCGATACGCCCGCTCCCGCCGTGGTCAAGTCCGAGCCGATCGCCAGGCAGCCGTTCAACTGGCTGCCCTGGATGCCCTGGATCTACACTGTCGCACTGTTCGTGCTTTGGGAGGTAGGGGTCCTGCTTTCCGGGCTGCCGCACACCATTCTGCCCGCCCCCTCGCGCGTCTTCGGGGCCATCGTGCAATACTGGCCGGCCATCCAGCGGCACTCCCTCCAGACGCTCTATACCACCTCGTTGGGCTTTGTTCTCGCGGTGGGCGGCGGCTTGGCCCTGGGCCTGCTGATCGGCTGGTCGCGGACCATCTATGCCGGGATCTACCCCATCATGGTGGGGTTCAACGCCATTCCCAAGGTGGCGCTGGTGCCCGTTCTGGTCATCTGGTTCGGCATCGGGACGGTTCCGGCGGTGCTGACGGCCTTCCTCATCGCCTTTTTCCCCATCGTCGTGAATGTGGCCACGGGCCTTGCCACCATTGAGCCGGAAACCGAGGATGTGCTGCGCGCCCTGGGGGCGAAAAAGATCGACATCATGCTCAAGGTCGGCATTCCGCGCTCGATGCCGTATTTCTTCGGCTCGCTCAAGGTCGCCATCACGCTCGCTTTTGTCGGCTCGGTGATTTCCGAAACCGTCGCCGCCAATTCCGGCCTCGGCTTCATGATGAGCTCGGCCCAGAGCCAGTTCAACGTTCCGCTGGTCTTCGCCGGCCTGGTGATGCTCGCCATCGAAGGCATTGCGATGTATGCGCTCATGGCCTGGATCGAAAAACGCACCACCGGCTGGGCGCACCGCTCCACCACAATGGCCGGTTGAGCAACCGAGTAGGGCGCCCGCGCCCTACCTGAAGGTCAGGGGCGCGGCCTGCTCATACGCCCGCGCGGCGATTTCCTCGACCGCGGCCTGATCCTTGCCGTAGACCCGTACGATGAGCTGCTGCCCGTCGCTCCACAATTGATAGGACACCGCGAAGTCGCCCGTCGCGGTGCGGGCTTGCGTTACGAACCCGACGGCGGAAGCAAAAGCAATCTCCTTGGTGCCGTAATAGGCCGCTTCGCCGCCCATTTGCGATGCGTTGGCCTCGCCGATTTCGGTATAGGTCTGAGCGGTGGTTTCGCCCGAACGGATCCGGTCGCCGGTCCCATCGTCTGGGACAACGCGCACCTCGAGCAGCATCGTGCCGTCGCAGCCCGTGCACATGCCGATATAATTCCCCTCGCGCACGCCGGCAAACCAGTCCGGCGGGCTGACGCCCTCGATTGAGAGGGTGGACCAGTCGGGCGCCAGAAATTCCGCAGTCGCGGGAACCGGCGCCAATACCGTCAGCGCCGTGAGCGCGGCAAATATACGGGCGGATCGCATCATCGGTCTCCCAAACATCTAGCAACATGCAGGCTAGCGGGCGGCAATAACCGTAGCGTGACGCGCGGAACTCTCGAGCCCGCTATTGCGTCCGCCAGGCATCGGGCGCGATCCATGGCGCCTCTACCGTCGGGTTTTGCGGCCTTGGCAGATTGGTGAAGATGGCAACGGGCAGCACCGTATCTGTCCCGGTTGCGGCGTCCGCATCCGGGCCGATGACGATTTGCCCATCCTGTGCATGCGCCGCGCGCCGCCCGAGAATGGCGATGGCAAAGACATAGCCGTCGCGCTGGTATCCGGCCGATGTGATCGCCCAGCCCTCGTGCCGGAAGCGATCGTCTCGCGTCCAGCCGCTATCGAGCGCGTTCTGGTCCAGCATTTCGATCAGCGTGGCGGGGCCGTCAACCATCTGCCGCGTCTCGCGCGCATGCAGCGGCCGGTCGGGGCGCCACAGATATGTCGTTTCCCAGACATCGGCATAGCTGGCCTCGGCCAGCGCCTTGTAAGGTGCGGTCATATCGAGGAACAACAGGCTTTGAACCGGCGGAATCTCCGCCGGATAGCTGCCGATCCCGATGCTTTCAGGCAGCACCATGGGCTCGGGCGCGGAACCGCGCAGCAATGGCTGCCATAGGTGGGGCGCCGCCGCCGCCACGGCGATACCCGCGCCGATGATCAGGCCGATGACCAGCCCGATCCAAATCCTCGAAGATCGCAAACCCGGATGCTCCGCTACGTTATCCTGCATGCCCTAGCCCGCTCCTCAACGTTGCTGAACCCGGGGGCGAAGCTCCTCGACCCGGCTCTCGAGATTGGCGGGCGAAACGTCCCATCGCCCGTGATCGTCATATTCGAAATCGGCCGTGATCTGAGGACCAGGCGCCATAAGCTGCAGCAGGCAGACTTTCCAGCTTTCCCGGCCATCGACCTGCATGGCGGCCGCGAGTTCCTGGGCCTTTTCGATCGTGGGCCTCGACGCACGCGGTATCGCCGCCTCCCAGCTCCCATCCGGGCGGTAGAGATATCCGAACACGCGGCGGCGCGGCCTGACCCCGATCACCAGGGCTATCGCCCGCCAGGGCTTGCCTTGGAATTCCTCGTCGGCCACGATCTGCCGGGCAAGCTCGCCCAATATCGTGTCGGCAGCGTCTTGGTCAAAACCGGACATGCCTCACTCCTCCTTGAGGTAGTTGTCGCCGCCGATCACCAGCAACTCGTCGCTGCCGGGCTCGGGCAGAAAAAGGCTCTGCGTCACGGTTTGCCCATCCTCACCGGTCAGCATGAGCTCATAGCCCTCCACCCGATAGGTGCCCGACCGGAGCGGATCGGCACCGGCCCCGGCCACCGATGTGGTCGCATCGGCACCATCGAAGCTGGACATGAACCCCGATGAACCCGTCAGCGAGAACCGGCCGTCGGGCGTAAGCGTCAGAATCCGTTCGGACGAAACCCCACCCGAACTGGTTGCCGTCATGCCGCTCGATGCCCAGAAAAAACGCCAGGTCCCCTCGAACGTCGTCCCCGCCGACAGCGGCGGGACGCGATCATAGGTCGTATCGCCGATGACCAGTTGCTCCTTGCCGCCGCTGAACGGTTCCCGGCTGACCTCGAGTATGCCGTATTCGTTGGCCACCTCGGCCATTTCGATCGTATCGGCCGATGAGAACACCCCTCCGCCCAGCAGCCTGTAGGTGCCGCAATCGGTCGGTGCGCTGGCGCAATGGTCGGGGATCGTCCCGGCCGGAATGACGGTGCTGAAAAGCCCGCCGGAATCGAGCGCAAGCACCCGGTTCTCGGCCACGAAGTCCAGGCCACCGAACACGTTGGGCATCAGCGTCGAGGTCAGCGTGGTGTAGATCCCTTCGAGCCCACCGGCCCCCTCGGGCGGCGCAAGCGCGAAGGCCTCTTCGTCGGACGAGAACCGCACGCTGCGCACGATATCGGAAAACGCCGCCTCGGCCACCTCGGAATCCTCGTCGTGAAGCTCCATTTCGATCAGCATGATGTACTGCCCGAGCCCTTCGGTGGCGATGCCGGCCAGCGTGGCGGAAACCGTCAGGTCCTGCTGGCTCGTGCAGCAGCGCAGCTCCATGCGGATATCGTGGCCGTTGACGGTACGCCCTTCGCTGTCGATCAGCGGGTCGTCTTCGGCCAGGTCGGGAAACAGGCCGAAAAGCTGGTCGAAGCTGGCGTCGAAATCGGTGGCGTTGGTGACCGGGAGGATCTGGATCAGCGCCGCGCCGGCCTCATCGCGCCCGGCCGCTTCGTCACGATCCCAGGTCCTGCGCAGGATGATGCTGCCCGATCCTTCCTGGCGTTCCCAGCCCGTGTCGGGCAGGCTGAACGTGACGCCGCTGAGCGTTACGTCCTCGGCGTGGGCGTCCGCCAGGGGCAGAACGCAAATGAGGCAGGCAAGGCATGATCTGAGAAAACCCGGAAACTTCGACATTGGCGATCCTCCCCGCTGCCCAATGACATTCCGCTCCCCATTGTGATCGCTCACCTTAGCGCGATTACGACACTTGTGATGTCCTGGGCGGCGGCAGGACCGGTCAGGAGCGCAACCAGGGCAAGAACGCGCATCGATGTCGCTCCACTAATTAGCGGGTTCCGGCAGCGGTGCGCTGGCCAGGGCCTGGATCTGATCGGTGCGGAACGTCCCCAGGCTTTCGAGGAATGCGCGGCCGTTTTCCTCGCCATAAGCCCGGTGGGAGAGGGCGAAAAGGAGTATGCCCGCATTGCCCTCGCCATCTTCATAGGGCGCATACCGATAGGCATTCCATTCGATAACGAGTTCGCCCTCGGCGGTTCTGTCGCTGAGCAGAAAATCCAAAAGCGCTTCCCCGCTCGCCTCATTCTCGATGAGGTCCATATTGAGCAGTGGATCGTTGGGACGGCCCTGGTTGAGGTTTTCCACCTGCGCCGCGGCGGCCTGCAGCGGCTCGATGGCGCCGATCAGCGTTTCGATGATGACCATGTCCTCGAAAGCCTCGACGGTCTGTCCGGCCGGGACATATTCATGCTTGATGTAATTGTCCTGCGGGTTCGAGCTCCACGCCAGTTCGTATTGCTCGCCACCCAACGCGATCGGCCCGGGCAGCCCGAGGTAATCGTTGATCTGGGCAAACGGAGCCGTCACCGACAGCGCATAGCCCATCGCAATCGCTGCCAGGCGCAGCGCGAACCCAAAACCCATTGCCATCCCTCCCGCTCGGTTCCACCGGACTTTATCCGACCATTTTTGTCAGGAGTACGACAAGCCTTTATTCGTACGCCTTGATCGCGGCTACCGCGCCGATTGCGGCAGCAGGAAGGGCATGCCGGCCGGCGGCGTGCTGTTGAGGCGCAGGGGGCAGGCAAAAACCGTTTCGATCACCGCATCGGTGATCGCGGTGCGGCTCGTTCCTTGGGAGACCACCTGACCCTGGCTCATCACCGCGATACGGTCCGCATACATCACCGCCAGGTTGAGATCGTGCAGCACCGCGATCACTCCGCCGCCCGCCTGCGCATAATCGCGCGCGATGTCCATGATCAGGAGCTGGTGGCGGATATCGAGGCTCGAAATCGGCTCGTCGAGCAGCAGGTAGCGCGGCTCGCCCTCGAGCACCGGCGCCCAGACCTGGCACAGCACGCGCGCCAATTGCACCCGCTGCTGCTCGCCCCCTGAAAGCTCGTTGTAGTACCGGCCGCCGAACCCGGCGAGATCCACACGGGCCAGCGCCATCTCCGGCAGGCGTTCGGCCTCACGTTCGGACACTCCCGATATGCCGCCCGAGAGCCCCAGCCGCACAACCTCGTGCACTGAAAATGGAAAGGTCAGCACGCTCGATTGCGGCAGCACCGCGCGGATCGCCGCGCTCTGCCAGGGTTTGAGGTTCTTGAGCGGATTGCCGTTGATGCTGACCTCGCCACGGGCGGCGATTTCCCCGGTCAAGGCCTTCAGCAGTGTCGATTTCCCCGACCCGTTCGGCCCGACAATGACGGTCACCTCGCCCGGCCGCGCCGAAAAATCGACCCCTCGCAAAATCTCGCGCCGCCCGATCGCGTATCGGATATCGCTTGCGTGATACATGGCTGACTACCAGGCCAAATGGTTTCTGCGCCGAAGCAGGATATAGAGGAAAAACGGTCCCCCCACGCTCGCGGTGATGATGCCGATGGGCAGCTCCGCCGGTGCCACGATCACGCGGCTGATCGCGTCCGCGCCGAGCAGGAACGAGGCGCCCAGCAAGCCAGAGGCCGGCAGCAGATAGCGGTGATCGGGCCCGATCAGGATGCGCAGAAGGTGCGGCACGACGATGCCCACGAACCCGATGCCCCCGCTCACCGCCACGGCCGCGCCCACACAGGCGGCAACCGCCCCGATGGCGACATTCTTGAGCCTTTGGACATCGACACCCATGTGGTGGGCCGAGGCCTCGCCCAGCGTCAGCGCATTGAGCCCCCGCCACAGCATGAGCGAAACCACGATCCCGGTGACCATGAATGGCGCGCTGGCGATGACTTTCATCCAATTGGCTCCGGCCAGCGAACCCAGCCCCCAGAAGGTGAGGTCGCGCAACTGCACGTCGTTGGCGATATAGACCAGCATGCCCGTCACCGCGCCCGAGAGCGCTCCGATGGCGATGCCCGCCAGCAGCATGGTGGCGATGGCCGTCTGCCCGCGCTGGGTCGATACCCGGTAAAGAATGATCGTCGTGAGCGCGCCGCCCCCAAACGCGGCGATCGGCACCGCGTAAATGTCTAGCACGGCGCTGATCGGCGCCAGCACCGTTCCGCCGAGCACGATGAACAGCACGGCGCCGAGCCCGGCGCCGGCCGAAACCCCCACTAGGCCGGGATCGGCCAGCGGGTTGCGGAACATGCCCTGCATGACGACGCCAGAGATGGCGAGTCCGGCCCCGACCATGGCGCCCAGCACCATGCGCGGCAGCCGGATCTCGTTGATGATCAGCATGGCCCGTGCCGCCGAGGCGTCCTCGGCGCCCCCCAGCCCGAGCCAGATCGCCGCCGCATCGAGGGCCGAAACCCCCGAGGCGCCGGTGAACAGGCTCACGAGGATTGCCACCCCGAGCAGCGCCACGAGGCCAGCCAGCACCAGGCGCGCCAGCCCGCTTCGGTCGCCCTGGCGGCCCGAAGCGATGGCGTGCCGTATGGCGATCATGCTCATGGGGTTCAGTCTTCCCCGGCGTAGATGGCTTGGGAAAGCTCGCGGGCCGCCGAAGCGGCGCGCGGGCCGAAGCCGAGCAGATATTCCCCTTCCATGCGGATGATGGCGCCGGTCTGTCCCGCCGTGGTCAGCGAAACGGCGGGATGGTCGAGCAGTTCGGCATCATTCACCGCATGGTCGCCGCCCCGGTCCATCATCAAAATGACGTCGGGATTGGCATTGATGATCGCTTCTTCGGTGAGCTGCCGATACCCCTCATATTCGGTGATCGCGTTGTCGGCTCCCGCCAGTGCGATGATCCCATCCGCCGCCGTCCCCGTGCCCGAGGCGTTGAGCCGTCCGCCAGCCATCGAAAGGATGAACAGCACAGATTTGCGCTCGTTGATTTCGGCGGTCAGCTCCTCCACCGCAGCAAAATCGGCGGCGATCCGGGCGTTGAGCGCTTCGGCCTCCTCGTTTACCCCCAGCGCGGCCCCCACCATCTCGACCTTGGCGGCCACCCCCGCCGCATCATAGCTTTCCGGCACCGTGACAATGGGTACGCTGGCGCTCTGGAGCACCTCGAGCGCCTCGAGCGGTCCCGCTCCCTCGAGCATCAGAAGCGCGGTGGGCTCCACTGAAAGCACCCCCTCGGGCGCCAGGGCGCGCATATAGCCCACATCGGGCAATTCCGCCGCCGCCTCGGGATAGGTGCCGGTGGAATCGCGGGCAACGAGATAATCCTCGGCCCCCAATTCGAAGACGATTTCGGTGAGCGAGCCGCCGATGGTGACAAGGCGTGAAGGATCCTCGAAAGGTGTAATCTCCTGGCCCAAGGCCAGGGCAGGGGCGGAAAAAACGGTCAGGGCAAGAAGAATGTGGCGCATGATGAACCTCAGGCGGCTGCGGTGGCGTTGATTTCGGGCAGGGCTGCAAGCGTCTCGCGCCATAGCGGACGCTCGTCATGGCCTTCGATCCGCTTGCCGAAGAACTGGATGATGAGCTTGCCGCCCGCGTCATAGGCTTCGAGTGAGGAAACGAAGCCGGCGCTGGTCGGCTTGCGCACCACATAGGCGTGCTCGATGTGGTCGGTGCGCAGGTGCATGTGGAAGGTTTCGTCCATGACGTTGAGCCACGGCCCCATTCGCGCCACCTTGTGCACCGGTCCCGAATGGATCTGGATGCAGCCGGTATTGCCCACGAACGCCATCAGCGGCAGCCCGTTGTCGACAACGAGGTTGAACATCGTCTCGACGGCATCGGTCGCGACCTGCCGCACGTATTCCGGCCCCACCATGCGCAGCGCCTGGTGGCGCGGCAGATTGAGGTCGCGCAGCATGCCGAAGAACTGATGCGTATCGGTCAGCCGGCTCCAGGCGTCGCGCAACGCATCGGCATCGGCCTGCGGCCGGGTGGCGTCCACGGCTTCGACGTCGGCGACCACCCCGGTCGCCTGCTCCGCGCTCTGGTCGGCAGAGCGCAGCTTTGCAACCAGCGCCTGATAGGCGTCGAGGTCGGATTCGGGCCGCAGATGAATCTTGTGCACCGCGTCCCCGGCCGCATCGAAAAACTGCAGCGAGTGCTTGGGCCCGTCTTCGCCCTGCTTGGTGACGGCAAACCCCGAAGCCCACTTGCCCTGGAAGATGCGCAGGTCGATCTGCTCACCCAGCACCATGGCGTTGTGCGCGCCCACCAGCACCTTTTCATAAGGCCCGATCTTTTCATGCACGGCGCTTTCGTTGCGCGTCAGCGCCATCACCGTCCCCAGCGTCCTGGCGCCTTCGAGAATCGCCGAGATATCGATATCGAGCCGGGTGGCGCTTCCGCCCACATGCGCCGCCACCAATTGGGCCTCGCTGATCTTGTGAATGCGGGCGAAATCGCGTTCGCGCATCTGCGGCTGGTTGGCGCGCAAATCGCGGATTTCGGAGGGCGTCAAAGGTGAGGTCATCTCAGCGTCCTATTTGTTTAAAATCAGCTTGCCCTGCCGGGTGATCCTGAGCCTGTAGATCGTGCCTTCATGGTCGATGGCGATCTCCCGGAACTGCCCGAAAAGCTGGGCAGTCGAAACGGTCTTTGGGCGGTCGGAGCCCTTTTCCCGGGGTTGTGGCTCATCTCTGGAAGGCAAATTCGGGACCATTGGCCGGCGCGTGGAAACCTTGGTTCGACCCGCCTGGGCGGGCGCGTTCAAATGATGACTTAATCAGTCACCTTAAATTTGATGTCAATAGTTGACTCTAAGAATCAAGTTTAATATTGCACCCACTCCAATCCCGATTATGGCCAAACGGAGGCGCGGGATAAGTCGACGCAAGCCAGCCTGAAGCCAGCCAGCATCGCATGACTAGTCCGATCAAAGGAGCAATGGCAGATGCAGGTCCGCGTACGTGCGACAGGCAATTTCAACTTTGGGGGCGGCACGGGCGGAATTGTCCGCGGCGCCCTTCTGGCAGGCGTGGCCTATGGCGCCATGGCCGGCGTGACATACGCTCAGGATTTGCCCCAACCCGATTACTGCGCCGAGCCGGTCGAGGCGTCCAATGTGGCGCTGTGCGATGTCGCCCAGGGCTCAATGCTGCTCGACCGCATCACGGTCGTCAGCCGCACCGGCGAAACGCCCATCGAAGCCTTGGCTTCGGTCAGCCAGGTCGATGCGGAAACCCTCGCTCGGCGCATGCCCTCGACCGCCAATGACGTCTTCTTCGGCGTCCCCGGCGTCGCCATCCAGACCGACGCCCGCCGCGCCGGCTCGGCCGCCAACATCCGCGGCCTCCAGGATTTCGGCCGCGTCCAGGTGATCGTCGATGGCGCGCGGCAGAACTTCTCGCGGTCCGGCCACGGCACCTCGCAGATGTTCTTTGTCGATCCCAACCTGCTCGAATCGGTCGAAGTGATCCGCGGTCCGGTCGCCAACACCTACGGCTCGGGCGCCATCGGCGGCGTCGTCATGTACAACACCAAGACCGCCGACACCTTCCTGCGCCCGTCCGAACAATACGCGCTGGAAACGACCCTGTCCTTTGACAGCAACGCCACCGGCATCACCTCCAGCACCACCGGAGCGGTCAGGCTCACCGAAAACTTCGATGTCCTGGGCAACATCGCCTTCCGCGACTTCGGCCAATACACCGATGGTGACGGCAACACCGTCGATGGCACCGATTTCAACGCGATCAGCGGCCTGCTCAAGGCCACCGTGCGCCCCACCGAGAACAGCGAACTCAACCTCGCCTGGAGCGGTCTCGACGATGGGTGGGAGGAAAGCAGTGGCACCAGCGCCATCGACGTTTACCAGAATACGTTCACGGGTCAGTACGAGTTGGTTGACCCGGACAACCCAATGCTCGACCTACATATCAACGGCTCGTTCAATACCGTCGACATGACGTCAACAACGCTGGTCGATCGCACCCAATATTCCTCCGAAACCGGCCTGCCGATCACCATCCCGGCTGGCTCGGACACCACCTACGACCTCACCACCTATGGCCTGGATATCTGGAATACCTCGCGTTTCGACACCGGCGCCGTCCAGCACGAGCTGACCTATGGCGGCGATTGGGTGTTCGACGAGGTCGTCACCGACTCCTACCAAGGCGGCAGCGACGTCTATACGCCTTCGGGCGATCGCACCGTCTGGGGCGCCTATATCCAGGACAAGCTGACCTATGACTGGCTCGAAGTCATCGGTTCGGTTCGCTACGATTCCTACAGCCTTGAAAGTGATGAGAATTCTGCCTCAGGTGACCGCTTCTCGCCGCGCCTGACGGTTGGCGTGTCGCCCTTCGCCGAAGGCCCGCTCTCCGGGCTGCAGGTCTATGGCACCTATGCCGAAGGCTACCGCTCGCCCTCGACAACCGAAACGCTGATGAGCGGCCTGCATCCTTCGGGCGTCGTCTTCCCCTTCCTGCCCAATCCCGACCTGCAGCCGGAAACGGCCACCACCTGGGAATTCGGCGTCAACTATGCGCTCGATGGCCTTGTGACCCCCGATGACAGCCTGCGGCTCAAGGCGGCCTATTTCGACAATTCGATCGACGACTACATCGGGTCGCGGACGCTTTCAGCCTTCGATCCGACGAGTGGCTGCACCTTCGTTCCGGGCCCGGGCGTCATCCCGATTTGCTACCAGTACGACAATTTCGCCGAAGCCGAGATTTCCGGCTTCGAACTCGAAACCCTTTACGACCAGCAGACCTGGTTCGCCGGCCTCAGCGCATCGGTGGTCGAAGGCCATACCATCGAGGGCGGCGTCGAAACTCCGCTTGCGAGCATCCCGACCACTCAGGTCACCGGCCAAGCCGGCGTGCGGCTGCTCGAAGGGGCCCTCACGGTTGGCGGCGAAGTGCAGCACAATTGGATGCCCGAAGGCGTCGCGGCCGATGACTATACGCTCGTCAATCTCTTCGCGAGCTATGAGGCGACCGAGGACGTGTCATTCAACCTGCGTGTCGATAATCTCTTCGACGTTCAGTATGCCAACCCGCTCAGCGCTTCGACCACATCCCCGGTCTACGAACCTGGCTTCAGCCTCAAGCTCGGCGCCACCGTACGCTTCTGACATTCCCGCGCCGGGGGGAATTCCCCGGCGCTTCCACCAAAAAGGGGACAAGCCTCATGTTCATCGCCATGAACCGGTTCAAGATCAAACAGGATGCAACCGAAGCCTTCGAAGAAATCTGGAAGTCGCGCGATTCCAAGCTCGCGGAAAATCCTGGCTTCGTCGAATTCCACCTGCTGCGCGGCCCGGAAAACACCGATGAGGGTTATGTCCTTTACGCCTCGCACACCGTCTGGAAAAGCCGCGAGGATTTCGAAGCCTGGACCCGCTCCCAGAACTTCCGTGACGCCCATGCAGGCTCAGGGGCCGGCCGCGACATCTATCTCGGCCATCCGCAATTTGAAGGCTTCTCGGTCGTCCAAGGTGCCTAATCTGGACACTTGAGCGGGCAGGTGAACAATTCCGCCTGCCCTCGACGTCTCAAATTTACTGCGCAGCCGACCAATCCGCGTACCATGCCCGGAACAGCTCGAACTGTGTGCGGGCATATTCGCGCTGGCTGTCCGACAGCCTGTCAGTTTCGATGAAATGGTGCTCGTAGCAGTCGTCGCCTGCCAGCGTTGCGAGATATTTGTAGTAGAGCACCAGGTCCGGCCCGGCATCGAACGAGGCCAGCACATGCATGGCCTGGTCGAGCTCCTTGGCGGCAGTCCGCGCCTTTGCATCACCTTGAGCCGCCTTGCGCGAAAGCTCGACAAGGTGCAGCACTTCTTTGGGCAGCGCATTGCCGATGCCGGTGATCGCGCCGCGCGCGCCGCAATTGACGAAGCCGTGATAGACCATGGTGTCCACGCCCACCATCAGCGTGATCTCCGGATCGGCGCTGGTGATGAACTCGGCGGCATAGCGCAGGTCGTCGGCGCCGCCGAATTCCTTGAAGCCGATGAGATTCCTGTGCTCGGCGCGCAGCTCGAAAAACAGGTCCGCGCGCGTGGCAAAGCCGTAATAGGGGCTGTTGTAAATCACCGAAGGCAGCTCGGGCGCCGCCGCAAGGATCGCTTTAAAATGTGCCTTCTGGGCTGTCGCGCTCGGGCCCCGCGAAAGGACGCGCGGGATGACCATGAGGCCGGCGGCGCCCACTTTGGCCGCATGGGCTGCGTGGCTCACAGCGCTCGCCGAATTGATCGCCCCGGTGCCCACGATCACCGGAATGCCCGCGCCCACGAGCCGAGCCACTCCTTCCTGGCGCTGCTCGTCGGTAAGGAGCGGCCAGTCACCCATTGAGCCGCAATAGACGATGCCGGACATGCCGGCCGCGATCAGCCGCTGTCCCTTGGCGACCAGGGCGTCATAATCGGGTTTGCCGTCGGCGGAGCAGGGGGTCATCAGGGCCGGCATGCAGCCGTTGAAGATTTCGGTGTTCATGGTCGTGTCTCGTCGGTTCCCGCCGGTTAAAGCAGCCTGCGGCTCTTGCTGAAAGATCGGAGCCGGATGCGGATCGTATTCCTCGTCCAGCATAGCTCAGCTTGATATATCTGATATCGATCGTCAATATGTCAGGGGTAATCGACACCCCATCAACACAGTTCTTGTGACAACTCCCGGCAAGACGCTTGCACAGATATCCATCTCATGCATGATAGATATATCAGCGATGCACATGCAGCGACGGAAATCCATTCCAGCAAAGCCGCGGAAGCACCGCCGATTCTGGGCTGTCCCAGATCACCGTATGTGGGGTACGGTCATCCATCCGGAGGGGTCCGGATGCTTAACAAAGGGAGTTAAGTCATGCACATCATCAACAAACTCAAAGTCGCCAGCCTCCTGGGCGTCGCCGCGCTGACCGCCGGCGGAGCGCAGGCCATGGATATCGGCGTCATGGTCCCGACCACCGGGTCGGAAGCCACCTACGGTCAGGATATGATCAACGCCGTCCAGATCGCCATTGACGAGATCAATGAGGCCGGCGGCCTATTAGGTGAAGAGCTGGCCATTGTGACCGGCGACGATGCCTGCGATCCGCAGCAGGCGGTCAACGCCGCCACCATGCTCGCCTCCTCGGGTGTCGTCGGTGTTGTCGGGGGCTATTGCTCGGGTTCGACGCTCCCCACATTGCAGATCTATGGCGATGCCAACATTCCGTTCGTGATCGCCGCCGCCAATTCCACCCAGCTCATCCCGGAAAATCCGGGTAACGCCTTCATGATCAATTCGACCGGCGCCGATCAGGCCACCAAGGCCGTCGAGTTCCTGTCCGGCCAGGGCGTCGAAACGCTTGCCATCATCGACCAGGGCGATGCCTATTCGCAGGACCTTGCCAGCCTCACGGCCAGCGCTTGGGAAGAGGCGGGCCATACCGTGGTCGCCACCGAAACCGCCAATCGCGGCGAGCAGGATTATTCGGCCATCGTCACCAATATCCGTTCCGCCAACCCCGACGCGGTGTTCTGGACGGCCTATTTCGCCGATGGGGGGCTTTTGATCCGTCAGTTGCGCCAAATGGGCTATCAGGGCGTCATCGCTGTGGGCGACGGTTCGAACTCGCCGCAGCTTTTTGAAATCGCCGGACAGGCCGCCGAAGGCGTCTTCGCCTTCTCCAATCCCACGGCGCAGTTCATCCCCGAAGCCGCCTCGTTCATCGAGACCTATCAGGCCGACTACGGAACCGCCCCCGGCCCCTACGCGCCGCTCGCCTATGACGGCATGAAGCTCCTCGCTTCGGCCATCGAACAGGCCGGTTCCACCGAGCCGCAGGCGATCATCGATGCCCTCGCTGCGGCCGATGGTTTTGAAGGGCTGGCCGGTCCCATTTCCTTCACCGAGGAAAACACGCTCGCCCGCTCGAACTTCATCGTGCTCGAAGGGCAGGGTGGAGCGTGGACCCGCGCCCAGGAATAGTCCGGTCAACCGGCTGATGCGCATGTCCGGCGCGCGGGTTTCGCGCGCCGGCTCCCTGCCGCATTGCCCAAAAGGAGACGATCGCGCATGACAGCGTTCGATGTCGTGATGCAGCAGGTCGTGAACGGGCTGGTCCTGGGTTCGTTCTACGCTCTTGTTGCGCTGGGCTATACGATGATCTTCGGGGTCATCAAGCTGCTCAATTTCGCCCATGGCGACCTTTACATGGTCGGCGGTTTCGTGGGCTTTCTGGTGCTTTCCGCCATTTCGGGGATCGTCGGAGCCGGCTGGACCGGCGTTGCGATCGCCATGTTCTTTTCAATGATCGCCGTGGGCTGCCTGGGAGTGGTCATCGAGCGCGTCGCCTATCATCCGATGCTGCGCGCGCCGCGCTTGTCCATCCTCATCACCGCGCTTGCCGTCTCGCTTGTGCTCCAGAACACCGTCCTCTCGCTCACCCATGGGCAATACACCGCCTTCCGCTCCGATTTCGGCTTCGGCGGCGTCAATCTGGGCAACCTCTTCATAACCTACAACCAGATGATCCTCGTGGGCATTGCCGCGTTCCTGATGATCGGCCTCGAACTCTTTGTCTCGCGCACTCAATATGGCCGCGCCATGCGCGCCGTGGCGATCGACAAGGACATGTGCCAGCTCATGGGCATCAACGTGTCCGGCATCATCGCCGTCACCTTCCTCATCGGCTCGGCGCTCGCCGCCGCCGCCGGCACCATGGCCGGCGCCTATTACGGCTCGATCTGGTATTTCATGGGTTTCCTGATCGGTTTGAAGGCCTTCACCGCCGCCGTGATCGGCGGCATCGGGTCCATCCCCGGCGCCATGCTTGGCGGGTTGATCCTGGGCCTTCTTGAATCCTTCGGCACGCTCCTGCCCGGCGTCGGTAGCGCCTGGAAGGACGTCTTCTCCTTTGCCATCCTCATCCTGGTGCTGGTGTTCAAGCCGACCGGACTGCTGGGCAAATCAGAACAGGAGCGGATGTGATGTCCAACCAGACCCAAACCGCTGTCCCCGCCCATGGCATCGGCCCGTTCCTGCAGGATACCCGCGTGCGCTGGGTCGTGGGCCTCGCGCTCCTCGCTCTGCTGATCGTCGCGCCGAGCATTTTCGGCCCCTATGGCACGGTGATCCTCACCAACGCGCTGCTCTATGTCGTTTTGTGCTTGGGCCTGAACATCGTCGTCGGCTATGCTGGTCTGCTCGACCTGGGCTATGCCGCCTTCTTCGCCGTCGGCGCCTATACCATCGGTATCCTCACCGTCCAGTTCGGCTTCAACTTCTGGGTGGCCTTTCCCTTCGCCATCCTCGCCGCCATGCTGGCCGGCGTCATCATCGGCGGCCCCACCCTGCGCCTGCGCTCGGACTATCTGGCCATCGTGACCTTAGGCTTCGGCGAGATCGTGCGGTTCTCGGCCCGTAACCTCGAAATCACCGGCCGCGCGACCGGCCTCTCGGGCATTCAGGACCCCTGGCTGTTCGGCTGGCACATCAATATCGGCATCGAATACTACTATGTCTTTGCCGTGCTCGCCGCCCTGGCGGTCGTCGCGTCCTTCCGGCTCGCCAATTCGCGCCTGGGGCGGGCTTGGCTCTATGTCCGCCACGACGAGGACGCGGCCGAAGCCATGGGCATTAACCGCGTACAGGTCAAACTCGCAGCTTACGTCATCGGCGCCATCTTCGGCGCGGTCGGCGGCGCGTTCTTTGCCACCAATCTCGGCGCCATTTCCCCCGAAAGCTTCTCGTTCGAGCAATCGGTGCTCGTTTTGATGGCGGTGATCCTGGGTGGCATGGGCAAGATACCGGGCGTCATCCTGGGCGCCTTCATCATCATCCTGGGCCCCGAATTGCTGCGCAATCTCGGCGAATTCCGCCTGCTGGTCTTTGCGGTGGGGTTGCTGCTCATCATGCTGTTCCGCCCCTCGGGCATCTGGCCGGGAAGGAGGACTTGACATGGAGCAGGACAACCTTCTCGAACTTTCGGGCGTCACCCTGGCCTTTGCCGGCAACACCGTTCTCGATGACGTCAATTTCGCAATTCCCAGCGATGCCATCGTCAGCCTTATCGGCCCCAACGGCGCGGGCAAGACCTCGCTCTTCAATTCCATCACCGGCTTTTACAAACCGCAAAAGGGCAGGGTGATGTTTGCGGGGCAGGATCTGCTCAAGCTCAAGCCGCATCAGGTCACCCAGGCCGGCATCGCCCGCACCTTCCAGAATGTGCGCCTGTTCCGCGAAATGACGGTCATGGAAAACGTCATGAGCGGCATGCACTGCCGCACCAGGGCCGGGGCCTTGGCCGCCGTCCTGCGGCTACCCTCGCAACGCCGCGAGGAAAGGGAGATCTACGACTATTGCCTCGATTGCCTCGAATTCGTCGGCATCGCCGATGAGGCCGGCCGGGAAGCCACGACGCTTGCCTATGGCCATCAGCGACTGGTCGAGATCGCCCGCGCGCTCGCAACCCAGCCCAAGCTCCTCCTGCTTGACGAACCGGCCGCCGGCCTCAATTCGGGAGAAAAGGCGGCGCTGATCGAATTGATCGGCCGCATCCGCGCCGAACGCGGTGTTTCGGTTCTGCTCATTGAGCACGATACCGGCCTCGTGATGAAGATCTCCGAACGCATCAGCGTGCTCGACCACGGCAAGATGATCGCCGAGGGCACCGCCCGCGAGATCCAGTCCAATCCCAAGGTCATCGAAGCCTATCTGGGCCAGGAAGACGCCGAGGAGGTGCTATGACCAAACCCGCAAACGTCGTTCTGAAACTGAGCGGGCTCGAAGCCGGCTATGGCCGCATCCGCGCGCTCGAAGGCATCGATCTCGAAGTTCGCGAGGGCCAGATCGTCACCCTCCTGGGGGCCAACGGGGCAGGCAAGTCGACCACCCTCAAGACCATCTCCGGCCTCGTTCGCGCCAGCGCCGGAAACGTCGAATTCATGGGCGAGGACATCACCAGAAAGAACGCCCATGACATCGCCCGGACCGGGCTCGTCCACGTCCCGGAAGGCCGGCACGTTCTGCGCGGACTTTCGGTCAAGGAAAACCTCGAACTGGGTGCCTTCACCGTCAAGGATCCCGCCTTGCGCAAAAAGCGCATGCGCGAGGTGTTCGATCTTTTCCCGATCCTCGAAAAGCGCCAGAACGGCGACGGCTCGCTGCTCTCGGGCGGCGAACAGCAGATGCTGGCCATCGGCCGCGCCCTGATGCACGGCCCTCGCGTCCTGCTGCTCGATGAACCTTCAATGGGCCTCGCGCCCAAGCTGGTTCTGGAAACCATGGGCATCGTCAAACGCCTCAACGAAGCGGGAACCACCATCCTTCTCGTCGAACAGAACGCCCGCCTTGCCCTTAAGCTCGCCCATTACGGCTATGTCCTCGAAAGCGGAAAGATCCGCATGCAGGACGATGCATCGCGATTGCGCGAGGACAAGTCGATTATTCAAGCTTACCTTGGGGAGTAGGTCCGAACAGACCGGACGATATGAGCCTGCCATGACCACCTCCCCAACTCCTCCTCATCTCGAAATGCTTCCCCCTTCCGCCGACGTGGTGGTCGTGGGCGCCGGCGTCATCGGCACATCCACGGCCTTTGCGCTGCAGGCGGCGGGGCGGTCGGTGCTGGTCATCGACCGCAAGGGCATCGCCGGGGAAACCAGTGCCGGCAATGCCGGCGCCTTCGCCTTTTCCGATATCATCCCGCTTGCCACCAAGGGCATGCTGGCCAAGGTGCCCAAATGGCTCGCAGATCCCTTGGGCCCCCTCTCCATCCCGCCGCGCTATCTGCCGCAGATTACCCCTTGGCTGATGCGCTTCTGGCGCGCCGGCTGGCCCGACAAGATCGAATCCTCGATCCGCGCTCAGGCTGAAATGATGCACTTCTCGCAAGCGGCCACCGACTGGCTGGTCTCCGAGGCGGGCATCGCCGACAAGGTCCAGACCATCGGCTCGCTCGAACTTTATGAAAGCGAAGCCGAGTTCAAGGCTTCGCTCCCTGGCTGGGCCGAGCGAGAAAAGCACGGCATCGGTTTCGAGCATGTGCGCGGCGGCGCGCTCGCCGAGCAGCAGCCGGGGCTTTCCGACCGCTTCGTCGCCGGCACCTATGTGCCGCAATGGAACATGGTGGACGATCCCTATTCCTACACCTGCGCCCTGGCCACAGCGGGGCACCAGCGCGGCACCCAATTCGCGCTCGGCGCCGTCGCGGCGCTGCGCCCCACCGAGAACGGTACTGTGCTGACGCTGGAGGATGGCCGCACAATCATCGCCCGCCAGGTCGTCATTTGCGGCGGCGCGTGGTCCAAAACGCTCGCCGCCCAGTTGGGCGATCGCATCCCGCTCGAAACCGAGCGTGGCTACAACACCACCCTGCCGCCCGATGCCATAACGCTGAGCCGCCAGTTGATCTTCGGCGGTCACGGCTTCGTGGTTTCTCCGCTCTCGACGGGCATCCGCATCGGCGGCGCGGTGGAGCTGGGCGGCCTCAAACTGCCACCCAACTACGCCCGCGCAGACGCGATGCTCAAGAAAGCCAAGGCCTTCCTCCCCGATCTCAAGACCGAAGGCGGCCGCCAATGGATGGGCTATCGTCCCTCGCTGCCCGACAGCCTGCCGGCGATCGGCGTCTCAAGCGCCAGCCCCGACATCGTCTATGCCTTCGGCCACGGCCATCTCGGCCTCACCCAATCGGCGGGCACCGCGCGGCTGGTCACCCAATTGCTGGACCGGGAAACACCAGCGATTGATCTCTCCCCCTTCCGCCCCCAGCGCTTCGCGTTTTCGAGGATATAAATGGCGCGCAACAGCTTCTTCTGCATCGATGGCCACACCTGCGGCAATCCCGTCCGGCTCGTTGCCGGCGGCGGCCCTGAACTCAAGGGCACGACCATGCTCGAGCGCCGCGCCCATTTCCAGGCCGAGTATGACTGGATCCGCACCGGTCTGATGTTCGAGCCGCGCGGCCACGACATGATGTCGGGCTCGATCCTTTATCCGTCCTCGCGCCCCGATTGCGACATCGCCATCCTCTTCATCGAAACGTCGGGGTGTCTCGCCATGTGCGGCCACGGCACCATCGGCACGGTGACCATGGCCATCGAGAACGGGCTGGTCAAACCGCGCGAGCCTGGCGTGCTCAGGCTCGAAACCCCCGCCGGCCTGGTGGTCGCCCATTACCGGCAGGAGGGGCAATATGTGGAGGAAGTCCGCATCACCAATGTGCCGTCCTTCCTCTATGCCGAAGGCCTCACCGTCGATTGCCCCGGCCTGGGGCCTATCACGGTGGATGTCGCCTATGGCGGCAATTTCTACGCCATCGTCGAGCCGCAGGAAAATTTCACCGACATCGCCGATGTCACCGCCGGTGACCTCGTGCGCTGGAGCCCGCAATTGCGCGCCGCGCTCAACGCGGCCCACAGCTTCGTCCATCCGCTCCATCCCGAAATCAACGGGTTGAGCCACATCCTTTGGACCGGCGCCCCCCGCGAGCCCGGGGCCCATGCCCGCAACGCCGTGTTCTATGGCGAAAAGGCCATCGACCGCTCCCCCTGCGGCACCGGCACCTCGGCGCGCATGGCCCATTGGGCAGCCAAGGGCAGGCTGAAGGCGGGCGATGATTTCGTCCATGAGAGCATCATCGGTTCCCTGTTCAAGGGCCGTGTCGAGGCAGAAACCACTGTCGGAAACTATCCCGCCATTATCCCTTCGATCGGCGGCTGGGCGCGCCAGACGGGCCTCAACACCATCACCATCGATGACCGCGACCCCTTCGCCCACGGCTTTCAGGTGATCTAGATGCGCTCGGTCAAAACCATCCACATCGTAGGCTGCCACGCGGAAGGCGAGGTCGGCGACGTGATCGTGGGCGGCGTCGCGCCCCCGCCGGGCGAAACCCTATGGGAACAATCGCGCTGGATCGCCCGCGACCGGACCTTGCGCAATTTCGTCCTCAACGAGCCGCGTGGCGGCGTCTTCCGCCACATCAACCTGCTCGTGCCTCCCAAAAACCCGCGCGCCCAGATGGGCTGGATCATCATGGAGCCCGAGGACACCCCGCCCATGAGCGGGTCGAACTCCATCTGCGTAGCCACCGTGCTGCTCGATACCGGCATCATCGAGATGACTGAACCGGAAACCCGCATGGTCCTCGAAGCGCCGGGCGGCCTTGTCGAGGTCGTCGCCCAATGCGCCAACGGCAAGGCCGAAAAGATCACGGTCCACAATGTTCCGAGCTTCGTCGACCGGCTCGACGCCCAGATCGAAGTGGAGGGCATCGGCACCCTCACCGTCGACACCGCCTATGGCGGCGACAGCTTCGTGATCGTCGATGCCCGGGCGCTCGGCTTTGCCCTCACCCCCGACGAAGCGCGCGAGATTTCAGCTCTGGGCGTAAAGATCACGCGCGCCGCCAATGAGCAGCTCGGTTTCACCCACCCCGAAAATCCCGACTGGAGCCACATCTCCTTCTGCCAGATCGCTGGGCCGCTGGGCGCCGAGGGGGGCGCGATGAGCGGCAAGAGCGCCGTAGTCATCCAGCCTGGCAAGATCGACCGGTCCCCCACCGGCACTGGCTGCTCGGCCCGCATGGCGGTGCTGAAGGCTCGTGGCCAATTGGGGGTAGGGGACCGCTTCATCGGCCGTTCGATCATCGATTCACGCTTTGTTTGCCGCATCGAGCGCGACACTATGGTCGGGGACAAGCCCGCCATCATCCCCTCGATTACCGGCCGCGCCTGGGTTACAGGAACGCGCCAGGAAATGCTCGACCCCGCCGATCCCTGGCCGGGCGGTTACAAGATCGCCGACACCTGGCCCAACAAGCTTTAGATTTTCTCATGCGGCACACACCGGAAAGCCAATCCCAGACCGCCTATCTCGCTCTCGAGCGCAAGATCATCATGCTCGAGATCGAGCCCGGCGCCATTGTCAGCGAAGCGGCGATCATCGAGCTTTCGGGCGTTGGCCGCACACCGGCGCGCGAAGCGCTTCAGCGCCTCTCGCTCGAAGGCCTCGTGGAAATCCGCCCCCGCGCCGGCATCCGCATCGCCGAAATCCGCCCCGACGATTTCTCCAACGTGCTCGAAGTGCGCCGCGTTCTCGAACCGCGCCTGACGCTGCTTTCCACCCGCTTTGCCACCGGCCCCCAGCGCCGCCGCGTCGAAGAGTGCCGCGAGGAGATGGCCCTTGCCCTCGAGCGCCGCGACACCGGCGCTTTCCTTGAGGCCGACAAGGCTTTCGACACCGCCATGGGCAATGCCTGCCCCAATCCCTACCTCGCCGCCACCCTGCGCCCTCTCCAGTCCCATTCGCGCCGCTTCTGGTACCGCTTTTTCGCCGATACGGGCCTCGAATCCTCGGTCGCCGCGCATCGCCAGGTCATGGACGAATTCATTAAAGGCGATGCCGAAGCCGCCGCCGAGGGTATGGCTGCGCTGATCGAGGCCATGCAGAAAAGCGCCCTGAGCCTGCGCAACGCCCCCGCCTTCAGCCCCGACGGCTAGCCCGATCAGGTCCGGTCTTCCGCCTTGCTCTTTTCGATCGCCACCTTGAGGTATTCGGCACTATTGTCGATATGCGCCCGCATCAGCGACTTCGCCCGATCAAGATCGCCCGCCCGGATCTTGTTGTAGATATCCACATGCTCGGCATAAGCCGCATCATAAGACTTGGTGGGAACGCTCGACGTTACCCGGATCACTTCGGTCACCAGGCCATGGAGATTGTTGTAGACGATCGACAGAACCCCATTGCCGGCAGCATCTACAAGGGCCTGATGGAATGCGGCGTCGGCTTCGGTAAAGCGCGCGTAGTCTTTCATGTCTCCCGCCCGCCGCATGTCCGCCAGCGCGGCCTCGGCCTTGGAAAGATCGAGATTGCCGCCCGAAAGCAGGAGGTCGATCACGTCGGATTCGATCATGCGGCGGACAACCATGACCTCCATCAGATATCGGGGGTTGGTCCGCAGCAACTGCCGAACGGTTACCGCCAGCGTTTCGAGGAATTCCCCCACATCGGCCCGCACCACCGAGGTGCGTTCCCCATGTCGACGCCGAACCAGCCCCTTGGTCTCGAGAATCTGCACGGCCTCGCGCACGGTCCGGGTGGAAACGCCGAACTCGCGAGCAAGCTCGCTCTCTGATGGCAGCTTTTCACCGACCGGCAATTCGCCGCCCAAAATGCGTTCCTCGACCGCCGCGGCGATCGCCGTGTGCAGCTTGTCCCGTGTTTGCGCATTCGTTGAGGTCATCCGAGGGCCTTCGAATCCGGAGCTATCCAGTCTCTCATAAGAGGAGCAGGGTCCTGTGACAAGAGTTGACATATGACTTATGTCATGAGATAGCCATTGCCGCTGGCTGATCCTTAAAATTCGATTGCTGCGCGCCAGCCTGGGCAGCTTGGGAGGAATTTTTCGATGAAAGCTTTCAAAGCAGCGCTTGCCGCTTCCTTGTTCTTTGGCGGCGCCTTCGCGACGGCCAGCCAGGCCATGGCAGAATGGCCCGAGCGCGCGGTTACGGTTATCGTGCCCTGGGCTGCCGGCGGCGGCACCGACGCTACGGCGCGTGCGGTGGCACAGAAACTCGAGGAACGCTTCGGCCAGCCGTTCAACGTCGTCAATCGCACCGGCGGCGGCGGTCTTGTGGGGCACATCACCATCGCCAATTCTGCGCCCGATGGTTACACCCTCGGAGTGATCACCATCGAGACCACGATGTTCGAAGCTCAGGGCCTGCCCGGAGCCGCGCCCGAGAATTTCACCTTGCTGGGCCGCTTCAATGCCGATGCCATCGGCATTAATGTCAGGGCCGATGCGCCCTATGAGAACGCGCGGGACCTGATCGACGCCGTCCAGGCCAATCCTGGGCAGCTCAAGGCATCCGGCGCCAATCAGGGCGGCTTGAGCCATCTGGCATGGGCCGGTTTGCTCAACCGGCTGGAAATCGATCCGCAAGCAGGCCCCTGGGTCGCCTCCGACGGTTCGGCTCCTGCCATGCAGCAGCTTGCCGCGAACGCGATCGCCATCGTCTCCACCTCTCCGGCTGAGGCGCAGTCGCTGGTCGATGCGGGTGAAGCGAAAACCCTGATGCTGATGGCCGATGAACGCAGCTCGCTCTACCCCGACATCCCCACCGTTGAGGAAGCGCTCGGCGTGGATTGGTCGCCGCTGCCCTTCCGCGGTGTGGCGGGCCCGGCAGGCCTTCCCGAGGAAGTGGTGACCAAGGTCTCCGACGCTCTGGCCGAGATCACCCAGGACGAAGAGTTCATCGCCATGATGGAGTCGCGGGGCTTCTCGGTCGCCTATCAGGATGCGGAAACCTTCACCCAAACCGTGATGCGTTCGCGCGACGATCTGGTGAGCGCCATGCAGGCCGTCGGCCTGGCGCAGTAAGGCTCGAAAGGGAGGAGCGCCATGCGTTTCGACGATCGCATTGTTGGTGCCGCATTGGTGCTCCTTGCCCTTTTCGTGATCTGGCAGGGCCAGCAGATCCCATCCGTGCCGGGGACGACATTTGGTCCCGCATTGATGCCCACTCTGCTCGGTCTCGTTATGGCGGGGTGCGGCGCGGCAGTTTTCATTGGCGGCTTACGCGCCGCCGGCAGCGTGCCGCTCATGGATGTTTCTGTGTGGAAAGGCCGGCCGCGGGCGCTGATAACTGCGGCGTGGTCCATCCTCGGGGTGGTGCTCGGCATCGCTCTCATGCCGGTCATTGGCTTCCCCATCTTCGGACTTTTATACTCGGTTCCGCTCATGCTGCTCATGGGCACCCGGCTTGTGGCGGCCGTGCCCGTCGCGCTGGTGGTGGTACTGACCGCCTATTTCGCCTTTAAGCGGCTGCTTTACGTGCCCCTGCCCGCCGGCCCTCTGACATTCCTCGGTTAACCCCATGAGTTTTGACGTTCTGGTCTCCGCGCTGTGGGTCATCGTTCAGCCCCAAGTGCTCATCGTCGTGCTGCTGGCCTCCATCTACGGCCTTTTCATCGGCGCGATACCCGGCCTCAGCGCCACCATGGCAACGGCGCTGCTGATCCCGCTGACCTATTACATGGACCCGGTCGCTGCCATCGCGGCCATCGTGGCCACGACGGCCATGGCCATCACCGCTGGCGATATCCCCGGCGTGCTGCTGCGTATCCCCGGAACGCCGGCCTCGGCGGCGTATGTCGAAGAAGCGTACGCGCTCAACCTCAAAGGCAAGGCGCAACTGGCGATGGGCATCGGCATCGTCTTTTCGGCGGCAGGCGGTTTGGTGGGCGCGGCGGTCCTGCTCCTCAGCGCGCCCATCCTGGCGCGCGCCTCGTTGAGCTTTTCGAGCTTCGAGTTCTTCTGGATGGCTCTGCTGGGGCTCTTGACCTCGGCTCTGGTGAGCACCAACGCCCCGGCACGCGGCTTGTTCTCGCTGTGTCTGGGTCTGCTCATCAGCACTGTCGGGCTCGATGTCACCTCAGGTCAGCCGCGCTTTACCTTCGGGGTCATCGACCTTTACGGCGGGGTGAGCTTCATCCCCACTATGATCGGCATGTTCGCCTTTGCCGAACTGCTCCGGGGCCTTTCGGCGGCAGGCACAATTCCGCCCGTTCCCGAAAAGGGGAGTTTCTGGAGCAATTCCTTTGCCGGCGTGTGGGGCATGTTCCGCAAATATCCATGGAGTTTCATCCGGGGATCCGCGTTAGGCTCGGCGGTGGGCGCACTTCCTGGCATTGGAGGCGATCTGGCCGCCTGGATCTCCTATGGCATGAGCAAGCGCTTCTCGAGGACCCCCGAAAAGTTCGGCACGGGTCATGAGGAGGGCTTGGTCGAAGCCAGTTCCTCGAACAACGCCGGCCTCTCCAGCGCATGGGTGCCGGCACTGGTTTTCGGCATCCCCGGCGATGCGGTGACCGCCATTGCTATCGGCGTCCTGTTCATGAAGGGGCTCAATCCCGGCCCTCAGCTCTTCGTGGATAGCCCCACAATGCTGACGGCCGTGATCCTCACCTTTGGCCTCGCCAATCTTTTGCTCCTTCCCATCGGCTATTTCGCCATCAAGGGCGCCCGCTATGTGCTCTCGATTCCGCGCAGCCTGATCGTCCCGACCATTCTGGTGTTCTGCGTGGTGGGTTCGTTCGCCATCAACAACACCTTGTTCGATATCGGCGTGATGCTGGCCGCCGGGCTGGTGGCCTATGTGCTGGAAGCAAACCGGTTCCCGCTTGCGCCGGTCATTTTAGGGCTGGTGCTCGGCCCCATCCTTGAGCGCAACTTCATCATGTCGATGCAGATCGCCGACGGAAATCTTCTGGGCTTTTTCAGTCGGCCCGTTGCAGCCGGGCTCGGCGTAATTGTCTGCGCGGTCATTCTGATCCCGCTCGTGCGGACGCTCATCCGCATCATTTCACGGCGTCGGCCCCAGTCCCGGCAGCCCGATATCTCCTCCTCCACATAGGATAAGCTTTTCAATGCATGATCCATTTTCAGTAGAAGGCCGCGTCATCGTCGTCACCGGCGGCTTGGGCCAGTTGGGCACCCAGTTCTCCAGGTCCCTCGCCCAGGCGGGGGCCAAGGTAGCCATCTTCTCGCGCCGTCCGTTCTCCGACGAGCAGCTCGCCGACAAGTTCCCCAGCGTTGCAGGCAACATCCGCGTCTATGAGGCGAGCGTCACCGACAAGGCGGCGCTCTCCGCCGCCACCCAAAAGCTCGTTGCCGATTGGGGCGCCCCGCACGGGCTGGTCAACAATGCCGGCATCGATTCCAAGCCCGACGGCTCGGCCGAACAGAACGCCCCCTTCGAGGTCTATCCTCAGCATTACTGGGACGAGATCATCGAAACCAATCTGACCGGGGTGATGCTCACCAGCCAGGTGGTCGGCAGCGTCATGGCCGCCGAACAGCGCGGCTCGATCATCAATGTAGGCTCGATCTACGGCATGGTCTCGCCCAACCAGGCGCTCTATGCCTATCGCGAAAAGCGCGATGGCGTGCCCTTCATCAAGGCCGCGTCCTACGCCGCGTCCAAGTCCGGCCTGGTCAATTTCACCCGCTATCTGGGCACCTATTGGGCGCCCAAGAAGGTGCGCGTCAATCTCATCTCCTTCGGCGGGGTAAAAACAGCCAGCTTCGACAAGGAATTCATCGACGCCTTCCTCGAACGCGTCCCCATGGGCCGTCAGGCCGAGATCGACGAGTACAACGGGGTCGTGCGCTTCCTGCTTTCGGACGCCTCCTCCTACATGACGGGCTCCAACGTGGTGGTCGATGGCGGCTTCACCGCCTGGTGATGCCGCATTTTCAGGGAAAAAGACTATGACTTACGACTACGCCGACACTGATTGGAACTCGATCGAACGGCTATCGAAATGGTATTCGGGCGACATCCATGACGTGATGGATAAGCACGGCACTTATGGCCACCTCAAGGGCATCTCCCTTTTTGGGGCCCTGGCTCCCGGCCAGGTGGTCTGCGGCCCCGCCGTCACTGTGCTTTATGAGCCCAGCACCCGCGTGGGCCAGCCCCAGGACGTCTATCACGGCGCCATCGACGGGGTGGTCAAGGGCGGCATCATGATGGTGGATTCCTCCTGCGCGGAGGGCTCGGGCACCGGCGAATTGATGTCCACCGGCGCCAAGATGGCGGGTGCCGCCGCCACTGTCGTCCATGGCACGGCCCGCGATCTGGCCGAGGTGCGCCACCTCGATTATCCGCTCTTTGCCCGCGGCACGAGCCCGGTCGGGGTGTCGGGGCGCATGGAACCGGCCAAGGCGCATATCGATCTTGACATTGATGGCGTACGCGTCCGGCCCGGCGACGTTATCTTCGGCGATATCAGCGGCGTCGTCGTCATCCCGCGCGAACTGGTCAAGACCATCGCCGATGCCGCCGATGAGAACGGCAAGGCCGAAGCAAGCTGCCGCGCCCGCATCCTGGCCGGCGAAAAGCTCCGCAGCGTCTGGCCCGTCGGCAGCACCGGCCCGGTCTGATGTCCAAGAGCCGGACGAACCCTGGTTCCTCCGGCTCTTGCTACCCCGCGCAAAAAAATCGCTCATCCGCCACATAGATCCCTCAAATCGTCATTTTCCTTAGACGATCTGCCGAAATTTCCCTGTTTTTCCCGCTTCGTGCAGAGGCTATCCTTGCTTGAACGCATTTGATTTGCCGGGGAGGAACAATGGGCAACAACAGCGGCGCGCAGGGCGGTTTCGTCTGGTCGGATCCCTTTCTGCTCGAGGATCAGCTTTCTCCCGAAGAGCGCATGATAAGGGAGTCCGCCGCCGCCTTTGCTGCCGATAAGCTCGCCCCCCGGGTCCAGGACGATTATCTCGAGGAACGCGTCGATCCCACGATCTTTGCCGATTTTGGCGCCGCCGGGCTGCTCGGTGCCACCATACCCGAGGAGTTCGGCGGCCTCGGCGCGTCCTATGTCGCCTATGGGCTGATCGCCCGCGAGATCGAGCGCATCGATTCCGGTTACCGCTCCATGATGAGCGTCCAATCCTCGCTCGTCATGTATCCCATTCACGCCTATGGCACCGACGACCAGCGCCGCAAATATCTCCCCAGGCTTGCCAGCGGCGAATGGATCGGCTGCTTTGGTTTGACCGAGCCCGATGCCGGTTCGGACCCCGCCTCCATGAAGACCCGAGCCGAAAAGATCGATGGCGGCTATCGGATTTCAGGGGCCAAGACCTGGATTTCCAATTCTCCCATCGCCGATGTCTTCGTCGTCTGGGCCAAATCCGCCGCTCATGGCGGCAAGGTCCGCGGCTTTGTCCTTGAAAAGGGCACTAGGGGCCTTTCCGCGCCCAAGATCGGCGGCAAGCTTTCCCTGCGCGCATCGGTCACGGGCGAGATCGTCATGGACGGCGTCGAAGTGCCCGAGGATGCGCTGCTTCCCAATGCCGAAGGCATGAGCGGCCCGTTCGGCTGCCTCAACCGCGCCCGCTACGGCATTTCCTGGGGCGCCATGGGTGCGGCCGAGGATTGTTGGCACCGTGCCCGTCAATATGGGCTCGACCGCACCCAGTTCGACCGTCCGCTGGCCGCCACCCAGCTCTTCCAGAAAAAGCTCGCCGACATGCAGACCGAGATCGCGCTGGGTTTGCAGGCTTCCTTGCGGGTTGGCCGCCTCATGGATGAAGATCGCATGGCTCCGGAAATGATCTCCATCGTCAAGCGCAACAATTGCGGCAAGGCCCTCGAAATCGCCCGTCAGGCCCGCGACATGCATGGCGGCAACGGCATCCAGATCGAATACCACGTCATGCGCCACGCCCAGAACCTTGAGACCGTCAACACCTATGAGGGCACTCATGACGTCCACGCCCTGATCCTGGGCCGGGCCCAAACCGGCCATCAGGCGTTTTTCTGACCATGCCGAAGTTCGGCTGGTCCGCAACCCCTCAACTGTCATTCCGGGACGTGTTCCCGGAATCCAGCGCAGCGCGTGCCGAGAGCTGACCACGCCGATGGGAACCCCACCCCCACCGCTAGGCAAACCTCCGCTCGCAGGCTTGCGCGTTGTCGAACTGGCCCGCATCCTCGCCGGCCCCTGGCTCGGCCAGACGCTCGCTGATCTCGGCGCCGAGGTCATCAAGGTCGAAAGCCCCCAGGGCGACGATACCCGCTATTGGGGGCCGCCCTTTATCGAACGCGATGACGGGCAGGGCGGCACCGAAACCGTCGCCGCCTATTTCCACGCCGCCAACCGCTCCAAGCGGTCGGTGGTTTGCGATTTCAACGATCCCACCCAGCTTAAGCGCCTCAAGGCTCTGATTGCCGAAGCCGATGTGCTGGTCGAGAACTTCAAGCTCGGCGGTCTCACCCGCTACGGGCTCGATTATCCAACCCTTGCCGGCCTCAACCCGCGCCTCGTTTATTGCTCCATCACCGGCTTCGGCCAAACCGGCCCCCGCGCCGCCCAGCCCGGTTATGATTTCTTGATCCAGGGGATGAGCGGTGTCATGGATTTGACCGGCGCGCCGGATGGCGAACCGCAAAAGGTTGGCGTTGCCTGGATCGACGTTTTCACCGGCCTTTACGGCGCCATCGGTGTCCAGGCCGCCTTGGCCGAGCGCGAGCGGTCGGGCAGGGGACAACACATCGACATCTCGCTCCTCGATGTCGGCGTTGCCGTTCTTGCTAATCAGGCGATGAATTACCTCGTCTCGGGCACCAGCCCCACCCGGCTCGGCAACGCCCACCCGAACATCGTCCCCTATCAGGTCTTTCCCGCCTCGGATGGCCACGTCATCATCGCCTGCGGCAATGACCGCCAGTTCGCCTCGCTCTGTAAAGCATTGGAGCTTTCCGATCTCGCCTCCGACCCGCGCGCCAGGACCAACCCCGGGCGGGTCGCCAATCGCGAAGCGGTCTGCGCCGCCATCGCCGCCGCCACATCAGCCCACAGCAAGTCCGATCTGATCGCTGAACTGGAAGCTGCCGGTGTCCCTTGCGGCCCCATCAACACGGTGGCCGAGGCCCTATCCGATCCGCAAATTGCCGCCCGCGCCCTGCGCATCGATCCGGAGGGCATTCCTGGTCTGAGGACTCCCTTGCGCTTTTCCCGCAGCCCTCTCTCGCTCGATCGCGCCGCACCGCTATTAGGGGACGGCGAGTGGAGCTGGTCTAGCTCAAGGCCCAGATGACCAGCGCCGCAATGACGATCAAAAGGCCGATGGCCAGCGCAACATAGGTCAACGCCGCCCCGCCCGAGGAGCCCAGCGGCGTTTGAACATTCGTATCGGGTCTGGCCTGGCGCACCTGCGCTGCGTCGGGTGGGTTGCCCGAAGCTTCGTCATCGGTCCCCAGCGGCGCAGCCGCCGGATCGGGCCAATCCGCCTTGTCCCCGGTCTCGCCGCTGTCGATATCGCGCCGCAACCTATCGGTGGTCGCCGGAGCCTTCTTGTCCGCCATGTCCTTGCCTGTACCGTCTGATCTTAAGACAGAATCCGCTCGTCCGATGCCGGTTCCCTGCAACCGGGCACGGCCAGCTCCGTTATCGAAGTAAACCGCAATGGAGCACCGGAAATGACGGACAAGAAAAAGGACAGGGCGGCTGCTTTCGACAAGGGCACCGCGCCCGGACCCAAGGGATCGAAAGTTCAGGTTCGTGACGCGGGCGGGGAGTCGACCCGCGACGACAAGAGCGGTTGGGACGAGACCGACGAGGCCGCCGACGAGACGTTTCCAGCCTCCGATGCGACGGCCAAATACTGAGCTCGCACAAGCGCTGCAGCAAACGCCGGCTGGATTCGCCATTCTTTCCAATCAACTCTGATCTCAACTCATATATTGGCAATGTGCGGTTTACATCCGGGCCATGGCCCTTACATTGCCACCAGGTCCGCCTAGCAAGGCAGCGGACACCTCGCCGGGCCACTTCGCGGCGCTCAAGCGTCCGGCCCCCGCGTAAACACCAGCGAAAAAAGGACACAGAATGACCCAGGCAAAGCACGGGGACACTGTGCGCATCCATTACACCGGACGGCTCACCGACGGCACCCGTTTCGACAGTTCCGATGGCCGTGATCCCCTTGAATTTACTCTCGGATCGGGCCAGATCATCCAGGGCCTGGACGAGCAGGTGCAGGGCATGAATGTCGGCGACAAGCAGACCGTTACCATCCCCGCCGACGCGGCCTACGGCCCCCATCGACCTGAGGGCGTGCAGTCCGTCCCCCGCTCGCAAATCCCTGATGGCGTGGACACTTCCGTCGGTGCCCGCCTCCAGGCGACCGGTGCCGATGGCCGCGCCATGACCCTTACGGTCGTTGACACCACCGAAAACGCCATCACCGTCGATGCCAATCATCCGCTCGCCGGAAAAGATCTGGTGTTCGACGTCGAACTCGTCGAAGTGCTGTAATTTCAACGCGTTGCAACGGCTCGGGCGGACGCCCGGGCCGTTTAGATTTGATTGACCATCAGCCACATTCCGGCCTTCAGGTCCGCTCAAATTCAGCCTTTCCTAGGGTTTTCCCACAATAGTGTCGCCATCACGCCACCAGAGGAAGTCCAGTCCATGGCGATGCCGGCGGCTACCGATTTCGACAAACTCAGTCATGTCGTCCAGCCGGGCGGCGCCTACCTTGACATGCGGATCCACGACAGTCTCGCCGCCGTCGAACCGGCTTGGCGAGAACTAGAAGCCCGTGGCGTTTTTACCCCCTATCAGCGCTTCGATTGGATCAAGGCCTACCTTGATGCTGACTTTTCCCCGCACGAGCAAATCGCGGTTATGATGCTTTCGGAAGGTCAGCGACCCATCGCCATCCTTCCCTTTGAAATCGTCAGCCGTCTCGGCGTCCGCGTCGCCCAGATCATCGGTATGCCGATTTCCAATGGAGATGGTCTGGTTTTCGACCCGGACTACGCTGATGTACTGAGCGTGGAAACCCTCGCCAAGTGCCTTGCGGACTTGCCGGCCGACATCGTCAATTTCCACTGTGTCGCTTCCCAAGTGGGCGCAATGTCCAATCCCCTGGCCGCTCTGGGCGGCAGCCCGGCTCCGGACAATTTCTATATTAACGAGCTGATCCCGGGCGATGCCCCCTATATCGAGCACTCCCTGCCGCACAAGCGGCGCACCAACATTCGCCGCTCCCAGCGTCGCCTTGAGGAAGGATTTGGCGCCGTAGAATTGCGCCGAGCTGCCACCGAAGCCGAAGTGGATGAAATCCTTTCCGTTTTCCTCGACCAGCGCAGCAGGCGGTTCGAACAGATGGGAGTGGAAAACATCTTCGCTGGCCCGGCCTTCCGCCGTTTCTTCCGAACCCTCGCCATCGCCGGTCTTGGCGATCCGCGCCCGGCCATCAGCTTGCACGGACTCTATGCCGGCGACCAGATCGTTGCCACCAGCATCGGCACGTACGGTCCCCATCACTACTCGCAATACATCAACTCCACCGACTACGGCGAAGCCTCGCGCTATTCGCTGATGGGCGTCACGCTGTCACTACTGGTCGACAAATTGCGCGCTGACGGTATCACCGGGTTCGATATGGGGCTGGGTGATTTCGACTACAAGACCGACTGGACCCACCAGGAAACGGTTTTCGACATTATCGTTCCGGTGTCCGTAAAAGGCCGTTTGGCAGCGCCGATCCTGCGCTCCGCCCGCGCCGCCAAACGGAACATCAAGCAGACACCGGCTCTTTGGCGCGCCGCCCGAGCCGTTCAGGCAACGCTCACCGGATTTCGCGCTAAAGCCCGAAAAGCGAAAGAATCCACCAGATAAACGACGACGCGGGCAAGGGGAGAAGCAGGCGCACAGGCCAGATGGCCCAGAACCGCGCGCGGCCGGCGGTGAGGACGATCAAGGCCATCACCCCGACAGCATAGATTGTCAGGGCAATCAGCGCCGATGCAGAAATATAGCGCAGAAACAAGGACATGGCGAGCCCGATCGAGAGCAGCAGACCTATGCTGCCCGCAATCGCGAGAGCCACTGCGCGATCGGAAAGACCCGGTGTGCGCATTTCAGCGTCGACCTTCTTATCGATAAAGAACTCTTGTCCCAAACTCACTCCGAAGGCCGAGAATCTGGTCCAAATCGCCCTCCCGTTCAATCAAATAATCGAGGAGGGCTGATTTCGTCCCGCGCATTGTGTCCGTTATCCAGCATCCCAGCTACCGGGATGTCTGCGTACGCTGAGGCAGGATCTTGCCTGATGGCGCTCGAATTGCCGTACCTGCGGGCAGCGTGCTGCCAAGCCCTCGATGCTCTGTTTTGGACCAATGGTAGGGTTTTGTGATCAACTCGCCGCAGGCAAGGATCACCGCATACCAGGCGAGCAGCCAATAGAGGGGAATGCCCAAGAGCGTGCGATAGAGATCCGGCCGCCCGATCCGGTCCAGCCCGATTGCGCTGATTGCCCCGGCACCGCAATAGCCCAAGAGCAGCGCGCCAAGTCCCGCCACTGTCCAGGCCTGCGGAGCACCCAGGACGACAAATTCGTGCGCCAGCCGTGCCAGCGTCGTCATCAGAAACAGCCCGTGTACCGTCAAGGAGAGGACCATTCCGCCCACAAACACGTAGAAGGCGAGGAGGCTGGCCCATCCCAGATCCGCCAAGAGCTTCCGGGGCCGGGCGGAATGGACGATCAGCGTCTGCATCCATCCCTTTATCCATCGTGAGCGCTGGCGAATCCAGTTTCCCGCACTCTCGGGCGCTTCCTCCCAGGTCGCGGTGGCCAGGCTTTCGACGCGCAAACCCAAACGGGCCATACGGATACCCAGATCGGCGTCCTCGGTCACGTTGAATGCGTCCCAGGCTCCGATATCGCGCAGGGTCTGGGTGCGGAAGTGATTGGAGGTGCCGCCCAGTGGCACCGGAAAGCCAGCTCTCCCGATGGCTGGCAGCAGGACACCGAAATGGCCGGCATATTCGGACGCGAACATTCGGGTGATCCAATTGCGCGATGCGTTGGCGATCACCAGTTCTCCCTGCAGGCATTGGAGGGTGGCATCGGCGGCAAAAAGGCTCGCGGCTGCCCGCAACTGGCCAGGGTCGGGCAGGTCCTCGGCGTCGAATACCACGACATGTTCACCCCTCGCCAGAGGCAGGGCGAAGTTGAGCGCCTTCGGTTTGGTGTAGGGCTTATGCCTCGGCACGACAATGAGGGAAAATCGCGGATCTCCCAGAACAGCGCGGACGGCCCCCGCCGTTTGCGGGCTGGCGCTTTCGACGATGAATTTGATGTCGAGTTTCTCGGTGGGATAATCCAAGCGGCGCATGGCCTGGGCGATCTGCGGCACCATATGCGCTTCGTTCCGAAGCGGGATTAGCACCGTATAGATCGGCAATTGATCGTCGCCCAAAAGTTTTTGCGGAACGAGCGGACTGTTGCGGCCAAAGGTGAATGCAGCCCAAAGCCTGAAAAAGGAAGGGGCCGCCAGCGTCAGGGAAACGACGCCGAGAAAGAACGGCTGCAGAAAAAAGCCTGGCAGTAACGAGATCAAAACAATCGCAGCAACCGCGCTGACAAAGCCGACGCGAACCCATAGCGGCAGATCGAGATGGGCGCTGGCAAGAGGATATCGGTGAGCCAGGCGCTGAATGGCGTTGGCGGTCAGAACCTCGGAATTGGCCGCCGCCACGCCGGTTTCGAGTGTTGCCGGCGAAACGATGCCAAGGTGATCGCGCAGGCTCGGATCGTCGCCGATGCGGCGGGCCAGCGCTTTGACGTGCTCGAAGCGCGGGGCAAGGAAAAGCACCTCGCGTCCCTCGACTTCGCCCCGAGCCGACCTGATCCCGGCGAACCGATCAACGTCGATGCGCGCGTCCAACGGGACAAGAAATGGGCGGACGTCGCTGAAATATTGAAGCCCCAAAAGCCGGGCCATCTCTCGGTAGGGCAACTCTCGATCGTTTGGGGTGACGCCCTCTAGCACGTCGATGACGTCGACGCAGGTTTTGCGGGCACGCTCAAGCGCAGCATTGGCTACATGCCGGGACCAGCCCGGCTGTGCGGCCAATGCGCCAGCGAGTTCGACATCGTCAAACGTCTGCAACCCGGTCTATGCCCCCAAATCCGTGCGCCGACCCTACCAATTGTCGCCGCGATCGGCCATAACGGGCCGGAAATTCTTGTTCGGCTGTGGAAAATCGACCGATGCCAGCATTCCGGGCCGCGCCTATTGTCGCCGTCTTTTTTGCGTTCGCCTGCGCCGCAATGGCTCAAAACCTGCCCGTTCACGTCGATCCGGGAGCTCGCGACGATGTCATCGACCCCGCTCCGGTGCCCGCGTTGCGTTTTCTGACGACAGCGGATTTTCCTCCCTTTAACTATACCGATGCAAGTGGACAGCTTGTGGGTTTCCATATCGATCTGGCCGAGGCGATTTGCGCCCGGCTAGAGGCGCGCTGCACCGTCCAGGCCTGGCCATGGGATCGTGTGCAGGACGCTCTGGCTGAAAACCAGGGTGACGCGTTGATCGCCGGTCTCGACATCGGAAGCGAGGCCGCCGAGCGTTTCGATTTTTCGCGCGTCTATATGCAGCTTCCCGGGCGCTTCGTAACGCCTAAAGCTGCCGTGGCCGGCTTCGATCCCCTGGCCATGACGGGCCGGCTGGCGGTGCGGACGGGGTCTGCCCATGCCGAGCTTGTGGCGCGCACGCTGCCCGAAGTCGAACTCGAAGGCTTCGATAGCGAGTTCGAAGCACTGGCCGCGGTAGAGGCCGGGAATGCCGAGGCCTATTTCGGCGACGCGGCGCGCGCATCGTTCTGGCTCAATGAAAACCCGGATTGTTGCAGCTTTGCGGGCGAACCTTATTTCCGCCCGGACCTGTTCGGCGCGGGGCTCTCGGTCGCGGTCCCGGCGGGCCTCGACAATGTGCGCGTTGCGATCAATTGGGCCCTGATGCGGCTCCAGCGCGAGGGACGGCTGGACGAGATCTATCTGCGCTGGTTCCCAGTGAGCTTCTATTGACGCGAGTTACAGCCGCCGGTGGCGGATACGGGCCGAGGTTTCGATTGCCGCCGTCGTCAGCCGATCGATCGAAAACGCATCGCGGATCATTTCCAGCATCCGCAACTCTTCCTGGTTGAGCCACAGGTCGACGGTAGCGATTTCGACGGCGATGGCATAGGCCGTCTCCTGCAGCCGTGGTTCCAGCGTTTCGGCGATCTGGCCGAGCAGGGCATCGAGCCCCGCCATGTTGATGGTTTCAACGCAAGAGGAGGCGACCTCGGGTAGGCGCGAAATGTCGAAGCTTTCGAACACCGGCCAGCGGCTGATGAGAGCCGCGAAGCGATCCATCTCACGGTCCGTCACGTCCTTGTCGGAAACCGCGGTCATCACCATGATCTGGACCAGGGCGTCGGTGGGGGAAAGCTGCATCGAAATCACCTGAACTCGGAATGGGCCGCCGCGAAATCTAGAAAGCGCGGCTCCCGAGTGCAAGAGCGCTGGGCATCGGCATTGACCTTTGCCCGTGCTTGGTGCAACACCGGCGCTCCCGGATTTTTCTCATCATACCAAGGATGGGCCAAGTGTCCCACACCCTGCCCCCGCTCGATCCCGATGCCATCGTTGCTGCCACGAAGGCCCGCGCCTGGCCGTTCGAAGAAGCACGCAAGGTGGTGAAACGGGCTGAAAAGCTGGGCAAGGACGAGGTGATCTTCGAAACCGGTTACGGCCCTTCGGGACTGCCCCATATCGGCACCTTCGGGGAAGTGATGCGCACCACCATGGTGCGCACTGCGTTTCGCCTTCTCACGGGCGATAGCATCAAGACCCGGCTGATCTGCTTTTCCGACGACATGGACGGGATGCGCAAGATTCCGGACAATGTGCCGTCCAAGGAAGCGCTCGAGCCGTTCCTGCAAAAGCCGTTGACCGCGGTGCCCGACCCCTGGACCAACGAGTTCGCGAGCTTTGGCGATCACAACAACGCGATGCTGCGCCGTTTCCTTGATACGTTCGGGTTCGATTACGAATTCGCCAGCGCCACCGACTATTATAAGTCCGGCAAGTTCGACGACATGCTGCTGCGCACGCTTGAGCGCTATGACGATATCATGGGCGTGATGCTGCCGACGCTTGGCGCGGAGCGGCAGGCTACCTATTCGCCCATCCTGCCGATTTCGCCCATTTCCGGTCGTGTGCTCTATGTGCCCATGAAGGAGGTCAATGCCCAGGATGGCACCGTGACCTTCGAAGACGAAGACGGCCGCGATGTCACAATTCCCGTCACTGGCGGCAACGTTAAGCTGCAGTGGAAGCCCGATTTCGGCATGCGCTGGGCGGCGCTCGGCGTAGATTTCGAAATGTTCGGCAAGGACCACCAGACCAATCAGGTGGTTTACGACCGGATTTGCGCCATACTGGGCGGCACGCCGCCCGAGCACTATGTCTATGAGCTGTTCCTCGATGAGGAAGGTCAGAAGATTTCCAAGTCCAAGGGCAATGGGATCACCATCGATGAATGGCTGACCTACGCTTCTTCGGAGAGCCTGGCGCTGTTCATGTTCCAGAAGCCCCGGACAGCCAAGCGGCTCTATTTCGATGTGATCCCCAAGGCGGTGGACGAGTACTTCTCCTTTGCGGCGTCGGCTCAAAAGCAGGATGCGGCTGCATTGCTGGAAAACCCGGCCTTTCATATCCATTCGGGGCGCCCGCCGGCCTATGACATGCCGGTGAGCTTTGCGCTGCTGCTCAATCTTGCGACCGCGTCCAACCCGGAAAATCGCGAAGTGATGTGGGGGTTCATTTCGGCCTATGCGCCGGGCGTGACGCCTCAAACCCACCCGCATCTGGATGCGCTGGTCGGCTATGCCATCCGCTATTTCCATGATTTCGTTAAGAAAAATTACCGCGCCCCGGACGATGTGGAGCGCACAGCGCTCCAAAGCCTGTCGGCAAAGCTGGCTACCTTGCCCGAGGGCTCGGATGGGGAAACGATCCAGAACGCGGCGCTCGATGTGGCACGCGAGATCGAGCGATATCAGGACCATTCCCGCACCGGTCCCCATGGCGGGCCGGGAGTTTCTGGAGCATTCTTCCAGATGATCTATCAGGTGCTGATCGGCCAGGAGCGCGGGCCGCGCTTCGGCTCGTTCGCAGCCCTCTACGGCGTTGAAAATACACGGGCTTTAATCGAGCGGGCTCTTAGGGGTGAGTTGACCGGTATTGAATCGCCGGTTTAGGGGTGTATTGCCGCCGGTGTTTAATGCTTTGTGCCGCATCGGCGGAAAGGGCTCGCCTGATTACTGACTGGCCCAAAGAATCCGGGCGATCCAGTCGATCTCCTCGGGCTTGAAGACGCGCGGAGCGTGGTCGGGATTGATCGAGTGCAACTCGATCTGCTTTTCGGTGCGCCGGTGCAGGATCTTGGCCATCACTTCCCCGCCAATGGTGCGCACCACCACGCGGTCGCCACGCCGGAGCTGCTCGGTGGGCGAGACGATGATGTAATCCCCATCGCGGTAAAGAGGCTGCATGGAATCCCCGGTGACTTCCAGCGCATAGGCCGTTCCGTCGCCCAGGCCGGGAAAGCGCACTTCGTCCCAGCCCTGGCCGACGGGAAAGCCCGCCGAATCGAAATAGCCGCCAGAACCCGCCTGGGCGAAACCGAGAAGCGGCACGGCTCTGCCATTGCCGCCCGTCTGTGTGTAGGCGAGCCCGCCCGAGAGCAGGGAATCGAAACTCTCGTTCGTCGCCTCGAGAACCTTGGCGATCGATTCGGTGGAAGGCCAGCGCTCCCGCCCGTCCTTGCTCACGCGCTTGGAGGGGTTGAACGCAGTCGCATCAAGCCCCGCGAGCTTGGCAAGGCCCGAAGCGGACAGGCCATGGCGGTCGGCCAGCCTGTCGAGAGCTTCCCATATGGCGCGATGAGACAACATGGACAGATAGTTTCCGAAAAAGGAATTATATCCAATTAAACTGGAAAGTAATCCTATTATCTCATTAGTCTCCTGTAAAGAAATTTCCAAGCTTGGCAGCGCTTTCCCACAAGGCTAGATCACTTGCCGAGAAGGAGGGCACATGGCCGAACCGATCTACAAAATCGCCTCTATCCAGGATTGGGCAAAAGCCAGGGCCGCAGGGTTCCTTGCCGGCACGCCGGTCGATCTTGCCGACGGCTACATCCACTTCTCGACCGCCGGCCAATTGGCCGAAACGCTTGAAAAGCACTATCGCGGACAATCGGGACTGGTGCTGGCCACCATCGATCCCGACCTTCTGGGCGCCGATCTGCGCTGGGAGCCCTCACGCGGAGGGCAGTTGTTTCCCCATCTCTACGCACACCTGCCCATGTCGGCGGTCATCGCCGAACGCGAACTCGCTGCCCGGACCGATGGCGGGTTCGACCTGCCGGAGATCGGCTGATGGGGCTGGGCGATCTGTTTCGCGGCCCCGGCATGCAACGGTTCGCGCAGGACATGCTCATGCGCATGGACGCCGAGACCGCGCACCGGGCGACGATCAACGCGCTCAAATTCGGGCTGGCCCCGTCCGGCGCTCCGTCCCCGGCCAATCTTGAAACGCGTTTTTTGGGGCTGAACCTCGCCAACCCGTTGGGCATGGCCGCAGGCTTCGACAAGAACGCGGAGGTCTTCGGGCCGCTCTCCAAGGTCGGGTTCGGCTTTGTGGAGGTCGGGACGCTCACCCCGCGCCCGCAACATGGCAACCCAACGCCCCGCGTCTTTCGCATTCCCGAGGCGATGGGAGTGGTCAACCGCCTCGGCTTCAACAATGAAGGCCATGAGGCGGCGCTTGAGCGCCTCAAAGGGCGGGCGCCGGCGCCGGTGGTCGGGGTCAATATCGGGGCCAATAAGGCGAGCACCGATTTCGTGGCCGACTATGTCGCCGGCGTAAAAGCCTTCTCCCCGGTGGCCGACTATCTGGCCGTCAATATTTCCTCGCCCAACACACCGGGCCTGCGCGATCTGCAGGCCGAGCACGCCTTTGGCAGCCTGATCGGCGCGGTGCTGGAGGCACGCGCCACCCAGTCGCGCCAGCCCCCGATTCTCGTCAAGATCGCTCCTGATCTGGACGAAACGCAGATGGATGCGATCGCCCGCGTGGTTCTGGCGAGCGGGGTGGACGGGCTGATCGTTTCTAACACCACGATCTCGCGCGATGCGGTGGCGGGCCTTGCAAACGCCAATGAGGCCGGTGGGTTGTCCGGCAAGCCGCTGTTCAATCTCGCCACCCGGAGACTGGCGCAGATGCGTCAGCGGCTTGGCCCGGATTTTCCGCTCATTGGCGTTGGCGGCGTCCATTCCGCCCAAAGCGCCATTGCCAAATTCGAGGCCGGCGCCAATGTGGTCCAGCTTTATTCAGCGCTTGTCTATGGAGGGCTCGAGATGATCGACGAGATCAAGGCCGGCCTCTCCCACGAGGTCGCCGCGCGCGGATATGCCCATGTTGCCGAGCTTACCAATACGGCGGTTGCCGATTGGGCCGAAGGGCGGCGCATGATTTAGAGCGAAAGGCTCTAGGCGAAAAGTTCGGGCTTTCGCTTTTCTATCGCCCAGGCATAGATCGCGGCGCGGACCAGCAAGAGCACATGCAACGCGAGCCACAGGCCCCAAAGGCCCAGGATCGGCTGCAACAGCACGGCGGTCGCCAGATAAACCAAGAGCGAAACCACCATGCCGTTGCGCATGGTGACGTTGAGCGTCGCCCCGATCATCACCCCGTCATAGACGAAGGCGGGCATGCCGGTGAGCGGGGTCAGCGCCGCCATCGCCAGGTAGACGCGGGCCATCTCCCGTACCGGCTCGCTGGTGGTCATGAAATCGATGGCGATCCAGCCGCCGGCAAACAGCAGCATCGAAAGCGCTCCGGCGATCACCAGCCCCCAACCAAGTCCCATGCGAATGGCTTTTTCGAAGGCGGGGCGCCAGCGGGCACCGACCGCCCTGCCGCAGAGCTGTTCGACGGCGGTAGCCAGCCCGTCCAGGAAGAAGGCGGAAATCGAAAAGAGCTGCATGAGGATAGCATTGGCCGATAGCGCCACCTCGTCCACCCGCGCGCCCTGGGCGGCGAAATAGGCAAAGGCGGCCATCAGGGCAGCCGAGCGGATGATGAGATCGCGGCTGATCCCGATCATGCGGCGGACGGCGGCAAGATCGAACAGCGCGGTGGGGGTCGCGATGGCGAGAATGGGTCTGAGCCCGCCATAGTGGCGCACGGCGATCGAAAGACCGAGGATTGCGGCGATGATCTGACCGATGACCGTGCCCCAGGCCGCACCCGATACCCCCCAGCCGAAACCCTGCACGAACAGGATCGAGAGGATGATGTTGACCACGTTGATGAGGATTTGCAGCCACATGCCGGTCCGCGCATCGGCCCGGCCATAGAACCAGCCCAGCAGCACGAAATTGATGAGCACGAAAGGCACCGATACCATGCGGATCAAGACATAATCAGCAAAGGCTCCGGCCGACTGGGCCGGCGGAGCCAGCGCGATTTCGAAGACTGAAAGAAGCGGCAGCGACAGCGCCAGAAGCGCCAGCCCCATGACCACGGCAACGACCATGGCGCGCGCCATGTGCAGCAGCCCGTCATGGGGATCGCGTGCGCCGACCGCCTGGGCCGTCAACCCTGCCGTGCCGAAACGCAGGAAAAAGGCGAGGGCGAAGATGATGGAAAAGGCCACGGCCCCCAGCGACAACCCGCCCAGAAGCCCGGCATCGCCCAATTGCCCGATGACCGCCGTGTCGACGACGCCGGCCACCGGTTCGGTAATGAAGGCAACCGAAGCCGGAATCGCGATGCCCCAGACATCGCGATGACGGATTTCGAAAGGATGGACGCGGGAATCCATGGCGCCGCCGGACACCCTAGTTCTGGAACGCGTCCTTGTTGAGAATCACGGGCCGCGTCGGCACCTGGCAGACGGGCATGATCTCGATCGAGTTGACGTTCACATGGGCGGGCAGATTGGCGAGCCACCACACGGTCTGGGCGATATCCTCGGGCAGCAGCGGCTCGTTGTCCGCATACATCTTCTCATTGGCCTCGAAATCCCCGCCTGTGCGCACGGCGGTGAATTCGGACTTGGCGTGGCCCGGTTCGAGCGAGGTGACGCGGATGCCCGTGCCCATGGTGTCGGTCCTGAGGTTCATCGAGAACTGATGCACGAACGCCTTGGTCGCGCCATAGACGTTGCCGCCGGTATAGGGGAAGCGTCCGGCAATGGACCCCACATTGATGATCGAGGCGCCGCGCCCCACCTGTTTGACCAGCGGCAACACCTCGAGCGTGGTGTGCAGCAGGCCCACGATATTGGTGTCGATCATGGTCTGCCACTGATCGGTGTCGATGTCGGGAATGGCGCCCGTGCCCAATGCCAACCCGCCATTGTTGAACAGGCACGTAATGGGTTTGAAGTTTTCAGGGATGGCCGCGACGGCATGCTTGATCGATGCCTTGTCGGTCAGGTCCATCTCGATGCCGTGGACGATCTCGGGGAACTCGGCTTCCAGCTCCGCCAGCCGCTCGCGCCGCCGGCCGGTTGCGATGACTTTCCAGCCATTGTGGGCGAAATGACGCGCGGTGGCGGCGCCGAAACCCGAGGTGGCACCGGTGATGAAGATGACGGGCGGCATGAGTTTTACCTTGAAAGACATCGATTAAAGGAAGGGGCGCAGATAGCGCCCCGTCATCCTATTGATCGGCGCTCCAAGGCTCAACAGTCTGTTGCAATTATCCGATCAGCGCCGCCGCCCGGCCGACATCAGCCGGCCCAGGAACCAGAGCGGCAAAACGATCACCGCGCCGGTCAGCACATAGGCGAAGCCGCTGCGCAGCACTTCAAAGCCATTGTCGAAGATCGAATTGATGAACCCTTCGATGGCCGAAAAGATCGCCTGCGGGCTGAGCCCGAGCACCGACATCAGGAAACCGACGACAAGGCTCATCAGGATCAGCCGCACGACCACCCGGCCCGGCGTGCCGCCAAGGAACGATTCCAGCCATCCGCGTCTTTGATTTGTCTCGCGCTTGTCCATAGTCTCGGGGCTCATCGGCCGGTCCATTCTCGATTCTTCAGTCAGGTTCACAATGCCACATAGGGGCCGACAATGGCCAATTAAAGAGAGCGCATCGGCTTGAGCCAGCTTTCACCCATCGTCGAGAACTGGTTTGCCGGCAAGGGTTGGCGAGCGCGGCCGCATCAATTGGCGGTGCTCGAGGCGGAAAGGGCCGGCAATTCGGTGCTGCTGATCGCCCCTACCGGGGCCGGCAAGACGCTGGCCGGGTTCCTGCCGTCGATCGAGGATCTGATCGCCAACCCGATGGATGGGCTCCATACGCTCTATATCTCCCCGCTCAAGGCGCTGGCCGTCGACGTCGCCCGCAATCTGGGCGACCCGGTGCGGGAAATGGGGCTGAAGATCAAGGTCGAAACCCGGACCGGGGACACGCCCGCGGCGCGGCGGCAGCGCCAGCGTTTCGCGCCGCCCCATATCCTGATGACCACGCCCGAACAGCTCGCCCTGCTGCTCAGCCACCCCGACAGCGCGCGACTGTTCGGCTCCCTGCGGCGCATCGTGCTCGACGAATTGCATGCGCTGGTCACCTCAAAGCGCGGGGATCTGCTGAGCCTGGGCGTTGCGCGGCTGGCAAGGCTGGCGCGGGAGGTGAAGGTCACCGCGCTTTCGGCGACCGTGGCCCAGCCCGAAACCCTGCGCGATTGGATCGCGGCCCCCGTTTCGCCCAAGCCCGCGGTGCTGCTCAACGCGCCGGGCGGCGCGGCGCCCGAGCTCTCGATCCTCGCCAGCGAGGAACGCCTGCCCTGGGCCGGGCACTCGGCGGCCTATGCGGTGCCCGACCTTTACGAGACCATCAAGCGGCATGGGACGACGCTGCTGTTCGTCAACACCCGCAGCCAGGCAGAGGCGCTGTTCCAGAACCTCTGGGCCATCAATGACGAGGGCCTGCCCATTGCGCTGCACCACGGCTCGCTTTCGGTCGAGCAGCGGCGCAAGGTGGAAAGCGCCATGGTGGCCGGCGTGCTGCGCGCGGTGGTCTGTACCTCGACGCTGGATCTGGGCATCGACTGGGGCGATGTCGATCTCGTGGTGCAGGTCGGCGCGCCCAAGGGGGCCTCGCGCATGCTCCAGCGCATCGGGCGGGCCAATCACCGGCTCGACGAACCTTCAAAGGCGCTGTTCGTACCCGCCAACCGCTTCGAGGTGCTCGAATGCGAGGCGGCGCTCGAAGCGGTGAGGGAAGGGGCGCAGGACAGCGAAACTCCGCTCCCGGGCGGGCTGGACGTCCTCGCCCAGCACGTGCTGGGGCTTGCCTGTGCCGATCCGCTCGATGCCGACGAGACCTATCGCGAGATCACCTCGGCCTGGCCCTATCGCGACCTCTCGCGGGAGAAATTCGATAGGGTGCTCGATTTCGTCTCCACGGGCGGCTATGCGCTGCGTGCCTATGAGCGCTTCGCCAAGCTGCGCAAGACGCCGGACGGGCTCTGGCGCATCGCCAATCCGCAGATCGCCCAGCAATACCGATTGAACGTCGGCACCATCGTCGAGGAACCGATGCTCAAGGTGCGGCTGGTACGGGCGCGCGGGGTGCGCAAGGGAGCGACCACCGGGCCGATCGGGCGCGGCGGGAGAATGCTGGGCGAGATCGAGGAATATTTCATCGACCAGCTCGTGCGCGGCGATACCTTCATGTTCGGCGGCGAGATCGTCGCCTTCGAGGGGGTGGTCGAAACCGAGGCCTATGTCTCGCGGGCGTTTTCGGACAATCCCAAGATCCCCTCCTATATGGGCGGCAAGTTTCCCCTCTCGACCTTTCTCGCCGACCGGGTGCGCCGCATCCTCGCCAACCCCGAGGATTGGCGGGTGCTGCCCGATCAGGTGCGCGAATGGCTGGACCTGCAGAACTATGCCTCGGTGCTTCCCGACAGCGACAGCCTGCTGGTGGAAACCTTCCCGCGCAGCGACAAGCATTACCTGGTCTGCTACCCGTTCGAGGGCCGGCTGGCGCACCAGACGCTGGGCATGCTGCTAACCCGGCGGCTCGAACGGGCGCGCGCGCAGCCATTGGGGTTCGTGGCGTCCGACTATGCGCTGGCCATCTGGTGCGCGTCCGATCTGGGGGCGCTGATTGCCAGCGATCGGCTCTCGCTCGATCAGCTTTTCGATGAGGACATGCTTGGGGACGATCTCGAAGCCTGGCTCAATGAATCGGCGCTGATGAAGCGCACCTTCCGCAATTGCGCGATCATTTCCGGGCTGATCGAGCGCCGGCATCCGGGAAAGGAGAAGTCCGGGCGGCAGATCACCGTCAGTTCGGACATCATCTACGACGTGCTTTACCAGCACGAGCCAGATCACATACTGATCGAGGCGACGCGGCGCGATGCTGCGCGCGGGCTGCTCGACATCGAGCGGCTGGGCGTGGCTCTTCGGCGCATCCGGCGCCATATCCGCCACAAGCGGCTGGACCGAATCTCGCCTCTTGCGGTACCTATTCTGCTCGACATCGGCAAGGAGCCGATCTTCGGGGAAGCCCGCGAGGCGGTGCTGCGGGAAGCTGCCGAAGATCTGATCGCCGAAGCCGTCGGATATCCGAACCAATAAGAGATTCATTTTGGCCCAGGCCCAGCCCCTTCCGGGGTTCGAAACGCCACCGACGATCTGGTTTGCGGGCGAGAGCTTCGTCCCGCTGCCTTCGGGCGCGCTCTATTGGCCCGATGCCGAGGCTCTGATGGTCGCGGACCTGCATCTCGAAAAACTGTCGAGCTATGCGCGCTCGGGCCAGCTTCTGCCGCCCTATGACACGGGAATGACGCTGGCGCGGCTCGAACGCGATATCGCGCTTTGCGGTGCCCGGCGTGTCTTTGCGCTTGGCGATAGCTTCCATCGCGACGAGGGCACGACCACGCTGCTGCCGCACGACAGGGCGCGCCTGGCGCGGCTGGTCGAAAAGCTCGAATGGGTTTGGGTGGCCGGCAATCACGATCCTTCCCCGCATGCGCTGGGCGGGCTGTGCTGCAGCCAGATGGCGGTGTCCGGATGCTCGCTGCGCCATGAACCGATGCATGGGATTCCGGGGCTTATCGCGGGTCATCTGCATCCGGCGGCACGGGTGGCGATGAACGGGAAATCGTCGCGCCGGCCGTGCTTTGCCTGGGACGAGCATCTGATGATCCTGCCCGCCTATGGAGCCTCGACCGGTAGCCTCAACGTGCTTTCACCGGCCTTTGCAGGGCTCTTTAACCGGACGCGTCTGCAGGTCATGATGCTCGGGCGCGACAGGGTCTATCCGGTCGCTACCCAGCGGCTGGTTTTAGGCTAACGGCGGAACAGGACGCCGCCGAGCCAGCCGGTCACCAGCGCCAGGGCTACGCAGGCGAGGCCGTACAGCAGCGGCTGGTCGATGGCAGCTTCGCCCAGGAACCGTTCAAATCCCGATTTCTGCACGAAAAAGCGCTGCGCGCGCTCAGCGACGATCTGCCCGTCCTGAACAACCAGCGCCTGGGCCAGAAAGATGCCGTTGGGCACATTGGCCGGCAGGACCACGCGCGTGGTGAAGAAGGTCGGAGACAGAAAAGCGACGCCGCGCTCGTCGGTGCGGAACAGGTTGGCATTGGTCATCAGCCGCACCAGTTCGGCCTCGAACAATTCGACATTGCCGCTGGTTTCGGTCAACGCCAGCTCGGCCTGCGCCATGGCCGTCAGGTTGCGCTCGGCAATGATCTCGGGGTCCAAAATGGCTTCGATGGGCCCGCTGGAGAGCACGCGGTAGAAGGAGGGCAGGCCGGTAAAGAGCGCATGGTCGGCATTGAGCATGATGCCGAACTGCCGCGTCTTGCGGCGCACGACCCGCTCTTCCACCGGGCCGCGGATGACGAAGATCACATTGTAGGAGCCTTCCGGCATGGTGCCATCCACGTTGGGCTCGATGTTGCCGAACAGCGTGATGGTCTCGCCCGAAAAGTTCGAATGGATCGAGATGGTCGGGTCCGACGTGCCGAAGATCAGGCTCTGCGATTGCGCGGCGGTAGAGCTCGTCAGCAAGGCGAGAACCAGAATGAGGAGACGCGCCATCATAGCGTCTCCCCGAAGCTCAGAACGGCTGTCGAGAAGGGATCGGCGGGCGCGAGCAGCAGGGAGAGCCCGAAGCGGATGGCGACCCCCAGAACGATGAGCGCCAGAAGAAACCGCAATTGATCGCCGCGCAGATACTGACCCGCCGAGGCGCCGAATTGGGCACCCGCCACGCTGCCCACCATGAGGCAGAAGGCCAGAAGGATATCAACGCTCTGGCTCTGAACGGCGTGCAGCACGCAGGTTGCCGCCATGACGGCGAGGACATGGAGCAAGGATGTGCCGATCACCACCGAACCGGGGATGCGCAGCAGATAAACCAGCGCCGGCACGAGGATGAAGCCGCCGCCAATACCCAGGAGCGAGCCCACGATGCCGATGAGGAAGCCGATGCCGATGACCGGGATCACTGAGATGTAGAGCTTGGAGCGCTTGAAGCGGAACCGCAGCGGCAGGCCGTGAGCCCAATTGTGCTGGCCCGGCATGCGGCGCGGGGGAGGTCCCGCCCGGCGCGAGCGGATCAGCGAGCGGATCGCTTCGATCAGCATCAGTGTGCCGATGGAACCGAGGAAAAGCAGGTATCCGAACGAGATCGCCAGATCGAGCTGCCCGAAGCTGCGCAGCAGAGCGAAGATCCAGACGCCGACCCCGGCCCCGAACACGCCGCCCGTGACCAGGAACAGGGCAAGGGTGAGATCGATGCCGCCCCGCCGCCAATAGGAAAGGGCGCCCGAGGTGGACGCTGCCACGACCTGCCCGGTCACCGAGGCGACGGCGACCGGAGCCGGAACGCCGGAAAAGATCAGAAGCGGCGTCAAAAGAAACCCGCCGCCGACGCCGAACAATCCCGACAGGAACCCGATGGCTGCCCCGATCCCCACCAGGAAGAACAGGTTCACGCTCATTTCCGCGATGGGCAAATAGATCAGCACGGCCGGGCCCAATCATAGGCAGGTTCACAGGGCGCTGATAAATGCGCCCTGTGGCGAAGAGATTACGCTCCGGTCCGAGCGATCAGACCGGTTGACTGCCCAGCACCGCGAGCAGCCGGGGATTGATGGCACCACTTTCGGTCATCCCCGTGGCACGCTCGAACTCGGCGATGGCTTCGCGCGTTTTGGGGCCGGAAATTCCGTCCGGGGTTCCAATGTCATAGCCCAGTTTGCCAAGCAGCATCTGGACCTGCAAGACCACATCCCGGTTGGCGATCGCCGGGCCGGGATCGAATGTTTCGTCCCAGGTTCCGATGGGAGCGAAATTGGCGGCGAGATCGATCTCGCTGGGGGCCCAGGCCTCGATCTGGGCATCGAGGCGTTGAATGGTTTCAGCATCGAGCGATCGGGCCGCATCGTCCCGCGACGCCGCGGCGTCCTGGTCGCCCGAGCGCGCCGCGAGCGAGAACCAGAGATAGGATTGCTCGAAATCCTGCTCGACCCCGAGGCCGCGGGCATGGAGCATGCCGAGATTGAACTGGCTGTCGGTGAGCCCGCGCGACGCCGCCTGTTCGAACCAATGGGCGGCGGCTTCGAAATCCTGGCTTTCAAGCTCGCCCCCTGCGTATAGGGAGGCAAGATTATGCATCGACATGCGGTTTCCCGCTTCGGCTGCGCGCTGATACCAGAGCCGCGCCATTTCGAGATCGCGTTCCACGCCGCGCCCGCCTTCATAAAGGCTGCCCAGACGGTACTGCGCGGGAGCGAAGCCTTGCGCGGCGGAACGTTCGTACCAGGCTGCCGCCTGGGTGAAGTCCTGCTCGACCAGCGTGCCTTCGGTGAGGATGGCGCCGACTTCGAATTGGGCGTAGCGATCGCCCGATTGAGCGGCGAGCCGCAACGCTTCCGGTTCGATCTCCTCGGGCACTACGGCCTCGGGCAGATCCTGAACGATGGCAGCGGCCGTGTCGATGGGCGCATCCGCCGCCGCATAGCTCGAAGCGGCGCCGATCGCAGCCGTCTGGATCGGGTCAATGGTCGGATTGGCGGAGAACGCGTCATGATCGATCTGCGCCGCCGTCAGGCTGGGCTGCTGCTCGATGAAGCGAACGTTCGACGTGAGACTGCCCGTTTCAGCGGCTTCTTCCGAGTCGATATCGGGCGCCGCTGTTGCGGTTTCGGCATCGCTTACGGCGGCCGGTTCTGCGGTATCGGCTGGCGGTTGCTGCGTTTCGATCGGGGCAAGGGCCTGTGCCTCTTCAACCGGAGCGGAGCGGGGCGGCATGATGCGGCTCGCCACCAGCGGCACGGTGAGCGCGACCACGGCAACGAGCGCCGTGCCGAGCAGCAGGGCGCGGCGGTTGCGGGCAAAAAAGCTCTGCGCCTGCTCCTCGTCCTGATCGTCGTCAAAGCGGCGTTCGGCGACGGGTTCGGCGACTGGCGGAGTCGCGACCGGCGCTTCATCTTCCGCAGCCTGGGCTTCGCTGCGCTGGAAGCGGGCGAGAGCGCGGCCGATCAGGGATTTGGGCTCTTCGAAATTCCCGGCCTCGGGCTGACGCGCGGAGCGGCGGGCGGCTTCGATGAAGCTGGCGCGTGTCGAAGCGGAAACGCTTGGCGCGGTTTCAGTCTTGCCCCGTTCGGGACTATCGGCGGCAAAGGGGCTCGCCCGCTCGAGATTCAGGCTCGATTGCGGCTTGGCCGGCCGGTCGATGGTGTCGGGATCGAGGGTGAACGGTTTTGGTTCGGCGGCCTTGTCGGGCTCGGGCGCAGCCGGCTCGATGGTCTCCGGCTGCGGTGCCTGGGAGGCCTCACCGGTGGTCGGGTCGACCGGCATCGTATCGGCGGGCTTGCGGCGCGGACGGGATGGCGCGGCCTCGGGAGCAGGCGCTGCGGCGCTGGCCGCGGCAGCCGGCCGGTTGTTGAGCATCGTTTCGAGCCGCGCGATGCGGTTGTCGACCTGCGCGATCGAATTGCGCATCCCCGCCAGGTGGGGCGTATCCGATCCTTTCTCGGACGAACGGGCAAAGAGCGCGGCAAGCCGCTGTTCCAGCGCCTCGAGATCGGCCTTTTCGACACCGTCGGCATCACTGGGGATGCTGGCGGGAGCAAGCGCCCGGCTCTTTTCGGCAATGAGATCCGCCAGCGCTTCGAGATCCGGCGCGGCAGGTGCAGCCGGGGTTTCGATCGCCGCCATCGCCTTGAGTTGCGCGCTGGTCTCGTCGACCCGTTGGGCGATCTGGCGCAACTGGGCTTCCACCGCATCGATCGATGCCGGCTCCTTGGATGCGCCGAGTTCGTTCATGCGCTCTTCGAGCCGGGCAAAGCGCGGTTCGAAGGTCTCGGAAATCACCCCGCGCAGCACCGAGACGCTTTCGGCAAGCATCGCCGCTTCATCGCGGGAAGGGGCTTCGATCGCGCCGATGCGTTCGCCCAGGGCGTCGATCTTGGCCAGAAGCGCTTCGGGCTCGGATTTGCGGCTGACCGCTTCGGTCAAGGCCGCCATGTCGTGGCTCAGCCTGTCGATGGCGTCCGAAGGCTGGCTGTTGGCTTCCAGGGCGTCGATGCGGTCGTAGATGTTGCGCACGCTCTGCTCGATCATCGCCATGGTCTCGGCCTGGCGGTCGTCCGAGCGGGCGACCTGCTGGGCCTGCTGAGCGCTGGTTTCGATCTGATGGGCGAGCAGCTTTTCGACGGTGACGGTCAGCTCGGCCAGGCGCTCCGTGCTCGTTTCGTCGGCGGCGGGCCGGCTGGCGGCGATCGTTTCGGCGAGATTGCCGATCTGGGCCTCGAGCCGCTTGATCTGGCCGGTTTCCCCGACCGCGCCGGCCAGAAGCTCGATGACTTCGCTCAACTGCGCGATCTGGTTGGAAATCTCCCTGTCGGCGCCCAGCGCCTCGATCTGCTCGGCGATCCGGGCCTCGAAACGGCCGATCCTCTCGCCCATGGCATCGAGCGCCTTGGCGAAGCCGGTCAGTTCGGCGTTCGGTGCCGTTGTCGCAGGACGTGCTCCGCCGGTCTGGCGGGCGCGAATCTGGTGGATGGCGTCCACGACGCTTTCGCGCATCACCGGCCGATCTTCGGTGGCGCGCTCGGCAAGCCGGTTGACGGCCTGGCGCACGCTGCGCAGGGCTTCGGAATGCCGGTCGGACTGAAAGGCGGCCGGGGCAGGGGGAACGGACGCGGCCTGGGGGCGCTGGCGTGCCGAGTGGGCGGTGGCCACCTGATCCTCGACCTGATCGAGCAGCGCCACCAGTTCGTTGCGCAGGCTCTCCCATTCGGCACCGTTCGATCTGTGGGGACCGGACAGCGGCTCGGGCCAGTCATGATGAGGATTCGTTCGCGCCATTGTGCTTCCCGACGGCTGTGTGAGGCGCGTGATCAGCGCGCCGATGGGCGAGAAGAATCGCCAAAAATGACTGTCTGCAATTTATGGTAAACATCGCGTTAACCGTGCCCGAGTGCCGCATTGATTGCATTGGTATTTTTGAGCATGGATTGCGCTCGATCACCGATCGTGGTGATGTTGCTTTCACAATGACTGCCCATCAGCGACAAGACGCCAAGATGACCGGACCTGCCCGCAAGGACCGCGTTGCGCGCCGAAGCGAGGGGCCGGCGATCTACACGATCGCCGAGCTCGCCGACGCTTTTTCGATCACGCACCGGACCCTGCGATTCTACGAAGACAAGGGCATGCTGCGCCCCCGACGGGTGGGCAACAAGCGCCTCTATACAAACCGCGACCGCCTGCGGCTGCGCATCATTCTCGATGGCAAGCAGGTGGGGCTGACCCTGCGCGAGATTCAGGAATATCTCGACACATACGATCTGCGCGACGGGTCTTACGACCATCTGCGCCGCGCGTTGGACAAGGTGCATCATCAGCGCCATCTGCTCCAGCAGCGCCGTTCGGCCATCGAGAAGTCCCTTTCGGAGCTGGCGCGCGTCGAAGAGATCATCGAGGGCATGCTCGCAGAGCCGCAGGATCCCGACGGTCATGGCGACAAAATATGACCCTTTGGTCGTAAACGGCCGGAAATGCTTGATTGATCGTGCGATCTTGGGTTTATCGTCGGTATCGACCTGCCCGGCGAGGAACCGCGCCCCATGAGCCATCGCATCATCATCGTCGACGACCATCCCTTGTTCCGCTCGGCCCTGCGCCAGACGCTCGAGGGAAAGGGCGCCGACATGGCGTTCGAGGAGGCCGGCGACATCGAGGGGCTGAGCGCCGCGCTCGAGGCCAATCGCGATTGCGACCTCGTGCTGCTCGACCTCAATATGCCCGGGGTGCGCGGCTTTTCGGGATTGCTGCTGCTGCGCGCGCAATTCCCCGAGATTCCCGTGATGATCGTCTCGGCGGTCGAGGACGCCTCGGTCATCCGCCGCTGCTTTGATCTCGGCGCTTCGGGCTTTCTTTCGAAATCGGAAAGCGCAGCCCGCATCCGGGAATCGATCGACACCATCCTGGCAGGTGGGCTCTGGGTGCCGGAAGGTGTTTCGCTCGATGATCTGGACGAGCAGAGCGAGGTGCTGTCGCGGCTGGCGACCCTCACCCCGCAGCAGATCCGCGTGCTGATGATGCTCTCGGACGGGCTGATGAACAAGCAGATCGCCTATGAGCTTTCGATTTCGGAAGCCACCGTCAAGGCACATGTCTCGGCGATCCTGCAAAAGCTCAACGTCGACAGCCGGACCCAGGCGGTGATCGCCGCTGCCAAGATCGAGCAGGGGCAGTTCGCGCAGCTCTTCGAGGACGCCGGGGCTTAGATCTGCGGGGCGGCATGCCAAATCGCCCTCCGGCTGAAGCCATCGGGTCATCGCGATATCAATAGACGGCATGGGGCGATGAACGCTCCGCACTGTATTTGTTAGTATGAAGCGATCATCGCCCCATGCGTCCGGGATTTTGGGCTTATGGCGGCTTCTTGGGCTGGGGGTTGTTGAAGCGCCCGGTCTCCCGTTTGCCTCGCTGCCCCTCCGGGTTTCCCCGGTGCGACGTGGGAGTGATTGGATTGGTGGTCCGCTCACACCTTTTATCCACATCCGGCCATCTGTCCGCTTTGGGCCTTCCCCACGGCGACCCGTGAGGAACCCGAACCGATCCCGCCCAAACGTTCGTAGCGCTTGCGTCCATATGCGCGGGGTCGTGAGGGGGAGTATGGGGGAAACCGAGAGGGCGGGGATAAGTTTTTGCGTGGGTGTCTGTGGAAGCTCAGCGCCCCTCATCCCCTGCCATTCGAGCCCCCGCCTTCGCGAGGGGCAGGCTCCGCGTCTCATGGCCTTCTCACCTCCAATCGTGCCACCGGCACGATTGGCCAAAGGACGGCTCGAAGTCTCCCACCAGGGGAGAAGGGGGCTCTTGGGGGAGCGCTGGGGATAACAAGCACGGTGTTGTGGTTTTCCCTCTTACCCTTCTCCCCTTGTGGGAGAAGGTGGCCGCGAAGCGGTCGGATGAGGGGGGCTCGGCATATCAGCGGCCACCGCGGTGATTGTTGATGCTCAGCGCACCCCTCATCCGTCTCGCCCTTCGGGCGATCCACCTTCTCCCTCAAGGGGAGAAGGGGACTCTTGGGGGAGCGTTACGGCAAAAATTTCGTCGCTCTTCATCTCCAACCTTTCCGTTCGTCGTTGTCGGGCTTGACCCGACAATCCGCAGCCATCGCCGATGGTGCGGGAGAGGTTGGGGGACGCATTGAGAGGCTTGCGGGTCTCCGGGACAAGCCCCGGATCAAGTCCGGAGACCAAGACGACGAGGGAGGGGGCGGGTGGCACGGGGCGAAGGGGTGGGCAGGTGATGTGTCCACCCTGGGTAACGATCAGCCCAGGCCGCGCGCTTACTCTGGGAGGGCTTCGGGTGCGTATTGGGCGGCGAATTCGGCGCTGGGGGGGATGGGTTTGATCACATCGACCAGGATGCCGGTGGGGTCGGTGACGATGAAATGGCGTTGGCCGAAGGCTTCGTCGCGGATGTCGAGGGCGATATTGGCGCCCGCAGACTTGAGGCGGGTATATTCGGCATCCACGTCTTCGACCTCGAAACTGAGGAGAAGACCGCCGGTGCGGTCGCGGTGGCCGGCCGGGATGGTGGCGTGGCTCTTGTCGAGCACGGCGAAGTTGAAGGCGGGATTGGCTTCGGACTGCAAGTGGACATACCAGTCGCTGTCGAACAGGGAGCGAAAGCCGAAATAGGTGAGAAAGAAGGTCGATGAGGCGGCGACGTCGTCGGTCATCACCACGGGGTAGAAGCTCGAGGGGCGCATAGGGGTTTCCTTTCGATCCAAACAAACATACAGTCTGTATGTACGAAATGAATTAACATACAGGCTGCATGTATGCAACCAGAATCTTCGCGCCGCTCCAATCGTGACCGCTCCGAGTCCACCCGTGCCGCTCTGATCGAGGCGGGGCGGGCGCTGTTCACCGAACGGCCCTATGGTGAAATCGGCACGCCCGAGATCGTGGCCAAGGCGGGCGTGACGCGCGGGGCGCTTTATCATCACTTTGCCGACAAGCAGGCGCTGTTTGCTGCCGTGGCGGATGCGGAGGCGGCGGCAGTGGCGCGCGAGATCGAGCAATCCTCGCCCGAAGGCACCTCGGCCGCCGAAGCGCTGCTCAATGGCGGGCGGGCCTATCTCGACGCCATGCAGGTGCCGGGGCGCACGCGGCTTCTGCTGCTCGATGCGCCCGCCGTTCTGGGGCATGCCGAAGCCGAGGCGATCGATATGTGCCACAGCGCGCGCACGCTGCGCGAAGGGCTGTCGATCGCCATCGAAACCGGCGCGATGCCGGCGCTGCCCATCGAGCCGCTGACCCGGATGATCTCGGCGGCCTATGACAGCGCCGCGCTCGATATCGAGGCGGGTGGCGACAGGGCGGCGTGGGAGCAGGTATTGGCCGAGCTGTTCAAGGGGCTGACCAAGGCGTAGCTTATCGCAGTGAGCGGATGTGTAGAACTACACCTCTTCTGGATGCTCGGAAGCCTTGTGGGTCTCCGGGTCGAGCCCGAAGACGACGAGGGGAGAGGGTACGGCAAGAGCCGAGAGCCGGGGATGCATACCTTGTTCCGGGACAAGCCCGAGGAGACCCCGATGGCCAGCGACGAGGGATAACCTTGGGGCGCTAGAGCTGCTTGCTCATCTGGGCGAGAAGCGCGCGCAGGGCGGCGGGTTTGACCGGCTTGTTGAGCACCGCGGTGCCGCGCGTTTCGGCGAGCTGGCGCACGGCGGGCGTGCGGTCGGCGGTGACCAGGATCGTGGGCAGATGCCCACCGACGATCTGCTTGAGCCATTCGATGGCATCGAGCCCCGAGGTCTGGTCGAGATGGTAATCCATGAGCACCAGATCGGGCACCCAACCCTCGAGCATGCCCAATTGAGCGATCTCCTTGAGCGAGGTGGCGGTGCGGATGTCGCAGCCCCAGTTCTCGAGCAGCGAGGACATGGCATCAAGGATCGACCGCTCATTGTCCACGCACAGGACGTGCAGCCCGTCGAACTGGGCGGCGGCGCGGGCGGGAGGTTCGATGGGGGCAGGCGCGGGGCGGTTGCCGGCGATAACCGGCACTGTGACCGAAAAGCGCGAGCCTTTCCCCACCACGCTTTCGATCTCCATGGGGTGATCGAGAGCAGCCAGGATGCGCTGTACGATGGACAGGCCCAGGCCCAGGCCTGGGGCGATGCGGGCGCCCTGTTCGAGGCGGGAGAACTCGGTGAAGATCAACTGATGCTGGTGCCGGTCGATGCCGATGCCGGTGTCGATGACGTCGAGCCGCACCGACTTCCCGCGCCGCCGGCAACCCACCAGCACGCGGCCGCCGGGACGGGTGTATTTGATGGCGTTGGACACCAGGTTCTGGATGACGCGCGCCAGGAGCATGCGGTCTGAACGCACGATCAGCGAAGCGCCGACCACGCGCAGCTGGATGTCCTTTTCACTCGCGAGCGGCTGGAACTCGATCTCGATCTTCCTCAGCAGATCGAAGATGTCGATATTGGTGCGGGTGACCTTGAGCGCACCCGAATCCATGCGCGAGATATCGAGCAGGGTCGACATGATGTCCTCGACGGCGTTGAGGGACGCATCGATCGAGGCGGCAAGCTCGGCGGCCGGGGTGCCGCGCGTGCGCTCGTAAAGCGTCGAGGTGTAGAGGCGGGCCGCGTTGAGAGGCTGCAGCAGGTCGTGGCTGGCAGCGGCGAGAAAGCGGGTCTTTTCGTGATTGGCCTCGTCGGCCTTGGCGCGAGCCTTTTCCAGCTCGGCATTGAGCAGGGTGAGCGCACGCGTGCGGTCCTTCACGCGCTCTTCGAGGGTGTGATTGACCTGTTCGAGGGCGGCTTCGGCGCGGGCGCGATCGGTGACGTCGGAAAAGGAGATGACCAGGCCGCCATCGGGCCGCAGCGCGGTGTGGATCTCGAGCTGGTGACCGGCCATGTTCGAGCGCTGTGTGAGCGTTGTGGGTTCGGACGTGATGAGGCGGCGGCGCTGGTCGGCGACGACCTGCGGGGTGCCCGGTCCGAGATCGCCCCGGCGGGCCATGAACAGGAGGATTTCATCAAGCGAAGTGCCTGGGGCAAGCAGCGAGGGCGGCAGGCCCAGGCCGGAGCTGTAGGTGGCGTTCGACACCACGAGCGCAAGCGTTTTGTCGAAAACGGCGATGCCATAGGGCAACTGGTCGATGGCACCGGCAAGACCGGGATCGACGGTGCCGTTCGCAAAGATCGCCCGGTCGGCCATGGCTGCATCCGTCTCGATTCGGAGCTCTGTGGTGGCGCCTCCCGAGCGCATATGTCAAGTCATGACAATGGACAAGCGTGCGGAATCGGGGCTTACTTTTAACCGCCGCAGGGGCGCGGTGGAAGCCAAGGAGGTGACGCACATGTCATTGATTAAGGAATTCAAGGAATTTGCCGTCAAGGGCAACATGGTCGACATGGCCGTGGGTATTATAATCGGCGGAGCGTTCGGCACGATCGTGTCCTCGCTGGTCGATGACATCTTCATGCCGGTGATCGGGCTGGTGTTGGGAGGCATCGACTTCTCCAACCTGTTCGTCGTCCTGTCCAATCCCGATGGCGTGGCGGTCCCCTCGCTCGCGGCGGCACAGGCGGCAGGCGTTGCCACCCTCAATGTGGGCCTGTTCATCAACGCGCTCGTAAAGTTCGTGATCGTCGCCTTCGCGCTGTTCATGCTGGTCAAGGGCATCAACATGCTGCGCCGTGAAAAGGCGGCCGAAACCGTGCCGGAAGTTCCGCCCGCTCCCCCGCGTGAAGAAGTGCTGCTCACCGAAATCCGCGATATCCTCAAGACCAGACCTTGAGCATTAAGAAAGGCCCATTGTTCACAATGGGCCTTTCTTCCTTTTACGACTACGCTTCTCCAGGAAGTACGTAGTTATTCCTATTGCGCCGGCATATATAAGACGTTATTCCTATGGCTACGTAGTTGAGTCTACGGTTTAGGCCAATCGGCGGGCTCGGCTACCTATCGCAAAATTCGTGCGCGATTCATCGTAGGTTGCGGGGGCAAGGTCCTCAAATTCGGCAATCGCTTTTTGCAACGCTTCCGGCCGGCTCGGCGGAAGCGAACGGGAGCGGCTGGCCGAAGGTGGGAAACAAGTCCTGACAGCGATGGGAGCGATGGGTCGGGAACGCAAGGCGACTTTTGCTCGGCATGCAATTGGAGGGGACTGGCCGCTTTTCCGTATTCGCGGTGGAGTCTCGCAAAGGACTGGAGAAGACTGTGAACACCGAAATTTCCTATCGCCCATTTCTTAACCGCGATCGGCTGGTCCATATCGTGGACAGCGACAAGGCAACCTGCGAGGCGCTGGACGTGCTGTTCAGGCTCGAAGGGTTCCAGACCGCCGTCTCGCGCAACAGCGACGATTTCATCGCCCGGTTCGGGCAGCGCCGTCCCGACGTGGTGATCCTCAATTTCGATCTCGCCGGCGAGGACATGCTGCCCGCGCTTCGGCGCATCAAGGACATGCGCGCGGGCATTCCTGTGTTCATGCTGGCCGACCAGCCCGATATCGACGGCACTGTCGAGGCCATGCGGGGCGGGGCGAGCGACGTTTTCGTCAAGCCGGTGGATTCGGAGCGTTTCGTCCGCGCCGTGCGCGACACGCTGCGGCGCGACGTCCATCTCACCGCCTCGCGCGATGGACAACAGGAGGTGGAGGTCCGCGGCTTTGCGCAATTGACGCCACGCGAGCGGGAAGTGCTGCAACTGATCACCAATGGGCAATCCAACAAGGAGGCGGGGCGTGAGCTCGGCATTTCCCCGCGCACTATCGAGGTGCACCGGGCCCGCGTCATGGAAAAGCTCGGTGCGCGCAATACCGCCGATCTCATCCGGATCGTCTTGACGAGCTGAGATCAGCTCAAGCGGGCGAGGGGAGCGAGCTGGCGGGCGTGCAGCGGTGTGCCGGCCAGCTCGAGCTGCTTTTCAAGCGCTCCATGCTCGGCTTCCCAGACCGGAACCGCCTGCCCCAGAAGCGCAAGACCCTTATCGGTGAGCGTCAGCCGCCGGCTGCGCCGGTCGGCGGGATCGACGCCAAGCATGACGAGGCCGCGCCGCTCCAGAGGCTTGAGGGCAGCGGTGAGGGTCGTGCGGTCCATGGCCAGAAGTTCGGCAACCGCGCCGATGGTGGGCGGTTCCGGGCGGTTGAAGGACATCAGCAGGGAAAACTGCCCATTGGTGAGATCGAGCGGGCGCAGCGCCTCATCGAACCGCCGGCCCAATGCCCGCGCGGCCCGCTGCGTGGCCAGACACAGGCAGTGATCGCGGACGTAGAGAGTGGTTTGATGGCTGGGATGAAGGTTTGACATGATTCCTATATGTTGATATCAACGTAAATTGTCAACCGCGCTTAAGTGTTTCGTCGCGTGTCCGGACTGCAAAACCGTTTCGATCCTTGGTCAAGCCGGGGACATGCTTTTGCTGGACACGCTCTATCCATGGAGGAACGAAAGTCATGTCGTACGTAATGGGATTTGTCGCCGCCGTGCCAACGGCCAACAAGGAAGCCTATCGCCGGTTTGCCCAGGAGTCGGTGGATTATTTCAAGAGTCTTGGCGTGAAGCGGATGGTGGAAACCTGGGGCGACGACGTGCCCAGGGGCGAGACGACCGACTTCCATCGGGCGGTGGATGCGCGTGAGGGCGAGGAGATCGTCTATTCGTTTCAGATTTTCCCCGACAAGGCGACCGCGGACGCGGCCAACGAAAAGATGATGAACGATCCGGCCATGCAGGACATGGGTGCCAAGATGCCCTTCGACGGCGCACGGATGATCTTTGGTGGCTTTGAAACGCTCTCGGACCTGCAATCGGAAGGACAATCGGCCTATATCGACGGCTCGGTGACTGCCGTGCCCACGGCGAGCAAGTCGGCTTACGCCCAAGGCATCGACAATTACTTCGAGCTGTTCAAGGAGCATGGCGCGGTGCGCATGGTCGAGGCCTGGGGCGATTTCGTGCCCGAAGGCAAACTGACCGATTTCAAGCGCGCCGTAGCAGCAAAGCCGGACGAGACGGTGGTGTTCAGCTGGATCGAATGGCCGTCCAAGGAGGTTCGCGATCGCGCCTGGCAGGCGGTCTATGCCGATCCTCGCATGCAGCAGGGCGGTGCCGAATATGACGAGAGCCGGCGCATCTATGGCGGTTTCGTTCCGATCATCGACGCCTGAGGGCATGCAATGAGCATCAAGATCTATACCTATGATTGGGTGCCCGGCGGAAAGAAGGGGCCAAGCGGGTTCGTGCGCGACCTCAGGCTCCGCTGGGCCTGCGAGGAGGCAGGGTTCGATTACGAGGTCCGCACGGTTCCGTTCGACGATCGCGGGCCCGAACATCGTGCCCGCCAGCCATTCGCGCAGATCCCGTTCCTCGACGATGAAGGCGTGCGGGTGTTCGAGAGCGGCGCCTGCCTTCTGCATCTGGCCAAAAAGAGCGACAAGCTGATGCCGCGCGATGCCCAAGGGGAAGCAGATGTGACCGCGTGGGTGATCGCGGCGCTCAACTCGATCGAGATGGTGTCAGTACCCTGGTGGTTCATCGGTCTGTCGGGCGCTGAAAACAACCCGCTGGAAGGCTGGCTCAAAATGCGCCTCGAACAGCTCGAGGCGGTTCTCGCCGAGCGCGAATGGCTCGTCGCGGGGCGCTTCACGGTCGCAGACATCCTGATGACGGACGTGCTGCGGGTTCGCGCCGTGCGCAACTTCGGTCATTTCCCCGCGCTTGCCGGATACCTCGAACGCACATGCGCCCGCCCCGCCTTCAAAAAGGCCTATGCCGATCAGGTCGCCCATTTTGCCCAAGCCGATGAGCGGCGAGAACAGGGCGGGCGATAGCGACTTGCATGTGGGCCTTGACGACCCGAAAGGTCAATGTAGACTTCGGTCCCAAGGCTCGTGCAGCCGGCCGCTCGCGCCCGGAAGGGTCTGGTAAATGCACGGCATGACGACCACGGTTTGACCTTGACAGGGCAGGCTGTCGGTAATGCGAGCGCTGACAAAGATCTTGCCCAGCAAGGATCAGATCATGTCGGATTTCCCCGCACCCAAAACCATGGCCAAATCGCTGCGAAGCGCTTTGGCTGACCAGGACATTTTCATTTCCCACGGCCAATCCCTCGAAGTGGTCGCAAGACAGCTTGGCTACGCCAATTGGAACGTGCTGTCAGCACGAATGGACGCTTCAGAGGCACCCGTTGTTGCGCTGGGAATGCCAACGGGATGGGTGCCTTGCGGCAGGTATAGCGGCAAGCATTTCCGAACCGGCATCGATCCGGACATGCGCGGGGTGGCGGTCGCCGAAGCGATAGCCAAGCGGAGTATTCCTGGAGATTCCTTTGCCGGCCTGATGCAATCGATCTCGGCTGAGGCCTATCGCGGCAAAAGACTTCAACTCTCGGCCCAACTGAAGGTGCGAGAGGCCGGCGTCGGCACCATCTGGATGCGGATCGATCCGGTAGCGGGGCGACGATCGCTTGGCTTTGACAACATGATGCGGAGAAAAACCAAGGGCGCACTGTCGGGTGACAGCGACTGGACCGAACGGGCCATTGTCCTGGACGTGCCAGAAGAGGCCTACAGCATTCATTTCGGTTTCTTCCTACAGGCGTCAGGTATCGTCTGGGCACGAGATTTCCGGTTGGAGGCTGTTGCCGAGGATGTGCCAGTGACGGGCGATCGCGATCTGCCCTCCGGTCCCACCAATCTCAACCTGTTTTGAAATAGCCGGCACCGGCAACGTAGAGATTCCTACGTGATGAGTGGCAAGACTTGCCGCTCATCTTCCGTCAGCCAGCCGGTGGTTCATTGGGCTGGAAGGGCGGCGGCGAGGGTGGGCCATTCGGCGATCAATTCGTCACGCGCTCTTACGCCGCCCGAACCCGAGACGCGGGTCTGATCCTGATTGAGCCGGACGACGATATAGCGCTCGGTGCCCCGTTCAGCCCAGCCGACGAACCAGCCCCAGCCGCGATTGTAGTCAAAGCTCATATCTGCGTTGCGGGGATAGGCCGAACCGGTCTTTCCGTGCATCACCCAGCCATCGGCGGCGGGAAAGGCTTCGATGATCGCCAGGGTATTGTCGATCGCCGAAGCCGAGACAGGAAGGTCGCGGTCGAGCAGGGCCAGGAAGAATTGCGCCTGGTTGCGCGGCGAAATCTTGAGCGAGGAACTGACCCAGGCGCGGTCGAGGCCGTTATTCATGCCGGGGTCGCCGGAAAAGTCGGCGTTGCCGTAGTTGAACGCCCGGGCGTAACCGGTGAGCGCTCCGGCGCCGAGGGCATGGGCGATGCGCTGGGAATACCAAAGTACCGAGTGCTGCATCCAGCGGGCGGGATCGGTATCTTGACGCCAAGCCTCGATCCAGTCGGGATCGCCAGGCTCGAAGGCCAGCGCGGGCGTGTGGGGATCGACCAGCACGCCGCTATCGAACCCGATCACCGCCAGCGGCACCTTGAAGGTGGAGGCGGGCGTGACGGGTGTCGTGCAATCGCCGGCTTCGTAAAGCGTCTGCGCCGACCGCGCGTCGACGATGAGGGTACAGAGGTTGGCTCCCCACGCAATCGAGGGGAACGCCACGGCACCGATCAGGGCGGCAATGATTTTCAAGAGCATGGATGTCTACGCGTCCGGACGGCGGGGAACGATAGCTTACAGCGCAATGTATAACCTTGAATGACCGAACCTGTTATCGCAGCGGTGCCGGTCTACCAGACTTCAAAATCCAGCGGCGGGAAGTGCATGGAATCGTCCGTGCATTTGTGCCAGATCATCTCGGCATTGGCCTGGCTTTCGCGGCCGTAACACCAGCCCCGTTCGTTAAGCGCGGCCCCGTAGATCGTACGCGAATGACATGCGACGGCGATCTTGACGTCCCGGCTCGGCGATAGGCGGCACTGCTCATCGGCCTCGCCATAGAGCTCAACCAGTTCTTCGACGGTTTCTGTGGCTTGGGAAAAAATGGGCGTTTCCTGCGCCATGACGCCAGGAGCGAGCAGCGCAGAAGCGAGGACGGCGAAAATACGCGAATGTTTCACGGGGCTCCTCCATTATCCTCATGCACGGCGCAATCCAGCGCACCCACGATGTGCCATTCCTCGGCGAGGTAGACCACGGCATTCTCGCACTGGAATCGCACGCCGGTATCGCTCGCTTCCTTGAGCGCGGCGAGCCGGTCAGCAGTGATGGCTTCAATCAATTCCAGCTCCGCCAGGACGGGGCGGCCGTCGAGGAACTGTCGCGTGGTGCCCATAACTATCGTCGAGCTATCGGCGGCCGCCGTGAAGTCGGCTTCCTCCAGGAGGATCTCGATGTCGGAGTGGCTCTCGACCACGTCGATTTCGTCAACCGCGCCGGCGGCACCAGCCCAGGACAGCAGAACGAGGCCCGGCAGGGCCCCGCGCGCAAGCGATAAGAACATGACCATCCTCCTCGATCACACGACCGTGATCAGGAAATCTGGCCATCCGTTGGCTTTTCTAAGGCGTTTTTAAGGTGCCTGTCAGCCGCCCACGGTCGGCAGCGTCAGATCGCCGGCCACCAGCTTGGTTTCCATCAGCCGCGACATGTCGAAATCGCGCGGCAGGTCGAGGGCCTGCCAGACGGCGATCAGGGCGTCGCAGAGTTCGGCGATCATATCGTCGCTGTGATAGGGCGTCGGCGTGATGCGCAGCCGCTCGGTGCCTTTGGGAACCGTGGGGTAGTTGATGGGCTGGATATAGATGTTGTGCCGATCCATCAGCATGTCGCTGGCCGCCTTGCACAAGCGCGCATCGCCAACGATCAGCGGAACGATATGGGTGTCGGTCGGCATCACCGGCAGGCCGGCCTCGGCCAGGACGCGCTTGACGCGGCCGGCCTGGCGCTGATGGCCCTCGCGCTCGACGCTGGAGGTCTTCAAATGCTCGATCGAGGCGCGGGCCGCCGCGCAAAGCGCGGGGGGCAGGGCGGTGGTGAAGATGAATTCGGGCGCATAGGAGCGCACGGCATCCACGATCGCCTTGTTGGCGGTGATGTAGCCGCCCATGACGCCGAACCCCTTGGCCAGCGTGCCCTCGATGATGTCGATACGGTCCATCAACCCTTCGCGTTCGCAAATGCCGCCGCCGCGCGGGCCGTACATGCCCACGGCATGGACCTCGTCGATATAGGTCATGGCGCCGAATTCGTCGGCAAGGTCGGCGATGGCTTCGATGGGGGCGACGTCGCCATCCATCGAATAGACGGATTCAAAGACGATCAGCTTGGGGCGCTGTTTGCCGGCTGCGGCCAGAAGTTCGCGCAGATGGGCCAGATCGTTGTGGCGGAAAATCTTCTTTTCCATGCCCGACTGGCGCACGCCCTGGATCATCGAGGCGTGGTTGAGCTGGTCGGAAAGGATGAGGCAATCGGGGATCAGCCGCGCGATGGTGGAAATCGCCGCCTCGTTGGAAACAAAGCCCGAGGTAAAGACCAGGGCTGCTTCCTTGCGGTGCAGGTCGGCGAGCGAACGCTCGAGTTCGACCAGCGGCCGGTTGGTGCCCGAAATGTTGCGGGTGCCGCCGGCGCCCGCGCCCAGCTTGCCGGCGGTTTCCTGCATGGCGCCGATCACCTTGGGGTGCTGGCCCATGCCCAGATAGTCGTTGGAACACCAGATGGTGATTTCCCGGGCATTGTCGGCGCTGTCGCGGAAGACGGCGCGGGGGAAATGTCCGGCGATACGTTCGAGATCGGCAAAGACGCGATAGCGTTTTTCGACGCGAAGGGCGTCGATCGCGTCTTCAAATATGCCGCGATAATCCATGAGGCCTACTCCAGTGGCGACACCGGCCGTCTGCCAGCGGCGCTTACTCGGTTTATCGGCGCGCTTCGCTTTTCGGCACGCCTTATCTTAACGCCTCTCTCCCTGAGGCGCGACATGATCTGTACCAATCACGGAGCCTGATGTCATTGCAAAATCGCACTCGCGATGTCGCACCGGGCTCGTATTGGATGCAACAGATATAGTCCCAAACGCCGCGCCTGTCAGAATGCGGTTGCGCGACCCAATGCCGCGAGGGAGGGACGAAACGCAACAGCAAACATTAACCCGGACGCCGATAGGGTCGGCGCGTTTCCAGTTTTCTGCTGTTGCAGGATGTTCATGACCATTTCCTCCTCGACCCCGTCCGCAAGCCCCATGGCCGAACGACTCGACTTCATCGGCTTCGATGCGGCCGCCGCCGAACGGCTCGCCCGGATCAGTCCCTCGATCATGCGCCATATCGGGCCGGCGCTGACCCGGTTTTACGACAGCGTGGAGGAAACCCCGCAAGTTGCGCGCTTCTTTTCCGGGCGCGGCCAGATGGATGTGGCCCAGGACAAGCAGGAGCGGCACTGGTCGGCCATCGCGCGGGGGCGCCTGGACGCCGACTATTATGAATCGAGCCTGAGGATCGGTAACCGGCACGCGCGGATCGGGCTCGAGCCGCAATGGTATATCGGCGGGTATGCGCTGGTGCTCGAAACGCTGATCAGGGGCATGATGGCCGACTGGATGGCCGAGGAAGCGCCGCGCCTGCGCAAGCGCAAGCCAGCCGAAGCGGCTGCCGCTGCCGAGGGCATGGCGCAGACCCTGGCCGATATGATCAAGGCCGTGCTGGTCGATGTCGATCTTGCCGTCTCGACCTATTTCGCCGCGCTCGAGGAGAAGATCGAAGAAGGCCGGCACGCCGCCGAGGAGCGGGCGCGGGTGCAGCAGGACGTATTGGGGCGGACGGGCGAAGCGCTCGGGGCGCTCGCTGCCGGGCACCTCGATACGCGGATCGAAGGCGAATTGCCGGAGGGATTTGCTCAGCTCGGCGCCGATTTCAACGCTGCCGCCGCCAGCCTCGAGGAAACCATTGTAGGGATCAGGGCTTCGGTCGATGCCATAGCGTCAGATGCCGGGGCGGTGGCCGGTTCGGCGCAGGACCTGGCCGACCGCCTGTCGCGCCAGGCTGCCGCCATCGAGCAATCCTCGGCGGCGCTCGATGAGGTGGCGGCCAATGTCAACGAGACCGCAATTGGAACCAGCGCGGCGGCGGAACTGGCCGGCGGGGCCAACAAGGCCGCCCAGGATGGAGGGGCGGTGGTCGAAAATGCAGTCGAAGCCATGCAGCGGATCGAACAGTCCTCGGCCAAGATCTCATCGATCATCTCGGTGATCGACGAGATTGCGTTGCAAACCAACCTCCTGGCGCTCAATGCGGCGGTCGAGGCGGCGCGCGCCGGCGAAGCGGGACGCGGCTTTGCCGTTGTGGCGACCGAAGTGCGTTCGCTGGCCCAGCGCAGCGCCCAGGCGGCTCGCGATGTCGCAGCGCTGATCTCGACTTCGGGCAAAGAGGTGGAGAACGGCGTGGGACTGGTTCGACGGACGGGGGAAGCGCTGTCGGGCATTGTGGAGCAGGTGGGACATATCTCCGATCACATGGACAATTTCTCGGCAGCTTCCGGGCATCAGGCCGCCGCGCTCAACGAGATCAACGCGGCGATCGTGCAATTGGACGGGCTGACGCGGGAGAATGCCGTCTTTGTCGAGCGGGCCGGAGAAGCAGGCCGCGATCTCGAAACGGAAGTGGAGGATCTTTACCAGCGGCTATCGGCATTCCGGACCACGGTTCGGCAAGAACCTGACACCAAACGCAAATCAGGCTAAATTTAGAGCGAGGTGGCGCCTCCATTCACGTTCCTGCCGCAATTGGCCACCTATGATCGCGGCGGTTTTTCACGAATCGGTGAGCTCAATATGAAGAAACAGGCAATCGCCCTCACGGCTGTCGCGGCAATGCTGCTCGCCGGCTGTTCCACCAATCCCTACACTGGCGAATCCCAGCTTTCCAACACCGCGGGCGGCGCGCTGCTCGGCGCGGGCGGCGGGGCCCTGGGTGGCGCGCTGATCGGTTCGGCGATGGGCGATGCGCGCGTGGGCGCGCTGATCGGCGCGGGCGTTGGCGCCCTGGCCGGCGGTGCGGTCGGCAACTACATGGACCAGCAGGAAGCCCAGCTTCGCGCTCAGCTCCAGGGCACTGGCGTTTCGGTGACGCGCGTGGGCGACAATATCGTGCTCAACATGCCCTCCAACATCACCTTCGGCGTGGATCAATCCAATATCCAGCCGGCGTTCCAGAACACGTTGCGCTCGGTGGCGCTGGTGCTGCAGGAATTCGACCAGACGCTGGTCGACATCATCGGCTATACCGACTCGACCGGTTCGGCGAGCTACAATCTCACCCTCTCCCAGCAGCGCGCCACTTCGGTTTCGCGGACGCTGGCCCAGTTCGGCGTCGATCCGCGCCGCTTCTTTGTCGAGGGCCGCGGCATGGCCAATCCGATCGCCGACAACTCGACCGAAGCGGGCCGGTCGCAGAACCGCCGCGTCGAAATCCGCATCGTTCCGATCCGCGCGAACTAAGCCGCGATCACAGCGAAAGAAAAAAGGGCGCTCCGGTGGGGCGCCCTTTTTGTTGTTCCATCTCAGACCAGTTGAGGCGTCGGGGTGAAAGCGGGAGTGCTTTCGAGCACGACCAGCGGCGAACCAAACTTGACGTTCTCGGCCAAGTGGATCACGTCGTGATGGAGCAGGCGCACGCAGCCCGAGGAAACCGCCTGCCCGATGGTCCAGGTCTCGCCGGTTCCGTGGATGCGGTAGATGGTGTCGCGATTGCCCTCGTGGATGTAGAGCGCGCGGGCTCCGAGCGGATTATCGAGGCCCGGTGGCTGGCCGTTGCGCCACTGTTCGAGTTCCGGCTGGCGATCGATCATTTCCGAAGGCGGGGTCCAGACCGGCCATTCGCGGGCGTAGGCGATGTGGCCGCGTCCCGCCCATTCGAAGCCCGCACGACCCAGGCCACAGCCATAGCGCATGGCCATGCCGCCTTCCTCGACATGGTAGAGGTAGAAATTGGGTGTATCGACCACGACCGTTCCCGGCTTCTCAGTGGTCTGATAGGGGACGCGCTTGCGGTAATATTTGGCATCGAGATAGCGCAGGTCGACCGCCGGGACGGGGAACCGCTCCTGGGGTAGGGCGGCATACATCATCACCACATCGGCCGGGATGGGGGGCGGCAGATTGGCTTGCTCACGCGTGGTCTGGGTGGTCGTGGTACAGCCTGCGGCCGTCATGGCCAGAAGCGTAGACGCGCCGGCAAGAAAGCCGCGCCTGCTCATCAATAGATCAGTCATGTCAACGTCTCGGTGTTGGGGCGGCGCAGATGCGCGCCCGGTACGGAAAAACAGAGGAAAGTCGCGGGCGATCAGGCCCGGGGAGGCGGGATGTCGAGTGGCGGGGAAGGCCCCTCATAGAGGACGGGATCGATAAGCGGCGCCCAGCCTGGCGCGGGCGGCTGCCTCATGGGGCACGGTTCGGCGGGCAAGGCCACCTGGAGCTTGCAGCCATGGACCAATATGCCCAGACCTACCTGCTTCCAGCAGCGCCCGAGTTTTTCGTCCTCCAGTTGGAACGCCGAGGCTGGCTCGAAGCAGATTTCCTGCGCGTTCGCCTCGTACGCCGCGCCGGTCTGTGCGGCGGCGAACGAGGTCGACACCAGGAGAAGGCCCAGCGCCACCATCACTATGGGCAAGAAGCGGATCATGGCCTATCGGTTACCGCAACAATCGTGGCGCGAAAAAGGCGCATGGCGGTCACGGAGCAGTGAGCAGGCGCCGCACGGTCTCCGGTGTTGCCGACCGACCACAGATTGCGGTGTCCCCGGCTGTGGAAGGAGCAGTCGAAGACTTTGCCTGCGCCACAATCGCCGCCTAATGTCCGACCACACAACTGAACCGGAAGCCCATGACCGACACCGCCCAAGCCATTGCCCGCCTCATCGCCAGCGAGATTTCCGCCCGCCCCGAACAGGTTGCCGCCGCGGTGGAATTGCTCGACGGCGGCGCGACTGTTCCCTTCATCGCCCGCTACCGCAAGGAAGTGACGGGTGGGCTCGATGATGCGCAACTGCGCACGCTGGAAACCCGGCTTGCCTATCTCCGTGAACTCGAGGCGCGCCGCGCGGCGATCGTGCAGTCGATCGAAGCCCAGGGAAAGCTCACCGACGACCTTGCCGCCCAGATCGCGCGAGTGACGACCAAGGCCGAACTCGAGGATATCTACCTTCCCTATAAACCCAAGCGGCGCACCAAGGCCGAGATTGCCCGCGAGCGCGGGCTGGAACCATTGGCCGATGCGCTGTTTGCCGACCGCAGCCTCATCCCGCCGACCGAGGCCCAAAAGTTTCTTTCGGACGATGTGCCCGATGCCAAGGCGGCGCTGGAGGGTGCGCGCGACATCCTGGCCGAACGGTTCGCGGAAGATGCCGATCTGATCGGCAAGCTGCGCGACTATATGGAGCGCAACGCCCTGCTGCGCGCCAGGGTGGTCGAAGGCAAGGAGGAGCAGGGCGCCAAGTTCTCGGACTATTTCGATCATGCCGAGCCCTGGGCCAAGGTGCCCAGCCACAGGGCGCTGGCCATGCTGCGCGGGCGCAATGAGGAGGTTCTGACCGTCGATCTCGAACTCGATGCGGAGGCGGAGGGCAAGTACAAGCCGGCCGAGGCGATGGTGGCCGCTCATTTCGGCATCAAGGCCGACGGATCGGACGCCGATCGGTGGCTGATGGAGGTGGCGCGCTGGAGCTGGCGGGTCAAACTCTGGCTGCATCTTTCGGTCGACCTCATGGGCCGGCTGCGCGAGCGTGCCGAAGACGAGGCGATCACCGTTTTCGCGCGCAATCTCAAGGACCTGCTGCTGGCGGCGCCGGCGGGGAACCGGGCGACCATGGGGCTCGATCCCGGCATCCGCACCGGCGTCAAGGTCGCGGTGGTCGATGCCACGGGCAAGGTGCTCGATACGGCGACGATCTACCCCTTTGCGCCGCGCAACGATGTGCAGGGAAGCCGATCGGTGCTGATGGCGCTGATCGCCCGGCACAAGGTGGAACTGATCGCCATCGGCAACGGCACGGCGAGCCGGGAGACCGAGCGGCTGGTCGCCGACATGCTCTCGATGATTCCGGCGCCCAAGCCGCTCAAGGTGGTGGTGAGCGAGGCCGGGGCTTCGGTCTATTCGGCTTCCGAGACGGCATCGAACGAATTGCCGGGGCTCGATGTTTCGCTGCGCGGGGCGGTCTCGATCGCACGGCGGCTGCAGGACCCGCTGGCCGAACTGGTCAAGATCGAGCCCAAATCGATCGGGGTGGGACAATATCAGCACGACGTGGATCAGTATCGCCTTGCCAAGGCGCTCGACGCAGTCGTCGAGGATGCGGTGAACGCGGTGGGGGTCGATCTCAACACGGCCTCCGCGCCGCTGCTGGCGCGAGTTTCCGGATTGGGTGCCTCGCTGGCCGAGGCGATCGTTGCTCATCGCGACGCTAATGGAGCCTTTGCCGCGCGCAAGGATTTGCTCAAGGTGGCGCGGCTGGGGCCGAAAGCTTTCGAACAGGCAGCGGGTTTCCTGCGCATCCGCGATGGTGCCGAACCGCTCGACGCATCATCGGTGCACCCGGAAGCCTATGGCGTGGCGCGCAAGATCGTCGCGGCCTGCGGGCGGGATATCCGCGCGCTGATGGGTGACAGCGCGGCGCTCAAACGCCTCGATCCGAAATCCTTCGTCGACGAGACGTTCGGCCTGCCGACGGTGCGTGACATCCTGGCCGAACTCGAAAAGCCCGGACGGGACCCGCGGCCCGAATTCAAGACGGCGACCTTTGCCGACGGGATCGAGGAGATTTCCGATCTCAAGCCCGGCATGATGCTGGAGGGCACGGTGACCAACGTCGCCGCCTTCGGCGCCTTTGTCGATATCGGCGTGCATCAGGACGGGCTGGTGCACGTCTCCCAACTCGCCGATCGGTTCATCAAGGATGCCCATGAGGTCGTCAAGGCCGGCGACGTGGTCAAGGTCAAGGTGCTCGAGGTGGACGTCAAGCGCAAGCGCATCAGTCTTTCGATGCGGCGCGATGCTGCACCCGAACGGAGCGCCGGGGCGAGCCGGCCCGATCGCGGCCCCGATCGGAAAACCAAAACCGCAAAACCCGCCACTCCGAGCCAGGGGGCTCTGGGCGCGGCGCTTGCGGAGGCCATGCGACACAAGCGTTAAGCCCCGGAACCGGGGGCGAGGCTGCGCCGTTCTTCCTCCTCTTTCAAGGAGGAGGCATGTCGCACTTTCGCACCTTCACGGGGGACGAACCGGCTGGCACCATCATTGTGAGGCTGGTTTCGGGTGAGGACGGGCCGCGTGCCTTCATCCGCCAAGTGTCCGACCCTTCCGACGAGGCCGAAGAGTCTATCGAGCAGAGCGAGCAGCTTGCCGTCGAGGAGGCTCTGGCGCTGGCGCGCAACAAGGCCGCCAATATCGAAGGCGGCGCCGAGATCGTCATCGATCTCGGGCCTGAGGCAGAATGGGACGAGCGCTGGGGGCGGCTCGCCTGATCAATCCCGCTGGGCGAGGTGATAAAGAAAGCCCAACCCGAACCCAACGGCGGCGGCAACGACCAGCACCGTGCCGGTGGCCGCGGGTGCCTTCTGGGCGGCGTGGGCGATGACGTCCGCATCGCGGCGGACCTGACGCGCGGCGCGACGGGCATTCTTGCGCGCTCCATGCATGAAGTCTTCGGCTTCGTCGGCCAGGTCCTCGAAGTCGATGCCGTGGTCGGCCAGCGCCTTGGAGACATGTGCAAGCTGGCGCCGCAAATCGCGAACCTGGCTGTGAAGTGATGAATTGAGCCTCTTAGGAAAGCCAAGCTCGGCCATGGCGTTACTCCTGTCATTGAACGGGAGGGGAACGAGTTTGCCCCCGCGCGGTTCCCCGCGCTACCGGCCGGTGGCGCTCAGATGGGCTTCATAGGCGCCGGTGCACATATACTCCGCGATCACCCGATGTGATGGCGCAAACTGTGCCGAAAGGCGCGCGCAAACGCCGTGATGGTCCTCTGCGACATCATCGTCGATCAGGCCGAAATAGCAGACCACCTTGTAGGGATGCTTGAAGCTGGCGGAAAATTCGGGGCGCATGGCGCTTTCGACAAAGCTTTCGCAGCGGTTGATCGCGTCAACCGGGGCCAAACCCTGCGCCATTGCCGAGCCGACACTCAATCCACCAGAAAGCCCTATCGTCAAGGCAACCAGAACGCGCATCGCCCGAACCCCTGTACCATCACTTTGCACTCAACTGGAAAATCGGGCGGGCCTCAACTCCAAGACGGCGATTGCATGCACGCCGATCGCGGGCTGTTGCCCAACTGCCGCATCAGGCGGTCCACAAGGCGAATAGACCGGACCAGATCAGCCTAAGAGCCAGGAGCCCGAGAACGATATCGAGAGCGATGCGGAAGCGGTGGTCGGTCATCCTGTTGAGCACCAGCCGCCCCAGCAGCGTGCCCACCGCACCCGCAACGATCATCGCGGCCATAAAGCCCACCCAGGGCACGAAGGCAAAGCCGAGCAAGCCGAAAGTCAGTGTCTTGAACAGATGCTGGACCGTCATGAATGCCGCATGGGTGGCCACGTGCCCGTGGCGGTCGAGCGCGAACGATTTGGTCAAGGTGGCAACGAACGGGCCGGTGGCGCCGAAGAACATGGTGAGGAAGCTCGAAATCGCGCCCGAAACGATCGGCATGCCACTCATCCAGCGCGGCGGCTTGCGGAAGATCGACCATAGGACGAACGATCCCACGCCCACCTGAACCAAAGCCGGCGACAGATTGAAAGAGATGGCGCCGCCGGCGAGGACGCCGACCAGAGAGCCCGCTGCAAAGGCCAGCATAGGCTGCCAGTTGACATGGGCGAACATCAGGGCGAACCGGCCGAAATTGGAGCCCATCTGCACGACGCCATGCACGGGAATGAGCGCCGTCGGCGGCAGCAGGCTGGCCAGTACCGCCAGGAGCAGCACGCCGCCGCCAATGCCGAAGGCAATGGTGATGAACGAGGCGATGACGCTGGTCAGAAGCAGTGTGAGGGTTATTCCCGCATCGAGGCCCGGCGGGATGAGAAGATCGAAAAACGGCATGACTGGCAGAACTCACCGGGAATCGGGGTGACGTTCATCTCTGCCACGATAGGGCCGGACTCGCCAGAGCCGCAATTTACCGGGCGGGGATGGATTTGCCCCGTAGCGCGCGCTTCTGCGCTGCGATCCTGAACTGGGCGTTGGGAGCGCCATAGCCATTATAGCCGCCGCGGCGCTCGACGATCTCGAAGAAGAAGCCGTCGCCATAGAGGGTGGAATAGAGCTGGAAATATTCTCCGCCGGCCTCGTCGCGATCATAGAGGATGTTGGCGGACTGGAGTTGCGCGACGAAGGCATCTTCGAGCCCGAAGCGGGCCTGGATATCGGCGAAATAGTTGGGCGAGATGACGAGCGGGGTGAACCCGGCGGATTTGAGCGCTTCGGCGGTCCTTAAAATGTCGGACGAGGCGAAGGCGACGTGCTGGACCGAGGAGCCGAAGCTTTCGGAGATGAAATGGCCGGCCAGGGTCGAGCTGCGATCGGCGCCGTTGAGGGTGAAGCGGATGGAGCCGGCCTTGTTCTCGATCACCTGGGAGCGCACCAGGCCCGCCGGGTCGACCACGTCGAGCATGGGCGTCTTCTGGGTGTCGAACAGGGTGGTATAAAAGAGCAGCCAGGTGAGCAGCTCCTCGTAATTCATGGTCTGGCCGATATGGTCGATATGGGTGATGCCCATGTCGGGGGCGTCTGTCTGGACGGGCGTGAACTCTGTTTCCCAGACGCGGCCCAGTTCGGTCTTGGTGTCGATGAAGTGCATCAGCCCGCCGCCGACGCCGCGGATGGCGGGGATCTTGAGCTCGCCCGGGCCGACAGGCTGCTCGAACGGTTCGGCGCCGAGCGCGCGGGCGCGTTCGACTGTGGCGCGGGCATCCTCGACCTTGAGCCCGATGTCGCAAACGCAGGTGCCGTGCATGAGATAGGCCGAATGGGCGAAGCCCTCGCGCTCGGTGTTGACGACGATGTTGACGCCACCATTGCGGTAGAGTTGCACATCCTTGGCGATGTGTTGACCGGCATGGGCAAAGCCCATGGAGGCGAGCATGGATGTGAGGTCGGCGGCCTCGGCCTCGTTGGCGGCGAACTCGATGAATTCGACGCCCTCGACGGCAATCGGGGCGGGCATGGGGTCGAGGTCTACGGCGATCTCGGGTTCGGTGCGGCGCACGGTGTCGAGCAGCGCAACGAGCGAGCGGTGGCCGTCGGCGGCGATCGTCCCGGGCGAGCCGCCGCGGAACTGATCGTTGAAGATCTCCAGCGACCAGACGCCCTTGTAACCGGTGGCGGCGACGGCGCGGGCGAAGGCGGGGACGTCGAGATCACCCTGGCCCGGCATGGTGCGGAAATGGCGGCTCCAATAGAGCAGATCCATGTCGATCAGCGGCGCATCGGCGAGCTGGACGAAGAAGATCTTGTCGCCGGGGATGGAGCGGATGGTCTCGGGGTCGATCTTGCGGGCGAAAGTGTGGAAGCTGTCGACGATCAGCCCGACATTGGCGTGATCGGCGCGGCGCACGATCTCCCAGGCGTCGCGGTGATCGTTGACGTGCCGGCCCCAGGCCAGCGCCTCGTAGCCGATGCGCAGATTGCGCCTTGCGGCGCGTTCGCCGAGTTCGCGCAGGTCGGCGGCTGCACGGTCGATGCCGCCGAGGGCTGCGGGGGAGACGTTGGAGCAGACCAGCACCAGATCGGTCCCCAGCTCCTCCATCACGTCGAACTTGCGCTCGGCCCGGTCGAAGGCGCGGGAGCGGTGCGGCTCGGGCAGGCCTTCGAAATCGCGGAAGGGCTGGAAGAGTGAAATCTCCAGCCCATGATCGCGCACCATGCGCCCGACTTCGCGCGGACCGCCGTCAAAGGCCAGAAAGTCGTTCTCGAAGATTTCGATGCCGTCGAACCCGGCAGCGGCAATCGCCGCGAGCTTTTCGCGCAAATCACCGCTGATCGATACCGTGGCGATCGAGGTCTTCATGCGGCGGCTCCGATTAAACGAACTGTTTCGTACATTTTAGATGGCGGTGGACGGTGCGGTCAATGCGGGGCGGATGCGCTTGGCGCGCGTCCAGCAAAAGCATGTCCTCGGCTCGGGCGGGATGGACCCGGTTTTGCGGTTCGGGCACGCGACCCTGAACGGCCCCAGCCCAAGGGCGGACTATTTCGCATCGAAGAATTCCGGCTTCACCACGTAACGCACCACCATGTCGATGACGTTCTGGCGCAGAGACGCCTGGGAGTCGGCCGATCCGATATCGCGCTGGAAGAGATGGGAAAACGTGGCGCGGTTGGAGACGTTGAAAAAGCACAGGGCGCTGATCTGCCAGTGTATCTCCAGAGGATCGAGATCTGAGCGGAACTGGCCGGCCTCAACACCCTTGCCGTAAAGCGCCTCGATGCGGCGGATGGCGGACTGGTTGACGGTGTGCAGGTCCGAGCGTTCGAGATAGCGGCCGGAATGAATGTTTTCGATCATCACCATGCGGATGAAATCCTCGTGCTGGTGATGGTGGTCGAAGGTGAAGCCGACGAGGCGCTTCAAGCCCTCGATGGGCGAAAGGCTCTCGATGTCGAGCTTGGCTTCGCCCTCGCGGACAACGCGATAGGCGTTCTCGAGAGCGCTGACGTACAACCCCTCCTTGTCGCCGAAATAATAATAAATCATGCGCTTGGACGCGCGGGTCTTTTCCGCGATCTCGTCGATCCGTGCGCCGGCCAGTCCGTTGAGCGCGAATTCGGTCGACGCGACGGCGATTATGTCACGGCGCGTGCCTTCGGGATCCTGCTGCCGCCTGGCTGTTTTCGGGTGAGCTTCGGAGTCGGTCACAATACGCCTTCTTGCCTGTCGGACAGATTGACTAAACTAACTAGTTCGTACATTAATGTCACGAAGCGATGCTGCATTTAGGTCGAGCAGGCGTCAAAAGACAAGGGCGACCCTGAGGGCATAGGGCGTCGGGGATGGCTGCCAGCGCACGGTATCGGCGACCACAGGGTTGGGCGCCGCTTCTGTACCGGACATCGGGCAGGATTGGAAGGATGGGGCGGAGCTTGTGGGGGTACGCCATCGCTACGTGAGCACCAGGCGACAAGACAACGATTAGAGCGTGTCCAGCAAAAGCATGTCCCTGGCGTGACCGGGGATGGGAACGATTTTGCGGTTCGGACACGCGACAGAACGAAGGATTAGGGCCGAGGATTTGGTTCAAACCAAATCCTGAACGGCTCCCAGGGGCACCCGGCGCCAGCGGCGTGGGGGTGCTCAAGGCAGATGGGGCGCGGCCGGAATAAATGAGTGAAGACGGAATGGAAAAACTGACGCGCGGGCTGGCCGATCTGATCAATCTGGGTGCACGGGGCGCGATTCATATCGGGCTGCTCGGCCGCGGTATCGGCGCTTCGCTTTCTCCGGTCATGCATCGGCGCGAAGGCGAACGGCTTGGACTGGACTATCATTATCACCTCATCGATTTCGATGCGCTGGGCCTGGGCAATGACGATCTGCCCGAGGTGATCGGCATATTGGAACAGATCGGATTCACCGGGCTCAACGTCACCCATCCCTTCAAGCAGGCGGTGATCGCTCATCTTGCCTCGCTCTCCGAGGATGCAGCCGCTATTGGAGCGGTCAATACGGTGCTGTTCCGGCCCGAAGGGCGTATCGGTCACAACACCGATTGCTGGGGCTTTGCCGAGAGCTTCAGGATCGGCATGCCTCAGGTGCCGCGCGGGCGCGTGCTCCAGGTCGGGGCAGGGGGCGCGGGTGCGGCGGTTGCCCATGCCCTGCTCGAACTGGGGGTGGAGGATCTGGCGATTTTCGATCTCGCCGCCGAAAAGGCCCAAGCTCTCGCCGCTCAGCTTGCCCGCTCGGGCCGGTCGGTGCATGTGGTGAGCGATACCGAGACGGTACTGACGGGCGTGGATGGTGTCGTCAACACAACGCCGATCGGCATGGAGAAATATCCGGGGCTTCCGGTCGATGCCGATCGGCTCGACGCCCGCCAATGGGTGGCCGACATCATCTATTTCCCGCGCATCACCGCCCTCATCGAAACGGCGCGCGAAAAAGGTTGCCTGACATTGCCGGGATCGGGAATGGCCATCTTTCAGGCAGTCAAGGCGTTCGAGTTGTTTACCGGCCAAAAACCCTCGCGCGACGGTATGACGGAAACATTCGAGGCGGCTGCGTAAGCCCCTTGCCGCTCTGCTAGAGCTTGCCCGTGCTCAATATATGGTCGATGCCCAGATGAATGTGAGAGGCGAGCTTGGCTTGGGCTCCCTCCACATCGCGGGCAAGCGCGAGCCTGAAAAGCTCGCCATGATCTTCCGCCACCCCGCCGCCGCGAAAGCTTTGGGCCAACATGTGGTAACGCATGAACCTGTCGAAGATAGATTGATGGATGGCCAGCAGCGATTTCGAGCCGCAGGCCGAAATCATCGCGTGGTGGAAGGCGAAATCGTATTTGATCCATTGCTCGGTACGGTCGGCGTCGCCACCCAGGAGCGCCTTTTCGATCGAAGAAAGCTTGTGGTGAGCGGCGACCACCTCGGCCTCCCAATCGAGATCGCCGGCGGCAAATGAAAGCGCCAGTGCGTGATTCTCGAGCACCAGGCGCAGATCGCCCACTTCACGCAGATTGTCGACCGAGGCGGGGGCCACCTCGAAACCGCGCTGACCTTCGGCGAGGACCAGATCCTCGGTGGTGAGGCGGTTGAGGATTTCGCGCAGCGTGGACACGCTCACCCCGTACTGGCTCTTGAGCCTTTCGAGCTTGAGTTTTTGGCCCGGCTTGAGCGTGCCCGAGATGATGTCGCCCCGGATGCGGCGGAACGCCTGTTCACCTACGGTATCGTTGATCTCGTCCATGGAGTCGCTCAAAGGCCTCGTCCCCGCCATTTCCGGCTTTCCCTTTGCGTTTTCTCTTGCATGAATTGACGCTGCTGTCACCACGCCGCTACCACAGAAGAAATCTCTTTCATATGAGATTTTCCAGTTTGACATACGGTAGCGGCAAAGATAGATGTCGGCAAGGGTCGGCAAAGTAGCTTGACACTTAAACGAACTAGTTCGTACATTTGGTCGTCGGCGAGATGGGGGAGTTTGTCGCGCAATTGGCTGCGGCGCGCCAATCGAAGCCGGACCAAACAAGGAGGAACCTATGAATTTCAATCTTACCCGCCGTGCGGCTTTGCTCGGCTCGGCCCTGCTCGCAGTGGCCGCATCCGTTCCCGCGCTGGCGCAGGACGTGCCCACCTTCCGCTTTTCGGCAGTGTTCTCCGAACAGGACATCCGCGCGTCCATGATGGAGCAGCTTGCCGACAGCGTTCGCGATGTCGCGACCATCGAACCCTATTATGGCGGCACGCTGTTCCGCCAGGGCACCGAACTGGTGGCCCTGCAGCGCGGCAATCTGGAAATGAGCAATGTCGCCCCTCAGGACATTTCCAACCAGATTCCCGAATGGTCGCTGCTGACCTCGGCCTATCTCTTCCGCGATGCCGAGCATCTGCGCGCCTTCTTCGATAGCGAAGTCGGTGATCAGTTCAAGCAGATGGCCGAAGATCAGCTCGGCATCCACGTGCTTGGCCCCACCTATTTCGGCGCGCGTCAGGTCGGCCTGCGCGGTGATCGCCAGATCAATACGCCCGAGGACATGAACGGCATCCGCCTGCGCATGCCCGGCGGCGACGCCTGGCAGTTCCTGGGCACCGCAATCGGCGCCAGCCCCACTCCGATGGATTACGCGGAGGTCTATACGGGCCTTCAGACCGGCGCCATCGACGGGCAGGACAATCCGCTGCCCAACGTGCAGAACATGAAGTTCTACGAAGTGATGGACCAGATCGTCCTCACCTCGCACCTCGTCGGCTTCGACCTGCTCGTGGTTTCCAGCGAAGCCTGGAACGCGCTCTCGCCCGAAGATCAGCAAGCTTTCCAGACGGCCGCCAACGAGGCGATCGACTGGAGCCAGAACATGCACCTGGAAATGGAAGCCGAGCTGATCGCCCAGTTCGAGGAAGCCGGCCTGGATATCTACGAGCCCGATCAGGACGCGTTCCGCGCCTATGCCCAGCAGATGTATCTGGACAACCCCATTTCCGATAGCTGGCCCGAAGGTGCCCTCGAGGCCATCAACGCCCTTTAACGGCCCAATCGGGCGCCGCGGCGATTGTCGCGGCGCCCTTTCTGTATTTCCTTGAAGCCGGTTCGATTCAGGGAGGGAGATTTCCATGTCAGGACTATTGCGCGTCGGGCGCTGGCTGGCGGCGCGGGCCGAGAACATACTGGCCGCAGCGCTGGGCCTGATGTTCCTCCTGTTCATCCTGCAGATCGTGTTCCGCTATGTTCTCAACCTCTCCAGCGGTTGGGCCTATGAGCTGAGCGCCATTCTCTGGGTCTGGATCGTGCTGTTCGGTGCCACGTTCGTGTTGCGCAAGCGCGACGAGGTTCGGCTCGACATCATCTACAGTTCGGTTCCCTCCAAGGTGAGGCGGGCAATGACCGTCGTGTTTTCGCTCGCCGTGATCGTGCTTCTGGGGATCGGCCTGCCGGCCATCGTCGACTACGTGCTCTTCATGCGGGTCGAGCGAACCGCTTATCTCAAGCTCCGCTACGACTATGTCTATTCAATCTTCATCGTCTTCGCGGTGGTGACCATCATCCGCTACATCTGGCTGGCGGGCGTGGCCGTATGGGGCAAGGACGAAGACGAAGAAAGCCCGGCCCAATGATTTTTCTCGATCCGTTCTTCCTGTGCATCGCCTCGATCCTGGTGCTGGCCGTTATCGGGCTGCCGATCGGGCTCTCGATGATCGTGGGGTCGATCCTCTACCTGTTCCTGTCCGGGCTCGACATGGGCATTGCCGCCGAGCAGTTCATGAACCGGATGTATTCGAACTACATCATCCTGGCCGTGCCCCTGTTCATCCTGGCGGCGGAACTCATGAACACCGGCTCGCTGTCGGACCGTCTGCTGGCCTGGTGCAACGCGGTCGTGGGGCGCTTCCGGGGCGGGCTGGCCCAGGTCAACGTGCTCCAGTCGATCGTCTTTGCCGGCATGTCGGGTTCGGCCCTGGCCGATGCGGCCGGCACCGGCAAGATGATCCACTCGCTGATGACGCGGGACGGGAAATACACCTCATCGTTCGCCGCGGCGCTGACGGCGGCTTCGGCGGTGATCGGGCCGATTATTCCGCCTTCGATCCCCATGGTGTTTTATGCGCTCGTGTCCGATGCCTCGATCGGCTACCTGTTTCTGGGCGGCGTGATCCCGGGCCTGATCATGGGGCTGACCCAGGCGGTCGTCGTCTATATTCAGGCGCGCCGGCAGAACTTCCCTGTCGAAGATCCCGTGCCGCTGCGCAAATTGCCCGGCATCACCTGGCGCTCCCTGCCGGCCCTCATGATGCCGGTGGTGCTGATGTACTGTATCTATTCAGGCATCACGACGCCCACCGAAGCCGCCGCCGTGGCTGCCGCCTATGCCTTGGTGGTGTCCATCGTGCTCTATCGCGGCATCACCTGGCGCGGCCTCTACGACTCCCTTGTTGTAAGCTCCAAGACCACGGTTTCGATCGGCATGCTGATCGGCGGGGCACTGGTGCTCAATTATGTGGTCACCGTCGAGAACATTCCGGCAAGCCTGAGCGTGCTGCTGACCGAGTGGGATCTCGACCCGATCACCTTCCTGATCTTCGTCAATATCCTTCTGATCCTGCTTGGCTGCGTGCTCGAGGGCACCGCCATCATCCTGATCATCGTGCCGGTGCTGGTGCCTTCGGCCCAGGCGTTGGGTATCGATCTCGTTCACTTCGGAGTCGTGGTCGTCGTCAACGTGATGATCGGGCTGATCACGCCGCCATATGGCATGCTGTTGTTCGTCATGAGTTCGATATCGGGCGCCAAGCTGCGCGACATCATCGCCGACACGCTGCCGTTCCTTGCCGCGCTGATCTTCTCACTTTTGTTGTTCACCTTCGTTCCTGAAACCGTGCTGTGGCTTCCGCGGCTGCTCGGATATCAGGGGTAGTTGCCGGATAGAGTAAATGACCAAACCGATCTTCGTCCTCAACGGACCCAACCTCAACCGCCTGGGCCTGCGCGAGCCTGAAATCTACGGCTCGACCACCCTGGCGCAGGTCGAAGAGCTCTGCCGCACGGCGGCGGGCCATCGGCCGGTGGAGTTCCGGCAGACCAACAGCGAAGAGCGCCTGATCGAATGGGTGCACGAGGCGATTGACGCCGCGGCTGGGATCATCATCAATCCCGCCGCCTTCACCTTCACCTCGCTCGCCCTGTTCGATGCGCTCAAGATGTTCCCCGGGCCGATTTTCGAGTTGCACATCACCAATGTGCACAAGCGCGAGCAGGTCTATCACCATTCGCACGTCTCGCGCGTGGCCACCGCTGTGATGGCGGGGTTCGGGGCGGATGGATATGGCGTGGCGATGGGCGCCATGTGCGCCCGCAAGGACCTGCTGCAATAGCGATGGCTATCGAAACGCTCACCCTTGCCCGGGCTCAAGCCATAGCCGAAGCGGTGATTTCGGCGGCACGCGGGAAGGACTTCCAGCTCGCCCTTGCCGTCGTCGATACCGGTGGCTGGTCCCATTTGCAGATCCGCATGGACGGGGCCTTTCCCGCCGCTATTGACGCTGCGCTTGCCAAGGCGCGGACGGCGGCGCTGTTTCGGCGGCCAAGTTCGGATTTCTCGCGCCGGGTCAAGGAAGGCATGCCTCTCGCCCATCTGCCTCATGTCGTGCCGCTGGGCGGTGGCGTGCTGCTGGAGCGAGATGGGGTGTTGTTCGGCGCCTTGGGCGTCAGTGGGGCCCGAGAGGATACTGAAACCGAACTTGCCGAAGAGATCGCTGTCGGCTTCGCGCAGGGGCTGATCGGCCGCTGAACCTCTTCGCGGCCAGCCGTACTTGATTGCTGAGTGGTGAATTGGACGTTGCGGGCTGAGTTGAACTCAGTGCGCCGGAAACCTATGCCTGGCGCGATCTCAAGGTAAATTTAAATCAGCATATAAAATCAAAAATCTCATATTAAATCTTGCATGACAGATCGTGCCATGTAATCACTTCCATGCGGGTCTGGAGGCCGCTCGGATGGCGAGAGCCGGCCGGTTGCGAGGCGCCGAACCCGAATTGAGGTTTTGGAGGAGACATCGATGATCAGGATGATTGCGCGCCTTGCCGGCGCTTCGGCTCTTTGCATGGCGCTGGCGGGGTTGCCCGCCCAGGCGCAGGAGCCCGAGCAGTATACGACGTTCGAGCGCTACGGGGTTTGCGGCTCGATCGACGAGAGTTGCTACAATCCGTGGAACAACCGCACCGAGGGCGAGGAAGAGCCCTGGAAGGTGCTGATCTACTATCACGTCGCCCCCGGCGTTAACCCGCACGACAATCTCGAAGCCGGTGTCGCGGCGCTGACGGCGCTGTTCGAGGGCGAGGGCTATGAGGTGACCGCGTCCAACGATCCGGCGACCTTCGAAAGCGCTCGCAATATCCGCTCGATGGATACGATCGTCTTCTTTTCGACCGGCCGCGAGGCGCTGACCGATCTCGGCAAGCATCAGCTCATGCTCTATATGCGGGGCGGCGGCGGGTTCGTGGGCATCCACAATGCCTTCGGCACCAGCTATAGCTGGAACTGGTACGAAGGCCTGCTCGGCGGGCAGCTTTTCAACCACGGCCCGCGCCAGCAGGGCACGGTGATCGTGCAATCGGAGAACGACCCCTCGGTGGCCCATATCGAGGAGGGCACCTTCTTCATCGAGGAAGAGTGGTACAACATCTACCCCGATCCGCGGAAACTCTCCGACATCAACATTCTTCTCACCGTCGATGAAGCGACCATGACACAGGGGCAGTCCGATACCCATCCGGGCATGGGCGAGGGGCACCCTGTCTCCTGGTGCCACTATTATGATGGCGGGCGCGCCTGGATGACCGTGCTGGGGCACAGCCACGATATCCTCGAGGACGACAATTTCCTCCAGCATGTCCTGGCCGGCGTCGATGGCGCGATGGGCAAGGGCGACTTCTGCCTTCAATAGCGCAGGCAGCCCGGCGGTCGCTGGGCCGTCGCTCCGTTATCCCTGAATTTCCCCGATCTCCCGCAGTTCCGGTTTGGAATTGCACCGCTTAACGAGGAGGATGAGTATGAAGATCAACCTTTTGGGCGCGAGCCTGTTCGTGCTTGGCGCGCTGGCCGTCTCGGTTCCGGCAACGGCGCAGGTGACCGGTTTCCAGCCGGTAACCGACGAGGATATCCTGGATCCAGCCCCCGAGGACTGGATCCACTGGCGCAACACGCTCGATGGCTGGGGCTATTCCGAGCTCGACCAGATCACCACGGAAAATGTCGCAAATCTCGACTACGCCTGGGGCTGGGTCATGGAGCCGGGCAGCCAGGAAACCACTCCCATCGTGCATGACGGCGTCATGTATCTGGCCAACCCCGGTGCCATCGTTCAGGCGCTCGATGCCACGTCGGGGCAGATGCTGTGGGAATATCGCCGCGAGATGCCCGAGGGCTCGCGCCCCGGTGGGCTCAACCGTGGTCTCGCCATTTATGGCGACAAGATCTACGTGCCCACGCCCGACGCCGCGCTGGTTGCACTCAACGCCGAAACCGGCCAGGTCGAATGGGAGGCCCAGGTTGCGGACTACCAGAACCGCAAGACACTGACTGCCGCTCCGCTGGTTGCCGATGGCAAGGTGTTCGTCGGCTTCCAGGGTTGCAACGTCTTCAGTGAAGAAAAATGCGCCATGGTCGCCTTCGACGCCGAGACGGGCGAGGAACTCTGGCGCACCATCACCATCGAACGTCCCGGCGAAAGCGAAGACACCTGGGAAGGCATCCCCTTTGCCCTGCGTGGGGGCGGAGACATCTGGACCACGGCGAGTTACGACCCGGACGCGGATTTGATCTATATCGGTGTCTCACAGGCCAAGCCCTGGTCGCGTCTCAGCCGTGGCCATGACGGTGACGCGCTTTACACCACCTCCACCCTTGCGCTGAATCCCGACAGCGGCGAGATCGTCTGGCATCGCCAATACATTCCCGGCGAAACCAATGACATGGACGAGTCCTTCGAGCACATCCTGATCGATATCGCGGGCGAGCCTGCCTACGTCAATATGGGCAAGCTCGGCATTTTGTGGCGCGGTAACCGGGAAACCGGCGAACCCTTGCCCGCCTTCGACATCGGGCTGCAGGATCAGATCGACCTCAATGAGGATGGGACGTTCGCGGCCTATCGCGAGGGGGCGATCGGCGAGCTCAACGTGCCTCTGTCGAGCTGCCCGAGTGCGACGGGGTTCAGGAGCTGGCGCGCCATGGCCTTCAGCCCCGAGACCCGCGCGGTCTACGTGCCCATGGCCATCAATTGCGATGACGGCATCGTCTATACCGAAGTGGAAATGGTCGAAGGCGGTGGGGGTAATGGCCGTGGCGGCACCAACCGCGTCAACCATCCCGACGATCCGGACAATTCTGGCCGCATTCTGGCCATGAATGTCGATACCGGCGACATCATGTGGGAATTCCCGATGCGGACCACCGCCAATTCGGCCACGCTGGCAACGGCTGGCGGCGTGGTGTTCGGCGGCGACTGGGCGCGCAATTTCTACGCCTTCGACGCCGAAGACGGCGAAGTGCTGTGGGAAGTGACGCTGCCCCAGGCTGCCCAGGGCTACCCGATCACCTATGCGGTCGACGGCCGCCAATATGTGGCGATCCCCATCGGTGTGGGTGGCGCCACCTGGTCCACCAGCGTGCCCGAGGCGCTGGCGCCCGAGGTCCGTCGCCCCTCAGGCGGCAACATGATGATGGTCTTTGCTCTCCCCGAAGACGTCTGATCGACAGGGGCCGGATACGTCATCCGGCCCCTCACTCAATAAACGAGGCGGCGCGATGACCAGTTTTCAGTCGATGGTGCTTCGCGGTCTTTTGGCCATCGGGTTCTGCATTCCGGCCGGCGGTCATGCGGTCGCGCAAGTGCCGTTCGTGCCGCCGGAATTCTACAATTCCATTCGCCCCGATTTCGGCAATCGGCTGCCGCTTTGCATATTGCCCGAAAGCGCGACGGCGCCGCAGGATCGTGAGGCGGCCCACGAGATCGCGCAGATGCTGCTGCTCGAGCCCGAGATCGTCGAGATCGACGCCGACATGGGCATGCTCGACGAGCTGGGCATCTGGCCCGTCATATTCGAAGAGCTTGCCCAGTCCTGTCTCGGGGTCATGGGCGTCCAGATCATTCCGGGGGAGGTGACGCCCGACTGGATGACGCTATCGCGCCCCTATTTCGAAGCGCCTTACGTTCTCATCTCCACCGATCCGGACGTCGAGTCGCTGGCTGATCTGCCAGAAGGGGCGCGACTTGGCGTGCCGCTGTTTACCCCGATCGATGCCGAAGTGATGATGACTATCGAGTCCGGCGCCTTGGGTGGCGTGCGCCGGCTCCCCTATGACCGGCCCGGACTCATGGCCTCGCTGATGCGTGATGGCGAGCTTGATGCGGCGATCGTTTGGGCGCCACATCTGGAGCAACCTTCGCTGCAGCCGCTTGATTTTTTCAAAGGGCAGGGAAGTGTCGCGCCATTGCGTCAGGACACGCGAGCGGTCGCCGTGCTGATGCGCGAGCAGGACCAGATGCTGCGCGCCATGATCGATCAGGCGATCGGAGCGCTCGGGGTGGGCGCCGAACGTTAATCGTCGAGGGAAACGGCAACGCTCCACGGACCGAGGATCTGCGCTTGGACATTTCCTGTCGCCCAGATGCGGCGGCCCGCGTCGAAGCCATTCCCCTCGTGCGGGTCGGGCCCCAGATTGGCCAGTAGCCGAAGCTCGCTCCCATCGGCCAGGCGCCAGCGGGCGTCGATCGTCGTGTCGCCGATCCGCTCGGCCTTGCCGGCATGTCCACCGATGCCAACGAGCCTTGGGACGATTTCGCGGCGGCGGGTTTCGATCAGGCCGCGATAAAAATCCAGCCATTCGGCGTGCGGTTCTCGCGCAATCTCCGACCAGTCGAGGCAGGAACGCTCGAACGTCGATACGGCAAACGGATCGGGCGCCTGAGCGTCCATGTTCCAGGTGGCCAGGAACTCCTCGCGCGAACGGCGCACGGGATCGCGCAGATCCTCGCCAAGATCGGAGAAATAGAAGAACCGCGTGCTCGCCGCCCATTCCTCACCCATGAACAGCATGGGGATGGTGGGGCTTAGAAACACCAGCGTGGCCATGGCGCGCACCTGCTCGGGGGGCAGGAAGTGGGTGATGCGCGTGCCGTCGGGCCGGTTGCCGATCTGGTCGTGATTCTGCACGAAGGCGATAAATGCTGTGGGCGGGAGATGTCCGCTCGGCTCCCCCGGCTTCTTGCCTCCGCTCGCCTCGTCCTGCTGAAAGGCAAAACCTTCGCTCAGAGCCTTGGTCAGCATGTCGAACGGCTCGGTGATCTTTTCGTAAAAGCCGCCCTTTTCGCCGCTGACCGCGACATGGAGCGAATGGTGGATATCGTCGTCCCATTGGGCGTCATAGGGGGCTTCGGTCTGCGCCTTATCGAGCCAGCGTGCCTCGTTATGGCTGTTTTCGAGGATCAGGTGGACCTGGCGACCGTCTCCCAGACGTTCCTTGACCGTGGCGCTCAGCTCGGCCAGCAGATGGGTTTCGCTCTCATCGGGAATCTCATGGACGGCATCGAGGCGAAGCCCGTCGCAATGAAAGGTTTCCAGCCAATACAAGGCGTTTTCGATGATGAACCGGCGCACCGGGCCGCTGTTGTCGTCATCGAAATTGAGCGGCGTGCCGTATTCGCCCTCATGGCGGCGGGACAATAGCGGCATGAACCTGGGCATCAGGTTCCCCTCCGGCCCGAAGTGATTGTAGACCACGTCGAGATAGACCATCAGGGCGCGGGCGTGGGCGGCATCGACGAGTGCCTTGAAGTCGTCGGGCGTGCCATAGGCCGAATGGGGCGCATAGAGGCAGACGCCGTCATATCCCCATCCTCGATTTCCGGGAAAGGCATGAAGGGGCATGATTTCGACGGCAGTGACCCCCAGCGCAGCCAGGGCATCGAGCCTGTCGATGGCGGCGCGGAAGGTGCCTTCGGCCGTGAAGGTGCCGACATGGAGTTCATAAATGACGGCTTCCTCCCAGCGCCGGCCGGTCCATTCGCCGTCGGTCCAACCGAACTCGGGAGCGCATATCACGCTCGGGCTCAATACCCCGTGTGGCTGGAAGCGTGAAGCAGGATCGGAAACTTCGGTGCCGTCGGGGAGCACGAAGAGATAGCGCGTGCCGGCACCAACGCCCTCGACACGAATCTCGAACCAGCCCTCGGCATGGCGCTCCATGGCAATGAGGCGTTCGGGCTCATACAGCTTCAGCGTGACGGTTTCGACGAGCGAAGCCCACAGGCGAAACACCGTGCCGCGACCGTCGAGAACAGGGCCGAATGCGTATCGAATGCTGGTGGCGGAGCTGCCGTGCAATTTCGCTAACCTTGAGTGGCGGGTGTCCCGTGGCCTGCAAACATCCCTGAGGACAGCAGGTTGCGTCAACCAACGCAGGTTGACGATTTTGACTCGGGGAACAGGGCGCGCCGCCAGCGCATTGGCCAGGGACAATCGAAAGGATCTGACCATGGTCATACAGCCCGAACAGCCTAAGCCGCCCCTGGGCGAGCCTCCGCCTCCCGCGCCTCATCCCCGGCCGCCCCAGCCCGAAAAGCAGCCACCGCCGGTCGAGCCCGAAAACGACGTGCCGCCCACCCCGCCCGCGCCCGATCCGGACGTTCAGTTTCCCGATCCCCCTCTGGAACGATAGGAGCATGCCATGACGCGCCCGCCCATGGAGCCGCAGCCCGATATTGCCGATCCCTCGCGCAAGGGACCGGTTCCGCCCATGCGCAACCCCGCCGATCCTCCGCGTCCTACGCCTCCCGACTCGCCGGTGCCCGATCCCGACGATCCGACCGGCAACCCCGATCCCGGCCCGGAGCGTGCGCCAGGACAAACCCCGTTCCCGGATCACGAGCCCGATCGGTGATCGGGGACTATGCTGGCGTGCACTGGCTGGGCAGAATGGTCTCGAGCGCGCCTTCGGACGGCTCGAGGTTCCCTTCCATGATCGCCAGCGGCCGAAACGGCGGGGTGGCCTGGAGCACCGGCTGGGCCAGCTTGAGCGTATAGCAGCCCGCAAACGTCTCGCTTGCGCCATTCCGGTCGGTCGCTTCGATGGCGACGGGGATGGAGTAATAAACGGTTCCGGCGGCGCCCTCGGTGATCTCCGGCCCGACGAGAAGCTGGACGTTGTCGGTGTTCCGGTAGCCCTCTGCGAAGGCTTCGAAATCCTGGGCCAGGGCCTCCTCATCGAGTGCAGCGTCGTGGTCGAAATAGGACCAGGCGCGGAGATATTCGGACCGGTTGATGGCGTTATAGAGCGATTCAACGACCGCCGCCGCGGTCGAGCGGTCGTCGTAATAGGGATTTTCCGGCAGCGCCTCGCCTTCATCAAGCGTGCTTTCAGGGACGAGCGGATCCTGGGTCACCACCTCGGGCGCTTCCGGCAGGTCAGGCTCCTGCGCTGCAAGCGGAAGGACGACGAGGAAAGCGGTGAAAAGCGATGCGGGGAAAACGTGCATGAAAATCTCCTTTTCCCCCTAACGATCCGGCAGCCCGCTTGTTTCCTGCGAACTGAACGGCCACGAGCAACGAGGAGAAGGAGAATGGTGCTGCTGGACAGGATTGAACTGTCGGCCTCTCCCTTACCAAGGGAGTGCTCTACCACTGAGCTACAGCAGCGTTTGAGACGCCGGGGATCGACCCGCCGGCTGAATGCGGGCCGTTACTGCCACAGGCCATCTGTGGACGCAAGGGCAAAAAACTGTCAGTACAACACTGAAATTCGAGGCGTTCCAGGTCGAGCCCATGCCCAGTCAGGATCGTGATCAAAGATTGGCCGCAAAGCTGCGGGAAAATCTCCGTCGCCGCAAAGCCCAGGCCAAGGCGCGCACGGCGCCCAAACCGGAGTCGACATCGCAAGGAGAAGGGGACAGCAAGGGCGAACCGTCGGGCGGCAAATCCTCGGCCTGATCCGTTCCTTCCGCGCTTTCGCGCCTTTCTTGCAGCCTATTGCCGGCTGCGCTACCACACATCAACTGTAACGCGTCGCCCCATGCGTGGCGATTCGCGACCGACCCTGTCCAAGGAGTAGCCTTATGGACCGCATCCGCATCGTGGGTGGCAACCAGCTCAACGGCGAGATTCCGATTTCCGGCGCCAAGAACGCGGCGCTGCCGCTGATGATCGCCTCGCTCCTCACCGACGAACCGCTGGTCCTCGTCAACGTGCCGCGCCTGGCCGACGTCAAGCAGCTCGAGCGGATTTTGGAAAACCACGGCGTCGATATCGCCGTTCACGGCCGCCGGCGCGGCGACACGGATATGGGCGGGCAGCGGATCACCTTCACCGCGTCCGACATCGTCGATACCACCGCGCCTTACGAGCTGGTTTCGACAATGCGCGCCAGCTTCTGGGTCATCGGTCCGCTTCTGGCGCGTGAGGGCAATGCCCGCGTTTCGCTGCCGGGCGGCTGCGCCATCGGCACCCGGCCGGTTGATTTCTACCTCGACGGCTTGCGCCAGCTTGGCGCCGAGATCGATATCGACGGCGGTTATGTCGTGGCCCGCGCGCCCGGCGGACGGCTCAAGGGCGCCTCGGTTCGTTTCCCCAAGGTTTCGGTCGGCGCCACCCATGTGGTGATGATGGCCGCGACCCTGGCCGAAGGCACGACGATCATCGAGAATGCGGCGCGTGAGCCCGAAGTGGGCAATCTCGCCGAATGCCTGGTTGCCATGGGCGCGAAGATTTCCGGCATCGGCACCGAGCGGCTGGTGATCGAGGGCGTCGAAAAGCTCGGCGGTGCGATCCATGAAGTGCTGCCCGACCGGATCGAGACAGGCACCTACGCCATGGCGACCGCGATGACCGGTGGCGAGGTGTTCCTGCGCAATGCACGTCCGGAACTGCTTCAGGCAGCGCTCGATACGCTGGCCCAGGCCGGAACGAAAGTGACGCGTGAAGAGGGCGGGCTGCGCGTCTATCGCAATGGCAACGGCATTCTGCCGGTGGACGTCGAAACCGAACCCTTCCCCGGCTTTCCCACCGACCTGCAGGCCCAGTTCATGGCGCTGATGACCCGATCCGAGGGCACTTCGGCCATCAAGGAAACCATCTTCGAAAACCGCTTCATGCATGTGGCCGAACTGGCCCGTTTCGGAGCAAAGATCGCCGTCGACGGGCAGGTGGCTACCGTCACCGGCGTGCCCGAACTCAAGGGCGCCCAGGTTATGGCGACCGATCTGCGGGCTTCCGTGTCGCTGGTCATTGCAGGGCTGGCGGCACGGGGGGAGACGGTGGTCAACCGCATCTATCATCTCGATCGCGGATTCGAGCGGCTCGAGGACAAGCTGTCCCGCTGCGGAGCGCAGATCGAGCGGATCGCGGGTTAGGGCCTGCACTCATAATATTCGCGCTCACGACGCTGCCGGATTTGGTCAGCCCGGCAGGAAAGACGTGCCGGCCGTGTCTGGACACGGGCAAGCGGCTTGACGCACCGGATGGGCAAATCCGGCGCGCTCCTTCGGGGTGGGACGAAAATGGCCAACTGGTGCGTCAGAGAGCTTGCACGTATTCGATACGCGCTGCGCTCTCTTCCTGCCATTTGGCCATTTTCGTCTCCATCGTGAGTGCGAATATTATGAGTGCAGGCCCTGGCCATGTGTCAGAATATGCTTGCACTTTGGAGCCATAGTGCCCAGATGTGCAAGCATGACTGACGCAATCGCACACAAGGCTCCCATGACCGATCTCAAGCTCCTGGCGCTCGACAGCGAAGATCTCGAGATCGTTTCGGCTCACCTTCAGGATGCCGTCGTCCGGGTGGGCGACATGGGGTATTCCAAGTCCGACAAGCGCTTCGTTCTGCTCATGAACCGTTATGCCTGGGAAGCGGGCGACGCTCGCGGCAGGGGCCAGCGCAAGCGGGCGGGGCTGCATTTCGATCATGTCACGGTGGCCCATGCGGAGGGGTTCGACCTCAAGTCCAAGGAGGGCGTGCTCGAACTGCTCGCGGTGACGTTCGAGCCCAAGGATGCGCCCAGCGGCGAGGTCTTGCTTACCTTTGCCGGCGGTGGCAGGGTGCGGCTCGAAGTCGAGTGTCTCGAAGCGCGTCTTCGCGATCTCGGCGGGGTATGGGCGGCCAAGGCCCAGCCCAAGCACGACGTCGACTGACCGGGACGCGATCGGTTACATGCCTACCATTCTTTCGAGCGCCGAAGCCGGCTTTACCGAGGCTTTTGAGACTCTACTCGCCTCCAAGCGCGAAGCCTCGGTCGAGGTCGGCGACACGGTGGCTGCGATCATCTCCGATGTGCGCCAGCGCGGTGATGCCGCGCTGATCGAATTGACCCGCAAGTTCGACGCGCTCGAATTGACGCCGGAAACCATGCGGTTCTCTCAGGCTGAAATCGACGCTGCCTACCAGGCCGTCGCGCCGGAAATCCGCGATGCGCTGGTTCTGGCTCATCGGCGCATCACTGCGCATCATGAAAAGCAAAAGCCGGCCGATCACACCTATACAGACGATATCGGGGTGACGTTGGGCAGCCGCTGGACGGCTGTCGAGGCGGCGGGGCTATATGTGCCCGGCGGCTTGGCCTCCTATCCATCCTCGGTCCTGATGAACGCCATCCCCGCCAAGGTGGCCGGGGTCGAGCGGCTGGCGATCGTGGTGCCCACGCCTCGAGGCGAGGTCAATCCCGCCATTCTGGCGGCGGCCAAGATCGCTGGGGTCGATGAGATCTATCGGGTGGGCGGCGCCCAGGCCATTGCGGCGCTGGCGTTCGGCACCGAAACGATCGCGCCGGTCGCCAAGATCACCGGGCCGGGCAATGCCTATGTCGCTGCCGCCAAGCGGCAGGTGTTCGGCACCGTGGGCATCGACATGATCGCCGGTCCGTCCGAAGTGCTGATCATCGCCGACGCTTCGGCCAATCCCGCATGGGTCGCGGCCGACCTTTTGGCGCAGGCCGAGCACGGGGCAGGAGCCCAGTCGATCCTTTTGACCACCGATCCCGGCCTGGGAGAGGCCGTCGCTGCCGAGGTGGAACGCCAGCTCGATACCCTGCGCGCTCCCGACAATGCCCGCGCCGGTTGGGACGAGTTCGGCGCCATCATCACCGTTTCGAGCCTCGAGGACGCCATTCCGCTCGCCAATCGCATAGCGTCGGAACATGTGGAACTGGCGCTCGACGATCCCGAGCCGCTGATCGGGAAAATCCGCAATGCGGGTGCGATCTTTGTCGGCCACCACACGCCCGAGGCCGTTGGCGATTATGTCGGCGGCTCCAATCACGTTTTGCCAACGGCCCGCTCGGCGCGGTTCGCGTCCGGGCTCGGCGTGCTCGACTTCATGAAGCGCACCTCGATACTGGGTTGCACGCCCGCTGCGCTCGCCGAACTTGCCGATGCCACGGTCACCCTGGCGGAAACCGAGGGGTTACAAGCCCATGGCCGGTCGGTTTCGATAAGGCTCAATACCTGATGGACAAGCGGCCCTTCGATCCGCAAAAGGACAGGATCGTCACGGTCACGCTCGACCCCAACACCATCACTTCGGTTGATCCGGACGAGGTCCATGAATGGCGCGTCGCGAGCTACGATCTGGTGGATTCCAACCGGTTCTATCCGGCGCGCGTTACCGCGCAGGGGCCATACGCGCTGCACCTGTCGATCGTGGGCAACCACATCGTGCTCGACGTGCGGCACCCTGAAACCTTCTCGCCGATTGCCGCGCACTACCTATCGCTGACCCCGTTCCGCAGCCTCATCCGGGATTATTTTCGCATTCGCGAAAGCTATTACGAGGCCATCCGCTCGGCCTCGACCTTCCAGATCGAGGCCGTGGACATGGGCCGGCGCGGGCTGCACAACCAGGCGGCCGAACTGCTGATCGAGCGGCTCGACAACAAGCTGGTGATGGATCTGGAAACCGCTCGGCGGCTGTTCACCCTCATCTGCGCCGTTCAGCCCTATGCTGCGCGTATTCCCGAGCAGGACAGCCAACTGCCCACAGTCCTTTTCGTCTGCTCGATGAATTCGGTGCGCTCGCCCATCGCCGCAGCTTTGGCCCGCAAGCATTTCCCCGGCCGGCTTATCGCGCGTTCGGCGGGCGTGCGTTCGGGTAAGGCCGATCATTTCGTCCATCAGGTGATGGAGGAGATCGGGGTGGATATGTCGGTCCATACGCCTCACACCATGGACGAATTGATGGCATCGCATTTCGATGTCGTCGTCACCCTGGCCGAGGACGCCCGAAAGGCCGTGGCCGAACGCGGGCTGGAGGCCGAGGTCACCGAACATTGGCAAGTTGCCGATCCGTCCGAAGTCGAAGGCACGCGCGAGGTGGCGCTTGCCGCTTACCGCGATTTGCGCGATGACCTCGACAAGCGGCTGCGCTCCGCCCTCGAACCGCTGCTGGAAAGAGCAGACAGGTCTGGCTGAAGCGGGGACTTTCAATTATCGGCGTTTGCGTTTAGTTTGCGCGCCAAATCGCGCCCCGAAGCGGCTGGAGCCGGTTCCTCGCAAAGGAACGGGCCGGCACCGCAAGAATGCCCCGGGGCATCATCAGGAGAAAGAATGGCAAAGGAAGAAGTGCTCGAATTCCCGGGCGTGGTCACTGAATTGCTCCCCAACGCGACCTTTCGCGTCAAGCTCGAGAACGATCACGAGATCATCGCCCACACCGCGGGCCGCATGCGCAAGAACCGCATCCGCGTTCTGGCGGGGGACAAGGTGCTCGTCGAAATGACGCCCTATGACCTCACCAAGGGCCGCATCACCTATCGTTTCAAATAGAGCAGCGCCTTGTCCAGCAGACGCCCCGAACTGATCCTTGCTTCGGCCTCGCCGCGTCGGCTCGCGCTCTTGAACCAGATCGGCATCGAACCCGATCACCTGATTCCCGCCCATGTGGATGAAACGCCCGAAAAGGGTGAGCTGCCGCGCCGTCTGGCTCAGCGGCTGGCTCACGCCAAGGCCGTGGAAGTCCGCAAGAAAGCGCGCCAGGCCGGGTTGGCGTCCGATGCGCTGATCCTTGCCGCCGATACGGTGGTCGCCGTTGGACGACGCATCCTGCCAAAGGCCGAAACCATGGACGAGGCGGCAGGCTGCCTGCGGCTGCTTTCGGGCCGTGCGCATCGCGTATTCACCGGTCTTTGCGTGATTTCGGCCGCCGGCCAGGCACGCGAGCGGCTTGTCGATACGCGCATCCGCTTCAAGCGGCTTTCCAACAAGGAAATCGAAGCCTACCTGGCGAGCGGCGAATGGAGCGGCAAGGCGGGCGGTTATGCCATCCAGGGCATTGCCGGAGCTTTTGCCGTCAAGATGAGCGGTTCGTACTCCGCCGTCGTCGGCCTTCCGCTGTTCGAAACCGCCGCGCTTCTGACCGGCGAGGGATACCCGGTCCAGTTCAACTGGCTCAATCCGGCGTCGCTTCCGGGGGTCTGAGATGGCCAACACCAACGTCACCCGCCTGCGGACGCCTAAGCCGTGCCCGATCTGCGGAAAACCCTCGGTCCAGCAATTCCATCCCTTCTGCTCGGCGCGCTGCGCCGATGTCGATCTCAACCGCTGGCTCAAGGGCAACTATGTCATTCCCGGCGGCCGGAGCGACGACGACGCCGACAAAAGCGCGCGGATCGACAGTGAGGACGAGGAGTAAGCGCCTGTCAGAGCGGCTGTTTTCCTGACCTGGCATTGCATTGACGACAAAATCGTCGCGAAGGTGGAAAATTCGTCGCGAGGTGCTGGACAGCCCCGACGGGACTGCCTATAACCCGGCCACCAACGACGGGGCCGCAGCGCCCCTGGAACAGGCAAGCCCGGGTAGCTCAGTTGGTAGAGCAGCGGATTGAAAATCCGCGTGTCGGTGGTTCGATTCCGCCCCCGGGCACCACCACTCCTTCCCATGCCGACCATTTAATCTTGAATGTGCCTGCCCGATCGGCAACACATGGGGATTGCCCTTGCTTCGCGTCCTCACAATGAACAAGCTCTCCACAAGCCTGCATACCGAAATCTCACTGCATCAGCTCCGGATCTTCACCGCCGTCGCGCATGCGGCGACGCTGACCGAGGCGGCAAAGCAGCTCGGGATTGCCCAACCATCGCTCTCGCAACAGCTTTCGCGCCTGGAAACCTTGGTCGGCACCCGGCTTTTCAATCGCCGTCCGGGTGAGATGGAGCTGACCGAAGCGGGGCTATACCTGCTGCCCAAGGCCGAGCATGTATTGCGCGGCATGCGCGACCTCGAGGATGGGCTGATGCAGTATACGACGGGCCGTCGCATGACGATCCGGCTTGCCGGCATCACCTCGGTGCTGCGCATCCTGTTGCCCGGCGCGCTGAAACGGGTGCGCGAGATTTTTCCCGAGATCGATTTCGACATCCAGGACAGGGCGCCCGCCGATATCCTCGAACTGCTCTATGAGCGGCGCATCGCGCTGGGATTGCTGGCGGAAAATTCCATGGTCGCTTCGGGTGCCGGGTTTTCCCAGGTTCCGCTTTTGACAGATGCGCATGTGCTTGCCGTTCCCGATACGCTCGATCTCTCCGGCGTTATCGATCCCCGGCGCCAGCTCAGCGCCGATCAATACGCTACGCTCAACCAGTCGATCCAATTCTCGTTTGGCACCCAGCATACCAAGCGGGTGCGAAACTGGTATGAGCGGCTGTTTCCCGATCATGCGGTGGTCGCCCAATGCCGCAGCTTCGAGGTGGCCACCGAATTGGTGCGCGCCGGGGCAGGGGTGTGCCTGGTGCCCACCCTTGCCGTGCTCCATGGCACCCAGACGCTTAAGGGTGTGCGCCTTTATCGAGTCAATGCCACGGCGCGCCGGATCGTCGCCCTGATCCCTTCGCAATATCAGCGGGTCGAACCCTACAAGAGTTTCATCGAGGCGCTTGAGAAGACGGCGCGCGAGGTTGCATTGCCGGAAACCCTTGGCGTTCCGCCCTTCCTCGATATCGGCCCCCAGGCCCAGTTCTAGACGAGGCGGTTCCATAGCTTTGGACCTATGGGCTCCATAGATTGCGGGCGGGCCCTTCTCTTCGCAGCATGGCCGGCACGGCAATATCGCCGTGTTCTATGAGGAGAAAAGCTATGGCCTGGAACAAGCCCAAGCTCACCGAAATCCCGGTTTCGATGGAAATCAACATGTACGCTTGCGCCAAGCGCAAGTAATCCATTCGCCTGCCGCGGTATCTTCCTATGATCAAGATCATCATACTCGGAGCCGCGGCAGGCGGCGGAGTCCCGCAATGGAATTGCGGCTGCGCCAATTGCCGTGACGCCCGCGAAGGGCGTCCGGAACTGAAGGCGAATCAGGCTTCGGCTGCGATCAGCGCCGATGGCGAGCACTGGTTCCTCGTCAACGCTTCTCCCGATTTGCGCCAGCAGATCGCCAACACGCCCGCGTTGCATCCGCGCGCCGGCGAGCTGCGGCACTCCCCGATCGCTGGGGTCATTCTCACCAATGGCGAGATCGATGCGATCACCGGATTGCTGACCCTGCGCGAAGGTTCGCCCTTTACGCTTTACGCACACTCTCGGGTGCATTCGATCCTTGCCGCCAATTCGATTTTCAACGCCCTCAAGCCCGGCATCGTGACGCGGGAGACGCTGACCTTGGGCGAAAGCTTCAGCCCGGCCGCGGGTCTCGACATCCTGCCCTTCGCCGCGCCCGGCAAGACCGCGCTCTTTCTCGAGGACGAGGAAGAAAGCGATCCGGGCGATACGATCGGACTCAAGATCACCGATCTCTCGACTGGACGGAGCGTGGTGTTCCTGCCGGCCTGCGCTCAGCTTACCGATGATGTGCTTGACCTCACTGACGGCACGGACGCCGTGTTCTTCGACGGCACGCTCTGGCGCGACGACGAATTGCTAGCGCAGGGACTGGGCAAGAAGACCGGGCAGCGCATGGGGCATATGTCCATGCAGGACGTCATCCCAACGCTTGCCGACATGCGGATCGGCCAGAAATTCTTCTTTCACATCAACAACTCGAACCCCGCCTGGCGAACCGATTCGGAAGAGCGGAAAAAGATCGAGGCGGCGGGATGGACCATTCCCGCCGAAGGGATGGAGATTACCCTATGAACGCCATGTCGGCCCTCACAATTGCCCCCGACACTCCCTTGAATACGGCCGAAGAGCTCGAAGCCCAGCTCCGCCATATCGGCGCTACGCGCTACCACAGCCTTCATCCCTTCCATCGCCTGCTGCATGGGGGCAAGCTCGACAAGGGGCAGGTGCAAGCCTGGGCGCTCAACCGCTATTATTACCAGAGCACCATCCCCATTAAGGATGCGGTGGTGATCTCGCGCTTCCGCGATCGCGCTACGCGCATCGAGTGGCGGCACCGCATTTCCGACCATGACGGCGACATCGGCAGCGAGGGCGGCATCGAACGCTGGCTCCAGCTGACCACCGGTCTCGGGTTCGATCCCGACTATGTGGAATCGACCGAAGGCATCCTGCCCGCTACCCGCTTTGCTGTGGAAGCCTATGTGCATTTCGTGCGTGACCGTTCCCCGCTCGAAGCGATTGCTTCCTCATTGACCGAACTCTTTGCGCCCAATCTGCATCAGGAGCGCATCGCCGGGATGCTCGAGCATTATGACTTCATCGATCCGACGGTGATGACCTATTTCACCCGCCGGCTCGAACAGGCACCGCGCGATGCCGGCTTCGCGCTCGATTATGTCAAGGAGCACGCCAGGACGCCCGAGGAGCGACGGCTGGTCTGCAATGCGTTGATCTTCAAGACCAACGTGCTCTGGGTGCAGCTCGACGCGCTTTATCATGCCTATGTCGACGGGCACGTCCCGCCCGGCGCGTTCGTTCCGGAAAAGCCGTGATGGAAGGCGCGCCCGCAGCACGCCGCCGCATGGCGGTTTCGCTCGAAAGCGTCCCCAAGCTGGCGCGGGGCGTCAAATTGCGGTTCGACGAAACGCGCGGACGCTGGGTGCTGCTGGTGCCCGAACGGGTGCTGGCCCCCGACGAGATCGCCGTCGAAGTGCTCCAGCTTTGCGATGGTGACCGCAGCGTTTCGGACATGGTGGACGTGCTCGCCGCCAAATATGCGGCGCCTGCCGAAGAGATCGGCAGCGACGTGATCGACATGCTTCAGGACCTGGCCGATTCCGGGTTCCTGATCGAAGCAAGGAGATAAGAGATGAGCCCGACCCTGGATCGCAACAGCCCCGTGCTGGAAGAAGAACGTCTCGATGGCGTGGCACTCCTCGAAGGCGATGGTAGATCGGTCGCCCAGCAATATGGCATACCGCTCGCCGTGCTGCTCGAACTCACCCACAGATGTCCGCTCCAGTGCCCCTATTGCTCCAATCCGGTGGAAATGGAGCGGGCGCGCAACGAGTTGACGACCGAGGAGTGGAAGCGCGTACTGGACGAGCTGGCCGAAATCGGCGTGCTGCAAGTGCATTTTTCCGGCGGCGAGCCGACCGCGCGCAAGGACATCGTCGAACTCATCCAGCACGCGACGGACCTCAATCTCTATTCCAACCTCATCACCTCGGCGGTGCTGCTTTCCAAGGAAAAGCTCACCGAAATCGCCGATGCGGGGCTGTCCCACATCCAGATCAGTTTCCAGGGCAGCGATGCCGCCAAGGCCGACAGGGTCGGAGGGTTCAAGAACGGGCATGTGAAAAAGCGTGAGGTGGCCCAATGGGCGCGCGAGCTCGACCTGCCGCTGACGGTCAACGCCGTCATGCACCGGCAAAATCTCGACCAGCTCGAAGACATCATCGCCATGGCCGTCGAAATGGACGCCGACCGCATCGAGGTCGCCAACGTCCAGTATTACGGCTGGGCGCTGAAAAATCGCGCGGCGCTGATGCCGACCATCGAACAGCTCGACCGGGCGACCGAAATCGTCGAGGACGCCCGCGTGCGGCTCAAGGGCATTCTCGATATCGATTTCGTCATTCCCGACTACTACGCCGAGCGGCCCAAGAAGTGCATGGGGGGCTGGGGGCGGCAGTTCTTCAACATCACGCCTTCGGGCAAGGTGCTGCCCTGCCACGCGGCGGAATCGATCACCGATCTTGATTTCATGTCGGTGCGCTCGAACCATTCCATCGCCTGGATCTGGCACAATTCCGAAGCCTTCAACCGCTATCGCGGCACGGGCTGGATGCCTGAACCCTGCCAGAGCTGCGCCTTCAAGGAGATCGATTTCGGCGGTTGCCGCTGCCAGGCCTTCGCGCTGACGGGCAGCGCCAGCAACACCGATCCGGCCTGCGGCTTTTCTCCGCTGCACGAAAAGATCTTCAAGACAGCACAGACCGAATCCGAAACCGGCTCGACGCGGTTCATCTACCGCAACTTCTCGGGCGGCACTCTGGAGGCGGAGCCGGGCGATGCCTCCTGAGGGCGCGGCCTCGGGCGATCTCTTTTCCCCTTTGACCACGCAGATGCTGCCGGTGGGGGAGGGGCATAGGCTCTATGTCGAAACCGTCGGGCGCGACGATGGGCTACCGGCGGTCTATCTCCACGGCGGACCAGGCAGCGGCTGCCAGCCCGGTCATCGACAGCTCTTCGATCCGCGGTGGTTCCGGGCGGTGCTGTTCGATCAGCGCGGGGCAGGGCGCAGTACGCCGCGCCGTTCGCGCAAGGATAACACCACCGCTCACCTTGTCGCCGATATGGAGACGATCCGCGCTGCGCTCGGCATCGAGCGTTGGCTTGTGGTTGGCGGTTCGTGGGGCGCGACACTGGCGCTGGCTTACGCCCAGGCGCATCCCGAGCGGGTGAGCGGCATCGTGCTGCGCGCCACGTTCCTGGGCACCCGCCGCGAACTGGAAACCGCGTTCGGCACGACCCTCTCCACGTTCTATCCGCGGCTCTACCAGGATTTCCTCGACCTGCTCGACCCGGCCGAACGCACCGCCCCGCTCGAAGCGTACTGGCGTCGCATTCTCGATCCCGATCCGGCAATCCACCTGCCGGCTGTCTGGGGTTGGTACGATGTCGAGCGCACGCTTTCCCAGGTCAACCCGCCCGCCGATCGTCTCGATCTTGAAAAGCGGCTGCAGGGCAATGATCCGTTGCCCGCCTCCCCCTTCATGGAAGCGCATTATTTTTCCAACGATTGCTTCTTGGCCCCCGATCAATTGATGACCAATGCCGGCCGACTGGCGGGCATTCCTGGCCGCATTATCCAGGGGCGCTACGATCTGCTCTGCCCGCCGGCGACGGCCTACGCCCTCGCCGAGCGCTGGACGGAAGCCAAAATCATCCCCGTGCCCTCGGCCGGCCACGGTCAGACAGAGCCCGGCGTGGAACGGGCCATGCGCGACGCCATAGCCGAATTGGCGCGGTCCATCCTTCCAATGAACGCCTAGCGGCTCTTCCTTTCGGTGCAAAAAGTTTGCTGCGGCGCCGCGTGCCCATTTTCATTGCCGTCCCGCATCAATAATATACCGGCGCACTGAGCGGAGGGCGAACTTGATCGCAACCCTGGTCGAGCCTTATGGCGCGCTGATCGTTAGCGTCGTCATCGTGGCCCTCTTTGTCGCGTTTGCCCGTGAGTGGCGGACGCCGGAAGTCAGCGCGGGCATCGCCCTATCCGTTCTTTTGCTGCTTCGGCTTGTTTCGGTTGAGGACGTGCTCGGCGTTCTCTCCAATTCCGCGCCGGCCACGATCGCCAGCATGTTCGTGATTTCGGCGGCACTGGTGCGTACCGGAGCTTTGGAGGCGTTCGCCCTGCTGTTCAGGAGCGGCGCGAGAAGCCATCCGCTCCGCACCATGGCAATGTTTCTGGTTGCCATCGCGGCCATGTCGGCCTTCATGAACAACACCCCATTGGTGATGCTCATGATCCCGGTGGCCTTTACCCTGTCGCGGGAAATGGAAACATCGCCCTCGCGCCTGCTGATCCCCGTGTCGTTCTCGGCCATACTCGGAGGCACCTGCTCGCTGATCGGAACCTCCACCAACATTCTGGTCGACAGCGTGGCCCAGGAAAACGGCATGGCGCCGTTCCACATCTTCGAAATCGCCCCGCTGGGCGCGGCGCTTGCCGCCGCCGGCATCGTGACCATGCTGCTCTTGCGCAATCTGTTGCCCGAACGGACTACCGTCTCGGCAGTCTCCCATTCGGAATCGAGCAAGAAATTCGTTCTTGAAGCCGTGATCGAGGACAACTCGCCCCATGTCGGCAGGAAGGCCCGCGATGTCGCTGCCTTCAACCGTCCCGACCGCCAGCTTATCGACGTTCTGCGCGCCAATTTCTCGCTGCGCCGCCACATGCATGATGTGGTGCTCCAACCCGGCGACGTCGTCGTGCTGCGCACCTCGATCGCCGAACTTCTCTCCATGAAGGAAGAAGGCAATCTGACGGTGCCCGAGACCGAGCACATGCAATCGCTGGGCACGCGCTCTTCTGCCATCGTTGAAGTGCTTGTGGGGCCGACCGCCGGTATTTTGAACAAGACGCTGCGCCATCTTCGGCTGCGCCGACGCTATGGCATCTATCCCCTGGCGCTTCACAGGCGCGGTGCCAATCTTGCCGAACGGTTCGAAACGTCGCCCATAGAAGTGGGCGACACACTTCTGATCGAAGGCGCGCCTGAAGACCTGCGGCGGCTGGTGGAAGACTATGATCTGGTCAATGTCGCCGAGCCCAGCGAGCGCGGGTTCCGCCGCTCCAAGGCTCCGATTGCCATCGGCGTGCTCATTGCGGTCGTCGTGGGCGCGGCGCTGGGGTTGATGCCGATCGCAGGGCTCGCCATCATCGGCGCGGCAACCGTGCTCGTCACCCGATGCGTGGAGGCCGAGGAAGCTGTGCAAGCCGTCGATTGGCGCACGCTGGGCCTGATCGTCGCCATGCTGGGGATCGGCGTGGCCATGGAGAATGTCGACCTGGTTGGAGAGATCGTTCGTGCCATCGCGCCCTATCTGGCGATCTTTTCTCCTCTCTTTGCTCTGGGCGTCATCTATCTGCTGTCCTCGGCGCTCACAGAAGTCGTGACCAACAACGCCGTCGCCGTCATCGTGACGCCGGTGGCCATTGGTCTCGCCAGTGGCCTGGGTGTCGATCCGCGCCCCTTCGTGGTTGCCGTGATGTTTGCGGCCAGCGCCAGTTTTCTCACCCCCATCGGCTATCAGACCAACACGCTGGTCTATGGCGCGGGCGGCTACAAATTCTTCGATTTCCTTCGCATCGGCGGCGTGCTGAACCTCGTGAGCTTTGCGATTGCCATGGTGCTCATCCCCGTCTTCTGGCCGCTCTAGAAAGGAACCGCGCGCGCTCGCTCGGCGTTTAGACGCAATCGACAAAGGGCAGTTGGATGGAAGACTTTCTAGCGCTTGGCGGCAATCCCACCCATGAGTCTTTCGGCGTCATTGCAGTCAGGCTATTGGTCGCCGCCATATTGGGGGCGCTGATTGGCCTGGAACGCGAAATCAAGAACCACCCCGCGGGCCTTCGAACCCACATGCTTGTTTCGACCGCGGCGGCTGCCTTTACGGTCATGACCTTCGAGATCTACCACGAAATGGTCGATCTGAGCGCCGATGCCATCGCCCGACTCGATCCCATCCGCGTCATCGAGGCGGTGACGGCCGGCGTTGCGTTTCTGGCCGCCGGCGCGATCATCCGATCGGGCAGGGGCGATATCAAGGGGCTCACCACCGGGGCCGCGATGTGGATGGCCGGTGCCATCGGGGTGGCGGCGGGTGCCGGCTTCTTCTCGGTCGCCGCGCTGGCCACCGTGCTCGTCCTGGTCATCACCATTTTGCTCGGCCAGTTCGAGAAGCGTTTCCTCGATGACCGCAGGGAAGATTGATCAGGCGGCGAGCGCCATCATCCGCGCGAGCGTGTCGATCAGCCGCTGCGGCGTCACCGGTTTGACGCAAACCGGTATTTCGGCAAATTCCGTGCGCAGCACTTCGCGTTCGGGCTGGCCGGTATAGAAGAGGAACGGCACGCCGCGCTTGCGCAGCAGGCTTGCGGCGGGAAATACTTCCTCTCCATTGAGATCGATGTCGAGCATCGCCAGGTCGAGACCGGGCATTCCCGCATGGTCGAGCGCCTGCCGCAGCGACGTGCACGGGCCGATCACCTCGGCGCCGGCGTTCGTCAACGTGTCGGCGATGTCCAGGGCAATAAGGAATTCATCCTCGACAAGGAGTATCCTCTTGCCCTCGAGAAGGCGGTCGGTCACCTCGGCTCCCCCAAGCCGTCGTAAAGCAGGGGCGATTATGGCGCGGCCACCTTGCGTGAGGGTTAAGAAGCGCTTGAGATAAATTTATTCAAATGCCAGGCATGTTCTTGGCAGGAACTTCACCACGCTTCGTTACTATTGTGCGCAATGAGGGAACGGCGCTGGTCCGACTCGGCTGCGCTTTCTAACTCATGGGGGCACGCCGAAACGAAACGGAGAAGCCCGATGCCATCCGCATATTTACTGGCCAAGGATCACATCGAGCAGGCGCGCGCCATGTTGGCCAACGAGGTGTGGTTCGACCCGGAAATGGACCACCTCTTTGATGTCGCCCTTGCCCGGCTCAATGCGCTCGATGCCAAGATCTATGACGACAACGTCACGCCCCTTCCGCGGCGGCGGGGGCCCCGCCGGCGCGCTCGCATGATGCCTTGGCTTGATCCGTGAAAGCAGGGAACCAGACGACACGCCCGAAATTTGCTAGAAAGCAAAGGTATCGAACAGATACTGATTCTCTTTCGGCGCGCGCCGACACGCTTTCGACAGGGGGTTCCGATCGGTACCGCACCGCACGACACCGTCCTCAACAAGGCCGCCATTCGCTGGAGCCTTTCCAAACTCACCCTTGTGGGGGAGTCCGCCGAAGCATGGACCTATAAGGTTCAGCGTGACGACAACTCTCCCGCCGCCCTGCGTATTTACAAGGGCGAAACCGGCGATCCCGTCCGGGCGGGCGATCTGCTCGAATGGTATCGCGGCGACGGTGCGATAAGGCATCTGGGCACGTCGGAGAACGCCATCCTCACCGAATGGGCCGAAGGCAAGATGCTCTCGGAACCCGCGCTCGATGGCAAGGATGCCCAGGCGACCAGCGCGCTGGCCAATCTGATCGGCATGCTGCACGTCAATCGGCCGGACTTGCCGGAGAACCTGGTGCCGCTGCGCGAATACCTCTCCGACTTCTTTGCCGCCGATGTGCGCGTCTGGCCAGATACGGCCCGCGATCTTTACGCCCGCTCGGTGGGTATCGCTTATGCAACCCTGGATAAGCCCGCCGCCGAAATCCCTCTGCACGGGGAAGTGCATCACGACCGCGTCGTCCTGGCCGAACGCGGCTGGATCGCGCGCACCCCACTCGGGCTGTTGGGCGACCCTGCCTATGATCTTGCGGCGAGCTTCCTGCATCCCTGGGGCAAGGTGGAATTGGCGGCCGATCCGGTCCGCATCAATGCCATGGCCGACGCCTTTGCCGCCAAGCTCGGCTACAAGCGCAAGCGCATTCTCGCTTTCGCCGCGATCTACGCCGCCAACTCGGCCTGCAAGGCGCTGGCGGTCGGCGGTTCGATCAATTGGCATCTGGCCGTGCTGCCTAACCTTCTGGCGGTTTACGACCTGGCCTAGCGTTATCTTGTAAGCGTTCGGCTCACCGCATCGCGCCAGCCGGCCAGCTTCGCGGCGCGGATCGATTCGTCCATTTCGGGCACAAATTGGCGCTCCAGCGCCCAGCGCCGCGCGAATTCTTCCTGCCCCGGCCACAAGCCCACGGCCTGTCCGGCGAGCCAGGCCGCTCCGAGCACGGTTGTTTCCAGCATCTGCGGCCGATCGACCGGCGCATCGAGGATGTCGGAGAGGAACTGCATTGTGTAATCCGAGGCGACCATGCCGCCATCGACCCGCAAAACCGTTTGCGTGCCGCGTCCGTCCCAATCCTTGTACATCGCTTCGAGCAGATCTGCCGTCTGGTAGCAAACCGCTTCCAGTGCAGCGCGGGCGAATTCTTCTGGCCCCGTATTGCGCGTCAGCCCGAACATCGCCCCGCGCGCCTCCGCGTCCCAATAGGGCGCCCCGAGGCCTACGAAAGCGGGTACGAGATAGACGTTCTGGTTGGGATCGGCATCGATGGCCAACCGCCCGGAATCCGAGGCCTTGCCGATGATCTTGAGTCCATCGCGCAGCCATTGCACGGCGGCGCCGGCAACAAAGATCGAGCCTTCCAGCGCGTAGACCGTCTTGCCGCCGATGCAATAGGCGATGGTCGAGAGCAGCCGGTTCTGCGAGCGCACCAGCGTTTCCCCGGTGTTGAGCACGGCAAAGCAGCCGGTGCCATAGGTCGATTTGATCATGCCCGGCGAAAAGCAGGCCTGTCCGATCACCGCCGCATGCTGGTCGCCGGCCACGCCGCGAATGGGGATGGCCGCGCCCAGAACGGCTGCGTCAGTCTCACCGAAATCGCCGTCACAATCGATCACCTCAGGCAAGATCGCCTCGGGAACGCCCAGCAGATCCAGCAACTCGGGGTCCCACGCACCCTTTTCGATATCGAACAACAGCGTGCGGCTGGCATTGGTGGCATCGGTCGCGTGCACCTTGCCGCCAGTCAGCCGCCAGACGAGATAGGTGTCAACCGTTCCGAAGGCGAGTTCTCCCGCCTCGGCCCGCTGGCGCGCGCCCTCCATGGTGTCGAGCAGCCATTTGACCTTTGTTCCCGCGAAATAGGGGTCGAGCAGCAGCCCCGTCTTGCGGGCGACGAGATCCTCGGCGCCTTGGGCCTTGAGCTGGTTGCAGATATCGGCCGTGCGCCGATCCTGCCAGACGATGGCGTTGTGGATCGGCTTGCCGGTCTGCCGGTCCCAGACCAGGGTGGTCTCGCGCTGATTGGTGATACCGATCGCCGCGATGTCATCGGCGCCAAGTCCTGCACCCCTGAGCGCCCGCCGCATCGACCACACGACCGTTTCCCAGATGTCTTCGGGGTCGTGTTCCACCCAACCACTTTTGGGGAAATGCTGCCTGAATTCCTTCTGACCCTGACCCACCACGCTCATGTTCTTGTCGAACACCATGGCCCGGCTTGATGTCGTGCCTTGGTCGATCGCCAGAATGTGGCTGCGCATGGCCATCCCTTCCTCTTTCCCGTTCCGCCAGAACCTGCCGGAAAGCCGTCCGCCCGTAAAGATTGACGCGCGGGACGCAATCGGTATCTGTTAGCCCAACCCGCCCGCCTTGCGTCAAAGCCCCGCCCGCATGCTTTCCGTTCTCAACGTCATCGCCCCCGTCTTCATCCTGATCGGGCTTGGCTTTTTCGCCGTCCGGCTAAAGCTCTATCCACAGTCGGGCGTGGCTGGGCTGATCGCCTATGTGAACAATTTCGCCACGCCGTGCCTGTTGTTCCGCGCCATGATCGATGTGGACTTCGGAGCGGCGTTCAATCTGGCGATCATCGGTCCTTATTATGCCGGCGCCGTATCGGTGCTCGCGCTCGGGGCGATCTTTGCTGCTCGCCTCTTCAAGCGCCGGCCGGGCGAAGCGGTCGCGGTGGGCTTTTCGGCCATGTTCACCAATACTGTTCTGGTGGGCATCCCCGTCATGCAGCGCGCTTATGGCGACGAGGCCATGCCCATCGTCTATTCCATCATCGGCCTGCACGCGCCGATCCTGATGACGCTGGGCATGTTTGTCATGGAACTGGTCCGGCGCGATGGCGGCAAGGTGACCACCGCGCTTTGGCAGGGCTTGCGGAAGGCGTTCTCCAACCCGATCCTAATCGGCATCGCCTTGGGCCTTGCTGCCAATGCGGCGGGTCTGGAGCTTGGCGGGCTCGCCGATGAAGTGACGCTGCTTCTGGCCGGGACGGTGATGCCGGTGGCGCTGTTCGGCCTGGGCGGGGCGCTCAATGAATACCGGTTGGGCGAGACCTGGACGCAGGCCTTGATGACCAGCGGCATGCAGTTGATCGTCCATCCCGCGATTGCCTGGCTGCTTATGGTGCCGGTCCTTGGCGTCGATCCGCACATTGCGCGCTATGGCGTGTTGCTGGCCGCCATGCCTGCAGGCATCAACGTCTATATCTTTGCCACCTATTACAACCGCGCCACCGACGTCGCCGCCAACACGATCCTGCTTTCGACATTGCTTTCGCTCTTTACCATCACCGGTTGGCTTCTGCTTCTAGGGGCCTGAGGTTCGAAACGAAGGCGGCCCGCTCCCTGTTGCCCAGCGGCGCGATTTGCGCAATTGTTCCCTTGTTTTGATCACCTACGAGGGCTTTCCCAATGTACAAATTCGAAGTCTATAAAGATAAGGCCGGTGAGTTCCGCTTCCGTTTCCGGGCGTCCAATGGCGAAGCGATGTTCTCGTCGGAAGGCTACAAGGCCAAGGCTTCAGCGATCAGCGCCATCGAATCGATTCGCAAGAACGTGCCTGAGGCTGGGCTCGAGGATCAGACCACCACGGCCTAAGCCCGTTCAAGCGTCGTCCGGATCGAGGAAGGTCTGGATGATGCGTTCGGAGTCGTGCACGCACATCATCTTGAGCACGTCTTCTCCAATATTTTCGAACCCGTGCGGCGTCTCGGGTTCGACGATCATGATATCGCCAGGCCTCGCCTCGACCACGTCCTCGCCGGCAAAGAACCGCACGGTTCCCTCCTGCACGATCCATGTTTCCGTATAGGGATGGACGTGCAGTCCCACTCGCTTGCCCGGATCGGAAACGACCGCGAAGAAGGAAATCGCCGCGCCATAGGGCGCGCCTTCGAACTTGATGGTCTTGGGCGCATCCTTGGGGCGGTCGGCGGCGCGCAGCATGTGGTGAGGCATCGATGTTTCCCGACTCCTGATTGTCGTCACGCGATCAAAATAGCACCATCGTCAGGTGTCAACGCGCAATGGCTCCGCCCGTGCCTAACCCAACAGCCAGAGCACGATCAGACGGAGATCACCGCCTTCGACGGTCCGGGGATTGAGAGCATGGCCCTGTTCGTCCATTGCCGCGCCGTCCCGTGGTGAGCCGGCGCCCCTAGCCGGGTTCGCCAATCAAGTTCGGGAACTGGCATGCCGCCATGCAACCGTTCGAACCCCCTCGCATTTGTGTGGGGGCCTGTTAAGGTTTGGCAACTGGACATCGACGAGAGGAACGGCTGATGACTGAATGGTGGCGCGGCGGAGTGATCTATCAGGTGTATCCGCGCTCCTTCCAGGACAGTAACGGCGACGGTGTCGGCGATCTGCGCGGCATTCTGGGACGGCTCGAACACGTCGCCAGTATCGGAGCGGACGCCGTCTGGCTCTCCCCCATCTTTCCCTCCCCCATGGACGATATGGGGTATGACGTATCCAACTATACCGATATCGATCCGCTTTTCGGCTCGCTCGAGGATTTCGATGCCCTGATCGAGAAGGCCCATGCCCTCGGTCTCAAGGTCATCATCGATCAGGTCCTCAGCCACACCTCCGACAAGCACCCCTGGTTCATCGAATCCAAGTCCTCCCGCGACAATCCCCGCGCCGATTGGTATGTCTGGGCCGATCCAAACGAGGACGGGACCCCGCCCAACAATTGGCCGTCGGTGTTCGGTGGCCCGGCCTGGGAATGGAATGGCGCCCGCCGGCAGTACTATCTGCACAATTTCCTCATTTCCCAGCCCGATCTCAACTTCCACAACCCCGAAGTCCAGGACGCCATGCTCGCGGCCATGCGCTTCTGGCTCGATCGCGGCGTGGACGGCTTCCGCTTCGATACGGTCAACTATTATTTCCACGACAGCAGGCTACGGAACAATCCGCCGGCGCCACGCGAAAAGGAAACCCCGCTCGAAGTCGACCCTTATGGCATGCAATTGCATAAATTCTCCAAGAACCGCCCGGAGAATATTGGCTTTCTCAAGCGCGTCCGCGCCCTGCTCAATCAATACCCCGGCACCACCACCGTAGGCGAAGTCGGCGAGGCGCACCGGGCCATCGAGATCATGGCCGAATACACCGCCGGTGACGATCTTTTGCACATGTGCTATTCCTTCGAGATGCTCGGGCCGTCGTTCTCCGCCGAGCATTTCCGCTCCCGGGTCAAGAAATTCTTCAAGGGTGCGCCCGATGGCTGGCCGTGCTGGAGCTTTTCCAACCACGACGTCAACCGCCACATGTCGCGCTGGGAATCTCACGCGGTCAATCCCGATACCATGGGGCGCCTGGCGATTGCGCTTTTGAGCTCGCTCAAAGGCTCGATCTGCATCTATCAGGGCGAGGAACTTGGCCTGCCCGAAGCCGAGCTCGAATATTCCGAACTGACCGACCCGCCGGGCCTGCGCTTCTGGCCCGAGAACAAGGGCCGCGACGGCTGCCGCACGCCCATGCCCTGGACAGACGCCCAGTACGGTGGATTTTCCGACGTCAAACCCTGGCTGCCGGTCAAGGGCCCGCATCTCAAGCGCAATGTCGAAGCGCTCGAAGCCGATCCCGGCTCGCTGCTGCATTACTACCGCGCCATCATCCGCTACCGTCGCGACCACCAGGCGCTGGTCGACGGCGACATCAGCTTTTACAAGATCAGCGAGCCGATCCTGGCCCACGCCCGGATCGGGGAAGACGGGGTGATCCTGTGCGTCTTCAACCTCTCGGCGACCCCGCATGCCGTCTCGATCAAGGGATTGCCCGAGGGGCTGGAGCCGGCAGCGATCTCGCGCGGCGCCGTTCGCGAGGAGAATGCGCTGGCCCTCGAGGGCAACGGGTTTGCCTTTATCGAATGCGGCGCCGGGTTCGATCCCGATACTCTCTCGCTCACCTTGGCCAAGGGGTGAGCCTCTATTGCCCGGCGGCTGTCGCCGCTTTGGCTTCGTTGGCCTTGATGAGCATCACTACCAGCGGAATGGCGAAGGTGAGCATCAACAGCCGCGCCACGTGATGGGCGGCGATAAAGGCGGTGTCGTAGCCCAGGGCGATCCCCAGCGAGCCCATCGATTCCAGCCCGCCAGGAGAAAGACCCAGCCAAAGCTGGCCGATCGGCATGGAAACGAAAAAGCTCACGCCGATGGCAAAGAGGGTGGTCACGGCCACCGTGATCGTCGTCGCCACCGTCCCGCCCCAGGCCGCCTGCATGAATTCGGACCGCGTGATGCCGGCAAAACGCGAGCCGATCAGCGCACCCATGCCGATAAAGGTCAGGTCGATGAACAGGGGTGGCAGCGCGCCGGGAAAATTGCCGGTAAGCTTCATCACCGTCGCAAACAGCATGGACCCCAACACATAGGCGGCCGGCACCTTGAACCGGGTGAAGGCCCAGCCAACCAGCGCGCACCCCGCCGCCACCATGGCGAGCGTGGTGAGCACCATGGGTTCGCTCGAAGCGCCCGAATATTGACCCACCGGCAGGAACAGCGCGCCTATCGGGGCAAACAGCGTCAGCACCGCCACGCGCTGCACCTGAATGATGGTGATCTGCCGCGAATTGCCGATCCCGGTGCTCGCCAAGGCCACGATGAAGGAAAGGTGCCCTGGAAACGAGCTCAGATAGGCGGTTCCCGGATCGAACTTGAACAGCCGGCGCAGCACTACGCCGCACAGAACCACGATAACCACCAATTCCGCCGCCAGCGCCCCAAGGGTGATCGGCCACTGACCGATGAGGGTCAGCGTATCGGGCGCAACGCTCGCACCCATGGAAAGGCCGACGCAGATGAACAGCACATCCCGCAGCCGCGTGGGCACGAGGGCGGGCAGTCCGATAAGCGAAGCGATCATCACCGCCAGCGCTCCGCCCATCAGCATTCCTCCCGGAATACCCAACGCCCCGAAGGCATAGGCGCCCAGCGTGGACACGATCAGCGTGAGAATGGTGCGGAGCGCTATCTTCATCTCCGCTCCTATTGCGCCGGCAGCGCCCTCTCGGCCAGCCGCACCCAATAGCTCACCCCCAATGGGATGGCCTCGTCGTTGAAATCATAGGTGTCGGTATGCAGGTCCGAGCTGTCGCCATTGCCGATGAAGATATAGGCCCCCGGCCGGGCATTGAGCATATAGGCAAAGTCCTCGCCGCCCATGGTGGGATCGACATTGGCGACGACCCGCTCCTCGCCCGCCACCTCGCGGGCGATTTCGGCGGCAAAGTCGGTCTGCCGTGGCGCGTTCACGGTCACCGGATATCCCGGCAGCCAGTTGACTGTCGCCTTGGCGCCGAAGGCTTGGGCAAGCTGGGGCGCGAGCCGCTTGATGCCCTCTTCCATCTGTTGGCGCACATCCTCGTCCAGGGTGCGCACGGTGCCGGTGAGGCGTGCGGTGCGCGGAATGACGTTATAGGCCGTTCCCGCGTTGACGGTGGTTACCGAGAGCACGGCCGAGCGGATCGGATCGACATTGCGCGACACCAGCGTCTGCAGCCCGGTAATGAGGTGGGCGGCAACGATCACAGGATCGGTGGCCAGATGCGGCATGGCCGCGTGCCCGCCATGGCCTTCGATGTCGATGGCGAACTGGTCGGTCCCCGCCATGATGCCGCCTTCGCGGATGGCGAATTCGCCCAAGGGGATGCCCGGCATGTTGTGCATGCCGAACACTTCGGTAATTCCGAAACGTTCCATCAGCCCATCCTGGACCATGGCGCGACCGCCCCCGCCACCTTCTTCGGCCGGCTGGAAGATGACGACCACCGTGCCGTCGAAATTGCGCGTTTCGGCCAGATGACGTGCCGCGCCCAACAGCATTGCCGTGTGTCCGTCATGCCCACAGGCATGCATCTTGCCGGTATTGGCCGATGCATAGGGCTTGCCCGTCTGCTCGGTGATGGGCAGCGCGTCCATGTCCGCGCGCAGTCCGATCACCTTGTCCGAACTGCCCTTGCCCTTGATGATTCCCACAACGCCCGTGCGCCCCAGCCCGGTCACCACCTCGTCGACGCCGAACTCCCGGAGCTTGCTTTCGACGAAGGCTGCGGTGTCGTGAACGTCGTAGAGGATTTCGGGATTGGCATGGAGCTGCCGGCGCCACGCGGTGATTTCGGCGTGGAATTCGGCAACGCGGTTGAGAACGGGCATGAAGGAACCAGAAAGGAGAAAACGGTAAGGCCAGTGTCTGCGCCCCGGCCAGGTCCGTCAACGCCTCTTGTGCGTCGCGATGCCGGGGGCTATGCCCCGGACATATCCCCTCGGATCGAGCAATGCCAGACCCCGGACGTCAAAACGAAAAACTCGTGATCGACTTTATCGGCGGCGCCGTGGGCTTTCGCTTCCGCGCCGGCGAAGGCAGGGGGCAGCCGCTCGCCCGCGCTGTGGGTTTCAAGGGCAGCGTCGTCCCCAGCATCGTCGATGCAACCGCCGGCATGGGGCGCGATGCGTTCTTCCTCGCCTCGCTGGGCGCCTCGGTGACATTGATCGAGCGCAGCTCCGAGGTCCATGCCGCACTCGCCGAGGCTATGGTTAGGGCCGCAGCCCATAGCGAAGACCTCGCCGTGATCACCGGGCGCATGACCCTCATCCATGGCGATTCCCGCCTCTTGCTGCCCGAACTCGCACCGGAAGTGGTTCTGGTCGATCCAATGCACCCCGAGCGCACAAAATCGGCCCTGGTCAAAAAGCAGATGCGCGATCTGCGCGATATCGTAGGCGCCGACCCCGATGCACGGGAATTGATGGCGGTGGCCTTGGCCAGCGCCACCCGCCGCGTGGTGCTCAAATGGCCGCTGCGCGCCGCGCCCATCGACGGCCTGCGCAAGCCCAGCCACCAGATCCTGGGGAAGACCACGCGCTATGACGTGTTCGTGACCGGAACATAGCCGGTCCGCGCGCCAGATTGCGGTTTTTTAACTTGAGTTAGTTTCCCGGTTGGCGATCGTGTGCGGTGGGAGGACAACCCCCTCGCAAAAGGACCGCCAGCATGACTGAAACGATTTCCCAGCCCCAGCCCCGCTTCATCGTTCCCGCGCTCGCCAGCATCTATGCGGCTGGTAAGCCCATTTCCGAGACGCTGATGCGCGTCTTTGCCGGCGCGGCGCTCGTCGTCCACGGCTGGCCCAAGATCAACGACCCTATGGGCATGGCCGGAATGGTCGAGGGATTGGGGTTCGTTCCCGGCGTCTTCTGGTCGCCGTTACTGGCCATGACCGAATTCTTCGGCGGCATTCTTCTCATCCTGGGCCTGCTCACGCGCCCGGCCGCCTTCGCCACCATGATCGTTCTTCTCGTCACCGTTTACGCACACTGGATCGCCATGGATCAGGGCTGGGCGGGGGCGGAGCTCTCGATTCTGTGGTCGACGATCCTGTTCTATTTCGTCATGCACGGCGGCAATCGCTTCTCGGTCGATGCCATGATCGGACGCCAGTTCTAATAGGCTCCGCTTTTCGCAAAACCATTCCGCTTGCCGTGTTCCCCCGGCCATTGCATTAGCGCCGGGGGAAACTATAAAGGCCGCGCGCCACTTTCTTCCCAGTTTCGAGAGCGAGAATGTTCGAGACCCTTTCCAAGGCCCCGCAGGACAAGATTTTTGCGCTGATGGCCGAGATTGCCGCCGATGATCGGCCCGGCAAGATCGACCTCGGCATCGGCGTCTATAAGGACGACGAAGGCAACACCCCCATCATGTCCGCCGTGAAAAAAGCCGAGGAACGCATTCTCGCGACCGCCAAGACCAAGACCTATATCGGAGTGGCCGGCAACAAGGGTTTCGCCGCCGCCATGGTCAGGCTCGCGCTGGGCGATACCGTTTCCGCCGACCGCGTGCGGGCCGCCCAGGCTCCGGGCGGCACTGGGGCGCTGTGGGTGTTGCTGATGCTTTTGAAGCGCGCCAACCCCGATGCGACGGTCTGGATCTCCGACCCCTCCTGGCCCAACCACAAGCCCATGGCCGAACAGGCCGGCTTCAAGGTCGCGTCTTACCCCTATTTCGATCCCGAAACTCGCGGCGTCCGCTTTGACGAGATGCTGGCGACGCTGGACAAGCTGGGCAAGAACGACATCGTCCTCCTGCACGGCTGCTGCCACAACCCCACCGGCGCCAACCTCACCCATGAGCAATGGGATCAGGTCGTCGCATCCCTCAAGCGCACCGGCGCCTTCCCGCTGGTCGACATGGCCTATCAGGGCTTCGGCGATGGGCTCGAGGAGGATGCCTACGGCCTGCGCGCCGTCGCCCGCGAGATCGATGAATTCGTCTGCGCCACCTCGTGCTCGAAGAATTTCGGCATCTACCGCGAGCGTGTCGGCTGTTCCATCGTCGTCGCCAGGGATCCTTCATCGGCCGACGTCGCCAATTCGCAGATGCTCAATGTCGTGCGCGGCGCCTATTCCCAGCCGCCCGACCATGGTGCGGAAATCGTGCGCATCATTTTGGAAGACGATGCGCTGCGCGCCGAGTGGAAGGCGGAGTTGGAGGCCATGCGCAACCGCATGATTTCCAACCGTCAGGCGCTGGCCGATGCCATCCGTTCGCGGTCCAATTCGACCGATTTCGATTTCGTGGCCGAGCACCGGGGCATGTTTTCGCTGCTTGGCTTGCCGGTCGAAACCGTCAACCATTTAAAAGCCGAAAATGCTGTCTATATGTTGGATGATAGCCGCATAAACATCGCCGGCCTGGCCGATGAGCGCATCCAGCGCCTGGCCGATGCCATTGTCGGTGCGACACGCTGACAGGCCTGAATCAGTTGCGGCAAAGCCGCTCTGTGCTACACCTTGGGTCCTAGACCAAAGTATGATCCCGAAGGGGGAAACAATGAAGTTCTTCGTCGATACCGCCGACATCAATGAGATCCGCGAGCTGCACGATGCCGGCCTGCTCGACGGCGTCACCACCAACCCTTCGCTGGTCGCCAAGTCGGGCCGTGATTTCAAGGAAGTGGTCAAGGAAATCTGCGACCTGCTGCCCGGCTTGCCGGTCTCGGCCGAAGTCGCTGCCACCGACTATGATGGCATGATGGCCGAGGCCGATGTGCTCTCGAAAATCGCCGACAACGTGGTCATCAAGGTTCCGCTGACCCTGGCTGGCCTCAAGGCCTGCAAGACCTTGTCCGATCGCGGCATCAAGACCAACGTCACCCTGTGCTTTTCGGCCAACCAGGCGCTGCTCGCCGCCAAGGTGGGCGCGACCTACATCTCGCCGTTCCTGGGCCGCCTCGATGACATCAATCTCGATGGCATGCAGCTCATCCAGGATATCCGGGTGATCTACGACAATTACGATTTCTCGACCCAGATCCTGGCTGCTTCCATCCGTTCGGCCAATCACGTTTCCGATGCCGCACTGGCCGGCGCCGATGTGGCGACCATTCCGCCCGCAGTCCTCAAGAAGCTGGCCGATCACCCGCTGACCGATAAGGGTCTGGCCGCCTTCGTCAAGGATTGGCAGTCCACCGGTCAGTCGATCATCTGACACCGGCGTTGGACCAAGACGTAGCGAAAAAAGTCCGCGCGGCGCTGGGCACCATTGAGGTGCCCGGCGGCGCTTCGCTTGCCGAATTCCCTGGCCTTTCCGACATCATCGTCACCAAGAGCGCCATTGCCTTTGCCATTTCGGTGGCGCCGGGCATGGAAAAGGCCTTCGCCCCGGCCCGCACCGCCGCCGAGGAAGCGGCCAAGGCCGTTGCCGATGGCCGCAAGGTCATGGTGTCGCTCACCGGAGACAAGGCCCCGGCCCAGGCCGCCCCGCAAACGCCGGGCAAGCGCCCGGGGCCTCCGCCCAAGACCCCGGTTCCCGGCATCCGGCACATCATTGCCGTGGGCTCGGGCAAGGGCGGCGTCGGTAAATCCACCTGCGCCGTCAACATTGCCCTCGGGCTGGCCCAGCAGGGGCTCAAAGTCGGCATTCTCGATGCCGACCTCTATGGTCCTTCGCTTCCCAAGCTCCTGGGGCTTGAGGGCAAGCCTGCCGTTCGCGATGACGGCATCTTCAAGCCGTTCGAGGTCTTTGGCCTCAAGGCCATGTCCATCGGCCCCATGCTGACCGGCAGCCAGGCCGTCGTCTGGCGCGGCCCCATGGCCACATCGGCCCTGCGCCAGCTCCTGCGGGAGACCGCCTGGGGCGAACTCGACGTACTTGTCGTCGACATGCCGCCGGGCACCGGCGACATCCAGATTTCGCTCGTCCAACAGGTCGAGCTGACCGGCGCGGTGATTGTCTCCACCCCGCAGGACCTCGCCCTGATCGATGCGCAAAAAGCCATCGACATGTTCCGGCGCACCAATGTGCCGGTCCTGGGCATCGTTGAAAACATGAGCTTTTTCATCGCCCCGGACACCGGCAACCGCTACGACATTTTCGGCCATGGTGGCGCCAGGGCGGCAGCCGGCGAACTCGGCATCCCCTTCCTTGGCGAAATCCCGCTGGTGATGGCCATCCGCGAGGGCGCCGACGCCGGCCGCCCCGCCGTAGCAACCAGCCCCGACGGCCCGGAAGCCCAGGCTTTCCTCACTGTCGCGCGCCAGCTTACAGAAACGGTCTCGCCGCGCAGCTAAGTGTGACTTCTACGCTGCGGCCAATGCCTCAAGCGCAGCAAGGTTGTCGTGCGAAATGGGAATGCCGTGCCAGGCGGCCCTTCGCCGATATTCGAGCCGCCGGTCCCCCGGCAGTCTCGAAACCCCTGCCGCTTTCATCCGATCGATCAGTGTCTCGACCCGCAGCCCGAACCGTTCGGCACCACCGCGGGCCGGATCGATCAGCAGGATGAACTGCCCGGTATGGGGTGTCTGCGCACCCTTATGCCCCGACCAGTCGAACTCGAAGGAAAAATGGCCGCCCGTGAGCGCCGCGCTCAGCAACTCGACCATCATCGAAATCGAAGAGCCCTTGTGCCCGCCGAAGGTCAGGAGCGCGCCGCCATCGAGCACCGCCCGCGGATCGGTGGTCGGCTGCCCCTGGGCGTCCACGCCCGAATTGGGCGGCAGGCTCTTGCCGGTCCGGGCTGAAATCTGAACGTCGCCATTGGCCATGGCCGAGGTGGCAAGATCAAAGACCAGCGGCTCGTCCGCTCCCGCGACCGGCGTGGCAAGGGCAATGGGGTTGGTCCCGAACAGAGCGCTCTTGCCATCGAAGGGAACGGTACAGGCAAAGCTGTTGACGGCGCTGAGCGCCAGGATTCCATCTTGCGCGAACGGCTCCACGTCGGGCCAAAGGGCGCTCAGATGGTGGGAATTGCGGATGGCGAGAATGGCAACCCCGTTCGCCCGTGCCTTCTCGATGGCCATGTCGCGCCCCAGCGCCAAGGCGGTCTGGGCAAAACCGTTGTCGGCGTCCACGCGGCAGAAGGCGGGAGCGACATCCTCGAGCACGGGGTTGGCTTTCCCGTTCACCCAGCCTGAACTGAGGGAATCGACATAACCCTTCATGCGGAAGATGCCATGGCTATAGGCGCCGTCTCGCTCGCACATCGCGCAGTTCTCCGCCAGAAGCGCCGCGACGTCCTCGCGCGTGCCATGCCGCAGAAAAATGGCCCGCAAGAGAGCGACGAGTTCTGAATACGTAAGGGTCGAGGTCACGGGGAGCTCCGGCGGGTCCTGTCGGAAGATTTCCTATAGGAAATATCCTCCCGCGTGACAAATTCGCCAAACCCTGCTACCTCTAATGTAACCGATTACAAAAACTTCTTCGGGCGGAGAGCACCCATGTTCAGCCATAAGCGCGCCGATTTCGGCGACGGTTTCCTTTTCGGCACCGCAACCGCTTCCTATCAGATCGAGGGCGGTCAAACCGATGGGCGTGGCCCGTCCATTTGGGACAGCTTTTCGGCCACCCCCGGCAATGTCCACAATGGGGAAACCGGCAAGATCGCCTGCGATCATTACAACCGCTGGCCGGAGGATCTGGACCTGCTGGCCGATGGCGGTTTCGACGCCTACCGCTTCTCTTTCGCCTGGCCGCGCCTCATTCCCGAGGGCGTGGGGCCGGTCAACCAGAAGGGTCTCGATTTCTATGATCGCCTGATCGACGGCATGCTGGAGCGGGGGCTGAAGCCCTTCGCCACCCTCTACCATTGGGATCTGCCCAGCGCCCTGCAGGACAAGGGCGGCTGGCTCAATCGCGACATCGCCAACTGGTTCGCCGATTACGCCACCCTGGTGCACAAGCATTTCGGCGACCGCCTCGAAACCATCGCCACCATCAACGAACCCTGGTGCGTCGCTTTCCTCTCGCATATGCTGGGCGCTCACGCTCCGGGCTACCGCGATATCCGCGCCGCCGCCCGCGCATCCCACCATGTGCTTTTCGCCCATGGCACTGCCATCAACGCGATGCGCGCCCAGGGCGGGAAAAATCTCGGCATCGTGTGCAATTTCGAGATCGCCCAGGCCGCAACCGGCAAGCCCGAGGACATGGGCGCCGCGCGCCTCTGGGATGGCATTTTCAATCGCTGGTATCTCGACGGCCTGTTCAAGGGCAAATATCCGGCCGATGTCGTTTCCCATTTCAATCCGCACATGCCCGACGAATACGCGGACGACATGGACGTCGTTTCCACCCCGATCGACTGGCTGGGCGTCAATTACTATACCCGCGGCCTTTACGAGCACGACCCCGAGCGCGGCGCCTTCCCACTGCGCAAGGTCGATGGCCCACTTGAAAAGACCGATATCGGCTGGGAAATCTTCCCCGAGGGCCTTGAGGAAATCCTGACCCGCATCTCGGCCGACTACACCGATCTGCCGCTCTACGTCACCGAAAACGGCATGGCCGAGGTGGAAGGCACCGACGATCCCCGCCGCGTCGCCTATTACGATGCCCATCTGGGTTCGGTACTGGCGGCCAAAAAGCGCGGCGCCGACGTGCGCGGCTATTTCGGCTGGTCGCTGCTCGACAACTACGAATGGGCCGAAGGCTATAACAAGCGCTTCGGCCTGGTTCACGTCGATTACAAGACCCAGAAGCGCACCCCCAAATCCTCCTACCGCGCCTTCCAGACGCTCCTGACCGGCGCCAACCGTTCGCAGGTGGCGTAGCCGAGGCAGCCGTTGCCTCGGGGCCTTGTGTGGTCTTCGAGGCCTTGAGGGACAAGGGAACTCGAAGGGGCGGACGAGGGTGCGGCGAGTTTAAGCAATCACCACGGTGGGCGCTGAGTCTGCCAAAAGCACTCTCGCGGCTGCTATCCCACCTCCCGCAATTCCTCCGCCGGCGGAATGGCAAAGTTCTGGTTGAACACATTGTCCGGATCGTAGCGCCGCTTGAGCGCCCGCAGTCGGGACAAGGCCGGCTCGGGAAAGGCCTCGGCCAGCCGATCGGGATGCGTATCGGTCTCGAAGTTGAGATACATTCCGTCGAGCAACGGCCGCAATTGGTTCCAAAGCGCGTCGAGCACGTCCGCGCTTCCCCGACTGCCTGCCGCGATCAGCGAGAAATTCTGCGTCCGGTGCGGATAGGCCATCGCATCGCTCGGCACGTCGTTGACCGCTCCGCCCACCGAGCGGACCTGCAGCAGATTGGCCGCTCCGGAGGAGAGCAGGGCGCTTGCCCGTCCGGCAATCTCGGGCGTGAAATGCTCCACCAGCCCCGAGCGGATCACCGCGCCCCCACCACGGTGCTCCCCACCCGGTTGCGCAATGATCGCAGGGTAGGGCACGAGATAGGCCCTCTGCTCGATGATCGGCCCGGCTTCGGACAATGCGTTGATGGCTTCGGCCGCCGCGTCGGTATCCTCGCCGGCATAAACCGTGATCGCCTGCGCCACGGGCGGCTGGTCGCCGCGCCGTCCCACCGCCATCAGGAAGCTGGTGACCTCGCGCGGCGAGGCTTCGACCAGTCCGCCCCAGCGCTCCAGAACGCCCGCCATGTCGCTGCCATCGAACACCTGGATCGCCTGCACGATATTGCCCAACCGATAGGCTTCGAGTTCGAACGCCGTGACGATCCCGAAATTGCCGCCCGCGCCTCGAATGGCCCAGAACAGGTCCGGCTCGTTTTCCGCATCGGCACGCACGAGCCGCCCATCGGCCAGAACGATTTCCGCCGCCACCACATGGTCGATGGTCAGCCCGAACTTGCGCGCCAGATAGCCAAGCCCGCCCGCCGTCGCGAGGCCGCCCACGCCGACGCCGCCATAATCGCCCGAACTCATCGCAAGCCCATGCTCGGCAAGCTTGGCGGCGACCTCGCTCCAGCGTGCCCCTGGCCCCAATCGCACCAGCCCGCGTTCGGCATCGAACACCTCGATCCCGTTCATCGCCCCCAGGTCGATGACGATGCCGCCCCGATTGGTGGACCGTCCGCTGATCCCATGCCCGCCACTCCGCACTGAAAGCGGCACGTCTTGCGCGCGGGCGTAAAGCACCGCCTCGGAAACTTCCCCGGCGTTTTGCGGCTTGATCACCAGGCCCGGCCGCCCCGACCAGACATAGGAATGACGCACCCCGTCATAGCGGAAATCCCCCGGCTCGATCGCCCGGTCGGAAAGAGCAGCGGGCAGGGCGTCATAGTCGATCCCCTCGACGCGTTTGGACAGCGCCCGGTTCGATTTCGGCGCAGCCGTCCCGGTCTGCGCCCGCGCCTGGCTCACAGCCGCGCGGACGGCAGGCGCGATCTCCTCGCCGAGCGTGCGGATCATCTCCGGATCGTCGCCACCGAAGAAGAAACCCGAAAACCCGTGCTCGAGCACCAGCCCCGTCAACTGCTCGATCCACTCCCCAGCCGTTTCCCCGGACAGCCGCATGATGTTGAGCAGCCGCTTTATGTCCGAAGGCTGCCGCCCCGCCGCGAGGGCCGCCTCGTCGATCATGGCGTTCGATTCAGCGATCGTGGGCGATTTGATGTAGTCGAGCGAAGGCAGCCAGCCGTCGGCCTTGGCCCCGGTCAGCGCCAGCATGCGCGGCTTGTAGGCGCCCAGCCAGATGCCGATCTCATGGGCAGGCCTCGGCCCGCGCCGCAGCCCGGCAATCTTGTAGTGCTCGCCCTCATGCTTCAAACCGGCACGGCTGGTGTCCCACACCCCGCGCATTACCTCGATCGCCTCCTTAAGCGCGTCCACGCGCTGGCCTGCGGTGAGGTCCGGCCCGCCGGCCGCCTTGATCGCGTCGCCGAACCCGCCGGCGCCCAACCCCATCTCGAAGCGTCCGCCCGACAGCAGGTCGATGCTGGCCGCTGCCTTGGCCAGAACGACCGGCGGGCGCAGCGGCAAATTGCTCACATTGGCCGCCACCCTGATCCGGCTGGTCGTGGCCGCGATCCAGGTCAGAAGCGTGTAGGTGTCCAGAAAATCCGAGTTGTAGGGATGGTCCTGGATCGTCACCGCATCGAGCCCCGCCGCCTCGGCGGCCTGGGCCACCGAAACGGCGTGCTGCGGATCTTTTGCTGACGGGGTGGTGAAGGTGCCGAACAGAAGCTCGTGTCCAAAGTCAGGCATACCTTGCCCCTTGTTACTGTTTGTTCCTGCAGTATATGAAGATCACGTTCAAAGCCCGCAAGACGGCACTTCGATGTTAGGTAAGGCACATGAATGTAACGACTTCGGAACAGACCCATCCCACGGCCGAATGCCTCAAGGTCAGCCAGGTTCTTGCCCGCATCGGCGACAAATGGAGCCTTCTGATCGTCACCCGCTTGGGTGAGGGCCCCTTGCGGTTCGGCCAATTGCTGCGCTCGATCGAGGATATCTCCCAACGCATGCTCACGCGCACCCTGCGCGGCCTTGAGCGCGACGGCCTCGTCCAGCGCACCGTCATCCCCTCGCTGCCGCCGCGCGTGGAGTACGAATTGACCGAATTGGGCAGGTCCCTGCAGGGGCCGGTGACGGTCCTGAGCACCTGGGCGGCCGAGAATCTTTCGGCCATCGACGCAGCCCGAGCCAGTTACGATCGGGAACCCGGTTAACGTTTGCGCATTTAGTTGCCGGCTGCGGTTCCAGGCCGGATCGCAACCGCGTTACATGCTTGGCAATCAACACACTTTATGCAACCCTCGAAGTGCCGCACGTCAGAGCCCGCATCCTCAATTGGGCCGGCAAAAACGTTTTGGTTGCCAAAACGTTTTGGAGTGTCGTATGCGGCAGCTTGACGCGTCTTCGCGTCGCCATGTGCTATGGGAGGACTACATGCACAAAACCCTTTTGGCCGGAGTGTCCGCTCTGGCTCTTTCCCTTGTCGCGACGTCCGGCTTCGCTCAGGATATCGTCCGCGGCGAGGGCGATTTCAGCTGGGATTCGCTCGACGCTTTCGAAGCCGAATATGGCGACTCGCTTGAGGGTCAGCAATTGAGCTTCTGGACCCCCTGGCGGGACGATCCGGGTGACGCCTCCCAGTGGCGCGCCGTCGTCTCGTTCTTTGAGGAAGCCACCGGCGTCACCGCCCAGCTCGGCTCTTCGCCCAATTACGAGGAACAGGCCCGCATCGATATCGCAGCCGGTTCGCCCGCCAACATCACCATTCTGCCCCAGCCCGGCCTTCTCGCCGAATTTGCGGGCCAGGGCGCGCTCGTCGATCTGGGCGAGGAAACCACCAGCTGGATCGATGAAAACTATGCCGCCGGGGAATCCTGGTCGGCCCTTGGCCAGTTCGAAGGCGAAGGCGGCGAGGTGGCCCAATATGCCTTCCCCTTCAAGCAGGAAGTCAAATCCCTGATCTGGTACTCGCCCATCAATTTCGATGAAATGGGCTATGAAGTTCCCGAAACCATGGAGCAGCTTTTCGAGCTGCAGGAACAGATCAAGGCCGATGGCGGCGTGCCCTGGTGCGTGGGTCTTGAATCGGGCGGCGCCACCGGCTGGCCGGCGACCGACTGGATCGAAGACCTGATGCTGCGCACCCAGACCCCGGAAGATTATGACGCCTGGGTGTCCAACGAGCTGCCCTTCAACGATCCCAAGGTGGTCGAGGCCATCGAGATTTTCGGCTCCATCGTCAAGGACGATGCCAATGTCGCCGGCGGCACGGCTGCCGTGGCCACCACGGCGTTTGGTGACAGCCCGCTGGGCCTCTTCACCATCCCGCCCCAGTGCTACCTGCACAAGCAGGCTTCCTTCATCGCGTCCTTTTTCCCGGAAGGAACCGAAGCGGGCACCGACTACGACTTCTTCTACATGCCGCCCTATGAAGCCGAAGCCGATCTGGGCCGTCCGGTCCTGGGTTCGGGCACGCTCGTGTCGATCACCTCGGATTCCGATGCGGCTCGCGCCTTCATCGAATATCTCAAGACCCCGATCGCGCATGAAATCTGGATGGCGCAGGACAATTCGAGCTTCCTGACCGCCCATACCGGCGCCAATGTCGATGTCTATTCGTCCGACGCGCTGCGCGCACAGGGCGAAATCCTGCTCGAAGCGACCACCTTCCGCTTCGACGGATCGGACATGATGCCCGGCGCCATCGGTGCTGGCGCGTTCTGGACCGGCATGGTCGATTTCGTGAATGGCGCTTCCGCGCAGGAAGCGGCCGACCAGATCCAGGCCGCCTGGGACAATCTCTGATCAAGCATCGGCTGCGGGGCTAACCCCGCAGCCTTTCCGGCTTGGCGCGGCTCGCGCCTCGGATTAATCTTTTTCCATCGGGCTTTCCGATGGAGGAACAACAATAGCCGCATCAGCGGCCAGTGAGGGGGGCAGGCGGGGGATGATAGAACAGGTTCTTGGTGCCGTCCTGGCGGTGATCGTGGCCCTTGCCGCGGCAGTGGCCTATTTCTGGGGCAGCAATTGGCTGCTCGACAAGTTCCTTGTCGGCGATGCGTCCGCCGAAGGCTCGGTGCGGCAGGATCGGCTGCGCACCTCGATCCGGCCCTGGCTGTTTCTCGCCCCGGCGCTGTTGTTCCTGTCGCTCTATCTCGTCTACCCGGTTTTCGAAACCATCCGGCTGAGCCTGTTCAACGCCAATGGCTCGCGCTTCGTGGGTTTTTCCAACTATATCTGGGCGATAAACGACGCCAATTTCCGCCAGTCGCTGCTCAACAATTTCCTCTGGCTGCTGATCGTGCCGGCGCTCTCCACCGCCTTCGGCCTGGTCATCGCCGTGCTGGCCGATCGCGTCTGGTGGGGTAACATCGCCAAATCGCTGATCTTCATGCCCATGGCGATTTCATTTGTCGGTGCCTCGGTCATCTGGCGGTTCGTCTATGCCTATCGCGGCCCCGACCAACCGCAGATCGGCGTCCTCAACGCCATCGCCACTGGCCTCGGCAATCCGCCGCAAAACTGGCTCACCATCATTCCCTGGAACTCCTTCCTCCTGATGGTCATCCTCATCTGGATTCAGACCGGCTTTGCCATGGTCATCCTCTCGGCCGCCCTGCGCGGCATCCCGGAAGAAACCATCGAGGCGGCGCGTATCGACGGCGCCAACGACATTCAGATTTTCTTCACCATCATGATCCCGCAGATCACCGGCACGCTGATCGTGGTCTGGACCACCATCACCATTACCGTGCTCAAGGTCTTCGATATCGTCTTCGCCATGACCGGCGGTCAGTTCCAGACCGAGGTTCTGGCCAACCTCATGTATTCGTGGATGTTCCGCTCGGGCGATTTCGGGCGCGGTTCGACCATCGCCGTGGTCATCCTTATCGCCGTCCTCCCGATCATGATCTGGAACATCCGTAACGCCAACCGCGAGCAGGGGACACGCTGATGAGCACCGCCACCACAGCCCCCGCCACCGAGGCGGCCGAGGAGCAATATCGGGCTTCGATCTGGTCCCGCATCAAGGTGGGGCGGCTTGTCGCCAATATCGCACTGTTGCTGATCGTCGCGCTCTGGACCTTCCCGACCGCCGGCCTTTTGATCTCCTCGGTCCGCGATGCCGACCAACTCGCTCTGTCAGGCTGGTGGACCTCGCTCACCACCTCCCAAACCACCGGTGCCGCCGCACTGGGTAGGGCCGAGGAACAGGTCGAGGAAAACGGGCAATACGTCATATCCGGAGATATTCTGGACGAATCATCGGGGCTGACCGTCAGCGCGGTGGGCATCACCAGCCGCGAACCCGGAGCCTTCGAAGTCGGTCAACCGGTGGAAATGCGCGATGGCGGGCAGATGGTTGTCGAGCCCGACGGCGCCTATCGCTGGACCTCGGCGACGCCGTTCGAGCACGAACGCGGCCCGCGCGTCTATTACCGCGCCAGCGAGCCGCCGCGCTTCACCCTCGACAACTATTGGTCGGTCCTCACCGCCAACGGCATTGGCCAGTCCTTCCTCAATTCATTGACTGTCGCCATCCCCGCCACCGTCGTCCCGATCCTCATCGCCGCCTTCGCCGCCTATGCCCTGGCCTGGATGAGCTTTCCGGGGCGCGGCGTGCTGGTCGCCATTATCGTCGGCCTCCTCGTCGTGCCGCTGCAGATGTCGCTGATCCCGATCCTGCGCTTCTACAATGGCGTTGCGGATGTCTTCGGCGGCGAGGCCAAGGGCTATCTCGGGGTCTGGTTGGCGCATACGGCTTTCGGCCTGCCACTCGCCATATTTCTTTTGCGCAACTACATGGTCGGCCTGCCGCGCGAGATCATGGAGAGCGCGCGCATGGATGGCGCCAGCCACTTCCAGATCTTCACCACAATGGTGCTGCCCCTGAGCTTTCCGGCGCTGGCCTCCTTCGCCATCTTCCAGTTCCTCTGGGTCTGGAACGATCTGCTCGTCGCGCTGATCTTCCTCGGTTCGCAAAACACCGAACTGGTATTGACCGGCCGCCTCATCAATCTGCTCGGCAGCCGCGGCAACAATTGGGAACTTTTGACCGCCGGCGCCTTCATTTCGATGATCGTGCCGCTGGTCGTCTTCTTCTCCCTCCAACGCTACTTCGTCCGTGGCCTGCTCGCCGGTTCGGTCAAGGGGGGATAGCGCCAGCGCCAATCTTTCCTTCTCCCTTTGAAGGGGAGAAGGTGCCCCGGAGGGGCGGATGAGGGTGCGCTGAGGTTCCATGCGCACCTTGGCTGATGCAGTGACTCAGCGCACCCCTCACCCCCGACCCTCTCCCTCAAGGGGAGAGGGAGGCTCTTTGGTCAACGTCGGAGTTCTTGCCGAAACGTCACCACGAGCTACCCTTCTCCCCTTGAGGGAGAAGGTGGGCTTTCGCTGAAAGCGAAAGGTCGGATGAGGGGTGCGCTGAGCGTCAACGGGCGACCAGGCCAAAAGTTGGCCTTCAAGCTACCTCCACACTCTCCGCGATCGCCCCGCCATCAACCCCATCCCCCAGATCGAACACGGACGGAATCAACGTCCCCGACACAGTCTTCCGTTCGCACTGCCGGATCACCTCGGCCACCAGCGCCCGTCCAGCCGCCCGCAGCGATGAGCGCACATAGGTGATCTGCCCCTCGATGGGCGCGAGGTTGAGATATTGCAGCTCGTCATTCATCGAGGCGATCATCACGTCGCGCCCCGGCATGCGTCCTGCCCGCGTCACCGCCGAAACCCCTTCCACCGCCATCAGGATCGACGAATACATGAAGGCGGTGATTGACGGATCGGCCAGCGCCAGCTCGGTCAACTGGAACCCCGCCTCCACCATGGGGTGGGTGCCCTCGAAATAGGTCACCGTTTCGGGCGGCAGGCCATGGTCGGCCAGCGCATCGTAAACCGCCTGCCGGCGCGTCGTTGCATAAAGGAACCGCTCGTCGCCATTGATGAAGGCGATCCGCCTGTGCCCATTGGCGATCATCAGCTTGGTGAGATTGTAGAAATTGCCGTAATTGTCGACATCCACCCAGCCATATTGGCCCTGCCGCTCCTCGCGCCCATGCACCACGAACGGCACCCCCGCTTCGAGCAGGAAGCTGATGCGCGGATCGTTGGGGCGGGGCAGGTCGACGATGAACCCGTCCACGCTCCCGTCGCGTACATAGCGCTCATAGGTGGCAAGCTGGCGCCCCGGCGTCTCCGAAGTCATCACGATATCGTAGTGATCGATGCGCGCCTCGCGCAAAACGCCAGCCATCACCTCCACGAAATGCGGATCGACGAATTTGTTGTCGTCGTCCGATTGCACCCAGGCGATCGAGTGGGAGCGCTGCGTCACCAGCCGCTGCGCATTGCGGTTAGGCGTATATCCCAGCCGCCGCGCCGCATCCACGATCTTCTCGCGCGTCTTTTCGCCCACATCGGTATAGCCGTTGAGCGCCCGCGAGATCGTGGTGATCGAAACGTCCAGCTCGGCCGCCAGATCCTTGATCGTGACGTTTCTGCTTGTTGAGCCGCCCTGCTTGCGCGAGCGGCGGGGTGGAGTGGTCATCGTCGTTTTTCCGGGCTCCTCCGACCCGCGGGGCCAACGCCCGGCAATCCTTGTCATGGATCGGTCACACTGGGCTTGTCACACATGCACAACATTGCGCGCCCGAGCGCAAGTCCCGATTGACGGCGGCACGACGGCCGGCGTAAGCACGCAAAGCCAAAACGTTTTGGAAACAAGTCGTAAGGCATAATGGAGAGCTGGCCCGCCGCACGAGGCCGGTCTCCGTCAGGGTCTTGAATTTTTGAACGCGCGCCGGCCCGGTCCGGCCGTTCTTCGCTTAGGGGAGTTCGCTCGGCGATGAGTTATTTTGCGCCCGAGTCCAGGCAGTATGTCCACCCGGAAGACATCTCGCCCGCAGCCCGTGATTGGTGGCGCGGCGCGGTGATCTACCAGATCTATCCGCGTTCCTTTCAGGACCACAACAATGACGGTGTGGGCGATCTCGTCGGCATCACCTCGCGCCTCGAATATGTCGCCGATCTCGGGGTGGATGCCGTCTGGCTGTCGCCGGTCTTTACCTCGCCGATGAAGGATTTCGGCTACGACGTCTCGAACTATCGCGACATCGATCCCACCTTCGGCACGCTGGAAGATTTCGATCGCCTCGTGGAAAAGGCCCATTCCCTTGGTCTCAAGGTCATCATCGACCAGGTGATCTCCCACTCCTCGGATCGCCATCCCTGGTTTGCTGAAAGCCGGCTGTCCCGCACCAATGAAAAGGCTGATTGGTATGTCTGGGCCGATCCCAAGCCCGATGGCAGCCCCCCCAACAACTGGCTTTCGATCTTCGGCGGCTCGGCCTGGCACTGGGACGGGCGGCGCATGCAGTATTACCTGCACAACTTTCTCACCGCCCAGCCGGACCTCAACTTCCACAACCCGGCGGTGCAGGACGCGCTTTTGGGCGAGATGCGCTTCTGGCTCGAGCGCGGCGTGGACGGTTTCCGCCTCGATACCGTGAACTTTTATTTCCACTCCCAGACGCTGCAATCCAACCCGCCCGTGCGGCCCGAGGATTACAGCGCCTCGACGGCGCCGGCGGTCAATCCCTACAATCTGCAGGAACATCTCTACGACAAGAGCCAACCCGAAAACGTCGAGTTTTTAAAGCGCGTACGCGCCCTGCTCGATGAATATCCCGGCTCGACCACCGTAGGCGAGATCGGCGACGCCCAGCATCAGCTTGAAGTCATGGCCCAATACACCTCAGGCAATGACAAGCTCCATATGTGTTACACCTTCGATTATCTGGGCGGCGAATACACTGCCCGCCATTTCGCCGAAGCGCTGAGGATGACAAAGGAAAAGGCGCCCGAAGGCTGGATCTGCCTTGCCTTTTCCAACCACGACGTCGTCCGCCACGTCTCGCGCTGGGCGCCGCACGGTCATGAGGGGCGCCTCACCAATCAGGCCGCGCTGCTCCTGATGACCATGCGCGGTTCGGTCTGCCTTTACCAGGGCGAGGAGCTGGGGCTCACTGAAGCCGAGATCGCCTATGACGATCTCGTCGATCCTTACGGCATCGAATTCTGGCCCGAATTCAAGGGCCGCGACGGCTGCCGCACCCCCATGGTCTGGCACGCCCATGTCCGCAATGGCGGCTTTTCCGCCGCCGATCGCACATGGCTGCCGGTTCCCGCCCAGCACCTGGCGTATGCCGTCGACCAGCAGGACAATGTCGCCAACTCGACGCTCTCGTTCTACCGTGCCGTGCTGCGCTTCCGTAAGGAGCATCCGGAGCTGGTCAAGGGCGATATCGAGGTGATCGAGGGAACCCCCGAAGGGGTATTGGCCTTCACCCGCTCGCTGGACGGGCGCACCCTGTTCTGCGCCTTCAACATGTCCACCGAACCGGTCGACTACGATCTGCCCGAAGGGCTGTCCCCCACCGATGCCGGCGCGCCCGGCTCGGATGGTCAGCTCACCGGCACTCGGTTGAGTTTCGGCCCGTTCGGGGCCTATATTGCAAGCATAAGCTAAAAGGAAACTGGGAGGGGACCATGTCTGACTTGAAGATTACCAATCTTTACAAGCGCTATGGCCATGTCGAGGTGTTGAAAGACATCAATCTCGACATCAAGTCGGGCGAGTTCATAGTCTTCGTTGGTCCCTCCGGCTGCGGCAAGTCCACGCTTTTGCGCACCATTTCAGGGCTCGAGACCATATCCTCGGGCAAGCTGGAGATCGGCGGGCGCGTCGTCAACGACGTGGCGCCGTCCAAGCGCGGCATCGCCATGGTGTTCCAGTCCTATGCGCTCTATCCGCATATGACGGTCTTCGACAACATGGCCTATTCCTTAAAACTCACCCGCACGCCCAAGGACGAAATCCGCCAGAAGGTCGAAGCCGCCGCCGACATGCTCCAGCTCCGCCCGTACCTCGATCGCCTGCCCAAGGCGCTCTCGGGCGGTCAGCGCCAGCGCGTCGCCATCGGCCGCGCCATCGTGCGCAACCCACAGGTGTTCCTGTTCGACGAACCGCTCTCCAACCTCGATGCCGCCCTGCGCGTCGCGACCCGCATGGAGATCGCCAAGCTCAAGGAATCGCTGCCCGACACCACCATGATCTACGTCACCCACGATCAGGTCGAAGCCATGACGCTGGCCGATCGCATCGTGGTCTTGAAGGACGGCAAGGTCATGCAGGTCGGCACGCCCATGGAGCTTTACGACCACCCCCAGTCCCTGTTCGTCGCCGGCTTCATCGGCAGCCCCAAGATGAATTTCCTGCACGGCAAATATGCCGAGGTCTATAAGGCCGCCACGGTCGGCGTCCGCCCCGAACACATGGAAATCGCCCCCAACGGCACGGGCAATTGGTCGGGCAAGGTGATCTATTCCGAAGACCTGGGCTCGGACAGCTACATCTATGTCGATATCGGCGAAGAGGAAGCGGTGATCATCCGCCAGGACGGCAAGGCTCCCTATCGTTCCGGCGATACCGTCTCGTTCCGCCCCAAGGGTGATCTCTACCACCTCTTCGATGCGTCCGGCGCCCCATTGAACGGCGGCGTTGCTACGCCCACGGTGGCATCTTCCGCGTCAGCCGAGCCCGCCAACCCGATGGAAGAGGGCACGCCCGACGCCGGAATCGTCGGCTCAGCCGGCGCCGTCGCTACCCCCGCTAAACCGGCGCGCGCCAGCTCGGCGACCAAATCGGCGACATCCAAGGCCGGCACGGTGAAGACCACCACCGCCCGAAAGACTCCTGCCAAGCCCAAGGCGTAAGCCCGACGCGGCTACCGCAGGGCTGCCACTTCCTACCCTTCTCCCTTGGTGGAAGAAGGTGGCTCGCGAAGCGAGACGGATGAGGGGGCGCAGCGTTTACAGCCCAGCCAGGGTCGATGTTTGGCCGGACGTTGCCACGGGGCGCCCTTCTCCCCTTGAGGGAGAAGGTTGCCGCGAAAGGTCGGATGAGGGGTGCGCAGCGCAGTGGCGACAACCAGCGCCTGATAAACCCTATCGCACCACCAGGCTCGCCGGAATCGTCAGCGTCATCAGCGTCCCGCTCTCGCTCGCCGGATCGAGGCTCAACGAACAGGCATTGACCGCCACCAGCGAGCGCGTGAGCGTCAGCCCGATGCTCGATTGGCTGGGCTTGCGCTGCGTGCCGTCCGCCGCCACCCCATCGCGGAACACCACGAACCGCTCGGCCAGCGCCCCGGGCGCCTTGGCGCCATCGCGCACATGGATGGAGATCGAGCGGTCGTCCTCGACCTGCCCTGAAAGCACCACGCGGCTGCCTTCGCCCGCTTCGCTTATGGCGCTCGCCAGCATGTTGAGCACGGCCTGTTTCAGCGTTGCCGCGTCCACCCGCGCCATGGGCAGCCGCTCGCTGATCGCGCTGCGCAGCAGCACGCGCTCCTTGCTGGCCTGTCCGCGCACCCGCACCAGGCATTCGGCCAGAAGCGTGGCGATATCCACATCGGCCGGCGAAACCTGCATCTCGCCCTCGGCCAGCCGCACGAAATCGTCGAGCTCGTCGGCAAGGTCGCCGATCTCCGCGCTCGCTGAACGGATGTCGCGGGCATATTCGAGATAGCGCGGATTGGCGAGCGGTCCGAAGGATTCCGAAGCGATCAACTCGGAAAATCCCGCGATGGTGTTGAGCGGCCGGCGCAGCCCGCGCGTGATCCGGCCCAGCGTCGCGGCGGGCAATGCGCCCTTGCCGGTGGTTGCGCCAGAGGTCGCCGCGCCGCCGAGGAGCCCGAAATAGCCTGAAACGATCCCCGCCCGACCTTCCGCAAACAGCGTCAGCGTCTGCCCCGCCCGTGTGCCCTTGAGCGCGATCGCGGGCCGCACTCCGCCAGCATAGCGCGCCGGCAGGCCCAGGAATTGGCGCAGCGCCGATTGCTCGGCCCGCGCCACCAGCACGGTGAGCGGCGCGCCCTCGCTCACATCGAGCCCGTTCGCAGTTCCCTTGACGAATGAGGTGACGATGCCCGCCCGGTCGGCGGTGACGAAGTCGAACCCGGCCACCTTGGCCCAAAGCTGGGCAAACTGGCTCACTTCCGCCTCGCGCAGCGGCTCGATCTCGCTCGCCCGCGCCGAAAGCATGAAGCTCGGCTTGCCTTGCCAGGTCACGGCGTTAAGCCGCGCATTGACCGGCACCTTGGCGCCATCCCGGCGCACAAGATGGCTCACCGGTCCGGCAGGTTCGCCCGCATCGATGGTGGGAAAGACCGCCGCCAGCCCCAGGCCACGCAGTGTCGTGGCGTTCTCATAGCCCGTCAGGTCAACAAGCGCCCGGTTGGCGAAAAGGATATCCTGGTCGCGGAAGATCAGGATGCCGATCGGCAACCGATTGAGCACCAATGCTTCTTCCGAAAGCGGCACAAGCGCCCCGCGCGCGCTCGTTTGCCGGGGCAGGGGAGTGGGCGCTTCCTCCCTCGGCTCCTCGCGGCCGATCCGGTCGGTGAGGATGCGCGAGAGCTCCTCGAAATTATAGCGCGACGTCTGTTCCACCGCCTCCGAGGCCGCGTCCGGCTCCTCGCCACCCGTCTCGAGCGGCTCCTGGTATTCGGTTTTGGGCAGCACGAGCCCGCGCCCGGTCACCTGCCAGAGACCAGCCCGTTCCGCTCCCCGGTCTTGCTGGCCATCGGCGGCAAAGGCGGCTTCCTCCTGCGCCAGCGGATCGTCATTGCCCCAATCGGATTGCCCCGCGCCGCTGTTCGCTTCGACCTCAGCGTCATAGGCGATGGCCGCATAGTCTCGGCCGGGAACCGGGCCGGGGAAGGACCCGTCATCGTCGGCTTCAAGCGGCTCGAAAAGCGTCTGGTGCTGGGCAAGCTTATCGACCAGTGCGGACAAGCCCTCCAGCGTGGGCGCCGCGTCCGGGCTATCGCCATCCTCTTCGGTGGCCGGCGCAACGCTCTCGGGCTCGGTCGTCTCGACTGCCGGCTCGCTTTGCAGCGCCGCATCGAAGATCTCGGCCGCGATCGGGTCCACCCCCACCATCAGCAGGTATGGAGCGTCATCGTCCAGCCGCATCACCGTGCAGCGGCAGGTGGCCGAAAGCGGTTTGCGTCCGGCCAGAAAGTGCATGCGCGAAAGCGTGGGTTGCCCGACGAGGCCAAGCCGCAGGATTCGCGCGATCTGCCCTTTGACCGGAACCGCCGGCTCGCGTCTTTTGACTTCGCCGTCCGCCATCCGGGCGCCGAACAATCCGGCCGCCCTGTTGGTCCAGGCCGGCCGTTCCCCCTCGGCTGGCCACAGCCAGGCCGGGTGCGGGTCGTTTTCGAGCCGCTCCAGGATTTGGGCCTGTTCTGCGCTGGTCCGGTCGAGCGTCATGTCCTGTCCGTCTTGTCCAACCCAAGGGCGCAAAGCGCCCATGGTTGACGAAAACTTAAATATAGGGACTCCGCGCCCCGGTCCACGCCTTGCGTGCCTTCACCCCCGTCAAACCCCTCGAATGGTTAAGACGCGCGCGGGGACAAAAAACCTTTTCCCCACGGACAAACCGCTCTTGTCTTTGCTTTCATCTCGCCCTATGTTCCGCCGCGTTTCGGGACGACGCCGCCACAAGCGTCCTTGATTGTCCCCAACGCCCATGCCGTCGTAGCTCAGTTGGTTAGAGCGCTAGATTGTGGATCTAGAGGTCCCCCGTTCGATCCGGGGCGACGGTACCACCTTTCCCGCCACCCGCACTCCCGCCGCCGCAAACGCGCCTGCTTCCGCCGCGTTAACCTTTTGTTAATCCTATCGGTAAACTATTTGTGATGTGAGCAGTTTGGGGGCTCAGAAAGGACGTGCCGTGTACGACTTTGCTCCAAACGCTGAACTGGCCGAGGCCCTTGTGGGGCTGCCGGTTGCCGATGTGGAACGGGATCTGATTCTCGCAACGCTGCGGCAAACCAATGGCAACCGCACTCATGCCGCCGAAATCCTGGGGATTTCGGTCCGGACCATTCGCAACAAGCTCAAGGACTATGCCGATAGGGGTTTCGACATCCCGCATGCGGCATGACCGTCTCAGCCGGGGCGATCCAATGACCCCGGAGATGATCGAACAATAGCTCTGGCCCGGCGACGAGGTCGCCGGACCAATTTTCGTTCTGCTATTGGGCTGCGTTCACCCAGCCGGGCAATTCGCCGGGCGTGACGCCCATCAGGGCGATCATCAGCCCATAGGCCAGCGTGGTGATCACCACCACCGAGAGCAGGTTGAGCCACAGGCCCTGCCGCGCCATCTGCGGAATTGTCACATGGCCCGAAGCGAAAACCAGCGCGTTGGGCGGAGTGGCCACCGGCAGCATGAACGCCATGGACGAGGCGAGCGCGGCGGGAACGGTCAGTAGCAGCGGATTTTCGCCCAGGCTGACGGCCAGTGCCGCCAGCAGCGGGATGAACGCCGCAGCCGTCGCCGTGTTGGAGGTGAACTCGGTCAAAGCCAGGATCACCAGCGCCACGACGAACACCACGGCGATCAGCGGCAGCGCACTGGCCGAAGCGCCAAGCAGGTCGCCGATCCACACATCCAGCCCCGTGGCCGTCACGGCGGCGGCAAGGCTGAGCCCGCCGCCGAACAGGATCAGCACGTCCCATGGCAACTTGCGCGCGTCATGCCATTCCAGCAGCGCGCCGCCCTCCCGGTCGCCCGAAGGGGCAACGAACAGCACCAGCCCGGCGAGAATGGCGATGGAGGTGTCGGTGAGCCCCGGAATGAAGTCGTCCAGCACCGTGCGGAAAATCCAGGCCAGCGCCGTCACCACGAACACGATGCCGACGCGGATCTCGGCCTGGGTCCATGGGCCGATCTCGGCGAGCTGGGCGCGGAACAATTCCTCGGCGCCTTCGAGCTTTCCCTTCTCCAGCCGGATCGAGAATCGGGTCAGCACCAGCCAGGTGCCAAACAGCACCACAACGGCCACCGGCACGCCCACCATCATCCATTGGGCAAAGCCCAGGTCATAGCCATAGCTCTGGTTGAGCGCGCCGGCCAGAAGCGCATTGGGCGGGGTGCCGATCAGGGTCGCAACGCCGCCGATCGAGGCCGCATAGGCAATCGAAAGCAGCAAAGCCAGCGGGAACCGGGACGATCCGCCGCGCTCCTTGATCAACTCGGCCACCGAAAGCGCCACCGGCAGCATCATCACCGCCGTCGCCGTGTTGGAAACCCACATCGAGCAGAACGCGGTGGCGATCATGAAGCCGCCAACGATCTGGCGCTGCCCCGATCCGGTGCGCAGAACGATGTTGAGCGCCACGCGCCGGTGCAGACCCGAACGTTCCATGGCAAGCGCCAGAAGAAAGCCGCCCATGAACAGGAAAATGATCGGGTCGCCATAGGGGGAAGTCGCCGCCCCTTGCGAGGTGGCGCCCAGTATGGGCATGGCCGCAATGGGGATCAGCGCAGTGGCGGGAATGGGGACCGCCTCGGTGATCCACCAGATGATCATGAGGCTCGCAATGGCCACCACGCGCCACCCTTCGGTCGAAAGGCCGTCGGGGGCGGGAAGAAGCAGCAGGGCAAGAAAAACGACCAACCCAAGGCCGATCGGAATCGGGCGCATGGGAAAGCGGTCGCTGACTTTGGTATCCGTCTGGGTCATCAAGAATCTCGTCAGCTTAAGGGAATGGCGCCTCCCTTTGCGGATGCTGACGCTTGCGTCAATGCCTTGACCGACTTTTGCCCCAGGTGCGGACGCCTCTAGATGACGATCACTTTTGTGCCCACCGGCACACGCTCATAGAGGTCGATCACGTCCTCATTGGTCATCCGGATGCACCCCGAGGAGACGGAGCGCCCGATGGTCCAGGGCTCGTTGGTTCCGTGGATACGATAGAGCGTCGAACCCAGATATAGCGCCCGCGCGCCCATCGGGTTGTTGGGGCCGCCCTCCATGAATCGCGGCAGTCCCGGCTGGCGCGCATGCATTTCGGCCGGCGGTGTCCAGCTCGGCCATTCGGCCTTGCGCGTCACCCGATGCGTACCGCTCCACTCGAACCCGACCCGCGCCACGCCAATGCCATAGCGCATCGCCTTGCCTCCATCGAGCACCAGAAACAGGAAGTGCTGCTCGGTATCGACCACCAGCGTTCCCGGCGCTTCGCTTGTTGCGTAGCTCACCACCTGGCGCAGATAGGCAGGGTTGATCGTCTGGCCGGCCTGGTAGGGGCGCAGATGCTCGGGCGTTTGCGGCGTCTGCGTTGCCGCTGGCGCCCCGAACATGGCATCGAGATAGCCGCGATAGCCGCGATAGCCCGATTGCGCCTGCGCGGGGGCAATAAGCAGGAGAGAGGCCAGAAGGGCAGGGGCGATGCGGATCATCGGCGACTCGGATTGCAGCGACAAGGGAACCCGATTTTTGCCCGCCCAGCGGCAAAGATTGCGTCAAACGGGGTGGTTAATCGGGTACTCACCGCTATGGTTACCCGACTTTTGCAGGGAGCCGATTCCATGACCGACACCGCGCCCGTCCGCTGCCCCTGGGCCGGCAGCGATCCACTCTATCAGGCCTATCACGACACCGAATGGGGCTTCCCGGTCACCAGCGATACCAGGCTTTTCGAAAAGCTCTGCCTCGAGGGGTTCCAGTCGGGCCTGTCCTGGCTCACCATCCTGCGCAAGCGCGAAAATTTCCGCGCCGCCTTTGCCGGTTTCGATATCGACAAAGTCGCCGCCTTCGACGAACCCGACATCGAGCGCCTGTTGGCCGATGCCGGCATCGTCCGCCATCGCGGCAAGATCGTTTCGACCATCAACAACGCCCGCCGTGCCCAGGCCCTGCGTGATGAATTCGGCACGCTCGCCGCTTATTTCTGGCGCTTCGAGCCCCCCGCCGATGAGCGCCCCGCCGACCATTCCTGGGAAACCCTGCGCACCATCGCCACCACGCCGGCTTCGGTGCGGCTTTCCAAAGACCTCAAAAAGCGCGGCTTCACCTTCGTCGGCCCCACCACCTGCTACGCCTTCATGCAGGCCATGGGGCTCGTCAACGACCACATGGAAACCTGCCACTGCCACGCCCCCATCGAAGCCCTGCGGACCGATTTCGTGAGGCCATAAAATGAAACAGGGACAGGGGGGCGAGCGGTCCACCAGAATCACCCACCCACCAACGGTGTCACCCCGGGCTTGACCCGGGGCAAGGTATGCGCGCCGTTGTCGGTTCTTTCTCGACACCAAGCGAAAAGCGACGGTTTAAACGTTGCAAGCGCGTTGCCTCCGCGCAAGGCGACTGCTGGACCCCGGGAATAAATCCCGGGGTGACACGCGGGGGTAACGTACCCCAACGCCCCCTCGTCATTCCGGGACTTGTTCCCGGAATCCAGCAGCGGCCTCAGCCAAGAGCGCCGAGCTCATAAGGTGACTACGGCCTGGCATAGACCATCATCACCGTGGGCATACTTGGCGGGTCCACCACAGTGGGCAGCCCAATGTCACGGCGGATCGAGTTGGGCAGGTCGATCGGGCGGATCGTTTGCACCCGGCGCTTGCCGCGCACCATCGCCTTGATGGCCGCCAGCACCACCCGCCACTTACCGTGTTCGGCAATCAGGGTATCCACGGAAATCCGCAGCACCGCGTGTTCGTTTGAAATCTGAATATGCGACATAACTTTTCGTCCAGCCGCCACAGGGCGCACTGGCTCCATGTTGCTGGACGCGAAAGGAGGGACGATCAGCCGTCCCCGGACGCGACCAAGGGTTGAGGTTTGGTTGGAATCCGGGCGGCAGGACGCAAATGTGCTGTCGTCAGGATTGCTGGTTTCTGGAGGTGTTTTGGAAGATCGAGCCTAAGCGAGCGACCCGATCACCGCGAGGTTATGTCAGGCTTTGAGGCCGTTAAAACCGTTGCGGGTGAGGCAGCGGGTCATGACCCAGCCGCGACCTTCAACACCACGGGTGAGGACGTGAGCGTATGCTGTCATATGACGTCTCCCGAAGGCTTTGGCGCCCATTGCAGGCACCGGTTGAAGGTGCCAACCTCTTAGCTCACGAATCCGTGACCGCCAACCCCTGATGTGGCGGGATGTCGCACTTGATCGCAGCCTGTGGCGCTTGAGCAACACCGCCCGCTCGCCTTGTCTCGATTGGCCTTATCGTTTAGGAACTCCCCGTAACGCAAAACCCTCCGGTTTCCGCCGGGGTCAGGGACTTTTCACATGGCTAAGAACACTGCGCTCATCGAACCGCGCCTGCCGCGCGGCTTCGTCGATTCCGAACCGGCCGATCTCGCCGCCATCGAGCAGATGGTCGCGAAAATCCGGCATGTGTATGAGCGCTACGGCTTCGATCCCCTCCAGACCCCGTTTTTGGAATACACCGAAACGCTCGGAAAATTCCTGCCCGATACCGACCGTCCCAACGCCGGCGTCTTCTCGGTGCAGGACGATGACGAGCAATGGATGAGCCTGCGCTACGATCTCACCGCCCCGCTCGCCCGCTATTTCGCTCAGAACTATCAGGACCTCCCCAAGCCGTTCCGCTCCTACCGCCAGGGCTGGGTGTTCCGCAACGAAAAGCCGGGCCCCGGCCGCTTCCGCCAGTTCATGCAGTTCGACGCCGACACTGTAGGCGCCGCCGGCCCCGAAGCCGATGCGGAAATCTGCATGATGATGGCCGATACGATGGATGCCTTGGGATTGGCGGGGAAGTACGTCGTGCGGGTCAACAACCGCAAGGTGCTCGATGGCGTGATGCAGGCCATCGGCGTCATTGACGAAGCCCAGAAGCTCACCGTCCTCCGCGCCATCGATAAGCTCGACAAATTCGGCCCCGAAGGCGTCCGCCTTCTCCTCGGTGAGGGCCGCAAGGATGAGAGCGGCGACTTCACCGAAGGCGCCAAGCTCGACGCTGATCAGTCCGAAGCCATCATCGAGATGATGAGCGCGGCACGCCTCGACGATCTCGTCGATCTCGAGGATGATGCAGGCCCCGATGGTTTCCTCGATGCCGAGTTCAGGACGCCATCGCTATCGAAATTCAAGATTACCCCGGCCTTTGCTGAAGGGTTCTCCGAACTGCAAGCCATGGCCGCGCTGTTCGCCTCTGCCGGCTACGGCCCCGACCGTATCAAGATCGACCCCTCCGTCGTCCGCGGCCTCGAATATTACACTGGCCCTGTCTTCGAAATCGAACTCACCTTCAAGGTCCAGAACGAAAAGGGCCAGGATGTCGTCTTCGGCTCGGTTGGCGGCGGTGGCCGTTACGACGGCCTCGTCTCGCGCTTCCGCAATGAGGAAACCCCGGCCACCGGCTTTTCCATCGGCGTCTCCCGTCTCGCTTCGGCGCTGAAACTCACCGGCAACCTTGAGGACCGGCCCGTAACCGGCCCCGTGGTCGTCACCGTGATGGAAAAGGATCGCATCGCCGACTACCAGAAAATGGTCGCCGATCTCCGCAACGCCGGCATCCGCGCCGAACTGTTCCTGGGTTCCTCCAAGAACATGGGCAAGCAGATGAAATACGCCGACAAGCGCAACGCTCCGGCCGTCATCATCCAGGGCTCGGACGAGCGCGCGCAGGGCATCGTCCAGATCAAGGATTTGGCCGAAGGCGCCGAAGCCGCCGCTTCCATCATCGACAACGCCGCCTGGAAAACCGAACGCCCCGGCCAATATTCGGTCCCGCGCGCCCAGATGGTCGATTTCGTCAAACAGATCCCCGCCGTCGCCGCCTGGATGAAGGCAAACGGGTGATGGCCGCCTCCCGCGCCTTCAAACTCACCTTGTCATTCCGGGACGTGTTCCCGGAATCCAGCCCAATGCCCGCCAAACGCACGGCGGTGCGATAATGATCGCCAACCTTGTTTCCCTTGGCCGGCCCCTCACCCCCATCCCCTCTCCCCAGCGGGGCGAGGGGAGCTCTCGCCGCAGCGCCCAGCCTTCCTTCTCCCCGCCAGGGAGAAGGTGCCCCGAAGGGGCGGATGAGGGGCCTGCAGCACTGGCCAGGAACTCTGAACTTGCGTTTGCCCCATTCCCCTTCTCCCCGCTGGGGAGAAGGTGTCCCGAAGGGGCGGATGAGGGGCCTGCAGCACCGGCCAGGAACTCTGAACTTGCGTTTGTCCCATTCCCCTTCTCCCCGTCGGAGAGAAGGTGCCCCGAAGGGGCGGATGAGGGGCCTGCAGCACCGGCCAGGAACTCTGAACTTGCGTTTGCCCCATTCCCCTTCTCCCCGCCGGGGAGAAGGTGCCCCGAAGGGGCGGATGAGGGGCCTGCAGCACCGGCCAGGAACTCTGAACGTTCGTTTGCCCCATTCCCCTTCTCCCCGCCGGGGAGAAGGTGCCCCGAAGGGGCGGATGAGGGGCCTGCAGCGCTTGCCAAACACTCTACGATAGTTTGTGCCCCATCACCCTTCTCCCCTGGTGGGAGAAGGTGGCCGCGAAGCGGTCGGATGAGGGGGGGCAGCCTTTCAACGCTGCGCCAGAGCTTGCGTGTATCTGTCTTGGGAAACCGCAATGTCCGCTAACACCCGCCGCGCCGCCCTCCACGCCCTCATCTCCGCCCCTGGCGTCACGGTCTCCACCCCGCCCATCCTCATCCCGCCCGCTGCTTATTTCGACCTCGCCGGCGAGGAACTTGGCGCGCGCATGATCCTGACCCAGGGCCCGGACGGCTCGGAATTCTGCCTGCGCCCCGATTTCACCCTGCCCATCGCCATCGAGCACATCGCGACCGGCGCGGCCACCCCCGCCGCCTACGGTTATCTCGGGCCGGTCTTCCGCCAGCGCGCCGACGGCCCCGCCGAATTCGACCAGGGCGGCCTCGAACTCCTGGCGCTCCCCGATGCCGACGCCGCGCTCGGCCGAGTCATCGCCTTCGCCCGCGCCGTGATCGACATCTACGACGTCACCGCCCCCATCATCCGCATGGGCGATATCGATCTCTTCGAAACCATCCTTGCCGCCTGCGACATGCCCGATGTCTGGCGCCCGCGCATCCGCGCCCGCTATGGCCACCCCGAGGCCATGACCGGCCTGCTCGATCGCCTGGCCGATCCAAAACCCCCCGCCGCCGGTCCCGCCGGCCTGCCCGAAGGCGACATCGCCGAGTGGGTGCGCGAGCTGATGCTCACCAATGGGCTCAGCCTCACCGAAAGCCGCAGCCCCGAGGAGATCGCCCAGCGCTACCTCGAAAAGCAGGCGCTCGAAGCCGCCCATGTCCCCGGCCAAACCATCGACCTCTTGCGCAATTATCTCGCCATATCCGGCCCGGCCGATAAAGCGCTCGCCGCTATCGAAAGCCTCGCCTCGGCCACCGGGATAAATCTTGCGGCAGCCCTCGCGACCACCCGCCGCCGCTTGGCCCAGCTTCGCGATGGTCTCTCGGGCCATGTGCTGTTCGATGCCGGCTTCTCCCCGCGCCTCGATTATTACACCGGCATCACCTTCGAGGTGACCGGGGCAGGGGGGCTGGTTCTGGTCTCGGGCGGGCAATATGACCGCCTGCTGCGCCGCCTCGGCGCGCCCGAAGATATCCCCGCCGTCGGCTGCGCCGTCTGGGCCGATCGTCTCGAAGCGGAGGTGCAATGATGAGCACCATCATGCTCGCGCTACCCTCCAAGGGCCGCATCCAGGAAGAAGCCATCGCCGTCTTCGAAAAGGCCGGCCTTCCCATCGAACGCCCCGGCGGCGCGCGCTCCTATCTGGGCGAAATGGCCGCCATGCCCGACGTGGTCGTCCGTTTCCTCTCGGCCTCCGAGATCGCCCGCGAACTCATTCGCGGCACCATTGATATCGGCATCACCGGCGAGGATCTGATCCACGAATCCGCCGAGACCGGCCCGCAACAGGTGGAAATCGTCAAGCGCCTCGGCTTCGGCCGCGCCGATGCGGTGGTGGCCGTTCCCGATAGCTGGATCGACGTCACGGCGATGGCCGACCTCTCCGACGTCGCCGCCGATTTCCGCGCCCGCCATGGCCGCTGGCTGAAGGTGGCGACCAAATTCGTCAACTTGACCCGCCGGCATTTCGCCCGCCACGGCATCGCCGAATACCGGATCGTGGAAAGCCTGGGCGCCACTGAAGCCGCCCCCGCTTCCGGCGCGGCCGATCTCATCGTCGATATCACCACCACCGGCTCGACCCTGCGCGCCAACGGCCTGCGCGTGCTCGAGGATGGCGTGATGCTCAAAAGCGAATCCCTGCTGGTCGTCGCCCGCAATGCCGAATGGCACGCCGGCAAGCTGGCCACCCTGAACATGCTCCTCCAACCCCTCGGCGCCGCCGCGTTCTCCTAAGGAAGGGACACCTCGGCGCGCGGCCATTTCGAACTTCTGATGCAGCGCTTACGTTTCTGCCGAGGACCTGCCACCGGCTACCCTTCTCCCCTTGAAGGAGAAGGTGGATCGCCCGCCGGGCGAGACGGATGAGGGGTGCGCTGAGCTTCAGCAAACACCACCGTGGCGCTTGAGATGCTGAGCCCCCTCATCCCCGGCCCTTCTCCACCAGGGGAGAAGAGGGCTCTTGAGACATGCTCCTGAGAAAGCCAGCAACTCTGCGCTCGCGTTTATCCCGTTACCCTTCTCCCCTGGTGGGAGAAGGTGGCCGCGAGGCGGTCGGATGAGGGGTGCGCTGAGTCTCCGCACCCACCTCAGTTCCGGAAAGACCTTCAAGCAGGCGCTGAGCTACCAAGCACCCTGGTGCCCGTATCACCCCCTGCGCTCGTCCACCGACAGCGCACCCGCGCCAAACGCGATGACGTAGAGCATGCCGCCGGTGATCGCGAGGTTCTTCATGAACGCGGTCATCTGGTTGGCATCGGCAAAGTCGGTGTGGAAGATCAGCGCCGAAAGCAGCGTGAAGGCGGCCAGCGCCGCTGCCGCCCAACGGGCCTTAAAGCCAAAGGCCAGCATCAGCCCGCCGACGATTTCGACGATGATGGTGGGCCAGATCAGAATGCCGGGCACGCCATAGGCTTCCATATAGCCCACATTGCCCTCGATGGCGGGGATCTTGTTGAACCCGGCAAGAATGAAGATAACCGCGAGCAGAATGCGCCCGGCGGTCGGAAGATAGGTCTGAAGCGACGTCATGATTGTCAGCGTCCGTCTTGATTTGCGATGACGAGACACTGCCTCAAACCACTCATGTGTAAAATCCGCCCGCTCCCGACAGATTGTTCGTTATTTTCGCACCAATCGCCACCTCCGATTGAGTTGCAAACCGTCGCGGTTCATGCCAGCAAGCGCGGCAGATAAATAAAGGTATCATCCCGGCGTTTCGCGCGAAAGGCCGGGGCGACCGGCGCGCTCGGCGCCTCGTGGAGTAAAGCTTTCCGTGTTCGATATCTGGGTCCTTCTCGCCCTGGGCGGCGTTGGCGTCGTCGCCGGTTTCGTCGATGCCGTGGCGGGCGGCGGGGGCATGATCACCATTCCCGCCCTGATTTCGGCCGGCCTGCCGCCCGTCACGGCGCTGGCCACCAACAAGGCCCAGTCCATCGTCGGCACCACTATGGCCGCCTACACCTACTGGCGCAAAGGCTATGTCTCCCTGCTGTCGCTGGTGCCCTCCATGGCCGCCGCCTTCGCCGGCTCGTTCCTCGGGGCCATCGTTCTCAAGCAGGTCGATACCTCGGCGCTCGAAATCGCCGTTCCGGTGGCCATCATCGCCGTGGCGCTCTATTTCACCCTCTCGCCCTCGATCAAGGATATCGACGGCGCGGCGCGGCTCGATTTTTCCACCTTCGTGCCCGTCTTTGCCTTCGTGATCGGCTTTTACGATGGCATTTTCGGTCCGGGCACCGGCTCGTTCTTCATCCTGGCCTTCGTCGCCCTGTTCGGCCTCTCGGCTGCGCGCGCCTCGGCGCACACGAAGGTGCTCAACGTCACGTCCAATTTCGCGGCGCTGAGCTTTTTCGTCTTTGCGGGCGATGTCATGTGGCCGGTTGCCGCCGTCATGGCCGCCGGCCAGGTGCTGGGCGGCTATCTCGGCGCCATCACCGGCATCCGCTTCGGCGCGAAAGTCATCCGCCCACTGGTGGTCGTGGTCTCCATCGCCCTGGCCATCAAGCTCTTGTTCTTTCCCTAACCGGCCAGCATCTCCCAGGTCTGATATCCGGCGAGACAGATCACCAATATGCCCACCGCATACATCAGCCCGCGCGTGGGCACGCGCTTGACCACCAGCCCGGCCAGCGGCGCGGCCATCAGCCCGCCCACGACGAGCCCTGCCACCGACCATGCATGATCGACGAGTTCGCCCGCTTCCTCCCAGTGGCCCGAAAGCAGCGCGAACAGAAACGCCGCCGAAATGGACGAGGCCAGCAGGAACTCGGCGGCGTTGACAGTCCCGATCACATAGCGCGGCTTGCCGCCCGAGCCCACCAAGGTGGAGGTCACCACCGGTCCCCATCCGCCTCCGCCCGCCGCGTCGGCAAATCCGCCGACAACGCCCAGCGGCGCAACGAAATGGGTCTTGGGGTCGAGCCCTGGCGATACGCCTCGGAACGCGCGATAGAGGATGAAGCACCCCATGATGGTCAGATAGGCGGTAACGAACGGCCGCGCCACGCTGCCATCGACGCTGGTCAACAGATACGCCCCCAGCACGCCGCCCAAAACACCAGCCGGTGCCAGGCGCCAGAACAATCTCCAGTCGATATTGCGATGCGCCACATGGCTGGTGGCCGAAGCCGCCGTGGTAAACACCTCTGCCGCATGCGCCGTCGCCGAGGCATAGGCGGGCGACACGCCGAGACTCAGCAGCACCGTCGAACTGATCACCCCATAGGCCATCCCCAGCGCCCCATCGATGAGCTGGGCCAGAAAGCCGACCACCGCGAACAGTATGAAATCCCCACTCATCAATGTCCTCCTCCGGTGTGTGGAGAAATGCTATCGAATAGTCGACCAAACAAGTAGTGTAATAACGAGAAAAATGTCACCGCCGAGCCCGAGCAACATAGAATGGATTTGCGCGCTCACGGTTCAAAGTTGGCATGGCGATGCAACCTGCGGTCGACAGCACGCTTACGGGAGAGCTGCCGCCGAGCCGGCCGTCCAGCTGAAAAGGGGCAGGTAAGGCACAGCACCTGGCCCGCCCCTCTCGTCGTCTTCATCCCGCAGCTTGACCCGGAGACCCGCATGGTTTCCGCGTCGCTCGGCAGGAGTGTTGTCCAACTCCTCCGGCACTACAGGCAGCACTCGCCAAGTTCACGTTCATATTGATCTGCCCCTCCAAACCGTGGCGCCTCTCCTGCCGACAGCCGGCTGTCTCCGCCAGCGAAAAATCCCGCGCGGATGTCGGCTCGGCGCCCCATTGTGCGTCTTTACTCTGCACTCCCGCACACGTCGCGGGCAGCAGAGGAGATTGATCATGCCCTATATCGAAGGATTTGTTGCCGCAGTTCCCACGGCAAATAAGGACGTCTATCTCAAGCACTCAAGGGAAGCCGCCGAGTACTTTAAAAAGCTCGGCGCTACCCGGCACGTCGAATGCTGGGGAGACGATGTCCCCAAAGGCGAGGTCACCGATTTCTTTGGCGCCGTGAAGGCCAGGGATGACGAGACAGTCGTGTTCAGTTGGGTCGAATATCCCGACAAGGCCACCCGGGATGCCGCCAACCAGAAGATGTCGGAAGATCCCAACATGACCGGCACGGACATGCCGTTCGATGGCAAACGCATGATCTGGGGCGGGTTCACCGTCCTCATGGACGAGTAGCGAGCCTGCAAACGAAAAGGGCAGCGCCGAAACGCTGCCCTTCCCGCGCACAGCGTGCAAGCCAGCCTTGGCTGGCGCCGTCAAAGCTGTGCCACCAAGGATGCGAACGGGAAGCTGGCAAACGAAAAGGGCAGCGCCGAAACGCTGCCCTTCCCGTTCGAGACCCGGAGAGGTCCCAATCCCGTATTCTTAAGGCGCGAAGAGCGCCCGGCCGTCGTCGGCCGCGCCCGCGCAGGGCCAGCGTTCGGCCCAGCGCGGATTTAGCGCGTCGGGCCGAACGCGGTACGGCCCGTGAGCGAAATAGACTCTAAGTCGCGTCAGCGACTTAGAAATCCATGCCGCCCATGCCGCCCATTCCGCCGCCGGCCGGCATTGCCGGAGCAGCTTCCTTGGGCAGTTCGGCAACCATGGCTTCGGTGGTGACCAGAAGGCCGGCAACCGAGGCGGCGTCCTGCAGAGCGGTGCGGACCACCTTGACGGGGTCGATGATGCCCATCTGGATCAGGTCGCCATATTCGCCGGTCTGGGCGTCGTAACCATACTTGTCGTCGCCGTTGTCGAGGATCTTGCCCACGACCACCGAGCCTTCGTCGCCGGCATTGTTGGCGATCTGACGGACCGGCTCCTGAAGCGCGCGGCGCACGATGGCGATACCGGCTTCCTGATCGGCGTTGGCGCCCTTGGCGGCGAGGTTGGACGAAGCGCGCAGCAGGGCGACGCCGCCGCCCGGAACGATGCCTTCTTCAACGGCAGCGCGGGTCGCGTTGAGCGCGTCGTCGACGCGGTCCTTGCGTTCCTTCACTTCCACTTCCGTGGCACCGCCGACGCGGATCACGGCAACGCCGCCAGCGAGCTTGGCCAGGCGTTCCTGGAGCTTTTCGCGGTCGTAGTCCGAGGTGGTTTCCTCGATCTGCGCCTTGATCTGGTTCACGCGGCCTTCGATGTCGTCCTTGGAGCCAGCGCCATCGACGATGGTGGTGTTTTCCTTGGAGATCTCGACGCGCTTTGCGGTGCCGAGCATGTCGAGGGTGACGTTTTCGAGCTTGATGCCGAGGTCTTCCGAGATCACCTGGCCACCGGTGAGGATCGCGATGTCCTCGAGCATGGCCTTGCGGCGATCGCCGAAGCCCGGAGCCTTGACGGCGGCAACCTTGAGACCACCGCGCAGACGGTTGACCACCAGGGTCGCCAGCGCTTCGCCTTCAACGTCCTCGGCGATGATCAGCAGCGGACGCTGGCTCTGCACCACGGCTTCGAGAACCGGCAGCAGGGCCTGGAGGTTGGAGAGCTTCTTTTCGTGCAGCAGGATGAGCGGATCATCGAGCTGGGCGACCATCTTTTCGGTGTTGGTCACGAAATAGGGCGAGAGGTACCCACGGTCGAACTGCATGCCTTCGACGACGTCGAGTTCGGTCTCGGCAGTCTTGGCTTCCTCGACGGTGATGACGCCTTCATTGCCGACCTTCTGCATGGCGTTGGCGATCATCTCGCCGATTTCCTTTTCGCCATTGGCGGAAATGGTGCCGACCTGTGCGACTTCCGAGGAGTTCGAGATCTTGACGGCTTTCGAAGCGAGCTTTTCGACAACTTCGCCCACGGCCAGGTCGATGCCGCGCTTGAGATCCATCGGGTTCATGCCGGCAGCGACGGCCTTGACGCCTTCGTTGACGATGGCCTGGGCCAGAACCGTGGAGGTGGTGGTGCCGTCACCGGCGATGTCGTTGGTCTTGGAAGCGACGGTGCGCAGCATCTGCGCGCCCATGTTCTCGAACTTGTCTTCAAGTTCGATTTCCTTGGCAACCGTCACGCCGTCCTTGGTGATGCGCGGAGCGCCGAAGCTCTTTTCAATCACCACGTTGCGGCCCTTGGGGCCCAGGGTCACCTTGACCGCATTGGCCAGGATGTTGACGCCGCGCACCATCTTGTCGCGGGCGTCGGTCGAGAACTTTACGTCTTTGGCGGACATGCGAGTTTACTCCGAATGAAATAAGAAAAAGACGTGAGAAACGCTGAAAATCAGGCTTCGATCACGCCCATGATGTCGGACTCTTTCATGATCAGCAGGTCTTCGCCGCCGATCTTGACTTCGGTGCCGCTCCACTTGCCGAACAGCACGCGGTCGCCGGCCTTCACGTCAAGCGGGGTCACCTTGCCGCTTTCGTCGCGGGCGCCCGGGCCAACCGAAACGATCACGCCCTCTGAGGGCTTTTCCTTTGCGGTGTCGGGGATGATGATGCCGCCAGCGGTCTTTTCCTCGCTGTCGACGCGCCGGACCACAACGCGGTCATGCAGGGGACGGAAGCTCATGGTCGCTCCTTGGAACGTAGTGTTGAGATCGATTTCCTCCGCTGTTAGCACTCTTTGGAAGAGAGTGCCAACAGCATGGCCGACGAGATAGGGAGACGCTGAAGGGGAGTCAAGCGCGCCGAGGGCAAAAAATTTTGCATCGCCCTGCCGGGCTTGCTATGCGAGGTGCACCGCGACGGCGCGAGATCGAAACCCGCATCCAGGCGGCGCCCCTGCATTTGCACATCCCGGCTATCCTGGGGACAAAAGAAGACGATACAATGACTGCTCTTGCCCCCCACGATTCGCTTGCCGCCCAGTGGACGGCGCCGACCCTTTCGGTGGTCGTTCCCACTTTCAACGAGCGCGACAATATCGGCCCGCTGATCGAAAAGCTCGAGGCCGCCCTCGCCGGCATCGCCTTCGAGGTGATCGTCGTCGACGACGACAGCCCCGACGGCACCGCCGAACTCGCCAAGTCCATCGCGCTGGAAAAACCGCATGTGCGCTGCATCCACCGTGTCGGGCGCCGCGGCCTTTCCTCGGCCTGCATCGAAGGCATGGCTTCCTCGGCCGCCGAATTCGTCGCCGTCATCGATGCCGACCACCAGCATGACGAAACCATCCTGCCCCAGATGCTGCAAAAGGTCCGCGAGGGCGCCGATATCGCCGTGGGCTCGCGCTATACGGGCGAGGGGAGTTCGCAATCGGGCTTTTCCGCCGGCCGCCAGATGGGCTCGAGCATCGCCACGCGCCTTTCGGGCATCCTCACGGGCAAGTCGCTGTCCGATCCCATGAGCGGCTTTTTCCTCCTCCGCCGCTCCCTGTTCAGCCGGATCGTGCCCTCCCTGTCGCGGGAAGGCTTCAAGATCCTGCTCGACATCATCGCCACCGCCAACCGCACCTTGGGCGGTAAGCTGGCGATCGCCGAAGTGCCCTACAGCTTCCGTCCGCGCCATGCGGGCGAAAGCAAGATGAGTCCCCTGATCGTTGCCCAGTTCCTCGGGCTGATCGTCTCCCAGATCTCGCGCGGCTTTCTCCCCACCAGCTTCCTGCTGTTCGCCCTGGTGGGCGCGTCCGGGGTCGTCGTGCACATGGCGGTTTTGACCTTCGTTTTCGAAGGGCTCGATTTCAACTTCGCCAACAGCCAGTTGGTGGCGACCCTCATCGCCATGACCACCAATTATGTGCTCAACAACGAACTGACCTACGCCGACAAGAAGCTGCGCGGCGCCCGCTTCTGGACCGGGCTTTTGAGCTTCTACGTCGTGTGCAGCTTCGGCGCGATCGCCAACATCTCGGTCGCCAGCGTCCTGTTCGAAGCCAACCTCGCCAATTTCTTCATCGCCGGCATCGCGGGGGTGGTGATGAGCGTCGTCTTCAACTACGCCGTCACCCGCGTCTTCACATGGCGGTAGCAAGATGATTGCCGCCTCCCGCGCCTTTGGTCAGCCCCTGGCCCCCGTCTGCTCTCCCCAACCGGGCGAGGGGCTTTTGTGCCAGAGCGCCCTTGGCGTCCTGTCCTTCGCCTCCCTGGGGGAGAAGGTGGCCGCGAAGCGGACGGATGAGGGGGACGCGGCGATGGCCAAGCGTATTGGTTCTCGCGATAATGCCCCACACCGCTCCCGCACCTCTGGCAGCGTTGCGGGTCGCCGGGTCAAGCCCGACAATGACGACCGAGTGGGGCAGGGCGCCGCTGCAAACAAGCCACCTGTCATTTCGGGATGTGCTCCCGGAATCCGGCAACAGAGCTTATCCAGACACATGCCCGGCCGCCCTATGACTCCCAACCCGACGTCTACCCTCTTACCCTTCTCCCCTGGTGGGAGAAGGTGCCCCGAAGGGGCGGATGAGGGGGGGCGCAGCCTCGGCCCGACCCACAGGAGCCCATGATGCCCACTAACCCCCGCATCGGCCCCTTCACCCCCTTCCAGGCAACCCTCATCCTCATCGCCGTCACCTTCGTCCTCCGCCTCATTGGCGCGGCGCTGATCGGCTGGGGCACGGGCGAGGCCTACTACCTGGCGTCGGCACGCCAGTTCCACCTCTCCTATTTCGACCAGCCCCCTCTCTCGCTCTGGACCATCTGGGCAACGCTGCAATTGACCGGTTCGGAAAGCCTGCTGGTCATCCGCCTGCCGTTCGTTGCCATGTTCGCGGTCTCCACCTGGCTCGTGTTCGACATCACCCGCCGCATCCACACCCCGCTCGCCGGGTTCTATGCGGCGCTGATCGTCAATGCCTGCGTGCTGTTCTCGCTCTCGATCGGCTCCTGGACCCAGCCCGACGCGCCCATGCTGCTGTTCTGGCTCGCCACGACCCGCGTGCTGGTCGAAATCTTCTTCGGCGCCGGCGCCAAACGTCCCTACCTTTATTGGGGCCTCGCCGGCCTCTTCCTCGGCCTCACCTTCCTTTCCAAATACCACGCAGCCTTCCTCGTCGCCGGCACCGGCCTGTTCATCCTCTCCAACTCCACCCAGCGCCGCTGGCTCACCCACGGCGCCCCCTGGCTTGCCCTCGCCATCGCGCTGGTGATCTTCTCCCCCGTGATCATTTGGAACGCCCAGAACGATTGGGCGTCCTTCGGCTTCCAGGGCGGCCGCGCCCTCGCCGAATCCGAATTGCGCTGGAACGGGCTCATCCGCATGATCTGGGGCCAGCTCCTCTATATGGTCCCCTGGCTCGCCATCCCCGCCCTCTATATCGGCGGCAAGGCGCTCGCCGCCGGCCCGCGCGGCCAGTTCCCCTCGGGCACCGTGCCGGGCGCGGCCGCGCTGTTCGCCTATATCGGCTGGCCACCCATCGTCTTTTTCACCCTCGTCGCGCTCTGGAGCGATACTCAGTTCCACTTCCACTGGCAGGCTCCGGGCTATCTCATGCTCTTCATGCTGATGGGCGCCTGGGCGGCCAACCGTGAGGGCAGGGGTGTGCGCATCTGGCTCTATGGCTCGGCGGTCGTCACCCTCGCTATCCTCACGCTTCTGGTCTCCCACGCCGCCACCGGGTGGGCGCGCACCGTCTTCCCCGGCGATTGGGAAGACCCTACCGCCCTCCAGCTCCCCTGGACCGAGCTGGGCGAAACCCTTGCCGATCGCGGCGCCTTCGGCCAGGGCGAGTTGTTCGTCGCCGGCATCAACTGGATCGATTGCGGCTATGTCGACACGCAAGTCGCCGGCCGTCTCCCCTTCGCCTGCTTTGGCGACGACACCCGCAATCTCGGCTTCAATTTCGACCCCGGCGCCCATACCGGCTGGAACGCCTACATCGTCGACCAGACCGGCGGCCCCGATCGCGTCATCGAAGCCTATGGCGACCGCTTCGAAACCATCGAGCACCTCGAAACCCTCACCGTCTCCCGCAACGGCGTTGTGGAGTTGACCGACATCCAGCTTTTCTACGCCGAGGGTTTCGCCGGTCGGTAGCGCTGCGCGGCCAGCCCTGCTCGCCCGCGACGGCGTCTTTTGCGAGCAGGCAATGAAACGGGAGCGGGTCACCCATGACGAGGCGCTCAGTGCGGTGCGTGCAGCCGGAGGACAGGACATTTCAAGCGTTCGGTACCTGTTTCTTGAGAGCGACGGTACGATAAGCGCCGCGCTTCGCAACACTGCAACGCACCTTCCCTAACCTCTGCCAATAACCGTGCGCTGAGGAACCGGAGAAGCCACCATGAAGTACACCGTCTCGATCGAGATCGCGCTGCCACGGGAGAGGGTTATCCAACTCCTCCAGCACCCCGCGCAGCGCCCGAAATGGCTGCGGGGCCTGGTGTCGCACGAGCCGCGAAGCGGTGTGGAGGGGCAAGTTGGTACCGTGTCGAAGGTCGTGTTCCAGTCGGGCCGGAAGACCATGGAACTCACCGAAACCATCACGCGCCGCGAGCCGGTCGACCTGCACGGCATCCCGTCAGACCGCGTCGTCCATTATGAGCGCGAGATCGTCGCGGACGGGATGTGGAGCGCCGCACGCGAGCATCTGTCTGAAACGAGCCCCCAGAGTACGCTCTGGGTGAGCGAGAACGAATACCGGTTCAACGGTTTTATGCGATTGGCGGCTCCCCTGATGCGTCCTTTCTTCATCAAGCAGTCGCGGCAGGTGATGGAGGATTTCAAATCCTTCGCCGAGCACGGAACGGACGTCCGCAAAGCGGAAGCCTGACCGTAATCCAACAGCGAGGCACTCCGTCCGCGCAGCTATTTTGCCGGGGCAGGTCCATACTGGTTTGCGCCAGGCTGGGACGGTCGGGTCAACCACCATAGCATCAGAAGGGCGAGAACAAGCTGTACCAAGACCGTGAGCGCCACGCCGAAGCCTCCGAACCACGCTGCCGGAGCGATTAAGACGCTTGGATCATCCAACCTTGTCTCGACAGCCGAGAAAGTCACCACGCCTGCAAGAGCAGCGGCAAGGAAGGCAAACGATAGCAACATGGGCAGCAGGACGTACCAGCCGGGGCGCCCCGTGTCATGCATTCGACGCCACGCGACAGCGAGCATCGGAAGCAGGACCGCCAATTGAAAAATCCCACTGAGAATACGCGGCGCCTCCTCGATTTCCGCACCGGAACCAAAGATGGCCGCGTCCAGAATTCCGAGAATTGCCGTGACGATTACGGTGAACAGAAAAAACCACCAGTACTCCGGCCTGCTGGCTCGCCCGGAAAAATCAGCATACTTGCGGAAGCAAGTTTTGACCGCATCCACTATGCCCATCTGTGCCTTCGATGCCATGTCTGCTTGTGCTCTACCCATGCCACATCACCCCCCGCGACACAGGCTGCGGAAGTTATGAACGGTTTTGCCGCGTTTGTCGCGTGTGACTGTTAGTGGGCCCCAAAGCGGTCGTTTGGCGCGGTTAAATGACCGCGCGATACCTGCCGGTCGTTGCAGTGCCAACGCGTGGCAAATCCAGGCAAGTTGCTGCCCGGCTGCAGCCCCGGCGCTCAAGGTAAGCTGTCCGCTACGGTAGTCTCCGCGAGTATTTTGCGCGGCTTCCCTTGCGAGAAATTATGCGGTTCCCAAGAGACGGCTGTCTGCCCACATTTGGTAACTCGCATAAGGGTGGGGAGTGAACCTGTTCGTAACATCGCGTATTCGCTTACGATCTACTCCTAACTCGCGGAGCGTTGCCAAAACCGCCAGCGTCTCGACTGCTGAAGTTGCGATGACAAACTCGCGAAAATTCTCTTCAATGGCGCCGTGAGAACCGTGGGCTGCATCGTTCCGAAGCTTGATGGCCAGCCTACAGTCTTGTTCGATGCTCGCGCCGAGTACGTCTTCCCCGAATGTGGTCCGAACGTCCCTGATCGCCTGATTGAAGCGTTCGGCCAATGGAAGCCTGACTAGCTCGTTGAGCACCTGGGACAGGCGCTCTGAAGGGACGCCTAGTCTTTCGAAGGAATCCAGGTTGCGGGCATCTCTTCTAAAGCGCGTGAGCGCAGTTTGGGTTAGACCACTGTCGAGCTTGTAGTCCGGGATGGACTCGAACCAGGCCATCACCTTCATGAGCTTGCTGCGGTCGGTTACCTCTCCCGCCTGCACGAACTGAGAGGCCAGCCAGTAAGTGACCTCCCACTGCTTTTGACGAGCAAGCCAGATAGCAAGGGCTTTCTCGGTAATTTCTCTGTCAGAGCGATTGAACACGCGAAATATCTGCTCGACACCAATGCGTTCAACCTGTTCATAGTCTGCCGGCCGCCAGTTTCGATAGAGAGCAAAGGCGCTGGGCGCTTCAACTTTGCCGTCGCCTTCTGATTGCACTGCCAGTCCTGTTTCTCTCAGCGGCCTGCCCTCTGAGAGCGCGAATAGGGTCTGGATGTGAAACGGCACCTGAAGGGATTCCTCGAGAGAGACCGCTTTGTCATAGCGGACAGAAATCCAAGTCGGGTCGTCGTTTATGTCCTCTAGTCTGGCTACCGAGATTGCGGGGATTTTGGAAATGACCACCTCGTATCCTTCGCCGCGCACACGCATGATTTCGCTGCGTGTTGGAATGGTACGATTGACATATACAACCGCGTCACCGTCTTCTTCGAAATCATACTCCTTATGGTCCCCGTACGAGAGCGACCCTGTCGCCGCCGGAAGGCAAAATTCGAAGATTGATACCCTGTCCACCTCACGCCATTCCCGACCCCCGAGAAGAAGGTAGCTTGCCTTAAATTGATGATTGCGAGAGCCTGTTGATATCGGCGAACAGCCCAGCAATGTCGCCATTTCGCCGGTCTCTAAGGCGAGCTTAGCAGTCTCCCTTCTGTCCCGGTCAGGCGCGTTGCGATCGAATCGAAATAAGGACGCGCTGATTGTGCCACTAGAGAGGGTAAGGCGACCGCTCCAAGCGCTCTGCAACTCCTGGCAGCTTGCGTCGATCAAAGCTGTGCCGTCGACAGCGAGTACACTCGGTGCCAATGTTTGCCTCCCACAGCCAAAACTCAGATCATTGCTGATATCACGCGATAGCGGCTTTGTGCTATCGCCGGCTAAAATCGGACCGGCCGCTTTCCATCCCCTAAGCCGCCCCGGCGCGTTCCCAGCCCAGGCGCTTGCGATAGATCGTCGAAGGGCTGATTTCGAGCGCCGCCGCCGCGCGGGCGATGTTGCCGCCGAAGGCGTCGAGCGCCTCTTCGATGATCCTTTGCTCCTGCTGCCACATGGGCAGCACCGAAGGCTGGGCCCCGCTTGCCGCCTGCTCGGCGCAATAGGCGTCGCGCGATTCGATATCGGCGGCCAGCGCCATCTGCGCGCTCACCACCCCGCCGTCGAACATCACGACGATCCGGCGCACCAGGTTCTGGAGCTGGCGCACATTGCCCGGCCATTCCCGCGCCACGAACAGGTCGGCGACATCGGGCGCAAAGCCGGCAAAGCTCTTGCCTTCTTCCTTGCCGAACCGGGCAAGAAAGCTCTGTGCCAGCGGCATGATGTCCCCCGGCCGCTGCCGCAGGGGCGGCAGGTGGATGGGCAGAACGTGCAGGCGGTAGAAAAGGTCCTCGCGGAATTTCTTTTCGCTCACCAATTGCATCGGGTTGCGGTTGGTGGCGCAGATCACCCGCACATCCACCGGCCGGGATACCGATTCCCCGACACGGGTGATCGTCCCGGTCTGGAGAAAGCGCAAAAGCTTGGCCTGCAGCGCCAGGTCCATCTCGCCGATCTCGTCGAGAAACAGCGTGCCGCCATCGGCCATTTCAATGGCGCCCTTGCGGTCCTCATGGGCACCGGTATAGGCGCCCTTAACCGCGCCGAACACCTCGGCCTCCATCAATTCGCGCGGGATCGCCCCGGCATTGATGGCGATGAACGGCTTTTTGGCGCGCGGGCCGCGCTTGTGCAGCGCCTCGGCCGAAACTTCCTTGCCCGTGCCGCTTTCGCCGGTGATGAACACCGGCGCCGCCGACGGGGCAATGCGCAGGATCTGGTCGTAGATCGCCCGCATCTGCGGCGTCGTCCCCACGAACCCTTCGAAGTCGGCGTGCCGCTCCTCGGCTGCCTCGCAAACGATCGCCCGCGCCTTGCCGTGCCGCTGGCCCAGTTCGCCCAGCCGCGCCGCCAGCACCGGCCCCGAGATCGGCAGCGCCAGGTAGTCGTGCGCGCCGGCCCGCATCGCCGCGACAGCCATCGACACCGATCCGCCATCGGAAAGCGCGATGATCAGCGCGCCGCCCGAGGCGCCCGCCAGCATTCCGAATGCGGCTTCTTCGTCGCAGCCCAGCCCTTCCAGGCTCCCGGTCTCGGCCAGGATCACGTCGAACCGCCCGGTCTTGAGGCTGCGCAGCGCCTGTTGCCCGCTCGTGCAGTGAACGAGCGCCACCGCATTGCCCCAATGGGCAAATATCGCCGCCATCGTCACCCGCGCCCGCTCTCCCGAACGCTCGATGAGCAACAGCTTCATATCTGCGTCCGATGGGTTTCCATCACGCATCCGGCCATCTCTCCTTACGGTAGGGGCTCAAGGCCACTATCAATCCGTTAGGGTAAACAAAGGGTTGGCGGTTGTGCTTTTTCGCCTTCCCGCCAAATGCTAGAGCTTTATGAGAAAAGCCGAGTTGATTCCCTTGGGGGCTGGAGCCGCGTGCAGGGCTTGGTCTTTATCTTCATTGGCCTGTGCGGTGCCGCTCTGGGCGCCGCGGCCTATTTCGCGCTCGGCTTCACCCCCATCGAAGCCGGGCTTTTGGCGCTGGTGATCATCCTCGGCGGCGCGCTGATCGAGGAGCGTGCCGCCCGCCGCCGCGCCTTCGCCCGCCTCGAAGCCGGCGTCGAGGAAATGGGCCGCCTGCTTGCCACCGACGCCAAGGCCGGCCAGGTGCTCTCCCAGCGCGTCAACGCCATCGTCGATCTCGATCTCGGCCCGCGCCTCGATGTCGTGGAGGCCGATATGAGCGTGCTGGGCACCGTCGTCCGCCAGGTGGCCGAGGCCGTCTCCGAGCTCGAAACCGCCCAGGCTTCGCTCGCGCCCGCCTCTAGCGACCGCGCCGCAAATCCCGAGCCCAGGCCCCGCCGCCCCATCGTCCCGCTCGACGATGTCCGCCGCGCCCTCGATGATGGCCGCATCGTCCACCACGTCCAGCCGGTCCTCACGCTCCCCCAGCGCAAGCTGCATGCGCTCGATCTCGTGCCGCGCCTCGAACTCGACGGCGAGCTGATCGACCCGCCCCAGTTCCTGCCCGTCCCCACGGGGGAGGGCACCGTCATCCTGCGCCGCATCGATCTGCTGAGCGCCGAGGAGGCCGTCCGCATCGTCCGCCGCGCCCGGCTGGGCGGCGATCCGGTGCGTCTGCTGGTCGATCTCTCTCCCGCGACGCTGGACGACAAGCCCGCTCTCGAACGCCTTCTGGCGCTGCTCGCCGCCAACCGTGCCGTCAATTCCGATATCGCCTTCGCGCTCGATTACCAGGATTGGACCGCCCTCTCGCGCCCGCAAGCCGATGGTCTCGCCAGCCTGGTCCAGCAGGGCGTCACCCTCGCTCTGCGCAATGCCACCACCCTGCGCCTCGATTTCGCCGGCCTCGCCGAAAAGGGCGTGCGCCACATCTCGACCTCGGGCGGCGGCTTTATCGCCAACACCTCCGCCTTGACCGATTTCCATTCCTCCGACATCAACGATTACATCAAGCGGTTCGGCATCAACCTTGTCCTCACCGGCCTCGAGGCGGAGAGCGAAATCCTCGCGCTGCTCGATGACGGCATCCGCCTCGCCCAGGGGCGGGTATTGGGTGATATCGCGCCGCTGCGCCCCGACCTGCGCGACGATGGCGACGACTCCCTGCGCCGCGCCGCCTCGCGCTAAGGAGTTTCTTTATGCCCGCTCTCACCGGCCCCACACCCGGCCTTTCCAGCCTCGCCCCGCGCTATCCCGGCATCCTTTCCGATGTCTGGGGCGTGGTTCACAACGGCATCACGCCGCACTGGAGCGCGGTGGAGGCGCTGGTCGCCTATCGCGAGCAGGGCGGCCGCGTCGTGCTCATCACCAACGCCCCGCGCCCCGGCAGTTCCATCATCGCCCAGCTCGACGCCATGGATATCCCGCGCGAGGCCTATGATGCGCTCATCTCCTCGGGCGATGCCACGCGCGCGCTGCTCGAAAACTGGCGCGGCCGCACCGTCGCCCGCGTCGGCCCCGCTACTGACGACGTTCTGTTCGAAGGGCTCGATTTGACCTTCGGTTCCGATGAGCAGGCCACCGCCGTCGCGGTCACCGACCTCGATACCGATGACGACACCCCCGCCGACTATGCAGAGCGCATGAAGATCTGGAAATCGCGCGACCTGCCGCTGATCTGCGCCAATCCAGACAAGGTGGTCGAGGAGGGCGAGCGGATCGTCTATTGCGGCGGCGCCCTGGCCGATGCCTATGAGGATATCGGCGGCCGCGTGATGATGGCCGGCAAGCCCTATAATCCCATCTACGAGCAGGCCAAGGCCATGCTCGACGAGGCCGCCGGCCGCCGGTTCGACAAGCGCGACATCCTCGCCATCGGCGATTCGGTCCGCACCGACTCCGTCGGCGCAGCCCAGTTCGGCATCGACCTCCTGTTCATCACCGGCTCCATCCACGCCGCCGAGCTCGACGCCTTCAACAACCCGCCCCCAAAGCGCGTGGCCGACCTCGTCTCGGTCTCCCGCGCCAACATGGTCGGCTTCATGCCCCGTTTGGCGCGGTAGGGTAGGGGCCCCGACGATGACGAACCGGAAGAGCGTTGCCGAACCACACGGAAGGTTCCCTACTCCCCCTCGTCGTCTTCGGGCTTGACCCGGAGACCCGCAAGGCTTCCGCTGGCTCCAGAAGATGTGATGGCCACGGGCCTTTATCCCGACTCTAGGCACCTCGCCATGCCCGACCCCACAGCCTTCATCACCGCCAATCTCCCCGTAACCCCCGTTCCGGGCCTCCCCCATATCCGCCTCCACACCGCCACCCCCACCAGCGGCGTCTGGCGCCTCGCCGCCGATGGGGTGCCGCCCTACTGGGCATGGCCCTGGCCCGGCGGCCTCGCGCTCGCCCATCACCTCGCCGCCCATCCCGAGCTTGTCGCCGGCAAATCCGTCCTCGATCTGGGCACCGGTTCGGGCCTCCTCGCCATCGCCGCCGCGCTCGCCGGAGCGTCTTCGGTCACCGCCGCCGACCCCGATTTCAACGCCATCGCCAACCTCAAACTCAATGCCACGCTCAACACCGTCACCATAACCGCTTTACAGGCCGATATTCTCGATGGTTCACCCCCCGATACCGAGGTAATCCTCGTAGGTGATCTCTTCTACGATCCCGCCCTCGCCCTCCGCGTCACGGCCTTTCTGGACCGCTGCCTTGCCGCCGGCGCGGAGGTCTATGTGGGCGATATCGGCCGCGATCCCCTGCCGCGCAACAGACTGATTCCGCTAGGATTTTACCCGCTCCTCGATTTCGGCGAGCCGCCCACCGCCACCCCGCGCCCCGCATGCGCCTACCGCTTTCAAACCCTCGGCACGCAAGCCGCTCTTGCAATCGAGCCGACAAAAAGGCAGGTTCCGCCTCTCCTGTAGACCTCTCCATCCAAGTTATGACCGCTGGCACCAATTTTCATCGTCTCGACGGCCTTGCCGACGTTCCCTCCGCGCTTCGCGGCGGCGTCATCGCGATCGGCAATTTCGATGGCTGCCATCGCGGGCACCAGCAGGTCTTCGCCGCCGCGCGTGAGATGGCGGAGCAAAAGGGCGTTCCGGCCCTGGTCCTCACATTCGAGCCGCATCCGCGCGATGTCTTTGCGCCCCAGCCCTTCCTCTTTCGCCTCACCTATGCCGACGCCAAGGCGCGGCTTGTCGAGGCGCTGGGCTTCGATGCCGTAGCGTTCCTTGAGTTTTCCCGCGATCTGGCTTCGGTCGAGGCGGCCGATTTCGTTTCGCGGTTCCTCATCGAAGCGCTTGAGGTTTCCGGCGTTGTGGTCGGCGCCGATTTCCATTTCGGCAAGGGCAGGGCGGGCACTCCCGAATTCCTTCTCGGCCAGGGCGAGGAAAAGGGCTTCTCGGTCAAAATCTGCGACATGCTCGATGAAGGAGAAGAGCCCGTCTCCTCCTCACGCGTCCGCGATGCGCTCGCCGCCGGCGATGTCGCCGCCGCCAACGCGCTTCTGGGGTATCACTATTTCTTTTCCGGCACCGTGATCGAGGGCGACAAGCGCGGCCGCGAATTGGGTTATCCCACCGCCAACATGGCCGTTCCCGAAACCTTCGGGCTGGCCCAAGGCGTCTATGCGGTCAAGGTCCGGCTGGATGACGAAGTGTTCGACGGTGTCGCCGCCTACGGCAAGCCCATGTTCGACAACACCAAGCCGCCTTTCGAAACCTTCATCTTCGATTTCGACCGCGATATCTACGGCAAGACCCTCGAAGTCGCGCTCATCTCTCATGTGCGCGGCCAGATGACCTTTGCCGATCTCGACGCGCTGATCGCCGAAATGGGCCGCGACACCAAAGCCGCTCGAATTACCACCGCCCAGGCGGCCCCGCTCTCCGAGTTCGACGCCGCCCTGGGCTTTGTTTCTTAGCCAATAGACAGCACGGCGTTCCTGCCGAAACATTGCCACGGTTACCCTTCTCCCCTCCAATCGTGCCCGTGGCACGATTGGAGGGGAGAAGGCCGCGAAGCGGTCGGATGAGGGGTGCGGCATCGGCAGCGCCGATGTCTCAGCCGCAAGGCTGAAACCCAAACCCATTGGCAATCCTTCGCCGCCGCTGTTAAAAGCGGCACCAACATTCAGACCGACTGAAAATTTGTGCGAGTTCTAATGACCGACACGCAACCGGGCGCGACAACCGAGCGCGACTATTCCGACACCCTGTTCCTGCCGCAGACCGATTTCCCCATGCGGGCCGGTCTGCCCCAGCGCGAGCCCGAATGGCTCAAGCGCTGGGAGGATATGGACCTCTATAAGCTCCTGCGTGAGCAGAGCCGGGATCGTGAAAAATTCACCCTTCACGACGGCCCCCCTTACGCAAATGGCAACATCCATATCGGCCACGCGCTCAACAAGACCCTCAAGGATCTCGTCTCGCGTTCCATGCAGATGCTGGGTTACAACTCGGCCTATGTGCCGGGCTGGGACTGCCACGGCCTGCCCATCGAGTGGAAGGTCGAGGAACAATACCGCGCCAAGGGCAAGAACAAGGACGAGGTGCCGATCAACGAATTCCGCGCCGAATGCCGCACCTTCGCCGAACAGTGGATCGACATCCAGCGCGAGGAATTCAAGCGTCTTGGTGTCATGGGCGATTGGGCCAACCCGTATCTCACCATGAGCTACGACGCCGAAGCCACCATCGCTTCGGAACTGATGAAAGTCGCCATGAGCGGCCAGCTCTATCGCGGATCGAAGCCCGTGATGTGGTCGGTGGTGGAACGGACGGCACTGGCCGAAGCCGAGATCGAGTACCAGGACTACGAGTCCGACGCGATCTGGGTGAAATTTCCGGTGACCGAAGGTGCCCATACCAACGCTCATGTCGTCATCTGGACCACCACCCCCTGGACCATTCCTGGCAACCGCGCCGTCTCCTATTCCTCGCGCATCGACTACGGCCTCTACGAGGTCGAAACCGCGGAGAACGATTTCGGCCCGCAGCCGGGCGAAAAGCTGATCTTCGCCGACAAGCTGGCCGAGGAAAGCGCCAGGAAGGCCAAGCTCACCTTCAAGCGCCTTGCCGATGTGACGGCCGACGACCTCGCCGCGATGACCCTCCACCACCCGCTGCGCGGCCTCGCCGGCGGCTACGAGTTCCTCGTGCCGCTCCTCGATGGCGAGCACGTCACCGACGATGCGGGCACCGGCTTCGTCCATACCGCCCCTTCCCACGGCGCCGACGACTTTGATGTCTGGCAGGAAAACGCCCGCGATCTGCAGGCCCGCGGCATCGATCCTGCCATCCCCTTCACCGTCGACGACGCCGGCTTTTACACCAGCGCCGCCCCCGGCTTCGGCCCCGACGCCGAAGGTGGCGCTGCGCGCGTCATCGACGACAAGGGCAAGAAGGGCGATGCCAATGACCGCGTCATCAAGGCCCTGATCGCCGCCAATAACCTCTTCGCCCGGGGGCGGTTGAAGCACCAGTACCCCCATTCCTGGCGCTCGAAAAAGCCCATCATTTTCCGCAATACTCCCCAATGGTTCGTCTATATGGACAAGGACCTCGAGGGCAAAACGCTCACCGCAGGGACTCCTTCTCCCCTCGGGGGAGAAGGTGCCCGAAGGGCGGATGAGGGGGGAGCCACAGGCTCCGCCTCCGCGACCAACCTTACCTCTCCCTTCGGGGGAGAGGTCGGCGCGAATGCGCCGGGTGAGGGGGCCTTGGCTACGGGCACAGATACCCTGCGCACCCGCGCCCTTGCCGCCATCGACGCCACCAGATTCGTCCCCCCGCAAGGCCAGAATCGGCTCCGCTCGATGATCGCCGATCGCCCCGATTGGGTCCTCTCGCGCCAGCGCGCATGGGGCGTTCCCATCACCGTGTTCGTCCACAAGGACAGTGGCGAAATCCTCAAGAACGAGAAGGTCAATCACCGCATCGTCGAAGCCTTCATGGATGAAGGCGCCGACGCCTGGTTCGCCGAGGGTGCCAAGGCCCGCTTCCTGGGCAATGACGTTTCCGATCACGAGAACTGGACCCAGGTCACCGACATTCTCGACGTGTGGTTCGATTCCGGCTCCACCCACGCCTTTGTGCTGCGCAACAAGCAGAAATGGCCGGATCTGAAGTTCCCCGCGTCCATGTATCTCGAAGGCTCGGACCAGCATCGCGGCTGGTTCCACTCCTCGCTGCTCGAAAGCTGCGCCACCAATGGGTTCGCGCCCTATGAATCCGTTCTGACCCATGGCTTCACCATGGACAAGAACGGCTTCAAGATGAGCAAATCCTTGGGCAACACCATCGCGCCCCAGGACATCATCAAGAAGTTCGGCGCCGATATCCTGCGCCTTTGGGCGGCGACCATCGACTATGCCGAGGATCACCGCATCGGCGATGAAATCCTTGCCAACACCGTCGAGATGTATCGCAAGATGCGCAACTCCTTCCGCTGGCTGTTGGGCAATCTCGCCCATTTCAAGCCCGAGGAAGCCATCGCCTTCGCCGACATGCCCGAACTCGAGCAGCTCATCCTGCACCGCCTCGCGGTGCTGGATGAGGAAGTTCGCGCCGGCTACCGCGCCTATGACTACAAGCGCGTGGTGACCACGATCGCCAATTTCATGAACCTCGAGCTTTCGGCCTTTTATTTCGATATCCGCAAGGACGCGCTCTATTGCGACCCGATCTCCTCGATCAAGCGCAAGGCCGCGTTGACGGTTCTCGATCAGCTCTATTCCTGTTTGACCGCCTGGCTCGCTCCGGTGCTGGTCTTCACGATGGAAGAAGTCTGGCTTGAGCGGAACCCGGGCGACACCTCGAGCGTCCACGCACGGGTTTTCCCAAATGTGCCGGCTGAATGGCGCAACGATGCGCTGGCCGACAAATGGGCCAAGATCAGAACCGTCCGCCGCGCCGTGACTGCGGCGCTCGAAATCGAGCGCAAGAACAAGGTGATCGGTTCCTCGCTCGAGGCGGCCCCAGCGGTCACGATCGGCGATCCCGAGCTTGCAAAAGCCCTCGAAGGGCAGGATTTGGCCGAGATCTGCATAACCAGTGCACTAAACTGGCACCTAGACCCGTCGATCATCGGCACAAAGGCTGATCTCGACCCCTCTGTGCCGGTTCATGTGAGCTTTGAAAGGGCCGAGGGCTCCCGCTGCGCCCGCTCGTGGAAAATCACCCCTGAGGTGGGTTCGGACCCTGAATATCCCGACCTCACCCCCCGCGACGCCCAGGCCATGCGCGAACGCGCTGCGGCGGGGTTAAGGGCATGAACTGGCTGACGAAACCATCGGTCATCTGGAGCCTTGTCCCAGCGCTGGCGGTCCTTGTTCTGGACCGCCTGCACAAATATCTTCAGGTCGATCTCGCCGGCTGGACCGGCGGCGAGATCGTCCCGCTGACCCCGTTCTTCAATTACACCCTGGTCTGGAACACCGGCATTTCCTACGGTCTGCTCGGTGGCCTGACGCCTGAAATGTTGTTGCTTGTCATGGCCTTAGCCATGGTCGCGCTGGCTTGGTGGTGGGTCAAGGAAGACTCTCTTTTGACCCGCATCGGCATCGCCCTCGCCATCGGTGGGGCCCTCTCGAATGCAATCGATCGAATCGTCTGGGGCGCGGTGGCCGATTTTTTCCATTTCTTTTTAGGCACTTGGTCGTTTTACGTCTTCAACATCGCCGATGTCGCCATCAGCGTCGGGGTCGTGATGATGATCGTCGACGTCTTGCGCCCAAAACGGGCTATCGAGGCGAAATCGTAAATCGGCCAAATTCTGGCCTTAGGTCCGCCGATAGGCTATAACCCGCCGGAACAGACAAGATAATCAGGGCTTTGAGGCGCCGATGCGTATGGTTGTAAACAGTGATGGCAGGGGTAAAGCTCTGTTGCGCCTGACATTTCTCGCCGCGATCGCCACGACGGCGCTCGCCGCGTGCACCACTGTCGAAGGCACCAATGCGATGGTCGATCCTTTGACATTCGAGCGCGAGGTGATGCGCACCACCCTTCAGGGCGTCGGCGTCGTTCCCACTGAGGAAAAGCCAATGATTTCGGGCGAACGCAGCCCGCTGGTCATCCCCGGATCGGGTGCAACCCCGCCCCCGCCAAGCCAATCGGCCGCAGTTATCCCCGAGGACTCCAGTTCGGTTACTCTCGATACTTCGGGATTGACCACTGCCGATCTCGACGCCCTGCGCGGTGGACGTGTCGTTTCCTCGGGCGCAACCTCCGGACGGCCTCTGACCGAGGCCGAGGCGCGCCAGCTCGCCGCCCGCATGGCGTCCTATCGCAATGCGCAAGGGGCGGGTGAGCGCAGCATCTACCTGCCGCCCGAGAGTTACTTTCAGACGGTCGGTGGCCAACAAACGATCTGCCAGGCGGCCAATGGCGCGCTTGTCGCTCCGACCGACCCGAGCTGTCCGCCCGATGTGCGCGCTGCGCTTGCGGCTCAGCAGTAAGCCTTTGTAAGGTTTACGCTTTTGGTTTTCCGGCGAGGCCTAGGGGCCTCGCTTTGTTTTGGTATCTAAAGAAGAAAGACCGCTCCAAATGAGCGATAAACCTCAACCCCCCGCTGGCGAACGCCTCGCCAAGGTCATCGCGCGCGCCGGTGTGTGCTCGCGCCGCGATGCCGAGAGCTGGATCACCGCGGGCCGCATCTCGGTCAACGGCAGCCCGGTCAAGACCCCGGCCTTCAACGTCATCGAAAGCGACACGATCGCCGTCGACGGCAAGCCCATTGCCCGTCGTCAGCCCACCCAGCTCTGGCTCTACCACAAGCCCGCCGGGCTGATGGTCACGGAAAAAGACCCCGAGGGCCGGCCCACCGTGTTTGCCGAATTCGACAAGCTCGGCTTGCCGCGCGTTTTGACCGTCGGCCGCCTTGATTTCAACACCGAAGGCCTTTTGCTGCTCACCAATGATGGCGGCTTGAAGCGTACGCTCGAACTCCCTGCCACCGGCTGGGTACGGCGCTACCGCGTCCGCGCCTTCGGCTCGATCACACAGGAACAGCTCGATGGCCTGGCCAAAGGCATCACCGTGGAAGGGGTCGACTACGGCCCGATCGAAGCGGTCCTAGACAGCTCGACCGGCTCCAACGTCTGGCTTACCGTGTCGCTGCGCGAGGGCAAGAACCGCGAGGTCCGCAATGTTCTCGGCGCGCTCGGGCTTGAGGTCAACCGCCTGATCCGCCTATCCTATGGCCCGTTCCAACTCGGCGATCTGCCTGCCGGAAGCGTCGAAAAGGTCAAGACCCGTGTGCTCAAGGATCAGCTCGGCAAACGCCTCACCGAGAGCTCGGGCGCCGATTTCGATTCCGAATCCGACGAAGACCCCACACAGCCGCGCCGCCGTTCGCCGCAAAAGCCGGAAAGCCGCGCCACCGAGCGCGACCGCTTCGGCGGCCTGCGCAAGCGGCCCGAGTCGCGCGGTAAACCGATGAGGGAAACCGAGGCGCGTACCGTCCATTTCGATGACGGTCGCCCTTCGCAAATCGTGCAGATGCCCGCCGAACGCCGGGGCAAGGGCGAGGATAGGCCCTTCGACCGCCGTGGCCGCGATGGCGACAAGCCGCGCCGCTTCAAGGACGATAAGGCTTTCAGCGACCGGCCGCGCAAGAATTTTTCCAAGCCGGTTCGTGATCGCGACGAAGATGGCGAGCGCCCATTCAATAAGGGTCCGCGGCCCGACCGCGGCGGTGAAACCCGTCCCGCACGCGGCCCTCGCCGCGAAGGCGGAGATTGGGGTGATCGGCCCAAGCGCAAGGATACCGATCGCCCGCTGGCGCGGCGCACCGCGCCGGGCAAGAGCGACAAGGCTTTCGGTGATCGTCCGCCGCGCCGTGGTGGAGACCGTCCATTCTCCAAAGGGCCACGCCGTGAAGGCGAGGAAGGCCGGCCTTCACGCGGTCCGCGCCGTGATGGGGATCGTCCGTTCTCCAAGGGCCCGCGTCGTGAGGGCGGAGACCAGGTGCGCCCGGCCCGAGGGCCGCGTCGCGATGACGATAGGCCGTTTTCAAAAGGTCCCCGCCGCGAAGGTGGCGAGCGTAAGGGGCCGCCACGCGGCGGCAAGCCGTCCGGCCCGCGTCCTGAACGGCCGCGGCGTCCCCGCCGGAGCGAGGACGAATAGCCGCAATGCGTATCGTTGCCGGCAAATTCCGCGGCAAACAGCTCGACACCCCGAAGTCGGACGATATTCGTCCGACTTCCGATCGCGTTCGTGAAGCCGTGTTCTCGATCATCGGCAGCCGCATCGGTCCCAATCTCGATGGCCTCTATGTGCTTGACCTCTTCGCGGGCACCGGCGCCATGGGGCTTGAGGCGATCTCGCGCGGCGCCGCGCACTGCGTATTCGTCGACACCGGGATCGAGGCGCGCGGTCTGATCCGCGGGCATATCGAGAGCTTCGGCCTGGGCGGTCAGACCAAGCTCCTCAAGCGCGATGCCGCCGATCTCGGCCCCATCGAACGCCTGCGTCCCGCAGATCTGGTCTTCTGCGATCCTCCCTATGGCAAGAACCTGGGAGAAAAGGCAATCGCCAGCGCCCTGGCCGGCGGCTGGGTCGCGGCAGAAGCCCTGATCCTCATCGAGGAGGACAAGGACGTGGCAATCGAGGCACCCGTCGGTACGCAGATCGTGGATCGCCGCGACTATGGCGGCACGGCCATTACCTTTCTCGAACGTACGGGCTGACACCCTCAAATTCGAGTGTCGCAGCCGCGCCACACTTACGCCGCACTTTGCCAAGCGGCAGGAACCACCCGCGCGCCAAGGCTGTTGCGTCTTCACGTTACGCAAGCTGGAGCAGAACCATGGCAATCGTCATTCTTGGCGTCGTCGGCGCGGTGGTCGTCCTGGCCGCCGCAGTCACGGGCCTTCTGATGTCGACCGAGGCGGAAGTCGAGCGAGCGACAGATACTCATCCGCACGCCTGAATAAGCCTTAGAGGGTCAGCCGCATAATGTGGCGACGCGTCCCCGCCCGGCCGATCTCGGCAAAGCCTCTCTTCTCGAATAGCTCCACAAATCCCATGAAACGATAGCTTGGAGACTCCGGATCGACGGGGTAGCTTTCAATGATCCGGGCACCCTTCTTTTTGGCGTAAGCGATCGCTGCATCCAGCATCTGGCCCGATAGACCCGTGCCGCGATGGGCTCTGCGCACGAAAAAGCAGGTCACCGACCAAACGCCCTCTTCGCCGTCGTTCTGCTGCTTGGACAGCGAAACATGGGTCGAACGGGGCGCCACCGAGCACCAGGCGACCGGTTCCTTCTCAAGATATCCAACGATCCCGATGGGGAGGCGCCGATCGACGAAGGATTTGAGCGTTCGTTTACGATCCGCGTTGGTGGCCTCTGTCCGGTCTTCGATCGGCCGCCAGGCCATGCACCAGCAATAGCTCGGTGCGCCCTTGCTCTCGAACAGGGCTTCGAAATCACTCCAGCTTGCCCTGGTGACGGGCTTGACCGCCAATCGCGACATTCGAAGGTTCCTTCGTCTACCGCCGGCCGAACAGGCGCTCCAGATCACCTTTCTTGAGCTCGATATAGGTCGGCCGGCCATGGATGCATTGGCCTGAATGGGGCGTTGCCTCCATTTCGCGCAGCAATGCGTTCATCTCGTCGGGCCGCAGCCGGCGGCCCGAGCGCACCGAGCCATGGCAGGCCATGCGGGCGATGATGGCGTCCATGCGTTCTTCGAGCACGGCTACATTGTCCCACTCCGCCAACCCATCGGCAAGGTCGCGCACGAGGCCATCGATATCGGTCTGGCCGAGGAGCGCAGGGGTCTCATTGACGGCAATGGCGCCAGGACCAAACCGTTCGAGATAAAGTCCGAGCTTTTCGAGGACGGGTGCGGCGTCTTCGAGCCGTCCGCAATCTTCCTCAGGCAGGTCGATGACCACCGGAATAAGCTGACGTTGGCTGACGACCGGGCCGGAGCGCAGTTGATTGCGGAACTTTTCATAGACCAGCCGCTCATGGGCGGCGTGCTGATCGATAAGCACCAGCGCATCGCCATTCTGGGCGACGATATAGTTCTCGAACACCTGCGTTCTGGCGACGCCAAGCGGAAAATCCTGCTGTTCCGCCGGTTGCGTCTCGATCGGCTCGAACCGGGCGCTCGGCGCATCGAACTGACGGATCTCGGCGGCCAGGCTGGACGACAACGAGGGCTGCGCCGCAAAGGAGGGCTGCATCGGCCGATAGGGGGGCGCCGCCCCCGCCGGCTCTGCAAAGCTGTTGACCGGCTCGGGAGCGGTCGTTTCGTGTGCAGGCGCCCGAAAGCTCGCCAATGCGGCATCGGCCACGCTTGACGACGCCCGGAAACCGGCGGCCGCCAGTGCCTCTCCGATAGCGCGGATCACCGCCCCGCGCACCGCGCCCTGGTCGCGAAACCTCAGCTCGGCCTTGGTGGGGTGGACGTTGACGTCCACCTCGCCCGGATCGATGGCGACGAACAGGGCGATCACCGGAAACCGATCGCGATGCAGGAAATCGGCATAGGCCGCACGCACTGCGCCCAGCAGCACCTTGTCGCGCACCGAACGGCCGTTGACGAAATAGAATTGGTTGAGCGTATTGGCACGCGAAAAAGTGGGCAGGCCCGCCAGCCCGCCGACCACGATGCCGCCGCGCGAAAAGCCGATCTGCTGCGCATTCTCGGGAAAATCGGCGCCTATGATCTGGGCAAGCCGGGCATGGACTGCGTTCTCACCCGTCTGTGCCGGCCAGTTGATCGGCTGCCGGTCGGTGCCCGAGAGTACGAAATGAACGCCACGATGCGCCATGGCGAGACGTTTGATGACGTCCGTGATCGCCCCGGCCTCGGCCCGGTCGGATTTCAGAAACTTCAGCCGCGCCGGGATATCGGCGAAGAGGTTCTTGACCTCGACGACGGTGCCCCGGTTGATCGGATGCGGTACCGGGCCGACTTTTACGCCGCGTCTGACGCTGATCTTGAGGCCGGTTTCCGCCTGGGCTGTGCGCGAGGCGATCGAGAGATCGGAAACCGACCCGATCGAAGCCAGCGCTTCGCCACGGAACCCCAGTGTGCGGATATCGTCGAGCCCGTCGTCGGCGAGCTTTGAGGTTGCGTGCCGTTCTACCGAAAGGATCAGATCGTCGGCATCCATGCCGTGCCCATCATCCTCGATGCGGATCAAACTCTTGCCGCCTGCCGCCGTGGTGACGGCGATGCGCCTGGCGCCGGCGTCCAGAGCGTTTTCGACAAGTTCCTTGACGACGCTGGCTGGCCGTTCGACGACTTCGCCAGCGGCGATCTTGTTGACGAGGTCGTCTGGAAGCTGGCGGATTGCCATGGGCACTGATTCTCCTTTCCGCCTATCCTAACGATGCGGACAGCCCTCGCCAAAGCTGATATGAGCCCCGACGTGATGACGACACCCGAAAATCCCATGGAGATTGCTTTCGCGCTCGCCCAGGAAGCGGCGGACCATGGAGAGGTGCCCGTGGGCGCGGTGATCGTGCGCGACGGCAAGGTGCTCGCCACCGGGCGCAACACGATGCGCGAAACGGGCGATCCGACGGCCCATGCCGAATTCAACGCCATCCGCGCGGCGCTTGCTGCCGATGGTACGGGGCGGCTATCCGACTGCGACCTCTATGTGACGCTCGAGCCCTGCACCATGTGCGCCGGCGCTATCGCCCACGTCAAACTGCGGCGGCTCTATTATGCCGCCGAGGACTCCAAGGGCGGAGCGGTCGACAATGGCGTACGCTTTTTCGCCCAGCCCACCTGCCACCACATACCTGAGGTCATCGGGGGCGTTTCGGCGTCCCGCGCCGGTGAGATGCTCAGGAAATTTTTCGCTGATCGGCGATGAAGCTCTCGATCCGCGCTTCCAGCTCGCGCTTGAAGCGGTCCTTTTCCGCATCGCCGGCTTTGACGATCTCGCGCACTCGCCAGTATTCATGCGCGCCCATATTGACGTGGTGCGGCCTGAAATAAAGGTCGGGCGGATAGGCGGCCAGCATGTGGGCGATAAGCTGATGCATCATGATCTGAGCCGAACCGAACCCCACATCGAGTAGGGTGGGCACATAGCCTTCCGGCCATGGCCGTGGATCGCCATTGACGTCGATCGCGATCAGGATGTCGCTGCCTGGAGCCGCATGGTCGAGCGGCAGCGGATTAACCACCCCACCGTCGACCAGAAGCGTGTCGTGATAGTGAACGGGCCGGAACAGGCTCGGCACGGCAAGCGATCCGGCGACCGCAGGGGCGAGGGGGCCTTCGTGAAACGCCACCTGATGCCAGGATCGGAAATCGGTGGCGATGCAGGTGAAGGGAATTTTGAGCTGGGCGAAATCCTCTGCCATGCCCGGTGGGGTGAAAAGATCCACCACATGCACCGGATCGAGCTGGATCGAGATGCCCTCGCGGAAAATCTTGGCCATGGAGCGGACTTGGGTGGAGAGCAGCCGGCCGAACAACCCGTTCATCGTGCCCAGCATCTCATAGGCGAGCTCACGGATCTCGGAGCCCTTGAGTCCCGCCGCCCAGCCCGAGCCGATCAGTGCGCCAATCGAAGTGCCTGCGATCCGGTGCGGGACGAGCCCCATTTCGTCCATCGCTTCGATGAACGGGATATGGGCCAGTCCGCGCGCTGCGCCGCCGCCCAAGGCAATGCCGATCTTTGGATCGGTGATCGTCCCCACAGCTATCGACCTCCTGTTGGATCGCCAAGCTAGCCCAGCGTGGGCGGGTTGAGAAGGTGCTGCCGCTCCTTGTTGCCGGTGATGCTTAATCTGCTTGGCAACAATTGTAAAAAGGCGATAATTGGCCAGTGGAAGCCGATGCTAGACTTGCAGGACGAATTTTCGGCAAGTGATCGGCTCCCACTTTCTTTCGGCGAAACGGTTTTGGTGGGGAAAACCATGCCTAAAGTTTCCGACTTCTATTTCAAGGCCGCAATACTGTTTTTGATCGTCGGCATCGGGATGGGCATTCTGATGTCCATTTCGGGCAACCACAGCGCCATGGGCGCCCATGCCCATCTCAACCTCGTGGGCTGGGCGACGAGCGCGCTGTTCGGTGCCTATTTCGCGCTGGCACCGGCCAAGGCCACACGGCCATTGGCGATGATCCAGTTCGGAACGCACATGGTGGGCGTGGTGATCATGGTCACCGCACTTTACTTCCTGCTCCAGGGCGCGACCGGCCTGGAGATGGTCGTGGCGCTAGGCTCGATTATCGTCGCCGTCAGCGTGCTGATGTTCGCTTATATGGTGTTCAGCCGCTAAGGGCGTTGGGGAGGACGCTTGCGCCCTCCCTATTTCTCCAGAGCGCGCCAGCCGATGTCGCGGCGGCAGAACCCTTCCGGCCATTCGATGGCATCCACGGCCGCATAAGCCCGCTCGCGGGCCTGCGTCACGGTTTCACCAATCGCGGTGACGTTGAGCACGCGCCCGCCATTGGCCAGCAGCTTGTGGCCCTCCCGCCGGGTGCCGGCGTGGAATATGCGAACGGCTTCGCTGTCAAGCTCATCGATATTGCCGATCTCCGTGTTCTTCTCGTAGTCGCCGGGATAACCCTGGGCCGCCAGCACCACTGTCATGGCGACATCGCGCTTCCAGCGCGGCGTCACCGTGTCGAGCCGCCCGAGCGCGGTCGCTTCGAGAATGTCGAGGAGATCGCTTTCGAGCAGCATCATCAGCACCTGGCATTCGGGATCGCCGAAGCGGGTGTTGAACTCGATGAGCTTGGGGCCGTCAGCCGTTATCATCAGGCCGGTGAACAGCACGCCGGAAAAGGGCGTTCCGCGCGCTGCCATCCCCTTGATCGCCGGAGCGACGATTTCGCGGTAGGCGCGTTCGATCAGGGCGTCGGTCATCACAGGGGCGGGAGCATAGGCGCCCATGCCACCGGTATTCGGCCCTTCGTCGCCGTCATAGGCACGCTTGTGATCCTGCGCCGGCGGCATAAGCACCGTATGCTCGCCGTCGCAGATGGCAAAAAGGCTCGCCTCTTCGCCCTCGAGGAATTCTTCGATCACCACCTCCGCGCCCGCCGCCCCAAACGCACCGCCGAAGCAGTCATTGAGGGCCGACTCGGCTTCCTCGGGCGTCATGGCGACCGTCACGCCCTTGCCGGCCGCCAGGCCATCGGCCTTGATGACGATCGGAGCACCGGTCACCCGTGCGTGTTCGAGCGCCGGTTCAAGAGCACCGAAGCGGGCATAGGACGCCGTGGGGATGCCCATCTCGTCGCAGAGTTCCTTGGTGAAGGCCTTGGAGCCTTCAAGCTGTGCCGCCAGCTTTGATGGTCCGAACACCGCAATGCCGGCCGCCCGCAGATCGTCGGCGATGCCGGCGACCAGTGGAACTTCCGGGCCCACGACGACCAGATCGATGCGTTCGGCTATGCAGAACTCGACGACCTTTGCGTGATCGGCGATATCGAGCGCGACATTTTCAGCGATCGTTTGCGTGCCGCCGTTCCCCGGCGCGACAAAGAGCTTTTCGAGTCGCGGGGACTGAGTCATCTTCCAGGCCAGCGCGTGCTCGCGTCCTCCCGATCCGATCAGCAAAACCCGCATGACGCACTTCCCTTCGATATCCGGCAATTGAGGCCGCCCCATATCACGCGCGCCCCATGCCCGCTACCCTTGACGAAGCCCTGAGTCTCGGCCACCAACGGGTTATGAGCGATCAGCAAACCAATGCCTACGAGTTCACGGTCTCGGAAATTTCCAGCGCCGTCAAACGCACCGTGGAAGACCAGTTCGGCCACGTGCGAGTGCGCGGAGAGATTTCCGGATTTCGCGGGCAGCACAGTTCGGGCCACAGCTATTTCACATTGAAGGACGATGGCGCCTGCATCGATGCCGTCGTCTGGAAGACCAGCTATGCCCGACTGACCTTCAAACCCCAGGAAGGGCTCGAAGTCATCGCGACGGGGCGGCTGACGACCTATCCGCGCTCGTCCAAATACCAGATCGTGATCGAACAGATCGAGCCCGCCGGCGCCGGGGCGTTGATGGCGCTGCTCGAGGAGAGGCGCAGGAAGCTCCTGGCCGAAGGTTTGTTCGCACCCGAGCGCAAGCGCCAACTTCCCTATCTGCCGCGCGTCATCGGCGTCGTTACCTCGCCCACTGGCGCGGTGATCCGCGATATCCTTCATCGCCTCGATGATCGCTTTCCGTCCCACGTGATCGTATGGCCTGTCCGCGTGCAGGGCGATACCTGCGCGCCCGAAGTCACTGCCGCTATCGACGGCTTCAACGCTTTCGCGCCCGATGGCCCGATCCCGCGTCCCGACCTGCTGATCGTCGCGCGCGGTGGCGGCTCGATCGAGGATTTGTGGGGCTTCAACGAGGAAAGCGTTGTCCGCGCCGTCGCGCGCAGCGCCATTCCGGTCATTTCAGCGGTGGGGCACGAAACCGACATAACGCTGATCGACTACGTCGCCGACCGACGCGCCCCGACGCCCACTGGCGCGGCGGAAATGGCCGTTCCCGTACGCAGCGAACTCATCGGCTATGTCGAGGATCTGGGTTCTCGCCAGCGCATGGCGGCGCGGCGCATTGCCGCCAACCTCAAGGACCGCTTCCGGGCTGCCTCGGCCGGCATGCCTCGCCCCGGCGATCTGATCTCGACCCAGCGTCAGCGTCTCGATATGGCGACGGCACGATTGGGGTCGGCACTCAGGGCCGAGCAGCACGCCAAGGCCATGGATCACCAGCGGATCGCTGGACGCCTCGCGATTGGCCTCCTGCGCGGGCGTCTCGAAGCGGCCTCGAACCGGCTCGAAAACGCCGCCACGCGTGCCCGCCACGGCCTGCAAACGCGAGCCGGTCGCGCGCGGGTGGCCTATTCTCCCCTCGCGGGGCGCTTGCGTCCCGGCCTGCTCTCTACCCCGATCAGCCAGGGGCGCCGGCACCTCGAGGCCGCAACGGCGCGCATGGAGCCTGCCTATGTCCGCATCGTCGAAGCGCGCCGGGCGCGGCTGGACGGGATCGCCAAGCTCCTCAATTCGGTCAGCTATCAGCAAGTCTTGGCGCGGGGCTTCGCGCTTGTAAAAGACGCTGAGGGAAATCTCGTCCGCACATCCACTGACGTCAAACCCGGCGATGCGCTCACGATCGACGTGGCGCAGGGCTCGATTGCGGCAACCGTGGCCGGCGCGCCGCCGATCCCTAAGCGCAAAGCTCGCTCGGAGGAGGGAACCGGCACGCAGGAGAGTCTGTTTTGACGATGCCGGCAAAGGCCACTAGATTGAGGGCAAAGGAACAGAGCGCATGAACATCCTCGATTCAGGCTTTTCCCCCTCCGAAGCCCAGATCCGCTATCTCGATGCCGACTATGTGGTGATCAAGCCAGGCACCTTCGTGCGCTGCGCCATCACAGGCACACCCATTCCCATCGAGGATCTGGCCTATTGGAGCGTCGACCGGCAGGAGCCCTACGCCAATGCCGAGGCGGCCTTTACCGCTTATAAGCGCTCGATCGGCGAAGCCTGATCAGCCGTCCTGCGCCGGGTCGAGCAGCTTGTGCAGATGCACTATGAAATAGCGCATCTCGGCATTGTCGACCGTCATCTGCGCCTTCTGCTTCCAGACCGCATAGGCAGCCGCATAGTTGGGATAGACGCCAACGATATCGACAGCGTCGAGATCCTTGAACTCGACACCCTTGATCTGGGACAATTCCCCTCCGATCACGAGGTGGAGCAACTGCTTGGCCGGCGTTTCGGTCATGAGCTTTAGCCTATCGGTTTTGAGCGTCGGGTTGGGATTGCGGGCAGCCATAGACGACGCGCAGGGCGTCACGCAAGGGCGATAATAGCGAGGCGTCGGCGGTGGCGGCAAGCGCGGCATGGCGCGTGTCCGAACCGTTATAGAGCGGCGTGCCCAGGCAGACATCCTCGAACCGCGCGCCCGCTTCGGTAAGGATGATGTCGGCTCCCGCGATGTCCCAATCCTGAGCGCCGCGCCGAGCCACTGCGGCATCGAGCGTTCCCGCCGCCACCTGCACCAGCCGATAGGCGAGCGAGGGATACGCCGGGCCGGCAACATGGTCGACGCCGTGCGCGGCAAGCTCGTTGTGAACCGCAGCAGGCGCAGGAATGATGGGGGAGGCCGGTGCCGGGCCTTCAACCCGCATCGGGACGCCGTTGCGGCTGGCGCCGAGGCCCAGGCCGGCCACATACATCTCGTCGCGCACCGGGGCATAGACCACGCCGGCGATCGGACGCCCCGCTTCCACAACGGCCAGCGAGATGGTCCAGCTATCCTCGCCCTTGATGAAGCCGCGCGTGCCGTCGATGGGGTCGACGATGAAAACGCGTTCGCTCTCGAGCCGGGCTGGTGAATCCGCAGTCTCCTCGCTCAGCCAGCCATAGTCGGGGCGGGCGCCCCTCAGGGCGCCAATGAGGAAATGATCGACCGCGATATCGGCCTCGCTCACCGGCGAGGTGACGTTCTTGGTCCAGGTGCGCAACTCGGTGCGGAAAAAACCGAGCGCAATGATCCCCGCATGGACGGCCGCCGATTTCAGCAGCTTGAGATCGTCCTCTATGCCTTGGGGGATAGCAGCGGGCATGCCACTCCAGACCGGTTATTGGAAAAGACCCTCTTCTGCCCCGCCCGGGCAGCATTGCGGCCTTTGTTATGCGTTTCGCCCGGCCCGCGCAAGTCGAGCGGTTAATTGCTTCTTACAGAGGGTGAGATTCCGCTAACCCATTTCGAGACAAGACAAACTTAACCCCGTTTTTTAAGCCGATGATGAGAGGGCCCGACTAGAGTGGGAGCAACAAAACGAGAGCACCAAAAACAAAAAGCTCTCGAAAGTTGACAGGAAGGCTGAATATGGTTCTCGGCGTAATTGTCGATGGTTTTCCATCGACGCTTTTGAAGGGCGCGGTCTATCCCCGCCATCTCAGGCACAACCCCGCCAATGACAACGGTCCGCGCGCTGAGGCGATGACCGTTACCGTCCGGCGCAAGCTCGACAAGAGCGGCGTCACGGTCAAGCTCAAGGTGCCGGTCGCCGAATATGTCGGGGTGGCCGTTTCCACTCGCATTTCCGAGGATGGCGATCTGATGAGCGCCATTGAGCTCATTCATCCCGACGAGGAATTCAACTATCGCATCTTCGAAGAAGCCGGCAATTCCAACGTGGTCGCCGAATGGCAGAACTGGGGGCGCAAGCTGCGTCTGCCGCTCTATATTCGCACCGGAGACGGTTCGCTCGTCGCCTACTCCCAGCAGATCGATGGGGTGATGGTCGGCACGTCGAGTTCGCGCCGCATGCTCTCGGCCGAAGCCGAACGCCGCACCCGCTTCGCCCGCCGCCGCAAGCCGGGCGAACAGATCGGCTGAACGATTTTCCTCTGACCTCCAAGTCCAGAGGCACTCCCCGCCACCGGCGGGGTTTTGTGCTTTTAAAGAAGGCTCGCGAGAACCAGGGCCGCGGTGAACGCCAGGCCCAGCCAGTGATTGGACTTGAACAGCATCAGGCTGCGCGCACCGTTGGTGCGCTCGATCGTGATCACCTGCCAGGCAAGCATGGCGACAGGCACGAGAAACAGCACGAAAAATACCCAGCTCGCGCCGACCATCAAGGCAGCGATTGCCCATAGCGCCGCGGCCAATGCGTAAAATACCGCAACGAACGGACGCACATTGGCGCCGGCCAGACGGGCCGTGGATTTGACCCCGATCAGCGCATCGTCTTCCACGTCCTGCAGCGCATAGATGGTGTCGTAACCGATGGTCCAGGCAATGCAGCCGAGATAAAGCACCACGGCGGGCCAGGCGAGAGTGCTGGTTTCGGTCGCCCAGCCCATCAGTGCGCCCCATGAAAAGGCGAGGCCCAGAAAGAGCTGCGGCCAATACGTGACCCGCTTCATGAATGGATAAATGGCGACCAGGACGAGCGATGCGATGCCGACGAGAATGGCAAAGGTGTTGAACTGGACGAGTACCGCCAGCCCGACCAGCGATTGGGCCACGAGCCAAGCCGCCGCCTGCTTGACGCTGACCTGCCCCGACGGAATGGGCCGCGAGCGCGTGCGGGCCACCTTGTCGTCGATATCGCGATCGACGATGTCGTTGAAGGTGCAGCCGGCCCCGCGCATGGCGATGGCGCCGATGAAAAACAGAACCAGATGCCACCAATTGAAGCCGGTGTCGGTTGCAAGGCTCGCCAGGCCCAAGGCGAAAGCGCAGGGCCAGAAAAGGAGCTGATAGCCGATGGGGCGGTCGAGCCGCGACATGCGCAGATAAGGTTTGGCCTGGGCCGGGGCATACCGATCCACCCAATTGCCCTTGACCGCATCGGCGACGGTTCCGGTGTTCTCGTGCTGCATGGATGGCCTTTTGTGCCGGAGCGTTGTCTGGCACAAAGGCACTAATCGCTCTCAAGTTCAAGTCAACCACCTCCCATGCCCCGCACTCACAAGACCCTGCCGCGTCTCTTTCTCGAAGTCCCCTTGCAGACCGGCGCCGAAGTGGCGCTCGACAAGGACCAGACAAATCACCTGGTCAACGTGCTGCGCCGCGGGGCAGGGGACAATTGCGTGGTCTTCAATGGCCGCGACGGGGCGTTCCTCGCCGAAATCACGCAGGTGAGCAAAAAGCTCGTTTCCCTGCGGCTTATCGAACAGTCCGCCGAACAGACGCCGGCCAACGATCTCTGGTTCGGCTTCGCTCCGATCAAGCGGCTCGACTACGAAATCCAGAAGGCGACCGAGATGGGGGCGGGGATCATCCAGCCGGTGATCACCCGCTATGTGCAAAACCCACGGCTCAACCCCGTAAAGCTCAGGGCGCATGCCGTAGAGGCCGCGCAGCAATGCGAGGTCTTGAGCGTGCCCGAGATCGCGCCCGAGATCGGCTTCGACAAGCTCCTTTCGGAATGGAACCAGACGCATGGCGACCGCATGCTGATCTTTTGTGACGAGGCCGCCGCATCCTCTTCGCCGCTCGAGACGTTGAACGGGCTCAAGGGCAAGCGCTTGGGTCTGCTGATCGGCCCCGAAGGCGGTTTCGCCGATGAGGAACGCGATCGATTGCTGGCATCGGACTTCGTCGAGCCGATCAGCCTGGGGCCGCGAATCCTGCGGGCCGATACGGCGGCGGTGGCCGCGCTTGCGCTGATTCAGGCGGCGGCAGGTGATTGGTAGAAAGGTTTTTATCGTAAGGTTACGATAAAGGGTATTGATCTGGAACGAACGCCCGCTATTGTCGCGGGCTCTGGCATGGCCCTCATGCCCATGCATTACATTCCGAGGTACTTCATGGCCGAAAAGCCGTCGCCCACGATCGAATCGCGCTCCCAATTGATCGAAGCGATCTCTCGCGGCTCCAAGCCGAAATCGGAATGGCGCATCGGCACCGAGCACGAGAAGTTCACCTTCTATCGCGACGGTTTCAAACCTGTACCGTATGAGGGCGAGAACGGCATCGGCGCGCTGCTCGACAAGGTCCAGACCGAAACCGCCTGGCTGCCGTATTACGATCGCGACAAGGTGATCGGGCTCAACAATCCTCTGGGCGGCGGCGCCATCTCGCTCGAGCCGGGCGGCCAGTTCGAGCTTTCGGGCGCTCCGCTCGAAACCATCCACCAGACTTGCACCGAAGCCAACGAGCACTTGAAGCTTCTGCGCAAGTTCACCGAGCCCATGGGGATCGATTTCCTCGGCATCGGGGTGACGCCCACCTGGACGCTCGACGAAATCCCCGCCATGCCCAAATCGCGTTACGGCATCATGAAGCCCTATATGGAAAAGGTGGGCACGCTGGGCACCTCGATGATGTTCCGCTCGGCCACAGTGCAGGTCAATCTCGACTTCGCCTCGGAAGCCGATATGGTCAAAAAGCTCCGCGTCAGCCTGGCGCTGCAGCCGATCGCCACGGCGCTTTTCGCCAATTCGCCTTTCCTTGAGGGCAAGCCCAACGGTTTGCTGTCGTTCCGGTCGCACATCTGGCTCAACACCGACAATGACCGCACCGGCATGCTGCCCTTCGCCTTCGAAGACGGCATGGGGTTCGAGCGCTATGTGGATTATGCCCTCGACGTGCCGATGTATTTCGTCATCCGCAACGGGCAGTACATCAACTGCGCCGGGGAAAGCTTCCGAGCCTTCCTCGATGGCAAGCTGCCTCAGCTTCCGGGCGAAAAGCCCACGCTCAAGGATTGGGAAGACCACCTTTCGACGCTCTTTCCCGAAGTGCGCATGAAGCAGTATCTCGAAATGCGCGGCGCCGATGGCGCCCCCTGGCAGGGCATCTGCGCGCTGCCGGCCTTCTGGGTGGGGCTGCTTTACGATGATACCGCCCTCGATGCGGCCTGGGACCTGGTCAAGGACTGGACCGAAGAGGAGCGGCAGGCCCTGCGGCTCGGCGTGCCCAAGACAGCGCTCAAGACGCCGTTCCGCGATGGAACCGTGTTCGAGATCGCGAGGGAAGCGGTGGCCATCGCCCGCGCCGGGCTCAAGGCGCGCGACAAACACAATTGGGAAGGGGCGGACGAAGCGGTATTCCTCAAGCCGCTCGACTATACGCTCGAAGTCGGCGAGACACCTGCCGAACGGCTGCTCGATCTCTACCACGGCGAGTGGAAGGGCGACATTTCGCGGGTTTTCTCCGACTACGGCATGGCGAGGGCCGCGTAAGGCCGTGCCAAATCGCCCTCCGGCTGAGCCTTCGGGTCATCGCGATTTCAATAGACGGCATGGGGCGATGAACGCTCCGCACTGTATTTGTTAGTATGAAGCGATCATCGCCCCATGCGTCCGGGATTTTGGGCTTATGGCGGCTTCTCGGGCTGGGGGTTGTTGAGAGTTTTTAGTGGGTCGGTTGGTCGAACCGAAAAAGTGGGAACCACTTTTTCTGCCAACCTCCCGGCCGTCCCCTCGCTGCCCCTCCGGGTTTCCCCGGTGCGACGTGGGAGTGATTGGATTGGTGGTCCGCTCACACCTTTTATCCACATCCGGCCATCTGTCCGCTTTGGGCCTTCCCCACGGCGACCCGTGAGGAACCCGAACCGATCCCGCCCAAACGTTCGTAGCGCTTGCGTCCATATGCGCGGGGTCGTGAGGGGGAGTATGGGGCAAGCGCAGGGGGCGGGGATAAGTTTTTTGGCGCCGGTGTCTGTGGAAGCTCAGCGCCGCCCTCATTCGCGGCCCTTCTCCCACCAGGGGAGAAGGGGGCTCTTGGGGAGCGTTGCGGCTAGGGCTCAGGCACTGAGTGTACTGGATCCCGGCTCAAGGCCGGGATGACGATTGGGGGTGGTGTGCTGGTGGGGATAAGCAGTTGGGCTGTTGGAGACCTTGGTGGTGGAGCGTGGTGAGGGCGGAGGCGGGGCTGTGCCCTGCCTCACCCTCACCGTGTCACCCCGGGCTTGACCCGGGGCAAGGTATGCGCGCCGTTTCCGGCTCTTGCCATGACGCAAGCTCAGCGCCCCCCTCATCCCCGGCCCTTCTCCCACCAGGGGAGAAGGGGGCTCTTGGGGGAACGCTACGGCTGAGGCTCAGGCGCTGTGATCGCGTTGTCCCTCTTACCCTTCTCCCTCAAGGGGAGAAGGAGTTCTTGGGGGAGCGTTACGGCGAGAATCTCGTCGCTCGTCCTTTCCAGCCTCTCCTCGTCATTGTCGGGCTGAACCCGACAATCCGCAGCGCTGCCTGTGGTGCGGGAGAGATTGGGGGACGCACTTCTGATGAGCTGCTTGGAAAACCTTGCGGGTCTCCGGGTCAATCCCGGATCAAGTCCGGGGACGAAGACGACGAAGAGGAGGGTACAGGGGAGCCGCAACGGTGGGGGCGGCGAGAGGCGGCCGGAAGGAAAGGGAGAGGGCGAGGGACAGGGTACGGCAAGATCCGGGAGCGGCGCGCATACCTTGCCCCGGGTCAAGCCCGGGGCGACACGGGTGGAGAATGGAGTAAGGGAGAGAGGAGAGAGGAGAGAGGAGAGAGGAGAGAGGAGAGAGGAGAGAGGAGAGAGGAGAGAGGAGAGAGGAGAGAGGAGAGAGAGTCACTCACTCAACTACTCGGCTGCCGTGCTCTCCGTTGCCTCGCGGCCGTAATAGGAGCCGGGCAGGTTGCCCATGCTTTCGACGATATGGGTCGCCAGTGCGTCGTAGATGCCGCCATAGGCGTGCGAGGCGCGCAGGAGGGCGATCTGGGCGTCGTTCAAACGCGGCAGGCCCTGATCCTGCGAGATCACCCGCATTCCTGGCTGCAGGGCGCTTTCGGGCAGGAAGCCGACGGCGAGATCCGAGAGCACCGCCGAGGAGATGGCGGTGGCGTTCGAGGACGTGTAGGCGACGCGGAAGTCGCGGTTGATCCTGTTGAGCGCCTCGACCGCATCGGCGCGCCAGGTGCAAAAGGACGGGCCGCAGGCCAGGGGGAGGGGATCGGAAGCCAGCGCCCGTCCGCCATGGCTGGCCACCCAATACATCTTTTCGGTGCGGAACAGCTCGCCGAATTCGTGCATCGTCCCTTGCGTGAACACGATGATGTCGTAACGCCCCGAGCGCATGCCGGACAAAAGCTCCTCGGAAGGCTGGCAGCGGACATCGACGGTGATGCGCGGATGGGTGCGCTGGAAGCTCGAAAGGATCACCGGGAGGAGCTTGACCGCATAGTCGTCGGGCACCCCGAACCGGATATTGCCGACAAGATCGTCCTTGGAGAACATGTCGATGATCTCGGCATTGATCTTGAGCATGCGCCGGGCCCGCGCGTAGAGCGCTTCGCCCTCGGTGGTCAGCGACACGCGCCGTCCGTCACGCAGGAACAGGGGCTGGCCCAGCCGCTCCTCGAGCCGCTTGATCTGCATCGAAACCGCCGACTGGGTCTTGTAAACCCGCCGGGCCGCCTCGGTGAAACTGGCGCAATCGGCGATGGCGCAGAAGGTCTGCAACTGATCGAGATCAAGCGGAGCAGCCATTGCCTTTTCCATCACGAATTTTGATCGATTAAATGAAATCTATTTGTTTGAATAATGGAAGGCAAGTGCCTACATACCGCTTGCAACAACGCAGCCGCCCATAAACTCTACCAGTCCGATAGAGGAAATGGGGTGATGGAGTAGATCATGGCCCTGTTCTCTTTCAAATCCCGCGCCGGCGCCGGTATGCGCCGTTCGACCCTGCGCTCGATGATGCAGATGGATGAATCCCTGCTCAGCGACATGGGGTTGACCCGCTACGATATCGCGGAAGCTCTTCGTCATGGCGCCGCCGCCGCCGGAGAGTTTCTGGACGCACGCCGCAATGCGCGTGCCATTCAATGGCTTCGGTGACCCCTTGCTGAAGCCCTGATCGGGCTCTTGGTGCGGCGTATTTTGCCGGTGCGTCCGCGCCCCTCCAAAGAGAGCCCGAAAGAAGGCAGGGCCTGATTTGCCTTTGGCCTTGTTTTCTAGCCCAGCCGGACCGCGTGCGGTCCGGCTTTTTTGTGCCTCGAATCGCGATCAGGCAGTTTAAGGCAGGGCTTCGAAGCCCTCCTGGAAGCCGGCGAGCGAGACGGGGATGCCGATTCCTTCCTCGGGCGTTCTGAAAACGATGAAGATCGCGTTCTCGCCTTCGGAGAGCTGGGTCATCAATTCGTCGTCCATGACCACTTCGGCAACGCATCCATTGGGCAGGCAGCGCACGAAGGCAACGCGCCCAAGATCTTCCCCATCGATATTGAGCCCCAGCCCGTTGGGCAGCAGCACGCCCAGGGGCGCGAGCACGCGCAGCAGGCGCGCCTCCTGATCGGCGGTCTTGAGCGCGATCACCGAGAGGGCCACGTTGGGCTGGTCTTCGGCGGTGACGTTCTGGATCAGGGCGCATTGCTCTTCGAGCGCGCCAGGCACCAGATCGCAGCTCATCTGCCAATCGCCGTGCTCGGAGCGCACTGTTCCCTGCGCGCCGGCCGGTGCGGCAAGGGAAAAAGAGGCGATAAGGGCTGCGGCGAAAGTGGCGATGTGGCGCATGAAAAGCTCTTGTCTCCTGGCGACCCGGACGTCGGGACGATTGCCTGATGTGTCGGGCAGGCTGGCGGTCCTTGTCAACATAAGGTCGCCAAACCGGTCACAAATCGCACAACTGGGGCGGGCTTAAGGCGCCTTTGGCGCAATTTGACGCACAAAATGTGCTCTCGGGATCAATTGCCTTGCTCGGAAGGATGTGGTTTAGCTGCCCGCAGAAAAATCTGCACCCCAGTCATGAGTCGGGAGCGGGCGCCATTTGCCACGCGGAGCGGACATGCTAGGGAGCGCAAAAAACAATTACGTTCAGGAGAAGTCCAGGTGACAGGATTTTCTTTCCGTCTGGTCAGAGCCTCACTCGCTGCGCTGCTGTTTGCGCTGATCCCGGCAATCGCTTCGGCCCAGGAGGCGGGCCATGCCGTTCCCGGTCAGATCGGCTTGCAGCCATCGGTGACCCCGATCATGGATTCGATCATCGCCTTCCATGACAATCTGCTTATGTGGATCATCACCGCGATCGTGCTAGTGGTGCTCGCGCTTCTGATCGTTGTGATCGTGCGCTTCAACCAGCGCGCCAATCCCGTCCCCTCCAAGGTCACCCATAACACCCTGGTGGAAGTCGTCTGGACCGTCGTTCCCGTCCTGCTGCTTTTCGTGATCGCCATCCCCTCCTTCGGCGTTCTGGCCGATCAGCAGACCATCCCGGACGGCGAGCGCCGCTATCTCGGTTCGCAGATCTTCGGCGGCGATCTCGAAGTGCCCGCGCCCGAGCTTACGATCAAGGTCACCGGCTACCAGTGGTACTGGGGCTATGAATACATGGACCAGGACGTCGACTTCGTCTCCGTGATGCTCAATGAAGAGCAGCGCGCCGAGCAGAAGCCCGATCAGCCTCGCCTCCTGGCGGTCGATAACGAACTGATCGTGCCGGTCAACACTACCGTCCGTCTCCTGGTTACCGCCGCCGACGTGCTGCACGCCTTCGCCGTCCCGTCCTTCGGCATCAAGACCGACGCCGTGACCAGCCGGAACAACGAAACCTGGTTCAACGCTCGCGAGACCGGTATCTATTACGGCCAGTGCTCGGAGTTGTGCGGCAAGGATCACGCGTTCATGCCGATCGCCGTGCGCGTCGTTGAGCAGGAACAGTTCGATGCGTGGCTGGCCGCTGCCCAGGAAGGCAGCCTCGCCGATGCCAACAGCACGCTGCTGGCTTCGATCGAGTAAGCGGCAGAGAATAAGAGGTTAACAACATGGCACAAGCTCACGCAGCTCATTCCGATGCCGCACACGGAGTTCCCTCCGGCTGGAAGCGGTGGGTCTATTCGACCAACCACAAGGACATCGGCCTTCTCTACCTGATCTTCGCGATCGTGGCGGGCGTCATCGGCGGCGCGCTTTCCGGCTTCATGCGCTGGGAACTGGCCGAACCGGGCATTCAGATTTTCCCCGGTCTCGCGCAGATGGTTTATGGCATCGACGGCAATGCCGCGCTCGATGCCGGCAAGCACATGTTCAACGTGTTCACCACGGCCCACGGGCTGATCATGGTGTTCTTCGTTGTCATGCCGGCCGTGATCGGCGGCTTTGCCAACTATTTCGTGCCGCTGATGATCGGCGCGCCGGACATGGCGTTTCCGCGCATGAACAACATCTCGTTCTGGCTGCTGGTTCCCGCCTTCCTGCTGCTGCTCATGAGCCTGTTCATGGAAGGCCCTCCGGGCGCCATGGGCACCGGCGGCGGCTGGACCATCTATCCGCCGTTCTCGACCTCCGGCCAGCCTGGCCCGGCCATGGACTATGCGATCCTTTCGCTCCACATCGCCGGTGCGTCCTCGATCCTTGGTGCCATCAACTTCATCACCACCATCCTGAACATGCGCGCCCCGGGCATGACCATGTTCAAGATGCCGCTCTTTGCCTGGGCGGTGCTGGTGACCGCGTTCCTGCTGCTTCTGGCTCTGCCGGTCCTGGCTGGCGCCATCACCATGCTGCTGACCGACCGCAATTTCGGCACGGCCTTCTTCGATCCGGCCGGCGGCGGTGACCCGATCCTGTTCCAGCACCTGTTCTGGTTCTTCGGTCACCCTGAAGTGTACATCATGATCCTGCCGGGCTTCGGCATCATCAGCCACATCATCTCGACCTTCTCGCGCAAGCCCATCTTCGGTTACCTGGGCATGGTGCTGGCCATGGTCGCGATCGGCGCGGTCGGGTTCGTCGTCTGGGCGCACCACATGTACACCTCGGGTATCTCGCTCAACACCCAGCGTTACTTCACTGCCGCAACCATGATCATCGCGGTGCCCACCGGCATCAAGATCTTCTCGTGGATCGCGACCATGTGGGGCGGCTCGATCCGCATGACCACGCCCATGCTGTGGGCCATCGGCTTCATCTTCCTGTTCACCGTTGGCGGTGTGACCGGTGTGGTGCTGGCCAATGCGGGTGCCGACCGTGCGCTGCACGACACCTATTACGTGGTCGCGCACTTCCACTACGTGCTCTCGCTGGGCGCCGTGTTCACCATCTTTGCGGGCTGGTACTACTGGTTCCCCAAGATGTTCGGCGTGATGTACAGCGAACTGCTGGGCAAGCTGCACTTCTGGATCATGTTCGTCGGCGTGAACCTGATCTTCTTCCCGCAGCACTTCCTCGGCCTTGCCGGCATGCCGCGCCGCTACATCGACTACCCCGACAGCTACGCGCTGTGGAACAACGTCTCGTCCTGGGGTTATGTCGTGACCGTTATCGGCCTTGCGGTGTTCTTCTACTCGATCTTCGAGGCGTTCGCCCGCAAGCGTAAGGCAGCGGACAACCCCTGGGGTGAAGGTGCGACGACGCTGGAGTGGACCCTGAGCTCGCCTCCGCCGTTCCACCAGTTCGAAACCCTGCCGCGCTTCAAGTAAGCCGGCGCCACAAAGAACCGACCCTTCGCAACCCGGTTCGCCGGGTTGCGTTTTAATTTCAAACCGGAGCCCGGCCTCACCTTGGCTTACGTTGACGACAACACCGAAACCACTTCCGTCCAGCTTGGCGGCCGCGTGGAGGATTATCTGGAGCTGCTAAAGCCCCGGGTGATGCAGCTTGTCGTGTTCACCGGCTTTGTCGGCATGCTCGTCGCCCCAGGCGGCATCAATCCCGTTATCGGTTTTATCGCCATCCTGTGCATCGCCATCGGGGGCGGTGCGTCCGGCGCGCTCAACATGTGGTACGACGCCGATATCGACGCGGTCATGAGCCGCACCGTGAATCGTCCGATCCCGGCCGGCCGCGTCAGCCGTGAAGATGCGCTGGTGTTTGGCCTCGCCCTGTCGGGCTTTTCGGTCGCCACGCTCGGGCTTGCAACCAACTGGCTCGCGGCGGGGCTGCTGGCCTTCACCATTTTCTTTTACGCCGTTATCTATACGATGTGGCTCAAGCGCTCGACGCCGCAGAACATCGTGATCGGCGGCGCCGCCGGCGCCTTTCCGCCGATGATCGGCTGGGCGGCGGTCACCGGCTCGGTCTCGCTCGATGCCGTCATCCTGTTCCTGATCATCTTCCTGTGGACCCCGCCGCACTTCTGGGCGCTGGCGCTCTACAAGAAGGGCGACTACGAAGCGGCCGGCATCCCCATGCTGCCCAACGTGGCCGGGGAGCGCGCGACGCAGAACCAGATCGTCATCTACACCGTTCTGCTGACGATCGTGGGCTTCGGACCGGTGCTGACCGGGCTCGTGGGATGGTTCTATGCCGTTCCCGCAGCAATTCTCGGAACGGCTTTCTCGGCTCTCGCCATTCGTGTGCGCTTTTCCGAAGGCGTTGAGATGAAGCGCCGCGCCCGCGTCCTTTTCACCTATTCCTTGCTGTATTTGTTTGTGCTGTTCGTAGCCCTGCTGGCCGATGTTGGCCTGATCAGATGGTTTGGAGTCCTGTGATGACCGTCGAACAGAACATGAGCCAAGAACAGCGCGAAGCGTTCATGAAGCGCCGCCGCAAGCGCTCCATCGCGATCGGCATCGCACTTGCCGTTCTGGTCGCCATTTTTTATGCGATTACCATCGCAAAGCTTGGTCCGGACGTGCTTGTGCGGGACCTGTGAGCCATGAGCATAGCGACCCCCGATCATACCCAGTCGTCCAATAAGCGCACGCTCGCCTGGCTCGTGGGCATGGGACTATTCATGCTCGGGCTCTCCTTTGCCGCCGTGCCGCTCTACGACATCTTCTGCCGGGTGACCGGCTATGGCGGGACGACGCAGGTTTCCGATGGCAATGTGCGAGGCGTCATCGCCCGCGAGATGGGCGTGCGTTTCGATGCCACCATAGATCGCGGCATGCCGCTCCAGGTCGAGCCGGCCCGGATCGAAACAAACCCGATCGGCACGGTCAGCACCGTCGTCTACCGCGCGACCAATCTGAGCGACGAACCGCTGCAAACGACGGCGAGCTTCAACGTGACCCCTGATTCCGCCGGGGTCTATTTCAACAAGATCGAATGCTTCTGCTTTACCGAGCAGACCATTCCGCCTGGCGGCACGGTCGAGATGCCGGTCACCTATTTCGTCGATCCCGATCTCGACGAGAATTCCGAATTGCGTACAATCCGCGAGATTACGCTGTCTTATACGTTTCACGATTCCTAACGGGGGATAGACCTAAAAATGGCAGCCCATGCAAAGAACCATGACTACCACCTGGTAGATTTGAGCCCCTGGCCGTTCATCGGCTCGGTGTCCGCCTTCGTCATGGCCGTCGGCGCCATCATGTGGATGCATGGTGGCGTGCCCTGGCTGTTCGCCGCCGGCCTCGTCGGCGTGCTCTACACCATGTTCGCCTGGTGGGCGGACGTGGTGAAGGAGGCCGAAACCGGCTTCCATACCCCGGTCGTGCAGCTCCATCACCGCTATGGCATGATCCTGTTCATCGCCTCGGAAGTGATGTTCTTCGTTGCCTGGTTCTGGGCCTATTTCGACGCGGCCTTCTATCCCGACGAAATTGCCCAGGTTGGCCGTGTGGCCTTCACCGGCGGCGTTTGGCCTCCGCAGGGCGTCGAAGTTTTCGATCCCTGGCACCTTCCGCTGTTCAACACCTTGGTCCTGCTGCTTTCGGGCACCACCGTCACCTGGGCGCACCATGCGCTTCTGGAAGGCGACCGGCAGGGGCTGAAATGGGGTCTCGTCATCACCGTCCTGCTCGGTGCGCTGTTCTCCTGCGTGCAGGTGCTCGAATACACCCAGGCCCATTTCGACTTCTCGGGCAACATCTATGGCGCCACCTTCTTCATGGCGACCGGCTTCCATGGCTTCCACGTCTTCATCGGAACCATCTTCCTGCTGGTGTGCCTGATCCGTGCCTATCGCGGCCAGTTCACGCCCAAGCAGCACCTGGGCTTCGAATTCGCCGCCTGGTACTGGCACTTCGTTGACGTCGTCTGGCTGTTCCTGTTCGCCTCGATCTATGTCTGGGGCTCCTGGGGCGCGACGATCGCTCACCACTGATCTTGAGAAAGGCCGGGCCGCTTTCCAGTGGCCCGGCAAATTACATGCTTGAACGTTTCTGGGGGCCTTCTCCGCTCGCGACCGGCATTAAGGGCCGCGGTTCGCGCAGTGGCGAGGGCCATCTTTTTACCGGCCCAGCGGTAAGCTCCGGGCGCGGTGCCGCGGTGCCGCCGAAGCCAGTCGGCAGGCTGGAAACGTTCCACCAACGAGGCGTTCACCAATGATCGAAGCGGTTCGCCCCCAGCGTCGCTGGAGCCTCGGCCAGATCAGTTTTGTGGTGTTGATGCTGGTGTTGATGGCGCTGTTCATCACGCTGGGAAACTGGCAGGTCCAGCGCCTGGGTGAAAAGGAAGCGTTGATCGCCGCTGTCGAAGAACGCTTCGATCAGCCCGCTGCCGCGTTTCCCGAGCAAGGGTCTTGGGCGGGCCTCGACGCCGAGGCGCTCGACTACCGTCCGGTTACCGCGACCGGCACCTATGACCACGCCCGGACCGTACTGATTTTCACCAATCTGCCAGATCCGGTGGGCCGTTACGGCGGGGTCGGCTATTGGGTCATGGCGCCGTTCACGCTCGAAGATGGCGGCGTGGTCTGGGTCAATCGCGGCTTTGTTCCCGAAGCCGTTGCCGAGAGTTATGCCGATGGGGGTGATGGACCGCAGGGGACCACGACAATCGAAGGCGTGGCCCGCCGCCCGGAACAGCCCAACAGCTTTACGCCCGCGTCCGATCTGGATGCGCGCCGCGAATGGGTGCGTGATCCCGAGCGCCTTGCCGCCTTTCTCGACCCCGGCGTCCCGGTGGCGCCCGTAACCATCGATCTGGTGGCGGGGCCTGCTGGAGAGCTGCCGCAGGGCGGCGAGACGCAGATAACCTTCCCCAATCGCCATCTCGAATATGCCGGCACCTGGTACCTTTTCGCCGCCATCACCCCGGTAATGCTGGGGTTTTGGATCTGGCGCCAGCGCAAGTCCAGAAATCTTGCTCCTGAGGAAAAGGGCAATTAGGGTGCGTGCCGTGTCTCGGAGGTTTTTCATCTAATGCGGTATGTCAGCACGCGCGGCCAAGCGCCGACGCTCGGTTTCTGTGACGTCGTCCTCACGGGACTTGCGCGTGATGGCGGCCTCTATGTCCCGGAAAGCTGGCCGCAGTTTACCGCAGAGGAAATCCACAATTTCGGCAATCGTCCCTATCAGGACGTTGCGTTTGCCGTGCTGTCCAAATTCGTGGGCGACGAGATTGCCGCCGACGATCTCAAGGCGATGATCAAATCGGCCTATGCCGGGTTCAATCACCCCTCGGTGACGCCATTGGTCGAACTCGAACCGGGCCATTTCGTCCTCGAGCTCTGGCACGGGCCCACCCTGGCCTTCAAGGACGTGGCCATGCAGTTCCTGGCGCGGGTGGTCGACCACATTCTCGGCCAGCGCGGCCAGCGCGCCACGATCGTCGGCGCGACTTCCGGGGACACCGGATCGGCGGCGATCGAAGCGTTCCGCGGGCGGCAGAATACCGATATCTTCATTCTGCATCCCAAGGGCCGCACCTCGGAAATTCAGCGCCGGCAGATGACGACTGTTCTCGACGAGAACGTCTTCAACATCGCCGTCGAGGGAACGTTCGACGATTGCCAGGCCATCGTCAAAGCCATGTTCAACGATCATGGCTTCCGCGATGGCGCGAGGTTGAGCGGGGTCAATTCCATCAATTGGGGCCGCATCGCCGCGCAGGTCGTCTACTATTTCTCAGCCGCCGTCGCGCTGGGGGCGCCTCACCGCAAGGTGACGTTCGTGGTCCCGACCGGCAATTTCGGCGATATTTTCGCCGGCTATGTCGCCAAGTGCATGGGGCTGCCCGTCGAAAAGCTGGTGATCGCCACCAATTCCAACGACATCCTGCGCCGCGCGGTCAATATCGGCCGGTACGAAAAGCGCGGCGTGACGCAAACCGTCAGCCCCTCGATGGATATCGAGGTCTCCTCGAACTTCGAACGCCTGCTGTTCGAAGCGCTGGACCGGGACGGGGAAAAGACGGCGGGGCTTTTCGCTTCGCTGGCCCAGTCGGGCGGCTTTTCCATTCCCGAGAACGGGCTGGAAACGATCCGCGAGGAGTTCGGCTCGGGCATGGCCGATGAGACGGCGACCAAGGCGATTATCGCCGACGTGCTCAAGCGCTCCGGATATCTCATCGATCCGCATACGGCCGTGGGTGTCGCGGTTGCGCGGGGCTTCAATTTCGGCCACACGCCGCTGGTGACGCTCTCGACCGCCCATCCGGCCAAATTTCCCGAAACTGTGGAAGCGGCGACGGGGCGCCATCCCGAGTTGCCGGCCCACATGGCCGACCTCGGCCAGCGCGAAGAGCGCTTCACCGTGCTCGCCAACGAGGAAAACGCCGTTAAGGACTTCATCCGCGCCAACAGCCGCGCCTGGGAGGAATAGACTTTGACCGTCCGCACCACGACCCTCGATAATGGGATGACCGTTATCACCGACGCCATGCCGCATCTGGAAAGTGCCGCGCTCGGCGTCTGGGTCAAGTCCGGTTCGCGCAGCGAAACCGCCGATCAACATGGCGTTTCCCATCTGCTCGAGCATATGGCGTTCAAGGGAACCTCCACCCGCTCGGCCCGTGAGATCGCCGAAACCATCGAATCGGTGGGCGGCGATATCAACGCGGCGACCTCGATCGAGCACACCGGCTATTTCGCGCGCGTGCTCAAGGACGATGTTGGCCTTGCCGCCGACATTCTCGCCGATATCCTGCAGAATTCCGTGTTCGACGCGGCCGAATTGGCGCGCGAGCAGCGGGTGATTTGCCAGGAGATCGGGGCCACCCACGACAATCCCGACGATCACGTCTTCGATTTGTTCCAGGAAGCCGCCTATCCCGATCAGCCGATCGGGCGCACCATCCTCGGGACCGAATCTTCGGTGCGCGGGTTCAATCCCGATACGATCCGCGCCTATCTCGAGAGCCATTATGTGGGCGACCGCATGGTGATATCGGCGGCCGGCAATGTGGATCACGACCAATTGGTCGATCTCGCCAATGACCGCTTTCACGATCTAAAATCCACCGGCGCGCCGGCGCCCGAGAAGGCTCAATATGTCGGGGGCGAGTTCAAGGAAGTCTCCGACCACGAACAGGCCCATATCGTTCTGGGCCTCGAAGGGCGGGCGTACAATTCCGACGGCTTCTATGCCGCGCAGATTCTCTCCTCGATCCTGGGCGGCGGCATGAGCTCGCGCTTGTTCCAGGAGGTGCGCGAGCGGCGCGGGCTCTGCTATTCGGTTTACGCGTTTCACTGGGCATTTGCCGACAGTGGCGTGTTCGGAGTGGCGGCGGCCACCGGCGCCGAGGATGTCGAAGAGCTGTTGCCGGTGATGCTCGAAGAGTTGCAGAAATCGACCCGCGATATCACCGATGCCGAAGTCAGCCGCGTGCGCGCGCAGATCCGCGCCGGGCTGCTGATGTCGCTGGAAAGCCCGTCCTCGCGCGCCGGACAGCTTGCCCGCCAGCAGATCCTCTGGGGGCGCCCGATCCCGCTGCAGGAAACCGTCGATCGTATCAACCGTATCGACGCCGAGCGCGTGCGGCATGTGGCGGGACAGATCTTTGGCGATGCCAAGCCGGCCGTTGCCGGAATTGGACCGGTGGAGCGCATGCCCGATTATGATCGTATAGTGGCAAGCCTGAAATAAGGGGGCCGGCCTCCCGTGTTCACCTTCGCTTCCATACGCCAGACCACACCGGAAATCCGTGGCGATGGCTTGCTGATCCGCTCGCCGCGGCAGAACGATTTCCAGGCCTGGCGCAACCTGCGCGTCGCGAGCCGCTCATTTCTGACCCCATTCGAGCCGCGCTGGTCCGAAGCAGAACTTTCCGCGCGCAGCTTCATCTCCCGGGTCCGGCGCAATCGGCGCGATGCGCTCTATGGGACCGAATTTTCCTTCTTCATCTTTACCCTGGTCGGCCGGCGCTCGACCCTGGTCGGCGGGCTGACGCTTTCCAATGTGCGCCGGCGCGCCTTCCAGAACGTCACGTTGGGCTATTGGATGGGGGCCGAATTCGCGGGAAAAGGCATCATGACCCGATCGGTTGCCCTGATCTTGCCGTTTGTGTTCGACACCTTGGCGCTCCATCGCATCGAGGCGGCCTGCCTCCCCGACAATACCGCCTCGCGCCGGGTCCTTGCGGCCAACGGATTTCGCGAGATCGGTATTGCCGAGCATTATCTCCAGATCAATGGCGAGTGGAGGGATCATCTGCTGTTTGCGCTCACCCGCGAGCACTACAACGGTTTGGCCGGCTGATCCCGATCAGGCAACGCGGTTTGAAACTGTGACAATGCTTTTGAAACAGCGGCCAGCTTGATTGCCAAAGCCTAAGAAATCCCGCTACCACTGAATACCCGTTTCAGGATCGTTAATTTATGTCTTTCAATCCCGCCCGTTATTTCGTCATTCTCGCGATGCTGATTGCAGCATTGGCCGGAGCGACGGGCAGGGCGGCGGCCTTCGAAGTGGTGACGATCCCCGAGGGCATCAACGCGGTCAATCTCGGCGCGGCCATCGACGTGCTCCCCGGCGAGGAAGGCCGGGTGCAGATCAGCACGGCGCCCGGCGAGGATGGGATCATCCGCCGGATCGAGGTGATCTCGATCACCGAGGGCGCCAATCCCAATTGGGCGGTTTTCGCGCTGCGCAACGAAAGCGACGTGCAGATCGAGCGCCTGCTGGTCGCGCCCTATTTCCGCCTGCCCGGCTCGGGCGTGTTCCATCCCGATCTCGGCGCCGGCCGCATCACCGCGCTCACGCCCAGCCACGGCTTGCGGCCCGAGCGGGTGCCCGATTCGGAGGCCGATGTCTTCGACATCGTCATCGATCCGGGCGCGACCGTTACGCTGGTGGCCGAACTCACGTCCGAAACACTGCCCGAGCTTTACCTTTGGGAGCCGGATGCCTATCGCGATTACATCAACTCCTTCACCCTGTTCCGGGGCACGGTGCTGGGGATTTCCAGCCTCGCGGCGGTGTTTCTGACCATCATGTTCGTGGTCAAGGGCAGGGGTGTGTTTCCGGCCACCGCGCTGCTCGCCTGGGCGGTGCTTGCCTATCTGCTCATCGATTTCGGCATTTTCGGCCCGCTGCTGGGTGTTTCGAACGCCGAAATCCAGCCCTTCCGGGCGGCGGCGGAGGCCGCCCTGGCCACGACCCTGTTCGGGTTCCTGTTCATCTATCTCAACCTGCACCGATGGCATTTCCGCTTCACGCATATGGCGCTGGGGCTGTCGGCCATATTCCTCGCGTTGTTTGTCTATGCGTTCTTCAACCCGGCGCTGGCGGCGGGCATAGCGCGGACATCGCTGGCGCTGATCGGGCTCATGGGGCTGTTCCTCATCCTGCTGCTCTCGATCAGGGGCTATGACAGGGCGGTGCTGCTCGTTCCGACCTGGGTGATCTATCTGGCCTGGCTGGTCTATGCCTGGATGGTGGTTTCCGGGCAGGTCTCCAACGATATCGCCCAATCGGCGGTATCGGGCGGCCTGGTCTTGATCGTGATGCTGTTGGGTTTCACCGCCGTCCAGCACGCCTTTTCCGACGGACAGGTGTCGATCGGCGCGCTTTCGGAAGTGGAGCGCCGGGCGCTGGCCATGACCGGCTCGGGCGATTTCGTCTTCGACTGGAATATCGACCGCGACCGGGTCAACGTCTCCGAGGAGCTGGCTCTGCGCCTCGGCGAACGCAAGGGGGCGCTGCGCGGAGCCATCAAGCGCTGGCTCGACCGCGTGCACCCCGAGGACCGAGACCGCTTCCGCACCGCGCTCGACACCCTGATCGAACTCAAGCGCGGCAAGGTCAATTCCGATATCCGCATCGCCGGGTTCGACGGCAGCTATCGCGCCTTCCGCATGCGGGTCAAACCCGTGCTGGGCGGCGACAATCAGGTCAACCGCATCGTGGGCACGCTCCAGGACGTGACCGACGAGCGCGCCGCGCGCGACCGGCTGCTGCACGACGCCATCCATGACAGCCTCACGGGCCTGCCCAACCGGCAGCTTTTCCTCGACCGGCTGGAGCGTGCCCTGTTGCGCTCGCGTGAGTTCAACGAGGTCAAGCCTGCCGTCTTCCTCATCGATCTGGATAAATTCACCGATATCGACGAGCGCATCGGGCATATGGCGGCCGATTCGCTGCTGCTCGCCGTCTCGCGCCGCCTGTCACGCCTGCTGCGTCCGCTCGATACCCTGGCGCGCATTTCGGGCGACCAGTTCGCCGTGGTGCTCCTGTCCGAGCAGTCGGCCTCAAAGATCGCCGACGTTGCCGAGCAGATGCGCAAGGCACTGCGCAACCCGTTTAATTTCGGCGATAGCGACATGACGCTCACCGCCTCGATCGGGATCACCATCTACGACAACAAGCCCGTCGATGCCGAAGACGTGCTGCGCGATGCCGAACTGGCCATGCACTACGCCAAGCGCCATGGCGGCGACCGCATCGAGGCCTTCCGCGCCGCGACCCGGTCCATCGCCGTCTATGCCCAGGCGCTCGAAGACGATCTCAAGGACGCGCTGGAGCGGCGCGATCTGCAGCTTCTCTACCAGCCCATCGTCGACATCCAGAATTCCAACAGGATCGTCGCGGCCGAGGCGCTGATGCGCTGGAACCATCCCGGCCGCGGCCAGGTCAGCCCCAACGCGTTCATTCCGCTCGCCGAGCGTACCGGGCAGATCGAAAAGCTCGGCCGCCTCGCCTTCGAGGAAGCGGCCGAACAGGCGCGGCAATGGACGACGTCGATGAAGCTGCCCGAGGAGTTCTACATCTCGGTCAATCTCTCGGCGGCGCAGCTAACCAGCGAAACCTTGCTCAACGACATGCGCACGCTGGTGGCCCAGAACAAATCGGTCGCGCGGCACATGAAGCTCGAGATCACCGAAAGCCAGGTGATGGGCAATCCCGAGCACGCCGTCTATATGCTCGAAGCCTTCAAGGCCCTGGGGCTTGGGCTGGCGCTCGACGATTTCGGGACGGGGTATTCCTCGCTCTCCTATCTCCACCGCTTCCCGTTCGACACGATCAAGCTCCCCGCGCCCTTCGTGCAGATCCGCGACGATAGCGGCATCTCGCACACTCAGATCCCCATCATCGGATCGGTGGTGACGCTGGCGCGCGAACTCGATCTGTCGCTGGTGGCCGAAGGGGTCGAGACCGAGGATGAGATCGCGCGGCTCAAGAGCCTCAATTGCCGCTATGCCCAGGGTTTTGCCTTCGGCGCGGCGATGTCGGGTGCCGAACTCCAGCGCCGGTTGCAGGCGCAGATCGGGGGCTAGGGCCGAGAACCATCGACGTTAGAGCGCTTCGCTGGCGCTGGATTCGGGAACAGCGCCAGCCTGGAGCGCTGAATTTCGATTCGACCTACGCGTTGCCCGATGTCGGGCTGAGGGTCGCGCGGGTCACGCCCATAGCTGCGAGCGCGGCGTCGTACTTCTTTCTGGCCGGCACGGAAAACAGGAGATCGTCGGACCGGGCCGTGGTCAGCCAGCCGTTCTGGCGCAATTCCTCTTCGAGCTGGCCTGCGCTCCAGCCGCAATAGCCCAGCGCCAAAAGGCTGTGCCTGGGGCCTTTCCCTTGCATCATGGCGCGCAGAACGTCGAGCGTTGCCGTAAGGCAGATATCGCCATCGACGGGATAGGAATTGCCGTCCCGGAAATAATCCGAGGTGTGGAGCACGAACCCGCGGCTCGAATCGACCGGCCCGCCTTTGAAGACGTCCTGGCGCATCATGCGGTCGGGAATGCGGATGCTTTCTTCTTCGTCGCCCAGCTCGAGTTCGGCAAGGATGTCGGAAAGATGCATGTCTTCCATGGGCTGGTTGATGACCAGCCCCATGGCGCCATCCTCCCCATGGGCGATCAGGTACACCACCGTTTCGGCGAACCGTTCGTCGCCCATATCCGGCGTTGCAACCAGAAACTGTCCTTTGAGCGTGTCCATACTCAGCTCGCTTTCTGCCCGCCGCGTCTTCAGCCTAAAGTTTTTCCTGCCATATTCAAATCGTCTAAAGATCACGAAGCGATGATCGTTCGCCTCTTTCACCCGTTTGTATGCTGGACTAATGATCGTGCCCATGAAAAGAGCACTTCCCATCGCCCTCCTGCTGGCTTGCGCTGCCCCGGCCTCGGCCGCCCAGACCGATTGGGTGGAAGTCGCCCCCGAGGTTTCCTTGCGGCTGGTTTCCGCCGATGTCGTCACCCCGGAGGGAACGGTGTGGATGGGGCTCGAGGTGGATATGCCCGCAACCACCAAGACCTATTGGCGCGTGCCGGGCGAATCCGGCCTGCCGCTCACTTTCGATACCGCCGGCTCCGAGGGCATCGGGGAGATCGATATCGCCTGGCCCTATCCCAAGCGTGAGACCGCCGGTGGCTATCTCGATCATGCCTTTTACGGCCGCGTTCTCATTCCCTTCCAAGTGGCCGTGGAGGGCGATGCCCCCAAGTTCGTCGCGGACGTAGCCATGGGCGTATGCTCGGACATCTGCGTGCCGGTCTCTACGCGGTTCGAACTCGCGCCTGCGCTCGATGCGCCCGACAGCACCAGCGATCTGCGAATCCGCCAGGCCCTGGCCAATGTTCCCTTGCCCCATGACGGGGAAGGCCTGCTCGGTAAGGCCTCTTTCGACGCACAGGAGGGGGCGATATTGGTCGATCTCGAGGACAGCCGGTTCGATCCTGCCTCAATGATCGCCGAGATCGCCGGGTCCAACCTTCTTTTCGGGGAGCCGGAACTCTCGCCGGACGGGGGCACGCTGTCGTTCCCGCTGCTGGGGCGGTTCGAGGCCGAAGACATTGCCGGCGCGCAGGCGCGGTTCACTTTCGATACCCCCGATGGCCCGTTCGAAATCCTGCGGCCGCTGACCATCGCCGGGAACGTGTGAGAGACAGCCGGCAGCCTCGACGCGCCGCCGGAATTCTCCTAAGAAGAATATATCCCGCAGCATAGGGCGACCGGCCGGCAAACCTTAGTCTGGCCGTATTCCTCCTGTGTCTGCACGACCATTGCTTTTGTGAGGATTTCCAATGACCATCGAGCCCGGCCAGCCCATTCCTTCGGTGCCCGTCAAGCACGTCACCGAAAGCGGCGTAACCGATACGACAAGCGCCGATATCCTGGGCTCGGGCACCGTGGTTTTCTTCACCGTTCCAGGTGCCTTCACCCCCACCTGCCACCTCAACCATCTTCCCGGTTACCTCGCCGCCGCCGACGACCTCAAGGCGGCGGGGGTCGACAAGATCGTCTGCGGCACCGTCAACGATCATCACGTGGTCAAAGCCTGGGCCGAAGCGTCCGGCGCGCTCGGGACGCTCGAATTCATCGCCGATGGTCTGGGCAAGCTCGCGGCCGAACTCGGGCTCGAGCGCGATCTGTCCGCCGGTGGGCTCGGCGTGCGCTTTACGCGTTCGTCACTATTGATCCGCAATGGTATCGTTGAGGCCGTCAATGTCGAAGGCGCACCGGGCGAGGTGACCAGTTCCGGCGCTCCGGCTATGCTCGAAGCGCTGTCGGCCTGATAAAGAGAGAGAGGAAGGGCGCTATGGTTCGCACTGTCTGGCGTATCGCGACCGGCACGGCACTGGCAGTGCTTTTGGCCGGATGTTCCATGGGTTCGATGTTCGGCGGCAGCAGCGATGCAAGCTATGCCAACGTCAACGCCAGCCAGTCCCAGATCGCCCAGGCGGCGAGCGGCGCCATGCCGGCGATTGCCACTGAATGCCCACCCATCCGCATTCGGGAAGGCGCTGAATTCTACCGCTCATATGCCGGCAACCGCACGTCCGACCCGAGCGCGCTGCGCTATCAGGGGGTGATCGACCGGGTGTCGCGCAATTGCGTGGTCTCCAACGGGTTGATCACCGTGCGCATGGGTGCGGTGGGCCGGGTTATCGTCGGTCCGGCCGGGAGCGCGGGCAACATCACCGTGCCCTTGCGCTTTGCCGTGCAACGCGACGACCTGGCGGTGTTTTCCGAACGCTACGACATCGCCGTGGCAACCAGCCCCTCGAGCGCCAACGAATTCAGCCACACCATCGAAAACGTCGCCATTCCCTATGTTGGGGGCGAATCCATCACGATTTGGGTGGGTTTCGACAACTAGCGCCGTATGCCGAAAGGTGGGGAGCACTTTTTATCGACAGAGCTGCGCCGCATAAAAGCGATTGACGGCGTCGGGGCTTTCTTTCATGGTCCCGGCCATCAGCGGGAGAGATCCCGGCCACCGAGCCGGGACGCCGAAGGAGCAACCGCCCCGGAAACTCTCAGGCAAAAGGGACCGCTGAGCTAGAAGCGTTGCCAGGAAAACTGGATACCGGTTTTCCGGTTCGGCAACGCGACAGGCAAAAACAGGGCCGTGCCGGGCTGCGCAAGCAGGACGTGCATCGGTCCGAACTCTGGAAAGCGGGAGCTTGAGCTCCCCACCGACGGGCGTAACTGGAGCGGCAAGGCTCCGGGAAATCTCTCAGGTTGACCGACAGAGGGGGCACCACGCTACGATGCGCTGCGCTTAGCCGCATCGTCTGGTGCCGCCTGTAAGTTGAACCGGAGAGACCGACATGGCCGATGGGCCTTCAACCGAACTTCTCAAAACGGCGCTCTATGACCGTCACGTCGCTGCGGGCGGACGGATCGTCGAATTCGGCGGCTATGCCTTGCCCGTGCAATATGCCGGGATCGTCGCCGAGCACAATCACACGCGCGAGGCGGCGAGCCTGTTCGATGTCTCCCATATGGGACAGGTCGTGGTCACCGGCCCCGATCACGCGACCACCATTGCCGCCCTCGAAGCCCTGACGCCAGCCGACCTGGCTTCGCTCGCGCCCGGCGAAATGCGCTATACGGTGCTGCTCAACGATCAAGGCGGCATCGAGGACGATCTGATCATCACCCGCCCGGCCGAAGGGCAGGCGCCCGATGGCGTGATGTTCATGGTGGTCAACGCCGCCCGCAAGCATCACGACCTCGACTTCATGCGCGCCAAGGCGCCCGCCGATATCGCCTTCGACCTTCGCGACGATCTTTCGCTCATAGCCCTGCAAGGACCGCGCGCCGCCGAGGTGCTGGCAAAGCACACCGACATCACCGAGACGCTCGGCTTCATGCAGGCCGGCCCGGCGACCGTCGGCGGCTTTGCTGTGAACGTCTCGCGCTCGGGCTATACCGGCGAGGATGGGTTCGAGCTCTCCATCGCCAATCAAGATGCTCCGGCGCTTTTCGATCTGCTGATCGCCGATCCGCTTGTCGAGCCGGCAGGGCTGGGCGCGCGCGACAGCCTGCGGCTCGAAGCCGGGCTCTGCCTTTACGGGCACGATATGACCGACACTGTCGATCCGGTCTCCGCCGGCCTGCTCTTTGCCATCGGCAAACGCCGCCGCACCGAGGGCGGCTTTACCGGCGCCGACGCGGTTCTGGCGACGATTGCCGAGGGCGCAAAGGCCAGGCGCGTGGGCATCCGTTTCGAGGGCCGCCAGCCCGTGCGCGAGGGCGCAGAACTGGTCGATGCCGATGGCAATGTGATCGGAAAGATCACCTCGGGCACGTTCGCGCCCACCGCTCAGGCCTCGATTGCCATGGGCTATGTGCCCGCCGAGATCGCCCGCGAGGGTGAAGCCGTGACGGCGATGGTGCGCGGCAAGCCCATCGCCGGCACTATCGTCAAAATGCCATTCGTTCCGCAGCGCTATTTCCGCAAACCGGCCTAACCCACAAGGGGACCTCACCATGACCACCCGCTACACCACCGACCACGAATATGTCCGCACCGAAGGCAAGATCGGCACCGTGGGCATTTCCAACTACGCCCAGGAACAGCTCGGCGACATCGTCTTCGTGGAACTGCCTGCGGTCGGGGCGAGCTTCAAGAAGGGCGACGAGGTTGCCGTCGTCGAATCGGTCAAGGCCGCTTCGGAAATCTACGCGCCCGTGTCCGGCACCGTGACCGAGATCAACGAGGCGCTTTCCGACGAGCCCGGCCTCATCAATTCCGACCCTGCCGCCGCCGGCTGGATCTTCAAGCTCGAACTCGCCGACGAGGCCGAACTCGAAGGCCTCATGGACGAGGCCGCCTACGCCGACCACACGGCATAATTTTTATTCTCGGAGCCGCGATGCGCTATCTCCCCCATTCCGCCGCCGATCGCCAGCACATGCTGGCAACGATCGGTGCATCATCGATCGACGATCTGTTTGCCGCCGTGCCCAAATCGGTGCTGGGGACCTTCAGCCCCGATTTGCCGGACCATCAGCCCGAATTCGCCGTCGAGGCGCATATGCGCGCCCTGGCGAACCGCAATCACGCGGCGGGCGACGGCCCGTTCTTCGTGGGCGCCGGCGCCTATCGCCACCATGTGCCGGCCACCGTCGATCACCTGATCCAGCGTTCGGAATGGCTCACCGCCTATACGCCTTACCAGCCGGAAATCTCCCAGGGCACGCTGCAGATGCTCTTTGAGTTCCAGACCCAGGTGGCGCATCTGACCGGCATGGATGTGGCCAACGCGTCGATGTATGACGGCTCGACCGCGACCGCCGAAGCGGTGCTGATGGCGCGGCGCATCACGCGCAAGAACAAGGTATTCCTCTCGGGCGGCCTGCATCCGCAATATCGCGACACGGTGGTGACCTACCTCTCGGGCGAGGAGGGGCTGGAATGCCTTTCGCCCTCGCCGGAAGGGCAGGGCGATATCATCGACCATATCGATGACGACACCGCCGCCATCGTGATCCAAACCCCCGATTTCTACGGCCACATCCGCAACGTCTCCAAGCTCGCCGAAGCCGCGCATGCCAAGGGCGCGCTGCTGATCGTCGTGGTCACCGAGATCGTCTCGCTCGGGCTCCTTGAGGCACCCGGCGCGCTCGGTGCCGATATCGTGGTGGCCGAGGGCCAGTCGCTGGGCAATCCGCTGACCTTCGGCGGGCCTTATGTCGGCCTGCTCGCCTGCCGCGAGAAATTCGTGCGCCAGATGCCCGGCCGGCTCTGTGGCGAAACCGTCGATGCCGATGGCCAACGGGGCTTCGTTTTGACGCTCTCGACCCGCGAGCAGCACATCCGCCGTGAAAAGGCGACGTCCAACATCTGCACCAATTCCGGCCTCTGCGCCCTGGCGTTCTCGATCCACCTTTCCCTGCTTGGGGAAAAGGGGCTCACGCGCCTCGCCAAGCTCAACCATTCACGCGCCATCGCGCTCGCCGACGCTTTGGCCGGGGCAGGACTCGAAGTGCTCAACGAGAGCTTCTTCAACGAGATGACGGTTCGCCTGCCGGTGCCCGCCGCTCCCGTCGTCGAGGCGCTGGCGGCCAACGGCATTCTCGCCGGCCTGCCGGTGTCGCGGCTCGAACCGGACAAGCCCGAGGTCGAAAACCTCCTCATCCTCGCCGCGACCGAACTCACGACCGATGCCGACATCGCCGCCCTGGTCGACGCCCTCAAGGGAGAACTGGCATGAGCATGAACACCCAAGGGCGCCCGACCGCCCCGGCTGCCGATAATCTCGCCGCTTCCGGCGGCGCTTCGGCGCTGCTTCCCGCCGAGCCGCTGCTGTTCGAGATCGGCGATCGCGACCATTCGGGCGTCGATCTGCCCGATGTCGAGGTCTCCGACGATCGTCTGGGCGGGCTGCGCCGCAAGAGCGAGCTGGACCTGCCGGGGCTGACCGAGCCGGAAGCCATGCGCCACTATGTGCGGCTGTCGCGCCGCAATTATTCCATCGATTCCGGCATGTATCCGCTCGGTTCGTGCACCATGAAGCACAATCCGCGATTGAACGAGAAAATGGCCCGGCTGCCCGGCTTTGCTGACGTCCATCCGCTCCAGCCCACATCGACGGTGCAGGGCGCGCTGGCGGTCATGTCTGAGCTCAGCCACTGGCTGATGGAGCTGACCAACACCGCCGCCGTATCGCTCTCGCCCAAGGCCGGTGCTCATGGCGAACTCTGTGGCATGATGGCGATCAAGGCCGCCCACGAGGCCAAGGGGCAGGGGCATCGCAAGGTCGTTCTCGTTCCCGAAAGCGCCCACGGCACCAACCCCGCGACCGCCGCGTTCCTGGGCTATTCGGTCAAGTCGATCGACGCCAATGAGAACGGCACCGTCGATGTCGAGGCGGTCAAGGCCGCGCTCTCGGACGATGTCGCGGCGATCATGCTCACCAATCCCAACACCTGCGGGCTGTTCGAATCCCAGATCATCGAGATCGCCCAGGCGGTCCACGAGGCCGGTGCCTATTTCTACTGTGACGGCGCCAATTTCAACGCCATCATGGGCGTGGTGCGGCCGGGGGATCTCGGCATCGATGCCATGCACATCAACCTCCACAAGACCTTCTCGACGCCTCACGGCGGCGGGGGGCCGGGCGCCGGCCCGGTGGTGCTTTCCGAAGCGTTGGCGCCCTTCGCGCCGGTTCCGTTCCTGCGCAAGGACGGCGAGACCATCGAGCTGGTCGAACATGTCCAGGGCGATGCCTTCGGGCGCCTGACGGCCTTCCACGGCCAGATGGGCATGTATGTGCGGGCGCTGACCTATATGCTTAGCCACGGCGCCGACGGTCTGGCCCAGGCGGCGCGCGATGCCGTGCTCAACGCCAACTACCTCAAGGCACGCCTGCAGGATCTGTTCTCGGCACCCTTCAACGGCCAGCCGGTGATGCACGAAGTGCTGTTCGACGACGAGTTCTTGAAGGGCACAGGGGTCTCCACCCTCGATTTCGCCAAGGCGATGATCGATGAGGGCTTCCATCCCATGACCATGTATTTCCCGCTCGTCGTGCATGGGGCCATGTTGATCGAGCCCACCGAAAGCGAATCGCTTCAGACGCTCGATACCTTCGCTGCGACCATGCGCGAGCTGGCCGAAGACGCCAGGAACGGCAATGCGGCCCGCTTCACCTCCGCCCCCACCCGCGCCCCGCTGCGTCGGCTCGACGAGACGCGCGCGGCGCGCCAGCCGCGTCTGAAGTGGTCGGCGCCAGCCGATGATCGTCAGGCCGCCGAATAGGCCTACAGCCTCCCCGCGATGGCGCGGGGAGGCAAAAACACCTTTTACGGCTCCGGTAAAGCCCTTAAACTTCGAGGGTACAAGTCGGAGGGCGTCGATGTCGAATATGAACCCCCACGTGCTTGAAACCTTCAGGTTTCAGGCCGAGGCCTGCCGAATCCTGGGCTCACCCTTCACCGCCACACTCTGTGATCTGCTCGCCGAAAGGCTGACCGATTCGTCGCGATTCGGCGCGCGCATCCTCAACTGGCCCGAATCGGCGCGGGCCGATGCCATTGCCCTGCGGGCGACCGGCGCGCTTCACGCGCTGGTGCGTTCGGGGCGGGCCCGCGATCTGGCCCAGCTTTATCCGCCCCTCGAGGCCAAGCCCGATCAGCTTTGGGACGCCATCGAGAAGGCCATCGAAAAGCACGACGATTTCCTGCACGATTTTCTCGACAGCCCGCCCCAGACCAACGAGGTGATGCGTTCCTCGCCGCTCCTGGGCATGTCGCTGCGGCTCACCGAGAGCCTGAAACTGCCGCTGGCGCTCTATGAGATCGGGGCGAGCGCGGGGCTCAACCTCTTCTTCGATACCTACCACTACCTGTTGGGCGATGATCGCGAGTGGGGCGACAGCAACGCGCTCGTCCATATCGAGAGCGAATGGCGCGGCCATGTTCCATCGCTGGATGCCGACCTGAAAATCGTCAGCCGCGCCGGTTGCGACCGCAATCCGCTCGATCCGCACAATCCCGACAGCGTGGAGCGGCAACTGGCCTATATCTGGGCCGATCAGCATAACCGTATCGGACGTGTCTCGGCCGCGCTCTCAGCGGCTGCCTCGGTGCCCTACGCGGTGGAGAAGGCCGATGCGGCCGATTGGGTAGAGGCGCGGCTGGGCGAAGCGCCCGAGCCGGGCGTGGCACGGGTCTTTTTCCACACCATCGTGTGGCAATATCTGCCCGAGGAAACCAAGGCGCGGATAACGGCTGCGGTCGAAGCGGCCGGCGCCAATGCGACGGCCGACAGTCCGCTGGTCTGGATGTATATGGAAGCCGAAGATCACCCCGCCGGCGCCGTGCTCAAGCAGACCGTCTGGCCGGGAGGCGAGCAGGAGACGGTGGGGCTATCGGACTATCACGGCCGCTGGGTCGATTGGGCATGAAAAAAGGCGGCATCTAGCCGCCTTTTTCCTTGGATGAGCTGGGTGGGCCGGGATCAATCCAGCGCGGCGACCGCGATGATTTCCACGCGCAGATTGGGCGAGGCAAGGCGAGCCTCATAGCATGCGCGGGCCGGCGGATTGGCCGGATCTATCCACTTGTCATAGACCGAGTTCATCGCTGCGAAGTCTGCGATGTTGGACAGCAGCACCTGCACCGAGAGCACCTTGGATTTCGTGCTGCCCGCTTCGGAGAGAAGAGCGTCGATCTTTTCGAGAACCTGGGCCGTCTGCTCCTCGATGGTCGCAAATTCGTCCTTGGCCACCTGACCGGCCAGATAGAGGGTGTTGCCGTGCTTGACCGCCTGGCTCATGCGCGGGCCGGAATGAAGACGTTCGATGCTCATGGTTCTCTCCTTTGTGAGTGCATAAAAAAGCGGGCCGCGCCGGGCCCGCTCTCGATTTGCGATTGCGTGCAGCTCAATTGAGCCGGCTGCCGACTTCCTTGATCGACTGGTCGATCAGATTGGCGCCGTTTTCCTTGGCCTGGTTGGCAAGCAACAGCCGCGCCGCTTCGATGGCGACGTCCGCCGAACGGGCCCGCACTTCGGAAAGCGCCTGAGCCTCAGCCTGGGCGATCTTGTCTTCGACGGCCCTGGTGCGGCGTGCCACCATGTCCTGGAGTGCTTCTTCCGCCTCTGCCGTCATGCGCTCGGCCTCATCCTTGGCCGCGGCGACGATCTCTTCGGCTTCGCTTTCGGCAGCCTTGCGCTTGCGCTCGTATTCGGCCAGCAGGGCCTGAGCTTCCTCGCGCAGCCGCTTGGCTTCTTCCAGATCCGCCTCGATCCTGGCGATCCGGGCGTCCAGGGCGCGGGTGATGAGGCCCGGAACCTTGAAGTAGATGACGATCGCAAAAAAGATCAGCAGTGCGATGAAGGCCCAGAAAGTGGCATCGAGTTCCATTTCCGATTACTCCTTGCTGACCTTGGTGACCGCTTCACGGGCATCCGCGGCCGAGACATTGCCCACGAGCTGGGCAACGACGGCCTGGGCTGTCTCGGTGGCGATCTCATCCACACTGCCCAGGGCTTCGGCCTTGGTTGCGGCGATCCGGGCTTCGGCTTCGGCCACCTTCTTGGTGAGATTGGCTTCGACCTTGGCGCGGGCCGCGTCGAGCTTTTCCTTGTTCTCGGCACGGGCCGCCTCGGCGATCCCGTGAGCGTTCGACCGCGCCTCGGCAAGCGCTGCCTCATAGGAGGCGATGGCCTGGTCCGTCTTCTGGCGCAGGCGCTCCGCCTCTGCCAGATCGCCTTCGATCCGGTCGCGGCGTTCCTCGAGGATTTCGCCGATCCGGGGCAGGGCGACCTTCTTCATGATGAAGTAGAGTGCCGCAAAGGTGATCGCCAGCCACAGAAGCTGGGAGGGAAAAGTGGTCGCATCGAAAGGCGGGAACACGCCCGTGACGTGCTCTTCGCCACCGGCGCCGACCACTTCGTGCGTTTCGCCGTCCGGAGACTCTTCGAGCGAGATGATGTTGGATTCGAGCGGCTCTACGGCCTCTTCGACTTCCGTTTCCTGAGCCTGGACCTGGCTAATCATGCGCTATCCGCCAATTGCAAAATTTGGTGGGCCGGCTGACGAGCCGGCACATGACGAGGCAGCCGAAGCGTGCTCCGGCCGCCTTTCATCGGACTGTTCGTGGTAATTAGACCGCGAACAGGAGCAGAAGGGCAACCAGGAACGAGAAGATGCCCAGAGCTTCGGTCACGGCGAAGCCGAAGATCAGGTTACCGGACTGGCTGGGAGCAGCCGACGGGTTGCGCAGGGCACCCGAGAGGAAGCTCCCGAAGATGTTGGCCACGCCGATGGCGGCGCCCGCCATGCCGAAACAGGCGATACCGGCACCAATGTACTTTGCGGCTTCAGCTTCCATTTTGTGATCCTTTCAAAGCCTTAGAACTTAACGAGGTCTATTGGAGATCAATGCGACGGATGGATCGCATCGTTGAGGTACATGGAGGTCAGCACGGCAAAGACGTAAGCCTGAACCGTGGATACCATGAATTCGAGGGCAGTGATCGCAACGCCCATGATGAGCGGCAGAACCGCGCCAGCCACGCCGACCGCGCCGAGCGAAGCGAGCGAGACCACAAAGCCGGTGAACACCTTGAGGGTGATGTGGCCGGCGAGCATGTTTCCGAAGAGACGAACCGAGAGCGAAATCGGACGCGAAAGGAACGAGATCACTTCAATCGGGGTGACGATGGGCACGATATAGCCCGGCACGCCGGACGGCACGAAGAGCTTGAGGAATTTCGGGCCGTTCTTGATGAAGCCGTAGGCGACGACCACCGTCATCACCAGCATGGCGAGCGCGAAGGTCACGATGATCTGGCTGGTGAAGGTGTAGAAATAGGGCACCATGCCGAACATGTTGCCGATGAAGATGAAGGTGAACAGCGAGAAAACGAAGGGGAAGAACTTCATCCCTTCGGTGCCCGCGCCACTTCGGACCATGTTGGCCACGAATTCATACGCCATCTCGCTGGTGAGCTGCCAGCGATTGGGCACCAGGCCCCGGCGGCGGGTCGACAGGATCAGATAGGTGCAGATCGTCAGCGTCGTCAGCACCATGAACAGCGACGAATTGGTGAACGAAAGGGTGATGCCGCTGCCTTCGGTGCCGTCGCCGCCAATGGTCCCGAGGGTGAAGATGTCGTAGATGACAAATTGGTGAATCGGATCGTTCGCCAAGGTCTAAGCCCCTATCTCGCCCTTCAGTCCATATCATCCGCGTCTTGTGACGCGGTCTTGTTCGCATTCAGCTCCGCCACTACACGAGTGACGTTAACAATTCCAGCGGCAAAACCCACCATGAACATGATGAGCAGAGCCCATGGTGCCGTGCCGGCAAACATATCGATCAGGTAGCCGATACCCGAGCCAACCAGAATGGCTGCCACGAACTCGGCGCCGATGCGCAAACCGCGCGCCAGCGTCGACATGTCTCCCTGCCGGGACGCGTGCTGGGTGCCGTTGGCTGCAGCCCGCGCCTCCTGCGCCTTCCTGATCCGCGCCGCCAGATCGGATGTCTCCGACGGGGGCGGGGAAGGCGATTTTCCAGCCGGATTTTCGTTCGGATTGGTCACTTCAAACCACCGCTCCAGCCAGGCAGGACACCCGGCAAGAGGGTGCCTTCAAAGTCGCGCGCACCATAGTGGCGGCTCCCTATGGTGTCAAGCTGGTGTGATCGGCAAATTGTCGAGACATATCAATAACTTGATGCGCCACGGTGCAGGTGCGGCATTGCGTCAACACCCCGATTGTGGTCGCACGATGACGCCGAAGGGATTCTCTTAGCCGGTTGCCGCCAGGGCCAGGAGCCCGCCGATGATGGCGACGTTCGACATGAAGCCGTTAAAGAGCGCCGCCCGCTGCGGCCCTTCCTTATCCCAGAAATTGAGCATCATGACCGTCGCGAGCACGGTGAAGAGGATCAGCCCCAGGGCCGATGCCGCCGCGAACAGGCCGAGCGCCAACGTGATTCCCAGCACGATCTGGTAGATCGATCCCACGATCAGCACCAGCCGCGCCTGGGGCACGCCGCGCTCCTTCATGGCCGCGGTCATGGCGTCGAGCACCGGAAAGTGGCGCAGGCCGCCAATGATGAACAGTGCGCCCACAAGGATGCGGGCGATGATGATTGCCGTATCTGCCAATTCGGGTGTCATCAACTTGCCTCCAGGAAAGTTTCGGCGGTGCGCAGATCGACCGACACCAATTGGCTCACGCCGCGTTCGGGCATGGTGACGCCGAACAGCCGGTCCATGCGGCTCATGGTGATGGGGTTGTGGGTGACAACGACGAAACGCGTCTCGGTGCGCTGGCGCATGGAATCGAGCAGGTTGCAGAACCGCTCCACATTGGCGTCGTCGAGCGGAGCGTCCACCTCGTCGAGCACGCAGATCGGCGCGGGGTTGGTCAGGAACACCGCAAAGATCAGGCTCATCGCCGTCAGCGCCTGCTCGCCGCCCGAGAGCAGCGTCATGGTCTGGGGCTTCTTGCCTGGCGGGCGCGCGATGATTTCGAGTCCCGCTTCGAGCGGATCGTCGCTTTCAACGAAGGTGAGTTCGGCCGTGCCGCCGCCGAAGAGCGTGGTGAACAGCTCGCGGAAATGGGCGTTCACCTTCTCGAACGCCTCGTTGAGCCGCGCGCGGCCCTCGCGGTTGAGATTGGAAATGCCGGTCCGAAGCTTGGCGATCGCCGCGATCAGGTCCTCGCGATCGGCCACCATCTTGTCGAGCTTGTCCTGAACCTCGGTGGCCTCCTGCTCGGCCATGAGGTTGACCCCGCCCAGGCGCTCGCGCTCGGCTTTGAGCCGGTCCACCCGCGCCTCGGTGGCCGCTTCCTCGGGAAGCGCCGCTTCGGGCTTGATCCCGGCGGCTTCCGCCGTCCTGTCCGCGGAGATCCCGAGGATTTCCCCGATCTGCCGCTCGATCTGCTGCCGGGCGGAGATATTGCCCTTGAGGCGCTCCTCGACGCGCGCCATTTCCGCGCGGGTGTCGGCAAGGCCTTCGGCAGCCAGCCGCGCCGCCTTGTCCGCCTCGCGGAAGGCAGTCTGCGCTTCGGCCAGCTTGTCCGAGGCCCGCTTGCGGGCGTGTTCGGCGTCCTCGATCTGGTCGTCGAGTTCGGCGCGCTTCAGGTCGAACGCGTCGGGCGTGGCGTTGAGTTCGGTGATCTGCGCCTCGATCTCGCCCCGCCGACGTTCGAGCGTTTCGATCTGGCTCTGCGCGCCCGCCCTGCGGCGCTGCCAGCTTTCCAGCTCCTGCCCGATGCGGGACAGCCGCGAGGTCCGCATCTGCGAGGCGCTCTCGAACCCTGCCAGCCGTACGCGCGCCTGCTCGGCAGCCTCGCGCAGATTGGCCAGCGCCCGCTGCCGGCTTTCCGCCTCGCGGATGGCGTCGCCCTCGGCGCCCAACTCTGCAAGCGCTGCCTGCGCCTCCTCTGCGATGGCCATGGCCTCGGCAAGGTTCTCCTCGATCCGGGCCTGGGATTCGGTCAGCGTTGCCCGGCGTGTGGAGAGTTGTGCGAGGTTCTTTTCGGCAGCGTCGAGCCCGGCCTGGGCGGCGGCAATGCCGCGCTGGGCTTCGCGCCAGGCGTTCCGCCGCGCCACCTCGCTTTCCCGCGCGGTTTCCACCCGCGCCCGCAGCGCGGCGACCCGGCCTTGCGCGTCGCCGCGCGCCGCACGAAGTCCGGCAATTTCGCTATCGAGGTCGGCCAGCCGGTTGCGCTGAGCCAGTCTTTGCGCGGCGGGAGTGGGCGCATCGGGCTTGGCGACGAAACCGTCCCAGCGCCACAGCCCGCCATCCCGGCTCACCAGCCGCTGACCGGGCTTGAGCGCACCCATCAGCCGAGCGCCTTCGGCGGCGTTTTCCACAAGGCCGATCTGGTCCAGCCGGCGCTTGAGCAGCGGCGTTCCCGAAACATGGGCCGAAAGCGGGGTGATGCCTTCGGGCAAAGCCGGATCGTCGCCGGCGGTCCCGGTCTGGGTCCAATAGAGCGGCGCAGCCGTGTCATCGGACGCCTCGAGATCGTCTCCCAGTGCCGCGCCCAGCGCAGTTTCCATGCCGGCAGCGACCTTGAGCGCGTCGACAATCGCCGGCCAGAGCGAGCCGCCATCGACATTGAGCACCCGCGCCAGCGTCTCGGCCTCGCTTTCGAGCCGGTTGAGCTTGCCTTCGATATCGGCCAGCTCGGGCTGGGCGGTTTCAAGCGTCGCCACCGCCTCGGCGGCTTCGATTTCGGCCTGCTCCACTTCCGCTTCGGCAATGGCGAAGGCTTCGAGCACTTCATCGAGCGCCGCCTGCCGCTCGGCCACCGTGTGATCGGCCGCAAGGCTGGCTTCGAGCGCCGCCACGTCCCGCGCGATATCGGCCTGCTGGGTCTGCAATCGCGCCACCCGCTGGCTCGCCTCATCGGCGGCGCGGGTCGCCTGCGCCCGCTGCGCGCGGATCGAGGCCACGGCGTCGGCCGCTTCTCGCGCCGCCGCTTCCGCCTCGTCCAGCGCGGCGCGGGCCTCCTCGGCCTGGGCGCGCGCCATTTCACTGGCCTCGCTTTCCGCTTCGGCCGCTTCGACCAGTTCGATCCGCTCGCCTTCGAGCGTTTCAATCAACCCATCGCTGTCGGAAATCAGCGCCGCTTCGCGCGCCACGTCGGTATCGATCTGCTTGAGACGATCGTCGAGTTCGGCGCGCCGCGAATTGGCCCGCCGCAATTCCTCCTCGAGCTGCCCGCGCAGGATGGTCAGCCGCTGCAGCACCGCCCCCGCCGCCGCGTCGGCATCGCGCAGCGGTTGCAGTTCGGCGTCCATGGCCTCGACGACCTTCTTGGCCTGATGTTCGAGATGGCTCGCTTCGGCCAATTGGCTGATCAGCCGGCCCTGCTGCGCCTCGGTTTCCTTTTCGGCATAGCGGGCCTTGACCCAGCGGATGTGGTAGAGCGTGGCCTCGGCCCGCCGGATATCGCCCGAAAGCGCGCGATACCGCGTCGCCTGCCGCGCCTGCCGCTTGAGGGTTTCAAGCTGCACCTCGACCTGGGCAATGATGTCGTCGACGCGCTCAAGATTTTGTTCGGCCGCCTTGAGGCGCAATTCGGCCTCATGCCGGCGCGAATGCAGCCCCGAAATGCCCGCGGCTTCCTCAAGCAGCGCCCGGCGCTGGGTCGGCTTGGCGGCGATCAGTTCCCCGATCTGCCCCTGCCGCACCATGGCCGGTGAACGCGAGCCGGTCGAGGCATCGGCGAACATCAACTGCACGTCGCGGGCGCGCACTTCGCGGCCGTTGACGCGATAGACCGATCCCTGTTCGCGCTCGATGCGGCGGGTGATTTCGATGAGATCGGCGGTGTTGAACTGCTGGGGCGCGGTGCGGTCGGTGTTGTCGAGAACGACGGTGACTTCGGCCGAATTGCGGGCCGGGCGATTGCCCGAGCCCGAAAAGATCACATCGTCCATTCCCGAGGCGCGCATGGCCTTGTACGAGCTTTCGCCCATCACCCAGCGCAGGGCTTCCACGAGATTGGATTTCCCGCACCCGTTGGGCCCGACGACCCCGGTGATGCCGGGTTCGAGCACGAGTTCGACGGGATCGGTGAAGGATTTGAAACCTAAGAGCTTGAGGCGCGAGAATTTCATTCACGCGCCCCGAAAAGGCGGTGACTAGAGGCGTTCCTCGATTTCGGCGGAAAGCGTCTCGTACGTGGCATTGCCTTCGAATTTCTCGCCGTTGATAAAGAAGGTCGGCGTGCCTTGCAGCCCCAGCTCCAGCGCCTGCTCGCGGGTTGCTTCCAATGCAGCCAACAATTCTTCGTCGGTCAAGATTTCCTCGAACCTTTCCTGTGTAAACCCGAACTGTTCGGCCACTTCGAAGATCGCCTGGCGCGGATTTTCGCTCGCGGCCCAGACGTTCTGGGTTTCCATGTAGGCGGAAAGCACTTCGTTGTACTGGTTGCCGGCAGCCTCGGCCACCATGAACACGGCAAGGTCGAGCACGTTGCGGCGGAAGGGACGGGCGATGAATCGGATGCGGCCGGTATCGATATATTCTTCCTTGAGCTGCGGCAGCGCCGTCATGTGGAAGTTGGCGCAGTGCGGGCAGGTCGGCGACACATATTCGACGATCGTCACCGTGGCGTCGACGCCGCCCATGGGGCGGTCGGGAAGCGGCGGATTGTTGATCGGGTCGCCATTGATCGGCTCGACCTGCGAACCGTCATAGAGCTCGACCTCACCTTCGGCCGCCGGTTCGGTCTCGGTGACGACGTTGGCGGTAACCTCGGCTTCCGCGCTCGAGTCGCTGCATCCGTAGACCAGGGTTGCAAGGCCGACGCTGGATCCGGCGACCAACAGGCTTCTGCGATTGAGCGACAACGGCTTACTCCTTAATGGCTCAACGATCATGCGCGCACACTACACGGCAAGACTCCGGCGGCAAGGGGGCAAACCGTTCACATGGGGGTGAAAAATCGCCCGCGATCAATGTTTCCCCTTGCCCAGAATACCGCGCCCGAGCTTTTCCAGCGCCGCCCGAAGCTCCGGATCTTCGATATCACGGGTCTGTTCGGTGATCCGTCCCTTGGCCTGCGCGCTGAGTTCTCGCCTGGCCGGACCGGCCGGGGCCTGCGGCAATGACAGCGGGTTCAGCGACAGCCTCACGCTGCGGATCAGAAGATAGCCGAAATAGCGGTTGATCGCCATGGCGATCGCCGGCGCCTCATGGGGCAGCATCACCTTATGGCTTTCAAGGCAGCGCAGATACAGCACTGCCCCCTCGGGGTCGGGGCGATCCTTGCGCGGCCAGACCAGCTTGTCAGGCAGCGTGGCCCGATCCCAGGGCGCGGCGACGATGCTGGCCCAATTGACGATGAGCTCGCGATTGGCAAATCCGCGCCGGCGCAGGGCGGGATCGAGCATGCCGTCGATGACGTCGCTCAATTGGACCGTGCGGTTCTTGCGCTTTGGTGGTGAAGATTTGCCGGCCATGCTTGCGCCAAGGTTTGCTAAGCTTATACCACCTCATTATGGCCCAGACCGCCCCCGCGCAACACTCTCCCTCTTCCGCCATCGATGCCCAGGCCGTGCTCGCCTGGTATGACAGGCACGCGCGCCTGCTTCCCTGGCGCGTTTCTCCCGCGGACCGGGCAAGGGGTGTCAAGCCAAATCCCTATTTCGTCTGGTTGAGCGAAATCATGCTGCAACAGACGACCATCGCGGCGGTGCGCAAATATTTCGCGGCCTTCACCGGCCTATGGCCGACCGTCCAGGACCTCGCCGCCGCCCCGCTCGACGATGTCCTCGTCCAGTGGGCCGGACTTGGCTACTATGCCCGCGCCCGGAACCTCCATGCCTGCGCCGTCGCGGTGGTGGAACGCCATGGCGGCGTTTTCCCAACAGGCGCTGCCGCGTTACGCGATTTGCCGGGCATAGGGGACTACACCAGCGCGGCCATCGCCGCGATCTGCCATGACGAGCGCGTCGCTGTGGTCGACGGCAATGTGGATCGCGTGGTCGCGCGCTATCTGGCGCTCGAAAGGCCGGTGCGGCATGAAAAGCCGCTGGTGCGCGCCACGGTTCAGGCCGCCGTTCCGGAACGGGCAGGGGATTTCGCCCAGGCGATGATGGACCTTGGCGCCACCATCTGCGCCCCACGCCGCGTCAATTGTCTCATCTGTCCGCTCGAGCCGGGCTGTGCCGGAACGCGCAAAGCCAATCCGCTCGCCTTTCCGGTGCCTCCCGTCAAGGCGGAAAAACCGCATCGGCACGGCCACGCTTTCGTCATTCGCGATGACGGCAAGGTGTTCGTGCGCCAGCGCGGCCCCAAGGGCATGCTGGCCAAGATGACCGAAGTGCCCGGCAGCGCCTGGACCGATACCGCAGCGGTGGTTGAATTTCCTTTCGCCGGAGATTGGCGGGAGGCGGGAACGGTGGAGCACACCTTCACCCACTTCCATCTCACCCTGAGGGTTTGGACGATCGCCACCGATCAACCGCTCGATGAGGGCTGGTGGGCCGATGAAACCCGGCTGGAGGAAGAAGCGCTGCCGAGCCTGTTCCGCAAGGTGCTCAAGGTTGGGAGCGTTGGAGAGGTTTAGCGGTCTCGCCAGGACGAGGCGAGCCGAGGACCCCGCGCGACGTTTCGCGCGCCCCGCCGGAGGGCCAGCGAAAGTCATAGGGCGGTTTTAGCCCGTCATGACTTTCGCGGTGCGGCCCGTGAGGCCAAAGAGGACGAGGCGAGCCGAGGACCCCGCGCGACGTTTCGCGCGCCCCGCCGGAGGGCCAGCGAAAGTCACAGGGCGGTTTTAGCCCGTCATGACTTTCGCGGTGCGGCCCGTGAGGCCAAAAAAAGCGCCCCCGGCGTGAACACCGGGGGCGAGAATGCCTGACTGATTGGAGGTCGAAATCAGGCAGAAAGCTTGAGCATCGAGGCGCGAACGCGTTCGCGCAGATCATCGATGGGAGCCAGGCGGCCCCGATCCTCGAAGTGCCAGAAGGTCCAGCCGTTGCAGGCTTCAAAACCCTGCACCAGAGCGCCGACCCGGTGGATGGAGCCACTCTTGTCGTCGCTGACCAGCGAACCATCGACACGAACCACGGCAGAATAACGCCTGCCGGCGTCGAAAAGTTTCGTGCCCGGTGCAATCAGCCCCTGTTCGATCAACGAACCGAACGGAATCCTGGGGGCGGCGCGCTTGGGCACTGTGGTTTCGATCGCATGGGAATCGTGCGGTTTAATGGCCGCAATGCGTTTCAAAGCTGCGTTTATATAGGCGTTTTCGCGTTCGATGCCGATGAACCGCCGCCCCAGTTTCTTGGCCACGGCGCCCGTCGTGCCGGTGCCGAAAAAGGGATCGAGCACCACGTCGCCGGGTTTGGTCGTTGCCATCAACACGCGATAAAGCAGCGCCTCGGGCTTTTGCGTGGGATGCACCTTTTCGTCGTTCGCGTCCTTCAAACGCTCGCCGCCGGTGCAGATCGGGAACAGCCAGTCCGACCGCATCTGCGTGTCGTCATTGGAGAGCTTGAGCGCTTCATAGTTGAAGGTCGGCCGGCTCTTCTGGCTGCGCGAGGCCCAGATCAGCGTCTCATGGGCGTTGGTGAACCGGGTGCCGCGGAAGTTCGGCATCGGGTTGGCCTTGCGCCAGACGATGTCGTTGAGCATCCAGAAGCCAAGATCTTGCAGCGCGCTGCCCACGCGGAAGATGTTGTGGTAGGATCCGATCACCCAGATCGCGCCGTCCGGCTTCAAAATCCGCCGCGCGGCGGAAAGCCATTCGCGGGTGAACTTGTCGTAGTGCGCGAAGCTTTCGAACTTGTCCCAATCATCATCGACCGCGTCGACCTTGGTCTGGTCGGGGCGGGTAAGACCCTCTTCGAGCTGGAGGTTATAGGGGGGATCGGCAAAGATCAGGTCCACCGAGGCCTCGGGCAGCGCATTCATATGCGCGATGCAGTCACCAACCAGGATCGTGTCGATGGGCAGGTGGCTCTCGAAAGCCTCTCCGACGCGCTTCCGCGCCGCTGAACCGGTACGCAACATACTGATAACCCTAACGCAAAACTAATGGAGCAGTTGTACGGCGTTAGGGTTAAGTGGCGGCTAAACGGTACGGTTAACGAGGCGTTAGCGGACCCCGGCCGGCGTGACCGACCGGGGAGGGACGGGTTCAGTTTTCTGCATCGAGGAACGGGATGACCGTCTCCGCAAGGCGCGGATCGGCGCCGATATTATAATGGGTGGCGCTGTGGATCACTGCAAAGCGGTTCGGCGTCATGCCCGATCCGTCCCAGCCGGCATCTGCCTGGCCGCCGCCTAACAGTTCGAAGAACGCCGCTGCGTGGGCGATCTTGACGGCGTCATAGTCGGCATAGACCAAAAGCGTGGGTGCGCTGATGTCGCCGACCTCGCCGGACCAATCGTAGTCATTGCCGATGAACCCGCCCATCTGCTCGAGCAGGCGCGGGAAGTTGTCCGAATCGGGCGCAACCTCCTCATAGGCCTGATAGATGGGGGAGGCCATCATGCCTTCGGCGAGTTCGGGGCCCATCGCCTGCATGCCTTCGCGGTTGTAGTCGTGCCAGCCCGAAAAGGCGTAGGGAGTCGAAACGGCTACGAGCCTGTCGACGACCTCGGGATGATCGATCGCCGTGCGTAGGGCAACGCCGGCGCCGAGCGAATAACCCATGATATCGGCCTTTTCGTGCCCGAGATATCCGATGAGTTCGGCGATGTCGGTCGCCATCGCTTCCCAGGTCATCGGCCGGTCGAAGGGCAGCGTATGGCCGTGGGCCTGCAGCTCGACGCCGATCACTTGCCGGCCCTCGGCCAGTGCGGTGAGCACCGGGCCGAAACTTTCTATCGTCATGAGCCCGCCATGGAGCAGGACGAGAGGTTCTCCCGTTCCGTAGACGGCATAATAGACCTCGACGCCATTGACCGGGGCGTAGCCGCTTTCCGTAGGCGTAGGCATTGCCTGGCCCTCCGTAGCTGATGATGGTGATTGAGCAAAAGCTGGCCCGCCAAAGGCGAGACCGGCGGCGGCGATAACGCCGAGCAGGGGCTTGAACATGGTATCCTCCTTGGAACTTGCGTGCCGATGAGGTGTCCATGCGGCCTCATCGATACCAGGACGCACAGGAGGCCTCCGTACCGACAAGAGCGCCGATTATTTCAGAGAGGGTTGCCGCTACCGGCGTGCCGCCAGCACCGGCGCAAAGCTCATGCGGTGGAGGTCGCAGGGGCCGTGGGCGGCCAAGGCTTCAAGGTGCATGGGGGTGGAGTAGCCCTTGTGCTGGGCGAAATTGTAGTGCGGCACGCCGCAATCCATCACGTGGCACATGCGGTCGCGCACCACCTTGGCGACGATAGAGGCGGCGGCGATCGAAAGACTCTTGCCATCGCCGCCGATGACGAATTGCCCGGCACAGGAAAGCCCCTCGGGAACGTCGCGGCCATCGATCAGCGCCAGGTCCGGCTTGACCGGCAGGGCATCGAGCGCGCGGCACATGGCCCAAAGGGTGGCGCCGCGAATGTTGAGCCTGTCGATCACTTCGACCGAGGCAGAACAGAAACCGACCTGCGCGCTGGCCATGATCTGCTCGAAAAGCTCTTCGCGCTTTTCTTCCGTCAGCTTCTTGGAGTCGTTCAGCCCCTCGGGGATCGCGTTCCGATCCAATACGACCGCTGCCGCGACCACCGGTCCGGCGAGGGGCCCGCGTCCCGCCTCGTCGATTCCAGCCACCATCGTGCGCCCGCCCGCAAGCGCGGCGGCTTCCAGCTCATAGCTGGGCACGTCAATGATGGTGGTCTGCGAATCAGTCTTCGGCATGCTGCTAGGGTGCCGATTTTCGTCTGGCGATAAAGCCCTCAATCGCGCCGGATGGTCACCCATTGCTTCCGCCATGCCGGCGCCTCGAAGGGTTCCGGCCAGTATTCGGTGATCCTCACGATCCGATCATCGGCACATTCGAAGATCGACACCGCAAGCGCTGTGATCTTGCCGTCCGAAATCTCCGTCTCGGTTATCGCATGCCCGCCATTGCCCAGCACCCGGCGGACCTTGAACGTCCATTTCCCATGCGCGGGATAATTGGCGTTGATGGCGATGAAATCCTCGGCCGAACCGATCACCTCGCCCGATTGTGGCCAGACGATCTCGATGCCGTCAGCAAAGAGGGCGGCGGCGAGCGACCATTCATTGGTGCCCATGCGCCACCAGAATTCCTGTGCCAGCGTCGCCGCGTCCGTCATCTCGACCTCCCGTCAGAACAGGCTCAACTGCGCCGTTTCCTTTTGCGGGTGAACGAACAGATCGGTCCGCAGCGGCGTCATCGCCTCATCGAGACCCAGCCGTGCCCGCGCCTTTTCGAAGCGTTGCTGCATGAGCACGGCATAGGGCCCTTCGCCTGTAAAGCGCGTTCCGAAGCGCGGATCGTTGTCGCGTCCGCCGCGATAGTCGCGCACCAGATTCATCACGTGCTTGACCTTGTCGGGGTAGTTCTTGAGCAGCCATTCGCGGAAGATGTCGCGCACCTCGCCCGGCAGGCGCAACAGGATCATCGACGCGGTGGAAGCCCCCTGCGCCTTGCCGGCATCGAGAATACGCTCCAGCTCATGATCGTTGACGGCCGGGATCATCGGCGCGGCCATGATCCGCGTCGGAATGCCGGATTCAGAGAGCAGCCTGATCGCCTCCAGCCGGCGCGAGGGGGTCGAGGCGCGCGGCTCCATGAAACGCGAGAGCTTGTGGTCCATGGACGTGACCGAAATCCCCACCGACACCAGCCCGAGCTTGTTGAGCTTGGTGAGGATATCGAGGTCGCGCACGATCAGCGCCGATTTAGTGACGATCGTCACCGGATGCCTTGCTTCGAGCAGCACCTTGAGCACCGAGCGCATCACCTTGTATTTGCGCTCGAGCGGCTGGTAGGGGTCGGTATTGGTGCCGATGGCGATAGGCTTGGGCTTGTAGCGCGGATTGGCCAATTCGGCCCGCAGCAATTCGGCGGCGTTCACCTTGATATAGATGTCGCGCTCGAAATCGATGCCCGCCGAATGGCCGAGATAGGCATGGGTCGGCCGCGCGAAGCAATAGGAACACCCATGCTCGCAGCCGCGATAGGGATTGATCGAGCGGTCGAACCCGATATCGGGCGAGACGTTGCGGGTGATGATCGATTTGGCGCGCTCGATATGCTCGCGCGTTTCGAAATCTTCCTCCGGCTCGGGCTCCCAGCCATCGGCGAACATCTCGCGCTTATGGACCTCGAACCGGCCGCCCTCGTTCGAGGTGGCCCCGCGGCCGCGCAGCTTTGGCGAATCCAGCATGGGCCGACTCAAAAGGTCCATGTCCCGCGTGCCGAACAACCGCCGCCGCGCTTCGCCATGTCCCGAATTCGCACCAAGATCAGCCATCGTCGCAGCTCCGCTTGCCTCATCAGGACAAGCCGAATCGCGACTTGTCCGTTCCATGAATCTTTAACGACTCTTAAGGAACAAAACAAGAACAATCGGGCGGCGGCGTTTATGGAGCGTGAGCAGCAAAAGTGATTTTCACTTTTGCGGTTCGCGAGCGCGATCGCCAAAAAAATGCCCTATTCGTTCAGCCTTGGCATCACTTCGATGAAGTTGCAGGGCACATGCCGGCTGTCGAACTGGTATTTGAGGATCGCTTCCCAGGCATCGCGGCAGGCGCCGCGCGAGCCCGGCAGGCAGAAGACGAAGGTCGTGCCGATCAGCCCCGCCGTCGCGCGCGACTGGATGGTCGAGGTGCCGATGGTGGTCGCCGAATATTGGTGGAACAGCACGGAAAATCCGTCCATGCGCTTGGTAAACAGCGGTTCGATCGCCTCGGGCGTCACGTCCCGGCCGGAAAAGCCCGTTCCGCCGGTGGTCAGAACCACATCGATCCCCTCTTGGGCGACCCACGCCTTGACCTGCGCGGCGATGGCCTCGCGGTCGTCCCTGACCACGGCGCGTTCGAAAACGCGATGTCCACAGCCTTCGATCAGTTCGGTAAGCAGCGCCCCCGACGTATCGGTTTCCAGCGTCCTTGTGTCCGACACCGCCAGCACCGCGAAGGTGACCGGAACGAAGGGGTGGCTCTCATCGATCTTGAAAGGAAACATGGCTCAACCTGCCTGTGGCGCGGGAGTGGAATCATCGATTTGCACGCCATTTTCGTCCGAACGCGGATCGAGCGCCACCGTCTCGCCGGTGACGATCCGCTCGGACGGCATGGGCTGGAACGGCGCCCGGTCTTCGGCCGGCGCCGCTTCGCGCGCCTGCATGCGCAGATAGGCGGTGACCGCGAGAAGGCCATGGAACAGCACCGGAACGGCGAACATGGCGGCGGGGCCGAACATCTGCATCATCTGCGAGGCGACGATCGGCCCCAGCATTTGGCCCGAACCCAGAACCACGAGCATGCCCGAGGCCACCTTGGCAAAGCTCCCCTCATCGGCAAAGTCGTTGGCATGGGCGACGGCGATGGCGTAAAGCGAATAGGCGGCCAGGCCATAAAGCGCGAAGAATGCGTAGAGCAGGGCGTTCTCGCCCGGATTGATGACGATGGTCAAAATCCCCGCCGTAACGCCGATCAGCGCCACGCCCATCATCACCTTGCGCCGGTCGATCCGGTCCGAAAGCCGCCCCAGCGGCACCTGGGCGATGGCGCCCGCGACGATGGCGAGACTCATGAGATAGGCAATGGCCGCCGTCGAAAACCCGCGCTCGATGCCATAGACCGGCGCCAGCGTGCCGAAGGCGCCATTGGCCATGCCGATGGAAAAGGCGGCGACGACGGCGATGGGCGAGGTCTTGTAGAGCAGCCCGACATCGAGGCTCACCGCCTGCAGCGGCGCGGGCTGTGGCGTGCGGGTCACCGCCGTGGGCAGCACCGCCCCGATATAGGCAAGCGCCGCGAGAACGAATGGGATATAACCGGCAACGCCGGTCGCCGCGATGATCATCTGCCCGGCCGTCGAGGCAAAGAGCGTGACGCTCACATAGATGGAAAAGGTCGTTCCCCGGCTCTCATTGTCTGAGACTTCGTTGAGCCAGCTTTCAACGACCATCGCCGCGCCGGCAAAGCAGAAGCCGGAGAAAATGCGCAGGAAGATCCACGCCCAGTCGTGGATGAAAATGAGATTGAGCAGGATCGTCATGCACGCGACCGCCGCCATCACCGCGTAGGAGCGGATGTGGCCCACCTGCCGCACGAGATGGGGCACCGCGATCGAACCGGAAATGAACCCGATCGACCAGCCCGTGCCGATCAGGCCCAGCGCCAATAGCGAGAACCCTTCTTCCGAACCGCGTACCGGCAGGATCAGTCCATGCATGCCGCCCGCGATCATCAGAAGGGCCGAGGACAGCAGAAGGGCTAAGATCTTGATGATTTGCGACATGGGGACCTTGATTGGCTCTCTTGATTAAGGGCGAGACTAGCGCGTCTTTTCAGCACTGCCTACCGGCCAAACGTGACGGGGCGCCAATTCGTTCGACCACTCCTCAAATTTGCCTGGCGCGGCTTGTCACCTCTTGTAAACGGGTCTAGCGATACCCTGGTATTCCGCCCTTTTCGGGCCATCCTGCCTCGAAAGCATTGCCGGTGTCCAAACCTCTTCAATCGCCCTCCGCATCCCAACCGGCTTCGGTTCCCCAGCCGCGCCGGTCGGGGGTGATGATCGGCATCGGGCTCAAGATCGCTTCGGTTTTCATCTTTGTCGCCATGAGCGCCATCATCAAGGGCGCCGAAGGGGTGCCGGTGGGGCAGCTCATCTTTTTCCGGTCGGCCTTCGCGTTGATCCCGGTCTTCGTGCTCCTTGGCCTGCGCGGGGAGCTCGTCTCGGGCTTCAAGACCAGCAGGCTGGGCGCTCACATCTTCCGCGGCGTCATCGGCACGGCGGCGATGCTGCTGATCTTTTTCGCCCTGACCCGGCTTCCCTTGCCCGAGGCGACGACCATCAACTATGCGACGCCGCTGTTCATCGTCATCTTCTCGGCGGTTTTCCTGCACGAAAAGATCAGACTGTTCCGCTGGACCGCGGTGGTGGTGGGGCTGGTGGGCGTCATCATCATAATGTGGCCGCGCCTCACCTTCTTTTCGGGCGGCATGACCGGCTGGGGCCCGCAGGCCGAGGGCGCGGTGGCAGCCTTCGTCGCGTGCATGATCTCGGCCACCGCCATGCTCACGGTCCGCAATCTGGTCAAGACCGAGCGCAGCTCGACCATCGTGATCTATTTCTCGATCGTCTCGGCGGTGATCGGGCTGGCGTCGATCCCGTTGGGCTGGGTGCCGCTCAGCATCGAGGAGGCGCTGATCCTCATTGCGGCGGGAATCGCGGGCGGGGTGGCCCAGATCCTTCTGACGGAAAGCTACCGCCACGCCGACATCACCACAGTCGCCCCTTTCGAATATTCCTCGATGGTGCTCTCGATTGCCGTCGGCTTCCTGGTGTTTGGGGAAATTCCCACGGTCGAAATGCTGATCGGCGGTACGATCGTCACGGCCGCCGGCATCTTCATCATCTATCGCGAGCACAGGCTCGGGCTCGACAGGGCCAAGGTGCGCAAGGTGTCGAGCCCGGCATAGCGCTGGCTATCTGAACATCAGCGAGTGATGCACGCCGGCGCCGGCCTGGGCGCCGTCGCCCACGGCCAGCGCGATCGAGCCGGCCATGCGGGCGGCATCGCCGCAGGCGAAGACGAAGGGCACGCTGGTTTCCTTCATTTGATTGGTCGTGATGTGGCGGCCGATGGGCGAATCCTCGAAATCGCAGCCGAGTTGCTCGGCAAGCGGGCTCGAGGGAGCGATCTGGGAGGCGACGAACAGGCCATCGAAATTCAAGACGCGTCCATCCTCCAATTCGACATCGGCCTCACCGCTGATGCGGACGATCTTGCCCGTCTCGGTCTTGGCGCCGCGCTGTTCGAGCATCTGCATCTGCTCGTGATTGGGCTCGAACGATCCATTGATCAAAAAGGTGGTGTCGCCCCAGTCGGGAAGCATGGTGCCCTGATGCATGGACAATTCGCCCACGGCGATCACTCCGATCCGCCCTTGGTTGAGTTCGTAGCCATGGCAATAGGGGCAATGGAAAACGTGCTTGCCCCAGCGCTCCTTAAGCCCTTCGATCTCGGGAAGCGCATCAGAAACACCCAGCGCAAGGACAAGCCGGCGTGCGGTGACGGTTTCGCCGCCTTCGGTTTCGATCGCAAAGCCGCCATCGATCTGGCGCGCGGCGGTGGCTTTAGTTTCCCGCCACTCAAGCGTGGGATAGGCCTCAAGCTGCTCGCGCGCCTTGGCTGCAATCACCTCGGGTGGCGTGCCGTCCTGGGTCAGAAATCCATGCGAATGGCTGGCGAAGCGATTGCGCCGCTCGCCGGCGTCGATCACCAGCACGCGCCGTCGTGCCCGCAGGAGCTGAAGGCCGGCGGCCATGCCCGAATAGCTGCCGCCGACGATGATGACGTCATGATCCATGGGAAGAAACTCCGTAAGCTGAACGATGAGCCGGTCCATTGCTGAGCCGTTATGTTGTAACGGTATATTATGTAATTCCGTAAGTTACAATATATTTGAAAAGCGCATAAGGCCCTAACGGCACTCGAAGCCGATTGGCTCCGCTGCGGGCTATTGGCCCAGCGCGCCCTTGATCGAGAGCAGGTCCTGCCAGGCCAGCCGCTTGGCGGCCGGCTGGCGCAGCAGATAGGCGGGGTGAAGCGTTGCGACAGCGCGCATGGTGTGCGCGCCGATGGTCAAATCCCGCCATTGCCCGCGCAGGCGGGTGATCCCGGTATCGGTTTCAAACAGCGTCGAAGCCGAGGCGCCGCCCAGCGCGACCAGCACCTTGGGCGCCACCAGTTCGATCTGCCGGTAGAGAAACGGCAGGCAGACGGCGACCTCGGAGGGGGAGGGCGTGCGGTTCCCCGGCGGACGCCAGGGCACTGTGTTGGCGATATAGACCTTGGTGCGGTCCAGCCCGATCGCGCCCAGCATTCTGTCGAGCAATTGCCCCGAGCGCCCGACGAACGGCTTGCCCTGCAGATCCTCGTCGCGTCCCGGCGCTTCGCCGACCAGCATGATGTCGGCCTCGGGGTTGCCATCGGCAAAGACGAGATTGGTCGCCCGAAGCTTGAGCCCACAACCATCGAAATCGGCCAGCATCTCACGCAAATGGTCGAGCGTTCCGGCACTCGCTGCCAGCGCCCGCGCCTGGTCGGGGTCCGCATCGGCCGTCCCCGCTGCCGGCGCCGCCGGGACAGGCCGGCCCGCAGGCTGCGGCGCGGGGGTGGGCAGCACCCGGCGCACCGACGCAGCGGGCTTGATCGCGGACTGCGCGAACCGGTCCACCGGCACCTCGCCCACGGCAATATCCACCCCCGCTGCGACGTACCAGTCGAGCGCGGCCAGAATTTCCTCGCGATTTAGCTGTCGATTTGCCATGGCGATCCTTGTTATGTCACACCGGCGCAAAGCCTGCCACCTCACTCGGGATGCCAAACGATGACCGACGCGATCGAACGCGAGACCATGGAAACCGGCGTGGTGATCGTCGGCGCCGGCCCCGCCGGTCTTTCCGCCGCCATCGCGCTCAAACAGAATTCGCCCGATCTCGAAATCGTCGTCGTGGAAAAATCCGCCGATATCGGCGGACACATCCTTTCGGGCGCCGTCATGGATCCCGCCGGGCTCGATGCGCTCATCCCCGATTGGCGCGAGCAGGGTGCGCCGGTGGGGCCCGCGGTCACCGAGGACAGTTTCGTCTACCTCACCGAAAAATCGGCGATCACCTTTCCCAACCTGCTGATTCCGCCGATCATGAAGACCAAGGGTGCGGTGATCATCTCGCTGGGCGATCTCTGCCGCTGGCTGGCCGAGCGCGCCGAGGCGCTGGGCGTGGATATTTTCCCCGGCACCGCCGCCGCGGATTTCATCACCGGCGCGAATGGCGAAATCCTCGGCATCGTCACCGGCGATATGGGCATCGCCCGCGACGGCACGCCAAAGCCCACCTTCACCCCCGGCATAGAACTGCGCGCCAAATACACCCTGATTGCCGAAGGCGCGCGCGGCTCGCTCGCCAAGCGCCTGATCCGCAAGTTCGGGCTCGACGAGGGCCGTGCGCCGCAGAAATACGGTCTGGGCATCAAGGAAATCTGGGAGATCGATCCGGCAAGGCACCAGCCTGGCAAGGTCGAGCACTTCATGGGCTATCCCCTCGACAGCGCCACCAGCGGCGGCGGGTTCTGCTACCATGCCGGCGACAACCGCATCTATCTCGGGCTGGTCGCCCATCTCGACTACGAAAACCCCACATTCTCGCCTTATGACGAGTTCCAGCGCTTCAAGCGCCATCCCCGGATCGCCGGTCTCCTCGAAGGCGCGACCTGCATCTCCTATGGGGCCCGGGCACTCACCTCGGGCGGCTGGCAATCGATCCCTAAGCTCGCCTTTCCCGGCGGCGCGCTCATCGGCTGTTCGGCGGGCTTCATGAACGTGCCGCGCCTCAAGGCCATCCACAACGCCATCCGCTCGGGCATGGCCGCCGCGCGGGAAGTCGCCGCCGCCATCGCGGTCGGCCGCGCCAACGATGCCATCGAGACGCTGAACGAGGCGGTGCTATCGAGCGGCATCCGCGACGATCTCTACCCGGTCCGGGCGGTAAAGCCGCTCTGGTCCAAGCTCGGGATTTACGCCGGCGTGGGGCTGGCGGGTGCCGACATGTGGGTGTCGAGCCTCGCCAGGCACTCCCCGCTGGGCCGGCTGGTTTCCGATAAGCCCGATTTCGCCAGGCTCAAGCCGATCTCCGAAGTGACCCCGATCGCTTACCCCCGTCCGGACGGCAAGACCACCTTCTCGCGCTCCGAATCGGTTTACCGCGCCAACATCGCCCATGACGAGGACCAGCCGGTTCACCTGCGCCTCACCGACCCCGACATTCCGATTCGCGACAACCTGCCCAAATATGGCGAGCCCGCGCCGCTTTATTGCCCGGCCGGCGTCTACGAGGTGACCGAGGAGGGGGGAGAGCCGGTTTTCCGCATCCACGCCCAGAACTGCGTGCACTGCAAGACCTGCGACATCAAGGACCCGGCGCAAAACATCAACTGGGTCCCCCCCGAAGGGGGAAGCGGCCCCAACTACTCGGGAATGTGATGCCTCCCGCGCTTGCAGCGCGGGCGCGTTTGCGGGAAAAGATCACGTTAACCGATACGCCCAACAATCGACAATCTTGCCGCGTTTGGCTATCGAACCGAGGGTATAAGGCCCGCAAGCGAGGAGTTCGGGAACAATCGTGCTAAACCTCTTCAAACGGCCGATCCACGTACTGATCGTTGCCGCGCTTTCCATCAGCGTTCCGGTATCCTCGCCCCTGGCGCAGCAGGAAGTGCTGCAGACCGCCCCCGGCGGCAGCGCGGTGGGCAGCTATCTCGCCGGCCTCGCCGCCCTGGACGCCCTCGATGCGGACCGCGCGGCATCGCTGTTCGTGGAGGCCGCCCGCGCCGATTGGGACAACGAGATCTATTCGAGCCAGGCTTTCCTCGCTTACCTCCTGGCTGGAAACATTTCCGAAGCCGCCTCGATGGCCCAGCACGTGCTCGACCTCAACCCCGATGACGAGCTGGCGCATCTGGTGCTGGGCACGGTGGCCCTCAAGCAGCGGCGCTATGCTTCTGCCGACCAGATGCTGTCGCGCGTTCCCGAGGCTTCGCTGATCGGCATCATCGGCGGCATCACGCGCGCCTGGGCCAAGGTGGGCGAAGGCGATCTCGCCGCCGCCAACGACATTCTCGACAGGGTGGCCCAGGGTGGGTTCGATGAATTCATCGTCTTCCACCGCGCCATCATCGCCGATGTGGCCGGTGACCGGGAAACGGCGATCGAACTTGCCCGCCAGGCCTACGAGATCGACCCGCTCGTGCCCCGGATCGCCGAGGCCTATATCCGCATTCTCGGCAATGCCGGCCGGTTCGAGGACGCCCAGGCCGTGCTCGACCATTTTGCTTCCCAGGGTATCGAGCATCCTGTGGTCGACGTCCTGCGCGACCCCATCGCCGAGGGTCGCCGCCCCGGGCTTTTCGCCGGCTCTGTACAATCGGGCGCTGCCGAAATGCTGCACGGGCTTGGCACAGCGCTGGCCCGCGATGGCTCGCTCCAACTTGGCGTCGGGTTCCTCCAGCTTGCCACCTATCTCGACCCCGAAGCCTCGATCATTTCGATCTCGCTGGGCGAACTGCTCGCCAGCGCCGGCCAGTACGATACCGCCGACGAGATATTCTCCGCCGTGCCGTCCGATTCGCCCCTCTACGTGAACGCGCTGGTGCGGCTTGCGGAAAATTTCGATCTGCGCGGCAACCGGGACGCGGCGATTTCCCGCCTCCAGAACATCACTCGTTCGTACCCCGACAATCAGGAAGTCTTCGGCATTTTGGGCGACACCCTGCGCTATGACCAGCGCTGGGAAGAAGCCGCCGCCGCCTATTCGGAGATCATCGAGCGGCTCGACTCGCCGCGCCGCAACGATTGGCGCTTCTTCTACGTCCGCGGCATCGCCTATGAGCGAGCCGGGGAGTGGGATTTGGCCGAAGCCGATTTCCTCCAGGCGCTCGAGCTGTTTCCCAACCACCCCGACGTTCTCAACTATCTTGGCTATTCCTGGGTCGATCGCGGCATGAACCTCGAGGAAGCGCTCGGCATGATCGAGCGGGCCGTCGAACTGGCGCCCATGAACGGCTACATCGTCGATAGCCTGGGCTGGGCCTTCTACAAGCTCGGGCGGGTCGATGAGGCCGTCGAGGTGCTCGAAAAGGCGGTGCAGATCCTGCCCGCCGATCCCGAGATCAACGATCACCTCGGCGATGTCTACTGGACGGCGGGGCGTGAGCGCGAGGCCATGTTCCAGTGGCGTATCGCCATCGATGTCGATGAGGATGGAGTGGTCACCGAGCGGGCGACGCCCAAATTGCTCAACGGGCTCGACCCGGACGCGCCGATAGAGGATTGATGCGCGAACCGCTCAGCGAGCCCGCCCCGGCCAAGGTCAATCTTGCATTGCACGTCGTGGGCCGGCGCGAGGACGGCTTTCACCTTCTCCATACGCTCTGCGTCTTTACCGAACTGGCCGATCTGGTGACCGCCACGCCAGCCCGGCGCGACCGGCTGACACTGTCGGGCCCGTTCGGCGCCGACCTGCCCAATGGCCGCTCCAATCTCGTTTTGCGGGCGCTGGAAAAATATCGCGCGCGTTTCCCCGATCACCTGCCAGAAGGCATCGAGATCCATCTCGAAAAGCACCTGCCCGTCGCGGCCGGGCTGGGTGGCGGCTCGGCCGATGCGGCGGCGGTGCTGCGCATCCTCGCCCGTATGAGCCAAACCCCGCCCGCCGATGCCGAGCTTTTCGCCCTGGCGGCAACGCTGGGGGCCGACGTGCCCATGTGTCTCTTGAGCCGCCCCTGCGAGGTTGGCGGCATCGGCGAGGAAATCACCCCCCTGCCGGATTTTCCTCAGATGCATCTGGTCCTGGTCAATCCGCTCGAGGAAGTCTCCACCCCGGACGTATTCCGCAAGCTCTCCAAAAAGCACAATCCGCCGATGCCGGACATGCCCGATCCGCTCGAGCGGGCTGCGCTGCTCTCGCTCTGGCTTGCCGATACCCGCAACGACCTCGAAGAGCCGGCCACCGAACTGGTGCCCGCCATCGGCACCATCATTGCGGCCATCGCCACAACGCCGGGCTGTGTCACCGCCCGCATGTCCGGCTCGGGCGCCACCTGCTTCGGCCTCTACGGCAGCGCCGCCGCTGCACACCAGGCCGCCCACGATCTGCGGGAAACATTCGCCGGCTATTGGGTAGCGGCAACCCCGCTGCTGGATGCCTAAACCCCGCCGACCTCAGGATCGGCCAGCAATCTCGCAAGAGTTGAACGGCCGAGAGCGCTCATGGCGGGGTTGGTTTCGCGATAATACCAGGCCAGCCCCATGGCCTGCTGAAACGCCCAGGCCGCGCCACGTTTCCACTCGATCGGATCGTCGTTCACAATGCCGCGAAACAGGCTCCGGCAGCGCTCGTTAAGCGTATGCCAGGCCACGACCAGATCGAGAGCCGCGTCGGCGGGGCCAAAGCCTCCGATGTCGAGTACCCCTGCGAGATGATCGCCATCGGCAAGCAGGTTTGGCGGAATCAGATCTTTATGACTCATGGTAAAGCGCGTAGGCCCGGGCAGGGCGCGAAACCGTCGCCACATCTGTCTCAAGCGGTCGACATCGAGAAGGCCCGCGCTCTTTTCAAAGCATTCCGCCATCCAGCGGTCGTGATCGGGAAGATGGCCGCCGCGCCCGGTCCCCGCAAACTGCCTTCCGCGCAAATCCGCCGCTCGGAGTGCCCGCACCAGCGTGCCAAGGTCGGCGGCAAAGGTCTCGCTGTTGGCATGACTATCGGGGGTAACCACCGCACCTTCGATCCATGTCTGGAGCGACCACGCCAAGGGGATGCCCGGCCCGGGCGTGCCAATCCCCAGAGGCTGGGGGGTCTCCACCCGACAATGCAGACCGAACTCGCGCATCGCCAGCGCTTCATCATGAAGCGTTGCGGCGTGGCGTTCGGGATCGTCGGGCCGCAGCGGGAAACGGGCCGCGACGTTGCAGCCCACGCGGAAAATCGCGTTCGTCGTGCCTGGCGTGACGAGCCGGGTGATTGTCTTGCCTCTGAGGTGGGGAAATTGCTCGCCGACCGCGCACTCAACCCGCGTCAGGTCGTATTCGATCTGGCCCTGGTGCATCGGTTGCTCCTCGAACGGTTTCGGTCGGCTATAGTGATCGCCGGCGTCTACCAGCCGCCACCGCCGCCGCCGCCACCGCCACCGCCGGAAAATCCGCCACCGCCCGTGCCCGACGAACTCGAAGCCTGGGGCTGGGAGGCGATCATGGCCGCACTCAATCCGGTGGCGACCCCGCCCATGGTCTGAGCGAAACTGCCCGCCGAGAAATTCCCGCCGCTATACCAATGCGGAGAGTACCCGGCCGGCGCATCCCGGACCGCGCTGCGGGAGAGGTCGTTCTCGAATCGCTCCGACCAGGGCTTTTCCACGCCCAGCGCCATGGCATAGGGGAGGATGGTCTCAAAGCGGGCGACGCTCATTTCGGGCTCGTCCTGGAAGTTGAGCCGCTCCTTTTCAGCCGTATCGAGATACATCCTGAACCCCTCGATCTCGTCCATGACCTTGCGTCCATGCACGGTGGGTGCGCGCATCAGGATGCCGAAAAGCAGGGTCACCGCAATGATGGTGATGGCTGCAACGAAGGGAAAGTCGATCCAGCGGGCGTCGAAAACATCGACGGCGAAGGCGCCCGCATTGAACAGGAAGATGCCCACAATGGCCGCCGCCAGAAACCGCCCGATGCCTCTTCCCTGCCAGAGGGTGCGCGCGCCCAGCCCGACGCTTGAAAGAAAGATCGCGGCAAAGGCGGCAACGAACACGAAGACCGGATCGAGCACGCCCAACAGCACCATGATAACCAGGCTGGCGAGCCCGATCGCCACCCCGATAATCGTATAGACCAGATGGTTGTTGAAATAGACCCGGCGGTTCTCGGCCTCGAGCGCGGCGATAAAGGCGGAGCGGATCTTGTTGAGGCGCGGGCCGGAGGTCTTGTCGATCGTTATCGGGCTCATGGCCTTGAGGTCGCCGAAAATCACCGCCTCGCCGGGCGGCAGCGCTCCGGCCGGCTGCTTGCCGGTGACCGTCAGAGTGGTCTTTTTGCCCGCCTTGCCGATCTCGACGAGTTCCTTGACCGCCAGCGAGACCAGCGCCGCCGAAAAGGCAGTCCAGCCCGATTTGCCCCAGCCCATGCGGTGGACATAGTGAACCAGCGCCGGCGAAAAATCCTTGGGCGGGTAAAAGCGCGGGATGATGACGCCCTTGGCCGGATCACGCCCGACGGCATTCCACGCCAATGCGTTATAGGCGACGACGATCAGCAGCAGCACCAGCGGCGCCACATAGTCGCGATAGTCCGAGAGCCAGAACAGGGCGGCATCGGTGCCCTGCGGCGGCGTCAGTATTCCCTTTTCGAACGCCACCGAAACGGTCAGCCCTTCGCGCGGTGCCAGCGTCCGGGTGACGGTAAAGCGCGCGCGCCGGTCGTCGATCCGCACAGCCGAATTGTCGGAGCTTCTGACGCCGAATTCGCTGGTATAGGCGTTGAGTTCGGTGATGTTCGCTCCCTCAGGCAGGACCACCAGCGCGCTGGCCCGCACGATGGGGAAGTCCCAGTAATTGCCCGTCGCGTTCCAATAGAATTCGTCATGATCGGCGAACATGCGCGCCGCCCGGCCCATGCGATAGGTGATCTGGTACTCGTGAATGCCGGGGCGGAGCAGGGCGTCTGCCGACCCGATCCGGATCCGCTGTCCGCCATCGATGCCTTCGACCTCATAGGGCTCGCTCGCCCCGTTGCGCGTCACCGAGATCACCTCGAACGGCAGCCGGATCGTCCGGCCATCGGGGGTGGCAAGGCGCGTCGGCACGTCGCGGAAAATGCCGCGCCTTATGCTGTTGCCCTCGGCGTTGACGGTGATCGCCTCGGTAATGGTGACCGAGCCATCCGCCGCGACCTCGAAGGTCACGTCGAACTGCCGGATTTCCTCTCGCGCCAGCACCGGGCCGGCGGTAAGGACGAGCAGCAGGGCGAAAAGCAGTCGCACCATTGCCGTCAGAATTTGACCTGCGGAACCGCGCGATCGGCTTCGTTCTCCAGCTCGAAATATTCGGCCTTTTCGAACCGGAACGTGCCGGCAACCAGATTGGAAGGGAACGATTCCACGGCGATATTGAGATTGCGAACCGCGCCATTGTAATAGCGCCGCGACATCTGGATTTCGTCTTCCACCGTCTGGAGCGCGGTCTGGAATTCGATGAAATTGGTGTTGGCCTTGAGGTCGGGATAGGCCTCCGCCACGGCAAACAGCCGCCCCAGCGCGCCCGACAGAAGCCCTTCGGCCTGGCCGCGCTCGGCGGGCGATCCGTTCTGCGCCGCCTGCACCGCGGCACGCGCATCGGTCACCGCCTGCAGCGTCTCGCGCTCATGGGCCATATAGCCTTTGACGGTTTCGAGCATGTTGGGAATGAGATCGGCGCGGCGCTTGAGCTGCACATCGATTCCCGACCAGCCCTCACCCACAAGCTGCCGGTTCCGCACCAGCATGTTGTAGACATAGATGGCGTAGCCGATAACGGCCACGGCCAAGATCAGGATAATCCATTCCATCGCCGCACTCTTTCGCCCGCGTCCCCGATGCGGGGAGAGTGGCACCATGGGCGCGTAATATCAACGGGTTGGAACGACCGGCTTTAGGCTGCCCCGCCGCCGGCGGTTTTCAGCCACGCCTCGCCGCAGGCCTTGGCCAATTCGCGAATGCGCAGGATATAGCTCTGCCGCTCGGTCACCGAGATCACCCCGCGCGCGTCGAGCAGGTTGAAGGTGTGGCTGGCCTTGATCACCTGTTCATAGGCCGGCACCGCCATGGTCTGGCGCTCGCCATCCACCCCCTTGGCAAGGATCGTCTTGCATTCATCCTCGGCATCCTTGAAGTGCCGGAACAGCATCTCGGTATCGGCGGCCTCGAAATTGTATTTCGAGAACTCCTGCTCGTTTTGCAGGAACACATCGCCATAGGTGACCTTGCGGTCCCCCTCGCGGCCGTTGAAATTGAGGTCGTAGACGTTCTCTACCCCCTGCACATACATGGCGAGCCGTTCCAGTCCGTAGGTGATCTCGCCGGGTACGGGCGAGCATTCGAACCCGGCCACCTGCTGGAAATAGGTGAACTGGCTCACTTCCATGCCGTCGCACCAGCACTCCCAGCCCAGCCCCCAGGCGCCCAGCGTGGGGCTTTCCCAATCGTCCTCGACGAACCGGATGTCGTGCAGCTTGGCATCGAGCCCGATCGCGGCCAGCGATTGCAGGTAGAGCTCCTGGATATTGGCCGGCGAGGGCTTCAAAATCACCTGGAACTGATAATAGTGCTGCAGCCGGTTGGGGTTTTCCCCATACCGCCCGTCCGTCGGCCGGCGCGACGGCTGCACATAGGCCGCGTTCCACGGCTTGGGCCCCAGCGCCCGCAAGGTCGTCGCCGTATGGAACGTCCCGGCGCCCATCTGCATGTCATAGGGTTGCAGAATGACGCAGCCCTGATCCGCCCAGAACTTCTGCAGGGTCAGGATAAGCCCCTGGAACGAATTCCTGGGGTCCATATGGGGCTGGGGCGCGTTGCTCATCGGGGGTCCAAAACCATGGCGTTGGGGAAAGCGGCGCGACCGTAGTTGCGGCTCACGAAGAGGTCAAGCGCGCGCTATTCCTTCCCCGGCCGGTAGACCCCGTCCTCGCCGCGCTCGAGCGTCACGACGCCGCCCGATTTGACCTCGGCCTTGTTGCGCTCGATCTGCGCCCGCCGCCGCGCTTCGGTCTGGGCATCGTCCTCGGCGAATTTCTTGCGCCAATCGCGCAGGATCGACCGAACGCCCAGTCCGATCAGCAGCACCACCAGCAATGTGACGAGAAAGCTCAGCGACATATCACAGCCCCAGACGTGACCAGAGCGCCCGGTCCTCCACCCGGGCCAGCAACTCGCCGGCCAGATCGGGCGAAAGGCTCGCGGAGAGCCCGAAGCTCGGAAGCTGGATCAGTCCCTTCTTCTGGCTGATCGGCTTGACCTGGTAGTCCTTGCCGAACCGCTCGCGCAGCGTGCCGTGCAGATCGCCCAGCGCATCCACCAGCCCCATCGCCACGCCGCGCTTGGCCGTCCAGAATTCGCCTGTGAACACCTCGTCGTCGGGCAGGGCGATCTTGCCCCCGCGCCGCGCCTTGACGTAGTCGATGAACACTTCGTGGATATCGAGCTCCATCCGCTTGATCCGCTCGATATCCTCCTCCTTCTCCGGCAGGAAGGGATCGAGCGTCGATTTGTTCTGCCCCGCCGTATAGAGCCGGCGCGTGACGCCAAGCTTTTCCAGCGCCTCGACGAACCCGAACCCCGCATAGATCACCCCGATCGAGCCCACCAGCGAGGAGGGGTCGGCGATGATCTCATCGCCGGCCGTCGCGATGAAATAGCCGCCCGAAGCGGCCGCATCCTCGACGAAGACCAGCACCTTCTTGTCGTTTTCCGCCGCAAGCTGGCGGATGTGCTCGGCGATCAGCCGCGATTGCACCGCCGATCCGCCCGGCGAGTTGACGACGATCGCCACCACCGGCGCCTTCTTGATCGCAAACGCCTTCTTGAGCATCGGCGCGACGCTGGCGATGTTGAGCCGGCCAGGCTTGAGTTCGTGGGAAATCACTCCCTGTAGCCGCACCACGGGAATGATCGGCCCTCTATTGCCGAACAGCCTTTTATACCAGGGACGCTTGGGGGCGTCGGTTTCGGTGTCGGCCAATGCGGTCATCATCCTCTCCAGCGGGGCTTTATCGCTTCCATTTAGGCATTGATTTCTATTCGTGCCAGTCCAGCCGCGCCTCTCCGCGCAGGATCGATCGCACCGGTTCGGCAAACCCGTTGCCGCTTTCCCCATGCACCACCAGTGGCGGCAGCAGCCGCATGGGCGCGCGCGAGCCCTTTCGCCCCCGCACGAGAACGCGGCTGGCCGGCTGGCCTGGGCGTGATGCGATCGGCAGCACGTTTATTGCGCCCATGCGCGCATCGAACGCAGCCAGAAGTTGCGGCAGCACCTGGGCGAGATGGACGAAGATCACCTCGCCCTTGGCATGGGCGCACGAGACCGCCGTGCGTATCCAGCCGCCCACTTCGCCATCCGTGTGCCGCGCCGCCGCCCGGCCCGGATCGGGCGCCTGCGTTCCGGCCTCGAAAAACGGCGGATTGGCGATCACAACGTCGAAGCTGTCGGTGGCCAACCCCAGCGCCCTGCGTTCGGCTCCTGTGGCCGTGGCGTTGATTTCCAGAACCCCGGCGCGGTCCGAAAGGCCGTTGGCGGCGATGTTTTCCGTCGCCAGCGCGGCCATGTCGCCATTGTTTTCGACAAGCGTTGCCGAAAGGGCATCCGAATGGGCGAGGGCGCAGAGTGCTGCCACCCCGACGCCGGCGCCCAGGTCGAGCAGTCGATGCGTCCCCTCGGGCACGCTGGCCCCCAGCAGCACCGAGTCGAGCCCCGCGCGGAATCCCTTTTCGGGCTGGATTATCGACAATTTACCACCAAGAAACGCATCCGCCTTGCGCTCTTGGCGTTTTACAAATCCGGGCGGCTGGTTTACCGACATAGGCGCAACAGTCCTGCTGGTGTTCGGGCCAGTATTAAATCACTGCGTCAAGGCGGGCCAGCGCGCGCCTTACTGGAGAATGTAGGCTCATGGCGGTTGAGAATCTGGCGCCCAGACCCGTGGACGATGCCTCGGCTGTGATCGATCACCTGACCGGGGCAACCGCCGCAGGCATGGAGGCGGTCAATCGCCTGATTCTGTCGCGCTCCGATAGCCCGGTGGATATGGTGCCCGAAGTCGCCAATCACCTGATCGAGGCCGGCGGCAAGCGCCTGCGCCCCATGCTCACCCTGGCCGCTTCCGCCCTGTTCGGCCGCGCCCATGGCAATGAAATCCGCTTCGCCGCCGCCGTCGAATTCATGCACAACGCCACGCTCCTGCACGACGATGTGGTCGATGAGAGCGACATGCGCCGGGGCCGCCCCGCCGCCCGCACCATCTGGGGCAATCAGGCCTCGGTGCTGGTGGGCGATTTCCTGCTCGGCCAGGCATTTTTGATGATGGTGGAATCGGGCGATCTTGAGGCCCTGGGCGTGCTGTCCCGCGCCGCCGCGATCATCGCCGAGGGCGAGGTCTTCCAGCTCGCCAAGGCCGGCGATCTTTCGACGACGCCCGAGGACTACGAAAAGATCATCCACGCCAAGACCGCGACACTCTTTGAAGCGGCCACCGAAGTGGGCGCCATGGCCGGCGGAGCCGATAACACCGCCCGGCTGGCTCTGGCCAGCTATGGCCGCGAGCTGGGCATGGCCTTCCAGCTCGTCGACGACGTGCTCGATTATGGCGGCGCGCGGGGCGCCCTGGGCAAGAACACCGGCGACGATCTGCGCGAGGGCAAGATGACCCTGCCGATCATCCTCGCCCTCCAGCACGCCACCGCCGCCGAGCGCCGCACCATCGAAACCGCGCTTGGCAACGCCAACTCCGGCGATGCCGAGCTGGCCGAAATCGGCGCCATCCTCACCAATTACGGCACGTTGCGCGACACCATGGCCAAGGCCGAACGCCACGCGGAAGCCGCCCGAGCTGCGCTCGCCGACATCCCCGCCTCGCTCGAGCGCGACATCCTCTTCGGCGTCCCCGAATTCTGCACGGCGCGGGCTTACTGAGCCATGACCGGAGCAGGGCGCACCGATACTGCTTCGCGCCTTATCCATGCTTCGCCCGAACTCGTCTACGCCGCCATGATCGATCCCGACGCGCTTGTCGCCTGGCTGCCGCCGGAGGGCATGCGTGGGGTCATGCACGCCTTCGATGCCCGCGAGGGCGGCGGTTATCGCATGGAACTGATCTATGGCGATCCCGCGCCAGCCTCGGCCAAGAGCACTGAGAACTCCGATATCGCCACCGCCCGCTACGGCGCCCTCGAACCTGGCCGCCGCGTCGTCCAGTACATCGATTTCGATTCCGAGGACGATGCCTTTTCCGGCACCATGACCATGACCTGGTCGCTCGAACCCGAGGGTGAGAGCACATTGGTGACCGTCACCGCAGAAAACGTCCCCTCGGGCATCTCGGCAGCCGACCACGCCGCCGGCCTTGCCTCCAGTCTCGCCAATCTGGCGCGATACGTCGAATAATTTCCCAATCGTCTGTCGGGTGTACGCGCTATGGAACGTCCTGGCGTGTGACACGTCCAACGCAAGGGAACAGCAATGTCGTTTCAGGGATACCTCAACACCATCAAGGCCAAAACCGGTCAGGGGCCGGACGATTTCATGCGCATGGCCGACGAACGGGGCCTGTCGGAAAACGGACGCCTCAAACCCGGCGTCAAGGCCGGCGCGGTAGTCGAATGGATCAAGTCCGATTTCGACCTCGGCCACGGCCACGCCATGGCCATCTACGCCCTGCTCTCGGGCAAACGCGCACCCGAGGCATAGCGCAGGCCGCGGCATGGACAGTAACCGCTCTCCGTTGAAGGTCCCGCTCTTCTCCCGCACCGCCGGCAGTCTTGCGGATTGTCGGGTCAAGCCCGACAATGACGAACGAGAGGTGGAGCGCCGAAAAACGTTTGATGTTTTCACTCACCTCCTCCACCCCCACCGTGTCCCCGGACTTGACCCGGGACAAGGTATGCGCGCCGGCTCCCGACTCTTGCCGCACCCTCTCCCCCTGCGCGCCCGGAGCGCAAGCGCAGGGTCACAGCACACGCACTCACACCTCCACTTCGTCGTCTTCGGGCTCGACCCGAAGACCCGCAAGGCTTCCAAGCAGCTCATCAGCAGTGAGTCCCCCAAACCTCTCCCGCACCACAGGCAGCGCTGCGGATTGTCGGGTCAAGCCGACGGTGACGAACTGGAGTGAAAGACGTTTGAAGCTTTCACCCGCCTCCTCCGCTCCCACCGTGTCGCCCCGGGCTTGACCCGGGGCGAGGTATGCGCGCCGCTCCCGGCTCTTTCTCCTGCCTCCCTTCGTCACCTTCGTCTCCGGATCAAGTCCGGGGACGAAGGCGATGACGATAGAGAGGCTGGAGACGACGAGCGAAGAAATCCTTACCGTAACGCTTGCGCCAATCGCCCCTTCTCCCACCGGGGGAGAAGGGTAAGAGGGACAACGCGATCACAGCGCCTGAGCCCAAGCCGCAAAGCTTCCCCAAGAGCCCCCTTCTCCCCTGGTGGGGGAAGGGCCCGGGATGAGGGGGGCGCTGAGCTTCCACAAACACCCGCGCAAAAACTTATCCCCGCCCTCTGCACTTCCCCCATACTCCCCCTCACGATCCCGCGCATATGGACGCAAGCGCTACGAACGTTTGGGCGGGATCGGTTCGGGTCCGTTGGCGGTCGCGTCAGCGGAGGCAGAAACGTTCCCAGCGCCAGCCCACGGTAAGGCCGAGGGTGTACTGGCGAAAGCCAGCGGGGATTGGCCCCAGCATGAGAGGACGACCAGGCCCAAAATCCCGGACGCATGGGGCGATGATCGCTTCATACTAACAAACTCAGCACGAGGCGTTCATCGCCCCATGCCGTCTATCCAATCATCAACCGAGGCCCATGGCCGTCGGCCATCTCCGTATGCGCCAATGGACATTTTCCCGCTCCCCTGCTACCCGTTCGGCCCGCACGAATTCCAGTTTCCAAGGCCCCGACCATGCCCGAATTGCTGCTTGAGCTTTTCTCCGAGGAAATCCCCGCGCGCCTGCAGCGCCGGGCGGCCGAGGACCTCAAGAAGGCCGTCACCGATGCGCTGGTCGAAAAGGGGCTGGTCTATGAAAGCGCTGGCGCCTTCGCGACCCCGCGCCGCCTCGCCCTGACGGTCACCGGGCTGCCCGCCGCTTCGCCCGATACCCGCGAGGAGCGCAAGGGCCCCAAGGTCGGCGCACCGCAGCAGGCGATCGATGGCTTCCTGCGCGCCGCCGGTCTCGAAAGCATCGATCAGGCCAAGGTCCAGTCCGACGAGAAAAAGGGCGATTTCTACGTCGCGGTGATCGAAAAAAAGGGCGCTCCCGCCCTCGACATCCTCAAGGACGTGCTGCCTTCGACCGTCAGATCCTTCCCCTGGGGCAAGCCCATGCGCTGGGGCAGTGGCCGGCTCGAATGGGTGCGCCCGCTGCGCGCCATCACCGCAACCTTCGGCCCCGAAGGTGAGGAGCCCGAAATCGTGTCCTTCGAACTCGATGCGATTTCCGCGGGCAACACCACATTCGGCCACCGCTTCATGGCGCCCGATGCCATCAAGGTCCGCCGCTTCGACGATTACGTGCAGGCGCTCGAAAAGGCCAAGGTCGTCCTCGATATCTACCGCCGCAAGGAAATCATCAAAACCGACGCCGAACAGCTCGCTTTCGCCCAGGGGCTGGACCTGATCGTCGATGAAGGCCTCCTCGAAGAGGTGGCCGGGCTGGTCGAATGGCCGGTCGTCATGATGGGGACGTTCGACGAAACCTTCCTCTCCGTGCCCGAGGAGGCGATCATCGCCACCATCCGCGCCAACCAGAAATGCTTCTGCTTGCGCGATGCGGCGACCGGAAAGCTTGCCAACAAATTCATCCTCACTTCCAACCTCATCGCCGAGGACGACGGCAAGACCATCGTGGCGGGCAATGAGCGCGTTATCCGCGCCCGGCTGTCGGACGCGAAATTCTTCTACGAAACCGACCTCGAAGCTCCGCTCGCCGACAATTTGCCCAAGCTCGAGGACGTGGTCTTCCACGCCAAGCTCGGCACCCAGGCCGAGCGCGTCGCGCGCATCGAAAAGCTCGCCGCCGAGATCGCCCCGCTGGTCGGCGCCGATGTGGAAGACGCCAAGCGCGCCGCCCGTCTTGCCAAGGCGGATCTTCCCACCGGCATGGTCGGCGAATTCCCCGAACTGCAAGGCCTGATGGGCCGCTACTATGCGCTTGCCCAGGGCGAGAAGCCTGAAGTCGCTACCGCCATCGAGGAACACTATAAGCCCCTCGGCCCGTCCGATCGCGTGCCGTCCAACCCGATTTCGGTCGCCGTGGCCCTGGCCGACAAGCTGGATATTCTCGCTGGCTTCTGGGCCATCGACGAAAAGCCGACGGGCTCGAAGGACCCCTACGCCTTGCGCCGCGCCGCGCTCGGGGTGATCCGTCTGATCGTCGACAACAAGCTGCGCATCACGCTCAAGCAATTCGTTTCCGATCCGGACCTGCTCTCCTTTTTCCACGACCGCCTGAAAGTCTCGCTCCGCGATTCCGGCGCCCGTCACGACCTTGTCGATGCGGTGATCTCGGCCGACAGCGACGATATCCTCCAGATCGTCGCCCGCGTGAATGCTCTCGGCTCGCTCCTCGATACCGAAGACGGTAAGGCGCTGCTCGCCGGCTATAAGCGCGCCGCCAATATCCTCGCCGCCGAGGAAAAGAAGGACGGCAAGACCTACACCGGAGATGTCGACTCCGCCGCCCCGATGGCCCCGGAGGAAAGTGAACTCGCATCGCTCATCGGGATGACTCATGACGGCGTCGCCGCCCGCTTGGCCAAGGACGATTACGCCAGCGCCATCACGGCCCTTGCCGGCCTTCGCGCGCCGGTCGATGCGTTCTTCGACAAGGTGCTGGTCAACGATCCCGATCCGGCGATCCGCGCCAACCGCCTCAACCTTCTCGCTCGCCTGCGTGACACGATGCATCTTGTCGCCGATTTCGGTAAGGTGGCAGGGTAGGGAACCGGTCGAACGAAACTTGGTTATCTAAGCCCCTGCCACACGGAGCATCCCATGAGCGTCGGTCTTCTCGCCCTTCTCGATGACGTCGCGGCCCTTGCCAAGGTCGCCGCTGCTTCCCTCGACGATATCGCCGGCCAGGCGATGAAGGCGGGTGCCAAGGCCGCCGGGGCGGTCATCGACGATGCGGCGGTCACCCCGCGCTATGTCCACGGCTTTTCCGCCGATCGCGAGCTGCCAATCGTCGGCAAGATCGCCTTGGGGTCGATCAAGAACAAGCTGATCTTCCTGCTCCCGGCCGCGCTGATCCTTTCGTTTTTCCTGCCTTGGCTGATCAATCCGCTGCTGATGATCGGCGGCGCCTATCTCTGCTACGAGGGTGCCGAAAAGCTCTACGCCATGATCGCGCCGCACGCGGCCCATGGCCATGAGCAGAAGGTCGAGCCCTCAGCCGCCAACGCCCAGGCTCTGGAAGAAGAAAAGGTGGCCGGCGCCATCAAGACCGACTTCATCCTCTCGGCCGAGATCATGACCATCGCCCTCTCGACCATTCCCGCCGGCAACGTGGTCTATCAGGCCGTGATCCTCTTCGTGGTCGCCATCGGCATCACCGCCGCCGTCTATGGCGGCGTGGCGCTGATCGTCAAGGCCGACGATTTCGGCGTCTACCTCGCCAAGAACGGCCGCACCGGCTTTGGCCGCGCCTTCGGACGCGGCATCGTCAAGGCCATGCCCGGCTTCATGCAAACCCTTGCCATCGTGGGCACTGCCGCCATGCTCTGGGTGGGCGGCGGCATCATCGTCCATGGCTTGGCCGGCATGGGCTTTGATTGGCTCGAGCACGTGATCCTCGATATAGCCCATGTGGTCGAAGGCGTGATCCCGGCCATCGCCGGAGTCCTCCACTGGCTCACCGAAGCATTCCTCTATGGCGTTCTGGGCGTGATCCTGGGCTTCATCCTCATCCCTGTCGCCGAACACGTCATCGCGCCGGTGCTGGGCATGTTCCGCAAGCAAAAACCTGCCGCGCATTGATCAGCCGGCGGCAGCCTTCCCGTTCTTCTTGAACGGCGCCATGCCCTCATTGGCCAGCCGGTCGGCGCGCTCGTTGAGGTCGTGGCCGGCATGGCCCTTGACCCAGTGCCAGGTCACCGTATGGCGCTTCACCGCCTCATCGAGCGCCTGCCAGAGTTCGACATTCTTGACCGGCTTTTTGGCGGCTGTCTTCCAGCCATTCTTCTTCCAGGAAAAAAGCCACCCCTGAATGCCGTTCTTGACATACTGGCTGTCGGTATAAAGCTCCACCGCACAAGGCCGTTTGAGCGCATTGAGCGCTTCGATGGCGGCGGTCAGTTCCATCTGGTTGTTGGTGGTCTCCGCCGCGCCGCCCTTCAACTCCTTGACGTGCCCGCCATATTCGAGCACCGCGCCCCAGCCTCCGGGGCCGGGATTGCCCGAACACGCGCCGTCGGTGTGGATAACGACGGTATCGCTCACCGCCCGCTCGCTTCTTCGAGCTGGCGCAGCACGCGGGGGATGTTGAAGGCGATATTTTCTTCCGCCGTCACCGCGATCTCGACATTGACGTCGAACCGGCTGGCAAAGGCCTCGATCACCTCTTCGACCAGCGCTTCGGGCGCGGACGCTCCAGCCGTGATCCCCAGCGAGGAGATGCCATCGAAGAGGCTCCAGTCGATATCTTCGGCCCGCTGCACCAGCACCGAAACCTTGCAGCCGGCCCGCTCGCCCACTTCGACCAGCCGCATCGAGTTCGATGAATTGGGCGCACCCACGACGATCATCGCGTCCACCTTCGGCGCCACGGCCTTCACCGCTTCCTGTCGGTTGGTGGTCGCATAGCAGATGTCTTCCTTGTGCGGCACCGCGATCTGCGGGAACCGGCTCTTCAAAACCAGCACGATGGCGCCGGTGTCGTCCACCGAAAGGGTGGTCTGCGTCACGAGCGCCAGGTTGTCGGGATCGCGCGGCGTAAAAGCTTCGGCGTCCTCGACCGTTTCGATGAGACTTATCCTCCCCGGCGGCAACTGGCCCATAGTGCCGATGACTTCCGGGTGGCCCTTATGACCGATCAGAACGATATCCCGTCCTTCTTCCGCATGCCGCTGGGCCTCCACATGCACCTTGGTGACCAGGGGGCAGGTGGCGTCGAGATAGAACATGTTGCGGTGCTTGGCCTCGGCCGGCACCGATTTGGCGACCCCATGGGCCGAAAAGATCACCGGCGCCTCGGTTCCTTGCGGGATTTCCTCGAGCTCTTCGACAAAGATCGCGCCCTTGGCGCGCAGGCCGTCCACGACGAATTTGTTGTGCACGATCTCGTGGCGCACATAGACCGGCGCACCATACTTCTTGAGCGCCAGATCGACGATCTGGATAGCCCGATCGACGCCCGCGCAAAAGCCGCGCGGCGCGCACAGAAGGATTTCGAGGGAGGGCTTGTCGGTCATGGCATTCACATGCGGGCTGGCACCGCCCAAGTCAAGCCACCATCATGTGACCTTTTGCAACCGGCAAGCCCAGTTGCCGGAAATGGCCGTCGCAGGCAATATGGCACCGATTCAGTTGGGATTTTTCTTTTGGTGGCGCCCTCCCATCAGATGTTCGCGATCGTCCCGGCTCAGGGAAAACCCTCTCTGAGCCGCGCACAGGCACGGCTTTTGGCGGGCAAGGCGAAATGGCTCCATGCCGTTGCCGAGGCGGGGCTGGACGTCGTTCCGACCATCGCCATCACCCGCGCCGCCTGGGATGCACTGCAATCCGAGCGTAAGGCCGGCTCCGATGCGCTGCGCAAGGTCTGGGTGACCACGCTCTTCAAGCTTGTGAGCCCCGGCTCCCGCCCGCCCGAGCTCGTTGTCCGTACGTCCGCGCCCCACTACATCACGGGCCTCTCTCCAGCCCGCACCGACATTCCCGCCCCCGCCAACGCGCTCGAAGCCGTCGATCCGCGCGGCGCTTTGGGCAAGGCGATCACCGCCGCTTTTGCCAGTTATGGGCCCGAGCCTGCCGGCTGGGCCGCCGAGGCCGAGCGCGAGATGCGCGACAATCAGGTGGTGATCGTTCAGGCGACAGCCACGGGAAAGCTCGAGCGGTTCGTCACCCGCAACACGGCGTCCGGGCGGTTGGGTCCGGTGGCGATGCCTGGCGAGTCCCTCCCCGATCTGCCGCCCAATACCACCGATCTCATCAGGGTCGTCGATGCCGTGTCGGGTCAGCACATGGCCTGCCTTATCGCCATAGAGGCGGGACGGGCCGTATTCCTGTCGGCGCGCCCGGTACAGGTGAGCGCCGGCGCGCAACTCGAGGCATCGGTCGAACGCGTCGACGCCAAGGTCTGGACGCCGGGCGAGGCTGTTCAGCGCTTCAACCCCGCGCAATTGCCGCAACTGCTTCACCCGCGCCTGACGGATCAGGACAGGGCGGCGCCGATCGCGTCCGGCCTGGGCGTCTCCCCGGGCGCAGCCAGTGGCGAGGTGGTCTTCACCGCCGACGATGCCGCCCGCTGCAAGGCGCGCGGACGCCATTGCATTCTCGTGGTCATGGAGACCGGCCCAGGCGATATCGAGGGCATGAAGGCCGCAACCGGATTCGTCACCGCCCGCGGCGGCATGACCAGTCACGCCGCTGTAGTTGCCCGCATTACCGGCAAGCCTTGCGTCGCCGGGTTGCGGAACCTCCAGATCGATATCGAAAACGGCGTCTGCAAGCTTGGCGACAGGATCGTTTCGGCCGGCGAGCGCATCACCATCGATGGCTCGGAAGGCGCCATCTATGCCGGCGCCTTGCCGCTGTCGCGCCCCCATATCGGCGGCGCGCTCTCGCGCCTGCTCGATTGGGCTGACGATAGCCGCACCATTTCGGTGCGCACCAATGCCGAAACCATCGAGGCGGCGCGCACCGCGCTGAGCTTCGGTGCCGAGGGTATCGGGCTGGCCCGATCCGAGCACATGTTCTTTTCCGGCGATCGCATGCGTGCCCTGCGCCGCCTGATCCTTTCGGAAAACGAGGAGGACCGCGCCACGGCGCTCGAAGGGTTGGTCGATTATCAGGCCGCCGATTATGCCGCCCTGTTCCAGACCATGCAGAACAAGCCGGTCACCGTCCGCCTGTTCGATCCTCCGCTGCACGAATTCCTGCCGCGCAGCGAGGACGATATCGAGGATACCGCCCAGGCGCTCGGCCTGTCATTGAAGGCACTCAAGGCGCGTCTGCAGCGGCTCGACGAGGTCAATCCCATGCTGGGCCACAGAGGCGTGCGGCTGGTGATCACCTATCCGGAAATCCTGGCCATGCAGATCCGCGCCCTGGTGGCCGGCGTCGAAGCGGCCATGGACAATCAGGATCTGCCGGTCAATCTGGAAATCATGGTCCCCTTCGTCACCTCCGCGCGTGAGGTCGCCTGGGTCAAGCAACGGATCATGGATATCGCCGCCAATGCTCCTGTGTTCCGGCGCGGCGCCAATCTGGCTATCGGCGCCATGATAGAATTGCCGCGCGCCTGCCTGCGGGCCGGTGACATCGCCAGAGACGTGGATTTCATCTCCTTCGGCACCAACGATCTGACTCAGACCACCTACGGCATCTCCCGCGATGATGCGCCGGCGTTTCTGGCCACCTACCATCGTCGCGCGCTTTACGATGTCGATCCGTTCGTCACCATCGACCAGCGCGGCGTGGGCGAATTGATCCGGATCGCCATCGAGCGGGGCAGGGCGGTCAATCCTCACCTGAAGGTCGGCATCTGCGGCGAGCATGCGGGCGAAACCAATTCGCTGCGCTTTTTCGCCGGGCTTGAGGTCGACTACGTCAGCTGCTCGCCCTACCGCGTGCCCGTCGCGCGCATGGTGCTGGCCCAGGCGGATGCGTCAAATTAACCAACCTGGTCAGGTTGGTTTCCACTTCTCTGCCGCATTCTGAACTTTTCCGCGCCGTTTTACCCGTGTTTACACCTTTCTAACCTTAATAACCGATCATCGAAATTGTCGGTATTTGATCGGGTTAGTGTTGCACAACTGCATCGCGAGCCAGATCATCTTCGGCACTGGAACGATGGCGTTATTCATCAAGGGTTTCCGGTGCTCGGCGTAGCGCCGGCGGGTCAGTGGTTGTGGCGTAGAAAAAGCGTTAGTATGGCGTACGGAATCTCCCCGGTACGTGCCGGTCGGGCGCGTGCCTCGAGCAGAATTTTGAAAGCCGTAGGGGCAGTGGCACTTTCCGCCGCGGCATACGGGTTTTCGGTTCCCGGCACCGGTGGCTATCGCGCCGTTGATCCGCTGACGGACCTACCTCCCGCACGGGCAGCATCCCTCGATTATCAATCAGGCGAGCCGGTTATCTCCGGCACTGTCGCGGCGCTGTTCGAAACGCCGGTGTTTTCGGGTGTCAATCGTACCGACAAGACCGACCGTGCACGGCCCGAAGTCAATCTCGTCGCCTTTTCCCAGGCCTTCGACGCGGTCCGCCTTTCGATCGCCGCAGCGCGCGATGCCGGCAATCCCTACGTCTCCCAGAGCTCGAGCGTGATGGTCGCCGAAAACGAAGAGACGCCGGAGGAAGGCCCTCGCATCTCGGTCGCCGCGGCCGATCCCGGCACGATGCGCACCGACGGCTTGGCGGCCATCGATGCCTTTGCCGATGGTGCCGATGTCGATCCGACCATTCCGCGTCCCGCTGCCATTCCCGAAACCCTGGCCTATGGTCGGTCGACGACTCCGGCCACGGATTTTACGCCCAAGCACACCTATTCCGAGCGTGAGCAATGGTGCCTGTCCACGGGCATTTATTTCGAGGCGCGCGGCGAGAGCTATCGCGGCCAGGTCGCGGTGGCTCAGACCATCATGAACCGCGTCGAGCACCCCAACTATCCCGACACCATTTGCGGCGTGGTGTACCAGAACCAGCATCGCCGCAATGCCTGCCAATTCTCATTCGCCTGCGACGGCATCCCCGATCGCATCAACGAACCTTCGGCCTGGGCCAAGGCGCAGGAAATCACCCAATCGGTGCTCAACAGGGAAATCTACCTGACCGAAGTTGCCGACGCGACCCACTACCACGCCACCTATGTGCGCCCCCACTGGGCTCGCAACATGGACAAAGTGACCCAGGTGGGCCTGCACGTCTTCTATAAATTCAAGGCCGGCTGGCGGTTCGGGTAGCTCAATAGGTGCGGTAGCATGAAGCGAACGAGCCGCTCACCGAACAGGAGCGGACGCCGCGCTCGTTGACCGCATTGACCACCAGCCCACCGCCCACCGGATCGCGCCCGAGCGAAAAAATCGAAAAGCCCGGTCCGGGCGGCTGATGGTACGGCCAGTGATAATGGCCTTCATCCTCATAGACGCGGGCAACCTCGATCCCCGGATAGAGCACATGCGGGGACGCCAGGCCGTCGCTCGAATAGGTGCCGGTGGAGGTCGTTGCGATGTTGACCTCGGTCACATGGCCATAGCCGACCTTCCGCACGACGGCCGTTGAGATCGGCTCGAGAGAAACCTGGTCCGAATATGCGATCTGATATTGCCGGTCATCGAACTTGACCAGCATGGAAAGCGGTGGAGGATCGGTGTTGATCAGCCCGTCGGCGCGCACCGTTCCGGCACCCAGAATTGCCGCCAGCATCAGCAATGCCACTGCGCCCACGCGATAGTGCAGGGCGATGGTCCGGCTCGGCCGTGGCTGACGATCAAAGCGCATGAGACGACTCCCCGTTTCGCTGCGTCTTAACGCTTTATCAACCTTTCCGATCCGTTAACGCAAAGCCTCCCGCGCGCTAGGGTTAACAGGTAAAATGAGATTAAAATTGTAAGAGCCAGAACGGATTAGGAATGGCGCATCGAGGCCTGCTCCAGATGTCCTTCTCCCCTTGAGGGAGAAGGTGGATCGCCGAAGGGCGAGACGGATGAGGGGTGCGCTGAGCTTCCTGATCCACCGCATTCCAATCGAAGCTCAGGAACTCCTCGCCCCAGTTCCAGCCCTCGGGGAGAAGAGGCGTAGCGACGCGCTCAGTGAGCCCGTTAAGCGCTCAAGCTCTCGAACACCGCCACGAACTGATCGTGCGCCTGCTGGGTGGGCCACGGCCGGATCAACCGATCGAACCCGGGCAGATCAAAGCCCGCCAGTGTCGGTTCACCGAAGAACTTGCGCGCTTCATCGGGCGAAAAGCCCGCCAGATTGACCGCCTCGAAGAACGCGGCCTCGCGGTCGGCGCGCTTGATGAGTTTGCCGAGTGCGGCCGGCGCGATGGCCGGTAGGCCGAAGCGGACATGGATGGCACCCAGCAAGCGGGCCTCGACATCGCGGTAGTTGCCCCCCATCGCGGCTTTGAAAGGGGAGATGATATCGCCCATCACATATTCGGGCGCGTCATGCAGCAGAGCATAGAGCCGCCCGCGATCGTCCATCTCGGGCTCCATTGCCGAGGCGATCTCGAACACCAGCACCGAATGCTGGGCGACCGAAAAGGCATAATCGCCCTTGGTCTGCCCGTTCCAGCGGGCAACGCGCGCCAGGCCATGGGCGATATCGGAAAGCTCCACATCGAGCGGGGAAGGATCGAGCAGATCGAGACGGCGGCCCGAAAGCATGCGCTGCCAGGCGCGGGATTGTGCGCGTGCCATTGTGCCCCCGATGTGCCCTTATTGATCTTGGGAATCGCTGCCCGATTGCGCAAAATCGTAACGCGCCCATTGGGGCAGGGCAAGCGAGACTGGCCCGCCATTGACGGAGGCCGCGTTCGGATCGCTCACCTTGTCGATCCGCACGATCGCCACTGCCGTGCCATCCACCACATCGCCGATCGTGCCCACGTTTTTGCCATCGAGCATGATGGCATCGCCGCGCGCCCCCGACGCGATGCCTGAAACGATCGCCGGCCGCCGCCGGGCGGTGCCGCGATGCTGCATGCGCGAGACGACCTCCTGGCCGACATAGCAGCCCTTCTTGAAATCGACGCCGCCCAGATGATCCATGCCGATGTCGTGCGGAAATCCATCTTCGGCATCGAAATCGGGGCCCATCTCGGCAATGCCCGTCGCGATCCGGGCACGCGCTTGTCCATCGCCTTCGTCCCAGCTCTCCGCTTCTGCAATTGGCGCGATGACCCGATAGCCCAGCCCTTCGGCCCGCCCGTCGCAATGGACGATGCCTGTCTCCGGTGCTTCGGGCGACCAGCCGACCGCGTGCGTTTCGGCCAGCGACTCGATCTCCATCTTGGCGCGCAGCCGATACATCCTCATGCGCTTGAAAAAGTTCTCGGCGACCGATGCATGCACATCCACCCAATGGGCGCCGTCCGCCCATCCGATCAGCCCCTCGGCGAGGATCTTGCCCTGCGGCGCGAGCAGGGCGAACCAGCGCGCCGGGCCATTTTCTTCCAGCACCGGCGGCGTCAGCACGTCACCCAGCAGCCGCGTCGCATCAGGACCGGAGAAGCGGAATGCCACGCGATCGCCGCGCTTTTCGATTGTCATGTGAGCGTCCCTTGCCGTTGCGGCTACCTATGCCATGAGTCGCATAGGTAGCCCTCATCGCGAAACGATCAAGTCCTAGGCTAGCGCCATCAGCGATGCGTTCCCGCCAGCAGCGGCCGTGTTGACGCTGGTCGAGACTTCATCGACAAGAAGGTCGATCGCAAAGACCGCCTCGCCGCTCGCCAGACTCTCCGTCGTCGCACCCTGTACGGAAACAATCGGCCCAGCCCATTCTGCCACGGTGCAGGCGATTTCCCTCACATCACCTTCAACCACCACTGCTCGTGCCGCGCCGGGGCTCAGGTCCTCGATCACTCTGACTCGCTGCGCCAGGTCTTCGGGAAGATGTTTCATCAGGCTTGCAAGCTCAGCTCCATGCCGGACCAGCACACTGTTGCCGGCAGCCAGCCCTGCCGCCAGCCCATGCGCCAGTCCCACGGGGCTGTGGGCGCAAACCAGCACTGTGCCCTTGGGCTTGGTGCGGTAGGTGTTGCGTTCGCCCACCGGGCCGTCGAGTTCGGCAAAGGCATTGATTGCGGGATGGTGGCCATAGGCCAGAACCTGCTCGGCCACCTTGCCGTGCCCAAGCCCGCGTACCCACTCGGCCAACGTCAGCAGGGTCGGCCCCGGCTCACGGCCCGGCAGGCCCCAAACGGTTCGACTCGTCGTTTCGACCAGCCGCCGCAGGTAGAGCGGCCCGCCCGCCTTGGGGCCGGTGCCCGAAAGTCCGTGCCCGCCAAAGGGCTGCACGCCCACAACGGCACCGATCTGATTGCGGTTGACATAGATATTGCCCACCTCGATCGCCGAAGTGACTTCGGCAATGGTGCTGTCGATGCGCGTATGCAGCCCGAAGGTCAGCCCATACCCCAGCGCATTGATCTTCTCGATCAGCGCGCCGAGCGCCCTGCGCTTGAAGCGCACCACATGCAGCACCGGCCCGAACACCTCGCGGCCCAATTCGGAGATGTCGTCGAGTTCTATGATCGTCGGCGGAACGAAGGTGCCGTGCCCGGCCTCCTGCGGCAGCGGCGATTGCGTAACCGCATGCCCCTTGTCCTGCATGGCCGCGATATGCGCGTTAATGCCGTCCCGCGCTTCGGCGGTGATCACCGGCCCCACATCGGTGGCAAGCCGGTCCGGATTGCCGATGGTCAACTGAGCCATCGCGCCCTTGATCATCTCCAGCGTCTTGTCGGCCACTTCCTCTTGCAGGCACAGCACCCGCAGGGCCGAACAGCGCTGCCCGGCACTGTCGAAGGCCGAGGTCAGCACATCGAGCACCACCTGTTCGGTGAGCGCCGAGGAATCCACCACAAGCGCATTCTGCCCGCCCGTCTCGGCGATCAGCGGCACAGGCGCGCCATTGGAAAGCGTCCGCCCCGCCAATTGCTTCTGGATCAGCCGCGCCACCTCGGTCGAGCCGGTGAACATCACCCCGCAAATCGCCTCGTGCCCCACCAGAGCCGCGCCGATCTTGCCGTCGCCTGGCGCAAGCTGCAGCACATCGGCGGGAATGCCCGCCGCATGCAGCAGGTCCACGGCCAGTTGCGCGATCAGCGGCGTCTCCTCGGCCGGCTTGGCGATCACCGGATTGCCCGCCGCCAGCGCCGCCGCGACCTGGCCGGTGAAGATGGCCAGCGGGAAGTTCCAGGGCGAAATGCACACCACCGGTCCCAGCGGGCGGTGGGTGTCATTGGCGAAGCTCTCTTTGACCTGCTGACCATAATAGCGCAGGAAATCCACCGCTTCGCGCACTTCGGCGATGGCGTTTGTCGCCGTCTTGCCCGCCTCGCGCATGGCGAGCGACATGAACAGCTCCATGCGTGCTTCCATTGCTCCCGCCGCACGATGCAGCATGGCGGCTCGTTCGGCCGGCGACACCCCGGCCCAGGCCGAAGCGGCCTTCAGCGCCCGCGTCACCATCACGCCCGCCATATCCTCGGTGGGTTCGATCACCTCGCCCACCACGTCGCGATGGTCGGCGGGGTTCACCACCTTGCGCGCAACCCCGCCTTTCTCGTCCGCCCGAGCCTTCCAGTCGCGGCTCAGGCTGCCGCGCAACTGCTTGTCGAGCCCGCGCAGCGCCTGCTCATTGGCAAGGTCCAGCCCGCGCGAATTGCAGCGGCCTTTGGCGAGTATATTCCTGGGCAGGTCGATCTGCTCATGCGGCGCCCCGAGCGGGGAAACCTGCCGCGCCTGTTCCACCGGATCGGCAATCAGCCCTTCGACCGGAATGTCCTCATCGGCGATCTGGTTGACGAAGCTCGAATTTGCCCCGTTCTCCAGCAGCCGCCGTACCAGATAAGCCAGTAGCGTCTCATGGCTCCCCACTGGCGCATAGATACGGCACGGGCGATTGAGCTTGTCCTTGGGCACCACCTGTTCGTAGAGCGGTTCGCCCATTCCGTGCAGGCACTGGAACTCATAGTCCCCGATTTTGAAGTCGGCCCCGGCCAGCGTGTAGATCGTCGCCATGGTCTGCGCGTTGTGAGTCGCAAACTGGGGGAACACCAGCTCCCGTGCCGCCAGCAGCTTTTTCGCGCAGGCAAGATAGCTCACATCGGTATGTACCTTGCGGGTGAACACCGGGAAATCGGTCTGCCCATCAAGCTGCGCCCGCTTGATCTCGCTGTCCCAATAGGCGCCCTTGACCAGCCGCACCATGATCCGGTGCCCCGAACGGCGCGCCAGATCGATGATCCAGTCGATGACGAACGGGCAGCGCTTGGAATAGGCCTGCACCACGAACCCGATGCCGTTCCAGCCGTCGAATTCCGGATCTGTCGCCAGCGCTTCGAGCAGGTCGAGCGAGAGTTCGAGCCGGTCCATCTCCTCGGCATCGATATTGAGCCCGATATCATAACCCTTGGCCAGCCGGGCCAATTCCTTGAGGCGCGGCAGCAATTCGCCCATCACGCGCGCGTATTGCGCTCGCGTATAGCGTGGATGGAGCGCTGAAAGCTTGATCGAAATGCCTGGACCCGCATAGGGTCCGCGTCTGTTGGCGGCCTTGCCGATGGCGTTGATCGCCCCGACATAGTCGGCCATGTAGCGATCCGCGTCGGCTGCCGTGGTCGCCGCTTCTCCCAGCATGTCGTAGGAATAGCCGAACCCCTTGGCCTCCCAATCCCTGGCATGCTTGAGCGCTTCCCCGATGGTCTGGCCGGCGACGAATTGCTCGCCCAGCATGCGCATCGCCATTTTGACGCCGGCGCGGATCACCGGCTCGCCGGAACGGGCAACGAGCCGGGAGAGGGCGCTGGAGAGCCCTTTTTCATCCACCGGCGTCACCAGTTTGCCGGTCACCACCAGCCCCCAGGTCGCCGCGTTGACGAACACCGAGCGATCGAGCCCCAGATGCTTCTGCCAGTTGCCCGGCGCGATCTTGTCGGCGATCAACAGGTCGCGCGTGGAATTGTCGGGCGTGCGCAGCAGCGCCTCGGCCAGGCACATCAGCGCAATGCCCTCCTGACTCGAGAGCGCATATTCATGCATCAGCCCCTCGACGCCCGCCCCGGCGCCCTTGGCCCGGATGGCCTTGACCGCCTTTTCGGCAACGCCCCGGATCGCCTTCGCCTGCTCGGCGGAAACCGCTGCCGCCTCGATCAGCGGCGGCACCACTTCGGTTTCAGCCAATCGATAAGCGGAGGTGATCGCCTCGCGCAAATCGCTGTCGCGAGTAAGCTTTCGATCCGAAAACTGCGCAAACGGTCGAGGGTCCGACATAGGTGTTTCAGGCTCCATAGGCATGACGGCAATTTCGCGAAGCTAGAGAAGTTCCGCCGGATAACCACTGTTCAAAAAGAGCCATTTCCGTAGAATATACGGAACTGCCGCCAAGGATTTGAACATGTCTCAGCTCGACCGCACTGACCGCCGCATTCTCAACGAACTCCAGGCGGATGGCCGCATCACCAACGCCGAACTCGCCGCCCGCGTCGGCCTGCCACCCACCTCGATGAGCGATCGTCTGAAGCGTCTGCAAAAGGCGGGCTACATCACCGGTTTCACCGCCCGCATCGATCCGCATATGGTCGGGCTGGAGCTTCTGGTGTTCGTCGAAGTCTCCCTCGACAAGACCACCCCCGACGCCTTCGACAAATTCTCCAAAGCCGTCCGTCTGGCGCCGGAAGTTCTCGAATGCCACATGGTGGCCGGCGGTTTCGACTATCTCGTCAAGGCCCGCGTCACCGACATGGGCCACTACCGCGCCTTCCTTGGCGACGTGCTACTCAACCTTCCGGGCGTTTCGGAAACCCGCACCTATCCGGTGATGGAAGAGGTCAAATCGGACGCGCCGCTGCCAATCTGAATTGCGGCGTCCCGCTTTCCTCTCTATCTGTGTGCCATGAGCGATGTCACACCTCCCCAGATCGGCCCGGTGATCCAGCAGGCGCGCAAGGCGCGGCATCTGACGCTGGAGCAGCTCGCCCGGCTGTCGGGGGTTTCGCGCTCCATGCTGAGCCAGATCGAGCGCAGTGAAACCAACCCCACCTTCGCCGTGGTCTGGAGCCTCACCCAGGCGCTCAACATCGAATTTTCCGATCTGGTTTCCGGCGATGCGGTGGCGCGCAAATCGGCGCTGATCGATATCGTCCCCGCCGATCATGTTCCCCTGATCGCCTCGCCCGATGGTATGTGCCGGCTGAAGATACTTTCGCCCCCGGCACTGGCCGGCAAGACCGAATGGTATCTTGTCGAGATCGATCCCGGTGGGGCGCTGACCAGCGCGCCCCACGCCCCGCGCACCCGCGAGCACTTAACGGCGCTGACCGACGGGCTGGCCGTCACCAGCGCCGAAACCACCACCGCGCTCACCGTCGGCGAAGTTGCCCGCTATGCCGCCGACGTTCCGCACGCCATTTCCAATACCTCGGACGCTGTGGCAAGCGGCTGGCTGGTCGTCCTTTACAACTGATCCCGCAACGCTGGCCGCTTCACGCGCATTCTTCCAACAGCGTTGACATGAAATCCGATATATTGGAAATTGCCTCCAGCAAACAGGAGAGACCATCATGATGGACGGCTTTGCCAGGCATCTCAGCCGCACGCTCGATGAGATTCGCGACGAGGGACTCTACAAATCCGAAATGGTGATCGGCTCGCCCCAGCAGGGCGAAGTGACCGTCGGCGGGCGCGCCATGGTCAATCTCTGCGCCAACAATTATCTCGGCTTGGCCAACGATCCTGAAGTGGTCGAGGTCAGCATCCAGGCGCTGGAAAAGTACGGCTCCGGCATGGCCTCCGTGCGCTTCATCTGCGGCACCCACGAACTGCACAAGGAGCTCGAGCAGGCCGTGGCGCGCTATCTCGAAAAGGACGATGCCATCCTTTTCGGCTCATGTTTCGATGCCAATGGCGGCATTTTCGAAACGCTGCTCGGTCCGGAAGATGCGGTCGTCTCCGATACGCTTAACCACGCCTCGATCATCGACGGCGTGCGGTTGTCCAAAGCCAAGCGCTACCGCTTTTCGACTTCGGACATGGACGATCTCCGCCTCCAGCTCCAGGCCGCCGATGATGATGGCGCGCGCTTCAAGCTCATCGTCACCGATGGCGTGTTCTCAATGGATGGCTACATCGCCAAACTGCCCGAAATCTGCGACCTGGCCGAAGAATACAAGGCCGCTGTTCTGATCGACGAATGCCACGCCACTGGCCATCTGGGTGAAAAGGGCAGAGGCACGCCAGCCCTCACTGGCGCCGGCAACCGCGTCGACATCATCTCTGGCACCTTCGGCAAGACGCTCGGTGGCGCCATGGGCGGCTTCATCGCCGGCCCGCAGCCGGTGGTGGGCCTGCTTCGCCAACGCGCCCGGCCCTATCTGTTTTCCAACGCCCTGCCGCCCTCGGTCGCCGCCGGCGCCATAAAGGCCATCGAGATCGCGGAAAAAGCCGATGACCGCCGCGCCAGGCTCGAAGCGCACACCACCCGTTTCCGTACAGCCCTGACCGAAGCGGGCTTCGATCTGGTTCCGGGCGAAACCCCGATCATCCCGGTCATGCTCTACGACGCCGTCAAGGCGCAGCAAATGGCCAAGGCTCTCCAGGATCGCGGCGTCCTCGTCTCGGCCTTCTCCTTCCCCGTGGTTCCCAAGGGCAAGGCCCGCATCCGCACCCAGATGTCGGCTGGGCTCTCGGAAGACAACATCACCTTCGCCATCGACGCCTTCGTCGGTGCGGGGAAAGAGCTTGGGGTGATTTGATGCTGAAGCTCAGCGCCCCCCTCATCCCCGGCCCTTTTCCTGTCAGGGGAGAAGGGGGCTTCCTTGACTGCTCTCGAGTTTCCAGCCGAAACGCTGCCACTGTCTACCCTTCTCCCCTGGTGGGAGAAGGTGGCTCGCGAAGCGAGACGGATGAGGGGGGCGCAGCGCTTGCCCCCTACACCATCGTCGGAGAATACCCATGACCCGCACCATGAAAGCCCTCGTCAAAGCCAAGGCCGAGCCGGGCCTGTGGATGGAAGAGGTTCCCATCCCCGAGATCGGCCCCGACGACGTGCTGGTCAAGGTCACCAAGACCGGCATCTGCGGCACCGATCTGCACATCTACAAATGGGACCAATGGGCCCAGAGCGTCATCCCCGTGCCCATGACCGTCGGCCACGAATATTCGGGCACCATCGCCGAACTGGGCGCCAATGTGCGCCATCTCAAGCTCGGCCAGCGCGTCTCGGGCGAAGGCCATGTGATTGGCTTTAAATCCCGCGCGAGCCGGGCAGGGCGCTTCCATCTCGATCCCGAGACCAAGGGCGTGGGCGTCAACCTCCCCGGTGCCTTCGCCGAATATGTGAAGATCCCAGCCTTCAACATCGTGCCCTTGCCCGACAGCGTCGATGACGAACTCGCCTCGATCCTCGATCCGCTGGGCAATGCGGTCCACACCGCGCTCGCCTTCGATCTGGTAGGCGAGGACGTGCTGATCACCGGCGCCGGCCCAATCGGCATCATGAGCGCGGCGGTCGCCAAGCATGTGGGCGCCCGTCACGTCGTCATCACCGATCCCAACGACAACCGGCTCGAACTCGCCAAAAAGACCGAGCCCACCGTCATCACCATCAACACCTCGGAAGACCTGCGAGCGGTAGCGCAATCCCTCGGCATGAGTGAAGGCTTCGACGTGGGCTTCGAAATGAGCGGCGCCCCGGCCGCCATGGCAAGCCTCACCGAGCATCTGGTGATGGGCGGCAAGATCGCCATGCTCGGCCTGCCGTCGAAACCGTTCGAATATGATTTCGCAAAGATGGTCCTCAAGATGATCACCATCAAAGGCATCTACGGCCGCGAAATGTTCGAGACCTGGCATAAGATGCTGGCCATGCTGCAATCGGGCCTCGATATCCGCTCGGTCATCACCAACCGCTTCCCGGCCGACCAGTTCGATACCGCCTTCCAAAGCGCCATTCAGGGCGGCGCAGGCAAGATCGTCCTTGATTGGTAGACCTGCCATGACCAAATCGTAACGTCCGCGCCGCAATTTCTCCCTATAGGGTGGATCAACAGGCGAGGTATTCGCTTTTATGATCCACCGCGTGGCCGGAAAACGATTTGATGACTGAAGCTTCCCCTCCGAAAATCCGGCGCGCCCTGATGCTGGTCAATCCCAACGCGCGCCGGGGCAGCCAGGCCGTCGAGCCCATCGCCAAGCGGTTGCGCTTTCGCGGACTCGACGTCACCGTGGAGCGGTTCAAATCCCCTGACGAATTGGCCACCGACATCGCCCGCCGCCGGCACGAGGTCGATCTCGCCATCGTCTGCGGCGGTGATGGCACCATGAACGCGGCTGCCCCGGCCATCATCGAGACCGGCCTGCCCATGGGCATCATTCCCATGGGCACCGCCAACGATCTTGCCCGCACGCTGCATATTCCCGAAAGCTTCCAGCAAGCCGCCGACATCATCGCCGACGGCCATACCCGCGCCATCGATGTGGGGGTGGTCAATGGCCGCCCGTTCTTCAACGTCGCCAGCATCGGGCTTTCGGCCCAGCTCGCCAACAAGCTCTCCCCGGACGTCAAACGCCGCTGGGGCAAGCTCGGCTATGCGCTGACGGCGCTGCAACTGGTCACCACGGTGCGTCCCTTCTCCGCTGAAATCGTCTCAGGCGACGAGGTCACCAAGGTCAAATCGCTCCAGATCGCAGTGGGCAACGGCCGCTATTATGGTGGCGGCACCGTGGTCGAGGCCGACGCCAAGATCGATGACGGCACGCTCGATCTCTACAGCCTCGAAACCGGCGACGTGCTGAAACTCTTTTTGATGCTCCGCGCCTTCCGCAATGGCACGCATGGCACCTGGACCGAGGTTCGCACGGCAAAGGGTGACGTCTTCGAAATCCGCACCCGGCGTCCCCAACCGGTCAACCTCGATGGAGACCTCGTGACCGAAACCCCGGCCCGCTTCGAGATACGCCCCAAAGCCATCACCGTCTTCGTGCCGCCCAGCTATGCCTATTCCTGAAGCCTTGCCAAAGACGGCGCTTGTCTGTCATCCAAGGCCCTGACCACCGGATACGGCAATGCCCAGACCCAAGCTCCATTCCGACGACACCATTCTCGCCGCCGCCCAGCAGGTGCTCCTCACCCGCGGCCCGTCCAACTTCACCCTGAACGATGTCGCCAACGCCGTCGGCATATCCCGCGCCGCGCTCATCCAGCGCTTCTCGGACAAGGCGACCCTGCATCTCAAGGTCATGGAGCGCTCCACCCAGGAGGTGCGCGACTATTTTGCTGCCGCCCCCAACGATGTTGGGCTTACTCCTCTCTGGACCATGCTCAAGGACCTGATCGACGGCATGGGGGCAGGGGATGGCTTTGCCGGTTACCTGCTGCTCGAATGGAGCGATGTGGTCGATGACCGCCTCAACGCCCTGGCGCAAGAACGCAACCATCTCGTCCGAGCCGCCATCCTCGAGCGTCTTCCCGCTGGTCCGCACGATCCCGAAACCGCCGCCGGCCTCATTCAATCGGTGATCCAGGGCGCCACCATGCAGTGGCTGATCGACAAGCCGGGTGCGCTCAACAGCTTCGTCATCGACCGGACCCGGCACCTGCTGCAAATCCTCTATCCCGATCACGCATTCGATTGACGACGCCGGATATCTGACCTAAGTCAGATATTATGTCACTCGATCCCGTCGCCCGCTTCCGCCGTTTCTCCCGCGCCGTCACCTCGGAGGTCGGCGCCCTCGATACGTCTTTCTTGGGGCGAGGCCGCCCCCTCGGCTCGGCGCGAGTCCTGAACGCCGTTGGCCATGGCCGCACCGACATAGCCGAAGTCCGCGACTATCTCGGCCTCGATTCCGGCCTCATGAGTCGCCTGCTGCGTGGCCTTGAGGATGAAGGGCTGATCGAAACCCGCCCCGATCCCGCCGACGGCCGCCGCCGCATCGCCGCGCTCACCCAGGCAGGCCAGCGTGAATTCGAGGCCTATGAGAATATCTCCAACACCCGCGCCAAAGCCCTCCTCTCCCGCCACCCGCACCCTGAAGCGCTGCTCGCCGCCATGGACCTTGTCGCCTCCGCCCTGGGCCGCGATCGTATCGTGTTCGAAGAAGTCGATCCCCGTTGCGAACCCGCCCGCTATTGCCTCGGCGAATATTATGCCGAACTCGCCCGCCGCTTCGAAAACGGCTTCGAGGTTTCGCTGTCCCGCGATCCCGACGCCAACGACATGATCCGCCCACGCGGCAGCTTCCTCGTCGCCTTTTCCGATGGTCTGCCCATCGGCTGTGTCGGGCTCAAGGGCGGGATCGATTACGCCGAGGCCAAACGCCTCTGGGTCGCGCCTTCGGCCCGCGGGCTCGGCCTCGCCAAGCGCCTCATGGCCGCCACCGAGGACGCCGCTCGCGAACTGGGACACACGATCATCCGTCTCGACACCAACCGCGCCCTTCCAGAAGCCATAGCGATGTATCGCAAATCCGGCTGGACCGAGATCGACCGCTACAACGACGATCCCTATCCGGACTTCTTCTTCGAAAAGCGGCTCTGAACCCTCCGGGCTTGAATATAACCGTCATAACGGTTATAAATGAAGGATCGCAGGCATAGCCTGAATTCTGAACCTCCTGATGCCCCATGACCTCCGCCGTTCTCACCCGAACCGCGGCCGCTTCAACGCGCGCCGCTGCACCTCCGTTCGCCCTCGATCTCGACCGCGCCGCGTTCGAGCGCCTCAACGCGCGTTCGGCCCGACCCATCACCTATCGCGATCTCTTCACGCCCCACGCCGATCTGCCCAAGCCCCTGCGCCGTTGGGCCGAAGAGCAGGGGGTGGAGTTGCGCCGTCTCACCCTGCGCTCGCGCGAGCGCGGCACGCGGTCTGAAAAATTTCTCTTCGCGCTGCCGGACGGCTACGCCATCGAAACCGTGCTCATCCGCCGGCATGATGGCTTCACCGCCTGCGTCTCCTCCCAGGTCGGCTGCGCCTTCGCCTGCCGTTTCTGCGCCTCGGGGCAGGCGGGTTTGAAGCGCAATCTCACGTCCGGCGAGATTGTCGAACAGGTCCTGCGCCTGGGCCCCAAGGTCAACCGCATCGTCTTCATGGGCATTGGCGAACCGCTCAACAATTACGAAAACGTGCTCAAGGCCATTCGCATCCTGCGCGACCGCGCTGGCATGGCGTTCCCCACCTCGGGCATCACGGTCTCAACCATCGGTATTCCCAAGGCACTCAAGGCCCTGCGCGAGGAGCATCTGAAGCTCAACCTCACCATCTCGCTCCACGCCACGACCCAGGAAAGCCGCGCCACGCTGATCCCCGGCAGCAAGAAGCACGACATCTCCGAAGTCGTCACTCGCGCGCGCTCCTGGGCCGAGCGCCACAACCGGATCGTAACCTTCGTTTATCTCGTCCTGCCCGGCATCAACGACACCCGCGCCGATCTCGACCGGCTCTGCGCCATGTTCGCCGACCAGCCCGCCCGCATCAATCTGATGCGCTGGAACCCCGTCGATGGCATCGCGCTGGGCCGCACCGATGACCGCACCCTCGCGCTGTTCCGCGCCGGCCTCGAACGCGCCGGCATCCCCGTCGTCGTGCGCGACACCCAAGGCCGCGACATCACCGCCGCCTGCGGCCAACTCTGGCTGCGGGATGTGCAGGGATTGCCGGTGGCCAAGCGCTAGGGACAGCGATCAGGCGGTCGAATTTAGCAGGCGCTCCCAGCCACGGCGTTCTCCCGAAGGACACCACCTCTCCCCTCGTCGTCTTCGGGCTAGACCCGGAGACCCGCAACGCTCCCACGCAACTCAGCAGGAGTTTGTTTCCACACCCCTCGAGCCCGAGGGTGACGAAGGAGAGGGTGGAGAACGTGACCACTCCTCATCGGAAGTCCCACCGTCTCCACAAACAAATCCCTGTCATTCCGGGCGTGAGAAGCGATTCGGCCTTGGCCGGAGGCAAAGCTCCGGTGGAGCTTTGGCAGCGCACGAACGCCTTGAGACCTACGGTCGAAAGGCCCCGGGAACCCAGCAGCCGAACCTCGCCGGGCCGCCGAGGCTGAGTTGGCAGTCAGCCCCTACTGCAAGACGCGATCCAGGGAATACTCGCCGTTGCTGATTCGATACCCGCAACGTGCAAGCCGACGCCCTGCGTCGGCGCCCGACAAAGTTGCGCGAGGAAACCGGATCGGGAAAGCCCCTACTGCAAGACGCGATCCAGGGAATACTCGCCGTTGCTGATTCGATACCGCAACGTGCAAGCCGACGCTTGCGTCGGCGCCGACAAAGTTGCGCGAGGAAACCGGATCGGGGAAGCCCCTACTGCAAGGCGCGATCCAGGGAATACTCGCCGTTGCTGATTCCATACCGCAACGTGCAAGCCGACGCTTGCGTCGGCGCCCGACAAAGTTGCGCGAGGAAACCGGATCGGGGAAGCCCTACTGCAAGACGCGATCCAGGGTGTATTCCCCGTTGCTGATTCGATCCGGAATGTTGCCGATCAGTTGCGCCACGGCCTCTTCGCCATAATCGCGCACCAGGGTTGCGATCGCCGCGAAGAGCGCCGCATGGGCCAGCGCTTCGGTGTCGATTCCATCGCTGTCGGCCGCATTCCAGGCGTCCGCCAGGTATTCGAGCGCGATCTGGCGCTCTTCCTGCTCGGCCTCGATGCCGGTGGACTCGGTGGGAAACGGAAAAGTGGTGCGCGTGGTCATGGCCGCTAGTTACCATGCCTTTATGGCGCTGCTAAGGGGAAATGACCAATTGGTTAACGCGGCGCCCCAAATTGGGGAAATCTCACTCGGCGTAGCGCTGGTGGATGTCCCGCGCCAGCGTGTCGCCCTCGGCCAAAAGCCGGGCGATCGCCGTCTGCGCCGAGGGCGTGCAGCTTCGGTAGAATCGCGCATAGGCTTCGTAACCGGCGTTGAACGCCCCGGCCAGTCTGGCGCGCCGGTCCTCGTCCGGCTCATCGAGTTCGATCAGTTCAGCCATCTGCCCACGCCAGTCGGTGGTGACGTCGCCACAGAGCGGGCTGAGCATGTAAAGGCTGCCCAGGATTTCCGACAGCCGCTCCATCTGCGCCTGATAGGGCGGGTCGACGGCCAGAACGGGCAGCGGCGCGATCACTATGCACAGCGCCATACCGAGCGCTCGGATTCGCCTCATGGCTCTATGCCCGTAAGCCCCAGCGTCCTGGCGCAGTCCTTGACGATTCGATCTAGGCCCTCCGTGGTGCGATAGGCCTGCACCTCGTCCACATGCACCCATTCCCAATCGGTGATTTCCGGGCTGGTGATCGGCGCCGAAATCGGGCAGCGCGCCGCGAACACCATCAGCCTATAGGTCCTTTCCGCCTCGCCGACCGTTTCGACGAGGACTTCTATGGGATCGGCGACGATGAGCCTTGTTTCCTCGAACAGCTCGCGCTGCACGCAATCGATCGGCGTCTCGCCAGGCTCCATCCGCCCGCCGGGAAAGGTCCAAAGGCCCATGAAAGGAGCGTAGGCGCGCTGGATCAGCAGCACCTCGTCTCCGTGGAAAAGCCCGATAGAACAGGCGTCGGGCTTCATCTGGCGGTTGCCTTGTCTATATTGGGCAATGAACGGGAACGATGAATCATGTGCGGTCGATACGCGGTTACCTTGCCTGATGAGGCGATGCGCCAGATCTTTATGACGGACAACCTAATTCACTCCGTTCCGCGCTACAACATTGCCCCGACTCAACCCGTCATCGCCATCTGGAACGATGAGAGCCGGCGCACGGCCAAGCTCGCGCGCTGGGGCCTTGTGCCCCATTGGGTCAAGGACCCGCGCGAGTTTCCCCTGCTGGTCAACGCCCGGGCTGAAACCATGGCCGAAAAACCCGCCTTCCGCGACGCGGTAAGGCACAAGCGCTGCATCCTGCCGGCCTCGGGCTATTATGAGTGGAAGACGCTGCCGAACGGTAAAAAGCTGCCCTATTACATCACGCACCAGAGCGGCGAGCCGATCGCCCTTGCCGGGCTGTATTCGAGCTGGATGGGCCCCGACGGGGAGGAGATCGATACGGTGGCGACCATTACCGTCCCCGCCGGCCCGGATGTGGAGCACATCCATGATCGCATGCCCGCCATCATGCGCGGAGAGCAGATCGACCAATGGCTCGATGTCCGCAATGTAAGATTCCGTGAGGTCGAATCGTTCGTGGTCCCGCAGCCACAAGGAACGATGGCCTCCCATCCGGTCTCGATACGCGTCAATTCCGCCGTCAATGAAGGTCCCGATCTTATCGAGCCGGTCAGCGAGAATCTCCAACCCGAGACCAATGACAAGTCCATGACCGTCAAGGGAAAAAAGTCGGCGCAGCTCGACCTTTTTTGACATCGGTGCCCGGAACCGGTTCCTCCATTGTCCGTTCTGGGGGCAGGAATTTTCGCCAGCGGTCGCCGATTTGGCACATTCGCACTCGATCTTTTCGTCAAGCCTTGTTATTTCTGCTTCGTGGCACCAGCTAAGGTGCCCCGAGGTCAGGCTGGAGAACGGCAAATGGTAAAACACACTGCATGGGCACGCCTGACCGCGTCCGAGACCTCCTGCGTACGATTTAATCTCAAACGTACCGGTCTCATGTGTCGCTCCTGGATGTGGCGCGTAGCGCGACAATAGAGCGCTTCCAGAAAAAGTGGCCGCCACTTTTGCGGTTCGGAAGCGCGACTGACGGAAGTCGCCGCCCGCCCCGTCACAAGACCCTCACATAAGACTGTTAGCACCGCCCCTGGGCTGGGCGGCATCGCATTTCGCAGAGTGTTTCGATCATGACCAAGCCAATCGTTATTTCAGTTGCCGGTGAACCCCAGGGTGTCGTTGTTCCCAACGGCACGGACTTCCGCTTCATGGCCGTCAAGCTCGGCGTGTTCCCGCTCGATGGCAAGATTTTCGAATCCATCGAGGCAGCGCGCGCCGCTGCCGAAGCAGTGGTCGAGGATGCGGCCAGCCTTGCCGGTTCGTTCAAGCCTGCCGATGGCGGCGATGAGGGAATGGTGGCCTGACCGGGTTCTCCGCCAAAACTTGATCAGGGTGCACCCGGTCTGGCACAAAGACACCTGCCTTTGCAGTAAGGAGTGTGCCATGCGCCAGACCAAACCCCGATCCGGCGCTATCGCCGCAACGCTTGTTCTCGGTCTCGCGCTTGTGCCCTCGGTCGCTTGGGCCCAGGAGGCAGAGATCGAAATCTCGGGTTTCGAGGTAACCGATTCTGCCCTCGACGAAGCCGCGTTGACCGCCATTCTCAATGGCGATCCGGACGCCGATCTCGACGGCCTCGCCGCGCTGGACGCGCTGACCATAACCATCGATCGGCTGGAGGCCGTTGCGCCCGACGGCACCGTGACGGTGCTTTCCGAGTTGGTGCTGGCTAATGTTGTCGACGGCGTCGCGGGCACGGCGGCCATCGATTCGATTACTGTCACCGAAGGCGAAGAATTGATCGGCGAGTTCGGGCTGGTCACAATCTCCGATCTCGATATCGGCGCCATCCTCGCCCTGAGCGGTCAGACCGCCCCGCTCGAAACCGATGCTTTCGTCCCCGTCTTTTCCAGTTTCAGCTTTTCAGGCGGTCATCATGAGACTGACGAGGCTAAATGCGCATTCAATGCTACCCATCTGGGCTCATTGAGCATCCACCCGCAGGAGTTGGCGGCCATGGAGGCGCTGGCCGAAGCGGGCGATGATGCGGAAGGTGAAGCCGTTCTCACTTTCATGTCCAGCTTCCAACTCGATGGGTTGGAGTTCGGCGGCTTCCGGTGCAAAGGCCCGAATGCAGATGGGCGTCCGATAGATTTTCAGATTGGCGGCGTGACGGCGGGCAATTTCACTCCCGGCCTGTGGCCTGAAATCGAACTCGCCGATCTTTTCGTCTCGGGCTTTCAGGATGGGGAGCCGGCCCTGGTGAGCATCGCTTCCGCGCGCTGGGGCGCCACAGATTACAGCCATCTGCTGCAATTGGAGGACCTCGATCTCGAAAGCGCGAGCTTTGAAGCCGCTCGCAGGACCATGCCGCATGTCTCGGGCTTTTCGATTTCCGGCGTCGAAATGGACGTTGCTGACGGAAGCTCCGGCGAGCGCATCGCCTTAAGCCTGGGCGAAATGAGCGTCGATGTGGGCGAATGGTTCAACGGCCTGCCGACCAGCATTTCCTTTTCCATCCAGGATCAGGTGATGAATTTCCAACTCGACCACCCGGCCGAGCAGGAATTCATTGCCCTCATGGGCCTGGCCTCTACCCCGATAGACTATAGCGGCGCCATCTATTGGGATCGTGAGGCCGAGACCATCGAGATCGACTCCATGTCCTACACATGGGGCGATTTGGGTTCGATGACCTCTTCGGTCACCATCGCCAACGCCACCGAGGAGCTGTTCTCCTACGACGAGGCTGAAATGCTCGGCGCAGCGCTGCAACTGGGGCTCGCCGCCTTCATGACCGAAGCCACCGACACAGGTTTCATCGACCTGGTCGCCGAAGTCGCGGGCTACGCCGACGGGTTGTCAGTCCGGGAATCGCGCACGCAATTGGCCAAGACCGCGTCCGAGGACTTGACCACTGATGCCCCCGAGCTTCAGGCGCTCTGGCAGCCGGTGGTCGATTTCATCCAGACGGGCGGCAGGTTGATCGTCGAAGGCCGGGCGGCCGGGGAGGGGGCGGCAGGTCTGTCCACCTTCATGCTGATGGAAACCGATCCCGGCCAGTTTCTCGAAGCTTTCGACATCTCGGTCACCAACTCGCCCCTCCCCGAGGAGGGGTGAGTTCAGGCCCAGATGTTGAAATAGCCCAGCGCATCCCCGATCGAATCTTCTTCGTAGCTCAGATGTGAGAGCAGCACCCGCTCAAGCGCGTCGTTGATTTCGACGGCGGCGGCGAAATTGTCCTGATTGGGCTCGCGCACCAGCGTGTTGAGCGCCCCGATCAGCTTGACCAGCAGCGCATGGACCACCTCATGCTCGGCGGCAAGCCGGTCGGTGACCTTCTTCCAGGCCTCGCCCTTTTGCGACAGCACCGGGAAAAACCCAGCGTCCTCGATCGAATGGTGCGTATGCACCACCTGGCAGTGCTGGCCGCACAAATTCCCGAACCGGCGGAAATTGGTGACCATGGTCAGCGCCTCGGCTTCCGCCTCGACCTCTTCCGCCGTCTTCCTGCCCGCCATGATCTCGTCGATCATCGTGCGCAGCACCTTGGTGTTCTGCCGCAGATGATCGTGGATCGCCTTCAAATGCTGGCCGTAAACCTTCTGTTGCGGCGTCGTATCGAGCCTGGGCGCGCGCGGGCGCGTGGAATCGTCGAGAAAAGAGATGTCGAGAAGCATGGGAATCTAGGGTCTGTGAGGTTGAGCCCCAATCTATGCATTCCCGCCCCGATTTCTACCCCAGCAGTTTTCCCGGATTGAGAATGCCCTTGGGATCGAGCGCCGATTTGATCGCCCGCATCATCTTGAGCGCCACCGGATCCTTCACCGCCTTGAGCAGTCCCGTCTTGAGCTGCCCGATCCCGTGCTCGGCCGAAACCGATCCGCCCAACTCGCGCACCACGGCGTAAACCACCTCATGCACGGCCTCCGCGCCGTCCATGAACGCCTTGGGGTCCGCGCCCTCCGGTTGCGAGAAATTGAAGTGGATGTTCCCATCCCCCAAATGCCCGAATGGCACGGGCCTGATCCCCGGCACCACCCGCGCCGCCGCCTCGCTCCCGCGTGCGATCAGCTCGGGTACTGCCGCCACGGGCACCGAAACGTCGTGCTTGATCGACGCCCCTTCGCGCGATTGCACCTCGCTCATCTGCTCGCGCGCCACCCAGAACGCCTGCCGTTGCGCCAGAGAGTCCGCAATCACCCCATTGCCGACCAGTCCGGTCTCGAACATATCCTCGACCGCCTCGGACAGCGCGCTGCCCCGGCCACCCTTGGGCACCGAAATCTCGGCCAGCACATACCACCCCGACACCGCCGCCGTCGGGTCCTGCGCGATCATGCCGTGCTTTAGCTGAAACTCGAACCCGATGCGCGGCATCAATTCGAACGCCGTGAGCGTATTGCCCGCCCGCGCCCGCAATTGCGCGAACACCTCCAGCGCCGCCTGTGGCGAAGCCACATTGAGCAGCGCCGTCTCGTATGTCTCGGGCTTGGGATAAAGCTTCAGCGTCGCCGCCGTGATGATCCCCAGCGTTCCTTCCGAACCCACCAGCAGGTCCTTGAGGTCGTATCCGGTGTTGTCCTTCCGCAGCGCATTGAGCCCGTTGTAGATCGACCCGTCGGCCAAAACCGCCTCGACCCCGAGGCACAATTCCCGCGCATTGCCATAGGAAAGCACCTGCACCCCGCCGGCGTTCGATCCCAAGACGCCCCCGATCCGCGCCGAGCCCTGCGAGGCGATATAGAGCGGGAACATCATCCCGGCTTCCTCGGCGGCCTCATGGGCCTCCTCAAGCGTCGTCCCCGCGTCGAGCGTCATATGCCCCGCCGCCGCATCCACCGATCGCACGCCCCTGAGCCGGGAGATCGAAACGATCACCTCGTCGCCATAAAGCGGCACCTGGCCGCCCACCAGCCCGGTGTTGCCCGCCTGCGGCACGATATGCACGCCCACCTCATGGGCCCACTCCATCACCGCCTGCACTTCGGCCACCGTGCGGGGCAGGGCGATCGCCTGCGCCTCTTTGTGGAACCGTCGGCGCGGTTCGGAGAGATAGCCCGCCATGTCGGCTGGCTCGGCCAATACGCTCTCGGCGCCGAGAAGCTGGATGAGGGCCGGAACGATCTGGTCTCTGGAAAGCGTCATGAAAATCCCGTCTTCGAATCCGCCCGCATTATCGCATGCGGCAAATGGCACTGGCCAGATGTTCCAACCCCTGTGCCACCTTGCCCGTTCCTATCCCCTGTGCCAAAACCGGCGGTAACGAAACCGATACCGGAGAACACCATGGCTGGTTTGATGGAAGGCAAGCGCGGGCTCATCATGGGCGTCGCCAACAACCGCTCGATTGCCTATGGCATCGCCAAGGCCCTGCACGGGCAGGGAGCGGAAATGGCCTTCACCTATCAGGGCGAGGCGCTGCACCGCCGCGTCGAACCGATCGCCGCCGAGTTCGGCTCCGATCTGGTCCTGCCATGCGATGTGACCGACCCCGACGCCATGGACGCGGTGTTCAACGTGCTGAAATCGAAATGGGGCAAGCTCGATTTCCTCGTCCACGCCATCGGCTTTTCCAACAAGGAAGAGCTCGAGGGCCGCTACGTCGACACCACTCCGGGCAATTTCGCGCTGACCATGAACATCTCGGTGTTCTCTTTGACCGCGCTCGCCAAGCGCGCCGAAGCGCTCATGGAAGATGGCGGCTCGATCCTGACGCTCACCTATTACGGCGCCGAAAAGGTGCTGCCCAACTATAACGTCATGGGTGTCGCCAAGGCCGCGCTCGAAGCCTCGGTGCGTTACCTCGCCTCCGACCTCGGCCCGCAGAATATCCGCGTCAACGCCATTTCCGCCGGCCCCATCAAGACGCTTGCCGCTTCGGGCATTTCCGATCTGCGCGAAATGCTCAAGTGGAACGAGGAGAACGCTCCCCTGCGCAAGAACGTCACCATCGAGGAAGTCGGCAATTCTGCCCTCTATCTCCTCTCCGATCTTTCGACGGCGGTGACCGGCGAAGTCCATTATGTCGATTCCGGCTACAACATCATCGGCATGAAGGCCATGCCCAAGGATGCGCCGGCCGGCGAATAAGCCTTTCGGGGCGCGGGGTGCCGCGCCCTCATTCTTCAACCGTTTGGAACTGCCATGCACCAGGTCACCTGGCCCGATTTCTATTTCGCGCGCCACGGCGAAACCGACTGGAACCGCGAACGCCGCTACCAGGGCAGCCGCGATATCCCGCTCAACGAAACCGGCCGCAAGCAGGCCGATTCCAACGGCCACCTTCTGCGTTTCCTGCTCGAGGAAGCGGGGGCCGATCCGCGCAAATTCCATTGGTACGCCTCCCCGCTCAGTCGCGCCCGCGAGACCATGGAACGCATGCGCGCCGCTTTCGATGTCGACCTGCCCGAAGTGATCTACGACCAGCGGCTGGTCGAGATTTCCTTCGGCGCTTTCGAGGGCATGCTGCACGACGAGATCGCCCGTGAACGCCAGGCCCTGGCCCCCGGCCAGCGCGATGCAAGCTACTGGACGTTCCGCCCCGACAATGGTGAAAATTACGACGATGTGGCCGCGCGGCTCCTCGATTTCGCGCGCGAATTGACCGACCATTCCATCATCGTCGCCCATGGCGGCGTGCTGCGCGTCCTCCGCCATCTTGTCGAAGGTGTCGAGCGCGCCGAAGTGCTCAACTGGCAGCCGCCTCAGGGCGTCATCGCCCATTTCGTCGGCGGCGACATGACCCTGCACGCGGCGCAAAAGACATGGTGAGCTTGTGGACGACAATCCGCTGACCCGCCCGGGTCCGGCCCATCCCGACATCACCGATCCCGATATCGCCCGGCTCGTGGCCACCTTCTACGGCCGCGCCCGCGAGGACGAAGTGCTTGGCCCGATCTTCAATCGCGCCGTTGACGATTGGGATCACCACATTGCCCAGATCACCGATTTCTGGTCCTCGATCATGCTGCGCACCGGCCGCTATTCCGGCCGCCCCCTCAACCCGCACCTCCGCCTCCCGCTCGAGCCCATCCATTTCGACCGCTGGCTGGCCCTGTTCGAAGAGACCGCGAGCGAGATCTTCAGCCCCGAGATCACCCACGAATTCATGATCCGCGCCCGCCGTATCGCCGACAATTTCGAACTCTCCATCGGCACCATGCGCGGCGAAATCAGAACACCGCGGCACTCGCGCTGACGTAGGGGATTCGGTCTGGCATGGAGTGTGCCCTCAAACCTCTCCCGCACCGCCGGCAGCGTTGCGGATTGTCGGGTCAAGCCCGACAATGACGAACGAGAGGTGGGAGTGCCGAAAAATGTTTGATGCTTTCACTCACCTCTTCCACCCCCACCGTGTCACCCCGGGCTTGACCCGGGGCGAGGTATGCGCGCCGCCCCACCCACCTCGTCGTCTTCGGGCTCGACCCGGAGACCCGCAAGGCCTCCACGCCCTCTTTGCAAAAAAAACTTATCCCCGCCCTCTGCGCTTCCTCCATACTCCCCCTCACGATCCCGCGCATATGGACGCAAGCGCTACGAACGTTTGGGCGGGATCGGTTCGGGTCCGTTGGGAGTCGTCCCAGCGGAGGCAGAAACGTTCCCAGCGCCAGCCCATGGTAAGGCCGAGGGTGTACTGGCGAAAGCCAGCGGGGATTGGCCCCAGCATGAGAGGACGACCAGGCCCAAAATCCCGAGCGCATGGGGCGATGATCGCTTCATACTAACAAATACAGCACGAGGCGTTCATCGCCCCATGCCGTCTATCCAATCATCAGCCGAGGCCCATGGCCGTCGGGCGCTTGCTCGTACCCTTGGCCACGGTGCCGAACCTCGCCCCCTCGGGGAGAGGTGTCCGGCAGGCCGGTGAGGGGACAGCCTCTCCCAGCGGACAACCCCGGAAATCACCACAACCTCCTCCCATCGAACGATTGACCCGCTTTCCCGCGCTGCCTAGAACACCTTCACCAATTTCGGGGCATCCCAATGAGCGACAATACCTTCGGCCACCTTTTCCGCTTCACCACCTGGGGCGAAAGCCATGGGCCCGCGCTCGGGGTGGTCGTCGATGGCGTGCCGCCCAATCTCCCCATCAGCGCCGAAGTGATCCAGCGCGATCTCGACCGTCGCAAGCCCGGCCAGTCGCGCTACACCACCCAGCGCCGCGAGGCCGATGAGGTGAAAATCCTCTCCGGCATCTTCGAGGACGAGCGCACCGACGGTCTGCGCACCACCGGAACGCCGATTTCGCTGCTGATCGAAAATACCGATCAGCGCTCCAAGGACTATTCCGAGATCCGCGACAAATTCCGTCCCGGCCACGCCGATTACACCTACCACCAGAAATACGGCATCCGCGACTATCGCGGCGGCGGCCGCTCCTCGGCGCGCGAAACCGCCGCCCGCGTCGCCGCCGGCGCCGTGGCGCGCCTGGTGATCCCGCAGGTTTCCATCCGCGCCTCCCTCGTCCAGATCGGCCCGCACAAGATCGACTATGCCAATTTCGATTGGGATCAGGTCGACGAAAATCCCTTCTTTTGCGCCGACCCCAGGGCCGCCGAAACATGGGCGGAATATCTCGACGGAATCCGCAAGGCCGGCTCATCGGTCGGCGCCGTGGTCGAAGTCGTTGCCGAAGGCGTGCCCGCCGGCTGGGGCGCCCCGATCTACGGCAAGCTTTCCGCCGATATCGCCTCGGCCTTCATGTCGATCAACGCCGTCAAAGGCGTCGAGATCGGCGAGGGCATGGGCGCGGCTGAATTGACCGGCGAGGAAAACGCCGACCAGATGCGTTCGGACCGGCCGCTGCCCCAATTCCTCTCCAACCGCTCCGGCGGCATTTTGGGCGGCATTTCGACGGGCGAACCCATCGTCGCCCGTTTCGCGGTCAAGCCCACAAGCTCCATCCTCACCCCGCGCCAGACGGTCACCACGGGAAACGAGGATACCGACATCATCACCAAGGGCCGTCACGACCCTTGCGTCGGCATCCGCGCCGTCCCCATCGGCGAAGCCATGATGGCCTGCGTCCTCGCCGACCATTTCCTGCGCCATCGCGGCCAAACCGGGCGTGAGGGCGGAGTAGGTTTTTCCCAATGAGTTTCACGAAAGGTCCTCTCACCGGGTCAATTCACGGTCGCCCGACCTTCACCTCTCCCTTGGGGGAGAGGTCGGGCTTTGCGCAGCAAAGGCCGGGTGAGGGGGCCTTGATCCGTGCCGGGGACAAGTCCGCATGACCAGTGAATCCGACCGCCGCGTCGAAACCGCTCTGGCGGCCATGAAAAATGGCGGCATGGTCGTGGTCATCGACGATCACGACCGGGAAGGGGAAGGCGACATCATCGCCGCCGCCTCGACCATCACGCCCGAGCAGATGGCGTTCATCGTCCGCCACACCTCCGGCATCGTCTGCGCGCCCATCACCGGCGAGCGCGCCGCAAAGCTGCGCCTCGATCCCATGGTCGCCGTCAACGATTCGGCTCACACGACCGCTTTCACCGTCTCGATCGATTTCAAGCACGGCACCACCACCGGCATCTCGGCCGATGACCGTACGGCGACCGTCCGGGCGCTGGCCAATGGCAATATCGGCGCTGACGATTTCTCCCGCCCCGGCCATATCTTCCCGCTCATCGCCCGGCGCGGCGGTGTGCTCATGCGCTCGGGCCACACCGAAGCGGCCGTCGATCTGTGCAAGCTTGCCGAGTTGCCCGATGTCGGTGTCATTTGCGAGCTGGTCAATGATGACGGCACAGTCACCCGTGGCCAGCAGGTTGCCGATTTCGCGCAAAAGCACGATCTGCCGCTGATCTCGGTCGCCGACCTCATCACCTATCGCCAGCGCCGCGAAAAACTGGTCGAGCGCGTCGCGACCTTCGATATCGAAACCATCGCCGGCCGGGCCATCGCCCACGCCTATTCCACGCCCTTCGATCGCGTGCAGCACCTGGCCTTGGTCTTCGGCAACCCCAGTCCCGCCGAGGCTACCCCCGTGCGCCTGCAGCGCGAGGATATTGTCGCCGACGTGTTCGGCGGCGCCTCCAAGCTCAACCAGTCCATCGAAGATCTCGCCCGAACCGGCGGCGTCCTCGTGTATCTGCGTGAGGGCACGGCCGGCGTTGCACACGATAGCCAGGCAGCGCTTGCCGAGCGCGAGGACCACGCCTCGGCCCGCGACCGCGAAGCCGAATGGCGTGAAGTCGGCCTCGGCGCGCAGATCCTGCGCGATCTGGGCATCACGACCATCCGTCCCCTCTCGTCGCGCTCGCGCCGCTATATCGGGCTGGAAGCGTTCGGGATCACGATCTCGGAATAGCGGGTTTTCGCCTCGGCCGCGACCGCCGGAAGGTGCGCGCCACCGATCCGGCGGTTCGTTCCTCGAACATGGAAAGCAGGCTGTCGAGCCAGCCCCAGTGCCGGCGCAGCCGACGCACCAGCCGCAGGGCGAGTTTGGAGGAGCCGATCAGCAAGAAGATCGCCACCGCCATCATCGGAATGCCGAACGGCAGCGGCGTCGGCGTGATGATGGCGCCGGTCAAAAGCAGCACAAGGGCAAAGGGGACCACGACGATCCGCAGCATTCAGCCAGTCTCGGGTTCAGCCGCGCCTGAAGGCGGCGAGTTGCTCGATATTGCCGTCACCGCCCTTGAGCGGGGAGGGCATCCGAGCGACCAGTATCCATCCCAGATTTGACATTTTTGCGATAACCGCTGCGATTGCCTCTTCCACATGCGGTCCAGCCCGCACGATGCCGCCCTTGCCGATGTGGTCGCGCCCCACCTCGAATTGCGGCTTGATCAAAAGCACCGCTTCGGCCCCCGGCACGCAAAGTGCCGACGGTGCCTCGATCACCTTGGTGAGCGACACGAAGCTGATGTCGCAAACCAGCATCTCGATCGGCTCGCCGATCACCTCCGGCCCCAGATCCCGGGCATTGGTGCCCTCCAGCGAAACGACATTGGGCAGTGCAGCCACATCGGCATGCAACTGCCCATGCCCGACATCGACGGCATAGATCTTGGCAGCTCCCCGTTCGGCGAGCACCTGCGTGAAACCGCCAGTGGATGCACCGAGATCGAGACAGACTTTTCCCCGTGGGTCAAAGCCCGTGCTATCAAGCCCGGCAACGAGTTTGAGGGCTGAACGTGAGACATACGCTGCGGCAGGATCATCGAGCGCTATGACGTCGCTTTCGGAAACCTGCTGGTTGGGCTTGGAGGCTGGATGTCCGTTGATGGTGACCGTGCCGCGCAAGATGGCATCGCGTGCCCGCGCCCGGGAGGGGACCAGCCCTCGCTGCTCCAGCGCAATGTCGAGCCGGATGCGGCTCATGCTTCGGTGAGCCGTCTCACCTTGTCGAGCGCGGCATCGGTGTCCTCGCCCCAGGCGATGGTGCCGAAGAATTCGCCCTCATCGTCGATCATGAACACCGAGGCCGTATGATTGACGAGATACTCGGTCGTACTTTCGGACTCGACCTTCTCGGAAAAAACGCCGTAGGAGCGCTTGATCTGCTCGGTTTGGGCTTCATCGCCCACGAGCCCCATCACCTCCGGCCCGAAATTGGAAAGATAGGCCTTGGTGTGCTCGAGCGTATCGCGCGCCGGGTCTACGGAAACGAAAATGATGCGCAGCTCGTCGTCACTGAGCCCGAGCTGTTCCTTCCACCCCGTCGCTTCGGCCAGCGTCGTCGGGCAGACATCGGGGCAATAGGTGTAGCCGAAGAACATCAGCGTCGGCGTACCGACCAGATCGTCCTGGGTGAACGTCTCCCCACTCGCCGTCGAGACCATCTCGAACGGCCCGCCGAACATCGAGCCGGACGGCGTGATTGGGCGGGTAAAGAAGATCACCGTCGCCGAAATCGCGGCGAGGGCCACCAGGGCCCACAAAACGATGCGCACTTTTGCCAGCACGGCCTAAATTCCCAGCTATTGATCCAGCGGCTCGACGCCGGTTGGAGTTCCATCCCTTGCCAGCGTGATCTTTTCGATCCGCGCCTCGGCCTGCTTGAGGAGGGCTTCGCAATGGCGCTTGAGCGCTTCGCCGCGCTCATAGATCGCGATCGATTCCTGCAGCGGGGCCTTGCCGCCTTCGAGCTGCGCGACGATCTTTTCAAGCTCGTCCAGCGCCGCTTCAAAGCTCATATCGGCAATGTCGGTCATGGCTGCTCCCTTAGTGTTCGTTGTGTTCGGGTCCGGCTTCGCCGGTCAGCAGCATGCCTACATGCGCCGATACCCCCGAGGCAAGCCCGCCCAGGTCGTAGCCGCCTTCGAGCATCGAGACCAATCGGTTTGAGCAGCGCTTGGCGGCAATGTCCATCAACTTTCCCGTGAGCCAGGCATAGTCGCTCCCCACCCATTCGAGCTGGGCCAGCGGGTCGCGGCGCTCGGCGTCGAACCCGGCGGAAACCAGAATCAGGTCCGGCGCGAAATTGTCGAGCGCGGGCAGGATGCGCTCCTTGTAGGCCGCGCGCATCTCGGCGCCCCCGGTCCCCGCGTCGAGCGCCACGTTGACGATATTGCCGACCCCAGTTTCGTGCGGCGCCCCGGTCCATGGGTAAAGCGGCATCTGGTGCGAGGAGGCATAGAAAACGCTTGGATCGTCCGCGAATATATCCTGCGTCCCATTGCCGTGATGTACGTCGAAATCGATGATGGCGATCCGCTCGGCCCCATAGAGCCGCTGCGCCTGCCGCGCTGCGATGGCGATGGTGTTGACGAGGCAAAACCCCATCGAGCGTTCGCGTTCGGCGTGATGTCCCGGCGGGCGAGAAAGCACGAACGCATTATCCGCCTCGCCCAGCACCACGGCCTCGACCGCCCGCAAGACCCCGCCCAACGCAGTAGCCGAGGCATCGAGGCTTTTGCCGGAAACGAAGGTGTCGGCATCGATCTGCCCGATCCCTTCGGCGGGCCGTATGTCGCGGATGGTGCCCATCACCTTGGGGCTGTGCACCAGCTCGGCCAATTCCAGGTCGCCGCCAGGCGCCGCTTCGCGCACAAGTCCGGCAAAGCGCGGGTGGCTCAGCGCCTTAGCCGCCGCCTCCAGTCGCTCCTGGCGTTCGGCATGGCCCTTGGGCGTAAGGTGCGCGGCGCCATTGGTCTGGCTGATGAGAAGCGTGGTCATTTGGGCCTCGGCTAGCGTCTCTTCTTGACGTGGCCCGGACCGCTTGTCAAACACCCTCGATGGCTATTGAACGCACCGATCCCCAGACAGTTCAGGAGGCCGCCGCATTGCTGCGCGCGGGGGAGCTCTGTGCTTTCGCCACCGAGACGGTCTATGGTCTGGGCGCCGATGCCACCAATTCCAATGCCGTGCTCAAGATCTACGAAACCAAGGGACGCCCGCGCTTCAATCCGCTGATCTGCCATTGCGCCGATCTCGAAATGGCCGAGCGCTATGCCGTGTTCTCCCCCCTGGCGCGGGAGATCGCAGAAATCTTCTGGCCCGGCCCGTTGACGCTCGTCTTGCCCGTCAAACCCGGCGGAAGTCTTTCCGACCTCGTGACCGCCGGCCTCAATACCGTGGGCCTTCGCGTTCCGGCACACCCCATGGCGCGCGATCTGATCTCCGGGCTGGGACGTCCCGTCGCCGGCCCCTCGGCCAATCCTTCGGGAAAGCTTTCCCCCACCACCGCCGAGCACGTGCGCGCCGCTTTCGGCAGCGCGGTCCCCGTGCTGGACGGTGGCCCGTGCTACAGCGGGGTTGAATCCACGATCCTGGCGGTCGAAGACGACAGGGTGACCCAGCTCAGGGCAGGGGCCATGCCACGGGAGAATATCGAAGCGGCTCTCGGCAGACCTGTTGCCCAGGCCTCGCATGACGCTGCCATCACCGCGCCAGGCATGCTCAAAAGCCACTACGCCCCGGGCGCGGCCTTGCGGCTTGATGCCAATGCCCCGTCTCCGGGCGAAGCCTATCTCGCCTTCGGTGAAGCTCCGGCCCATGACGGCCCGCTCCTCAACCTCTCGCCAGAGGGCGATCTGCGCGAAGCCGCGCGCAATCTTTTCGCTTTCCTGGCGCGTCTCGATGCATCCGGCGCCAAAACCATAGCCGTGGCGCCCATTCCCCATAGCGGCTTGGGCGAAGCGATCAACGACAGGCTTGAACGCGCCGCCGCGCCGCGCGGCTAATCGCGGACCTTATAAGGCTTCTGGTCGCGCCAGAACCGCATCAGGCTCTCAAGGTCGGGGTCGCCGCCTTCAGGGAGGACGACCCGCAGGTTGACGTAGAGATCGCCCTTGCCGAACAGCCCTTTGCCCTTGAGCCGCAGCGCCTTGCCAGTGTCAGGGCCTGGCGGCAGGTTGAGTTCCACCGCGCCGTCGATCGTAGGTACACGCACCTTGGCGCCAAGCACGGCCTCATAGAGCGTGATCGGCACATCGACCCGCAGATCGTTGCCGTCGCGGCGGAACTGCTTGTGCTTGGCAAATTTGATGGTGATCAGCGCATCGCCCGGCTGCCCACCGAGAGGTGAGGGGCGTCCCTGGCCGCGCAGGCGAACCTGCTGGCCTTCTTCGATGGGAGAGGGGAGCTTGACCGAAACAGTTTTGCCCGAAGGCAGCGTCACAGGCACCGAGCCGCCCTTGTGGGCATCTTCGAGTGAAACGGCGAGGTTGACGACAACGTCTTCGCCCGCGGGCGCACCGCCGCCCATCGAGCCGGTGAACGGGTCCCATCCCGCACCGCCCGCGCCCATTCCGCTGCTGAAATGGCTGCCGCCGGCCGAGCGCCTTGCGCCGCCGAAGCCGCTCATGAATTCCTTGAGAATATCCTCGGCATTAAAACCTCCGGCACTGGCGCCCGCCCGTCCGCCGCGCATGCCTGAAGGGTCGAAGCCGCCGAACCCGGCGAACTTCGGATTGCCGTCGGCATCGATTTCGCCGCGATCATACTGGCCGCGCTTGGTCTTGTCGGACAGGAAGTCGTATGCGGCCGTTACTTCGGCGAACTTTTCGTGCGCCGTCTTGTCGTTCGGGTTCTGGTCCGGGTGCAGCGTCTTGGCCAGCTTGCGATAGGCGCTCTTGATCTCCTTCTCGCTGGCGCTCTTTGGCACCCCAAGTACTGTGTAAGGGTCGCGCATTCGCTTAAATCACCTTGAAAGGGCGCCCCGGCGGTCGGCCGGTGGCGCCACGTCCTTTCGATTCCATTATTTGCGGGCAGTTGAAGCGCCGCAGGTTTGCGTTCTATATGGCCACGCACCCCGCTATTGTCCAGAAGGGATGGATTTGTCCGTCATGGCCTCGCTGACCGATCTGCTCTTTGACGATGCCCACAAGGGTGACATCGATCCCATGGAACTCTTTCCTCTCTGGCTCGACGAGGCGCGGGCCAGCGAGATGAACGATCCCAACGCCATGGCCGTCGCAAGCGTCGATGAAGCCGGCTTGCCCGATATCCGCATGGTCCTGCTGAATGGCTTTTCCCCGGCGGGCTTTGTGTTCTTCACCAATTTCGAATCGGCAAAGGGGCGTGAACTGCTCGCCCATCCCCGGGCCGCCCTCCTGTTTCACTGGAAGAGCCTGCGCCGCCAGGTGCGCGTGCGCGGCATCGCACAAGAGGTTCCACCCGCCGAAGCCGATGCCTATTTCGCGACGCGCCCGGCCCAATCGCGCATCGGTGCTCACGCCTCGGACCAGTCCCGCCCGCTCGAAAGCCGTCAGGTGCTGGTGGATCGGGTCGATGCCCTCACCGAACGCTTTTCGGACGGCGATATCCATCGCCCGGCGCATTGGTCAGGCTTCCGTATCATCCCCCTGCAAATCGAATTCTGGAAGGATGGCGCCTTCCGCCTGCATGACCGGGTTCTTTTCTCCCGTCCGGCGCCCGATGCGTCCTGGGGCCGCACGCGGCTTTATCCCTAGCCTATGCGCATTCTGGTTCGCACGTCCAAGCTCGCGATCTGGGCCCGGCGCCTGGCGCTCTTTGCCGCCGCGCTGATCGTTATTTCCGCCGGTCTTCATGTTATCGGCCAGGTCGCTTCGGACGTGTTCGAGATCAGCCTGATCATCGGGACGCTCTGCGCAGCGGCCGCGTTCCTTGTGGGCCTTGCCGCCTATATCCGCCTCTGGTTCACCGGCGACAGGGGCTGGGGGCCCGCGACCGTGGGGTTCGCACTGGGCCTTCTGTGCCTGGCTCCCGCAGCGGTCACGGCGGTGCTGGCCGAGCTCTATCCGTCCACCGCCGACGTCACTACCGCCCTGTCCAATCCGCCGCAATTGCGTATGGCCAACCCTGGTCAATCCCAGGTCGATTCCGAGACGGTGCTGATCTCGTTTCCCAATCTCATCACCCGCATCTACCGCATTCCGCCTCAAACGCTGTTCTCGCTTGGGGAGGCTCTGGCGGGCGCCAATGGCTGGGAGGTGATCGCCTCAACCCCGCCCACCGCCGAGCAGGCCGGTGAGTTCAACGCCCTGCGCCGTTCGCTTCTCGGCTTTGAAAACGAGATCGCTTTTCGCGTTGTGCCCAACCCGATCGGTGCGCTCATCGACCTGCGCGCCGCCTCGGTCGATCCCGTGCTGCACGATCTGGGCGACAATGGCCGCGCCATCGAGAGCTTTCTTCTTGCGCTCGATGATGCTGTCTCGGTTCATATCCAGAACAACATGGCCGAAACCGAGGCCGCGCCGGTCGATCCCGGACTAGTGCCGGAGGGCGAGACGGGTGCCCAATAGTCCGCGCTCGAGCAGGATTTCGCCGCGTCTTTCGAGATATTCGGCGTGCGAGAGCAGCGTCCGCCGCGCCGCGATCGCCAGCTTGCCCTTGAGCGCCGGATAAATCGCCCGCGTCGCCGCAGATAGCGTCGTCGGCCCTCGCCGCAGGACGTCGAGCAACTGACCATTCCGCATCAGCCGGTGCGCCTTGAGTGCGCGGGCAAAACCAGGCCCGTCGGCGATTTCCCCGCCATGGGCCGGCACATATCGCGTCTGCGGCAGCGCTATCACCCGATCCAGCGAGGAAAGATAGTCGCCCAGATCCCCGTCGGGCGTCGCCACGACGGTCGAATTCCACCCCATGACGTGGTCGCCCACCAACAGATGGCTTCCGCCTCGTGCCGCAAGGGCCAGATGGTTGGCGCAATGGCCGGGCGTCGCCACGACCTTGTAGCCGATACCGTCGATCTCGATCGTTTCGCCATCGGCAAGTGTACGATCGGGCACCAACGTGAAATCCCCGGAGCGAGCAAAGGGATTGAACTCAAACCGCTTGAGCGGCCGCGACAGCCGGTGCGGCCCGCCCGACCAGAGCGGCGCCCCGGTTTTGGCCATCAGCCGCTGCGCCAGGCCGCTATGGTCGCGGTGCGTATGGGTAAGAATCACCGCCAACACGGCCCTTCCATCGATGGCTTCGAGCAGCGCCGAGAGGTGAACGGGATCATCAGGGCCGGGATCGAGAACGGCAACCGCATTGTGGCCGATCAGAAAGCTGTTGGTGCCGGTAAAGGTATAGGGGCTCGCATTGGGTGCCGTCACCCTCACCAGTCCGGGCACTATCGTCACCGGTTCGCCCGTCTGCGGGTCAAAGTCGGTCGAATAGGGCGGGGAGGGAAAGGAGGCGGGCATTGCGCACGCTCGCATGTCTGGCTAGAACAAAAGCTTCTTGCTTCGGCTTTAACGCAAAGGGACAAGTTATGGCCACGACTTTCGCCACTTCCAACACGCTTCTCGGCCTTTACCAGCCCCGCTCGCAAGCCGCACGCCTGGTCTCGGCGGTTGCGGTTGCCTTCCTGGGTTCGGTGCTGCTCACCATTTCGGCCAAGATCAACGTGCCAGTCTGGCCTGTTCCGGTCACCCTTCAGGCTATGGCCGTTGCGGCCCTCGCCGCCGCGCTGGGTGCACGCCTGGGCGTGGCCACCGTTGCGCTCTACCTCGTCCAGGGCCTTGCCGGGCTTCCCGTCTTTGCCGGCGCCGGCGCCGGGCTGCCCTATCTGATGGGCCCCACCGGCGGGTTCATCCTGAGCTGGCTGCCCATGGCCGCTATCATCGGTTATGCCGCTGACAAGGGCCTTTCGCGTAAGGTTGTCCCGCTCTTCCTGGTGATGACCGGTGCCGCCATGTTGAGCCTCGTCGCCGGTTTCCTATGGCTTTTGGCGCTTTCCGGTCAGGCCGGCTGGATTGACCAGAGCAATGTCGTGCTGTCCGCCTATAAGGGCGCCATCGAGCCGTTCGTCGTCTGGGATATCGTCAAGATGGCCTTTGCGGCGTTGACCGTGGTCGGCGGCTGGGCCCTGCTCGAACGCAAATAAGCACCAGAACCTATTTTTCAGGGGGCCGGTCGGGCGACCGGCCCTTTTTGTTTTTGCAACCGGGTCAGGGTTCTCCCCGTTGAGTTTGCAACAGGCAAATGACGGTTACAGGAGAAAAAAATGGATCCCTTTCCCTATCCCTGGTTGTTCGCGGTCCTCGGCGGTGCCATCATCCTCGGCATCGTGATTGCCTACGGGGCATACAAATCGTCGAAAGCCACGCCGCGGCAGAAAGATGCTGCCGAGCATGGTGCTCACGAAATATACCATAAGGACCAGAGTAAGAATTGAGTGACGACCAACGCCGCGTTGTCATCGTCGGAGCAGGCTTTGGCGGCCTGAGCGCGGCCAAGACCCTCGCCCGTGCCGGTGTGCCGATAACGCTGATCGACAAGCGCAACCACCACCTTTTTCAGCCGCTGCTCTACCAGGTCGCGACGGCCATGCTCTCCCCGGCCGAAATCGCCGTCCCCATCCGCTCGGTTCTCTCGCCGGGCAAGGGCCGCGCCATCGAGATCATGATGCAGGAAGTGGGCGATATCGATACGGAAAAAAAGATCGTACACTGCGTGAGCGGTGACGAAATTCCCTATAGCGCGCTGATCGTCGCCACAGGCTCGAAATACACCTATTTCGGCCACGAGGACGAGTGGGCGTCCTTTGCCCCCGCGCTCAAATCCATTGACGATGCCGTCAACATCCGCCGCCGCGTGCTGCTCGCTTTCGAGCGTGCCGAAACCACAAACGATCCGGCTTTGCGCGAAAGGCTGATGACGTTCGTGGTGATCGGGGGCGGTCCCACCGGCGTTGAAACCGCTGGCGCGCTGGCCGAGTTGGCCAAGGCGACCCTTGCCCGCGATTTCACCAATATCGACCCCCGCGCTGCCCGCGTCGTGCTGGTTGAGGCGGTTGGCGGCCTGCTGGGCGCTTATCCCAAGCATTTGGGTGCCTATACCGAACGCAAGCTGACCGATCTGGGCGTCGAGGTCCTTACCAATTCGCCGGTCAAAAAGATCGACGAAGAAGGTGTCATGGCGGGCGAAACCTTCATCGCCACCTCCAACGTCTTCTGGTGCGCGGGGGTGGAGGCCACACCGGTCGGCAAATGGCTCGGTGTCGGTACGGAAAAGAACGGCACCGTCAGCGTGGGCGCGGACCTGCAGGTTCCCAGCCTGCCGGGCGTCTATGTCATTGGCGATGCCGCCACCGCCCATGACGCCGACGGCAAGCGGCTTCCCGCCCTCGCGCCCGTCGCCAAGCAGCAGGGCAAATATGTTGCCGAGTCGATAATCCGGGCCCGCCAGGGCCGCTCACCGCAAGGCCAGTTCCGCTATCGCGACTGGGGCACCATGGCCACCATTGGCCGTTCGGCCGCGGTGGGCAAATTCGGCAGGTTCGAACTCACTGGCTTTCCGGCCTGGATGATGTGGGGGGCGGTCCACATCGCCTATCTCGTGGGATTCCGTAACCGGATCAACGTGCTGGTCAACTGGCTCTGGGCCTGGATCACCTACGCCAAGGGCGCGCGCCTCATCACCGGCCCGGAGGCCGCCACGACCCAGTCGATCGACAGCCGCAAGGCTATCGATGAGGAGTTGGACAAGACGGTCGCCAACGTCCAGCAATGATGGTTTGGCGCGGAGCTCCGCGCCATTGCCTCATTCGTGAAAGGTGAAGGTCGCGACCTCGCAGACATTGACGCCGGCTTGGATCGCTTCGGTGCCGTCGGCAAAAACCGCTCTGAAATCATAGCGGCAATAGCCGCTGCCATCATCGATGTTCATGACCACCGCATTGCCGGCCGGCAGCACGGAATCGCCCAGGATGTCTTCTTCCCAGGTCGGCGCATCCACCGTCGAAGCATAGAAATACATCATCGTTTCGGATGTGGCGTTGACGATCTGGACTCGGCGGTCATAGCTCTGAGCCCATGCCGTTGCAGCCGTCGCGGCGACGGCCAGCGCGACCGCACCTGCAAGCAATCTCTTCATTTTCGAATGTTCCCCCATAACTCCCGGTCCGGGAGCGCCGGCTATTCTAGCGCGTCGTCTGAAGGCTGCGAAGAGGGAAAAACAAAACCCGGCTTCGGTTGTCCGAAGCCGGGTCTAAAGTGGTCGGAGTAGGGTGATTCGAACACCCGACCCCCTCGTCCCGAACGAGGTGCGCTACCAGGCTGCGCTATACTCCGATATCATCGTCGGCAGGCGTCCGGCGAAAAGTCGCCCAGCGCGTTGTCGTCGTTTCGGGGCGTTATATAGTGCGTCGTGCGCCTGTTCAAGCCCGTTCGACAGTGTTGCGGCGCACGGGCAAACAGTGTAGGACCAACCCGCTTTTGGGGCGTCGCCAAGTGGTAAGGCATCGGTTTTTGGTACCGACATTCGCAGGTTCGAATCCTGCCGCCCCAGCCAACCTTTCCAAGAGCCAAATCATCTCCCCGCACATCCCGCCCAGGGATAGGGTCGTTGGCGTCTATGGCGCGAAGTGGTCGCTTCTTCCCCTATAGCCGGAACTTATGGGTGCGCGACGCGATTCTATTTTCCCATTCCTGCGCGCTTCCCTAGCTTGTTGTCTGAACTTTGCGCAGGCGCCCCGCCGCCTGCCGATCGATGCAGGTACAGGGTACGAGAAGAGATGAACAAAACCGCTTTAGTTGTTTCCGCGCATTCGGCCGATTTCGTGTGGCGTTGCGGCGGTGCGATCGCGCTGCATGCTTCACTTGGCTATAACGTCACCGTGGTTTGCCTTTCCTATGGCGAACGCGGAGAAAGCGCCAAGCTCTGGAAGAACGAGGGCATGACCCTCGACGTCGTGAAGTCCGAGCGCCGCAAGGAAGCTGAAAACGCGGCCAAGGCGCTCGACGTTCACGACATCGAGTTCTTCGACCTGGGCGACTATCCGCTGGAAATGACCCGTGAAGCCAAGGACCGGCTGGTGGGCGTCATGCGCGCTGTCCAGCCCAGCTTTATGATGACGCATTCCAAATACGACCCCTACAACACCGACCACATGTATGTGTCGCAGTGGACCTTGGAATGCCGCGCCATCGCCCAGGCCTGGGGGCACAATCCGGGAGAGAAGATCCTGGGCGCGCCCCAGGTCTACCTGTTCGAGCCGCACCAGACCGAGCAGATGGAATGGAAGCCCGATACCTTCCTCGACATCACCCCTGTCTGGGATAAGAAATGGGCGGCGATTCAGTGCATGCAGGGCCAGGAACACCTCTGGCGCTATTATGAGAACGTGGCGCAGAACCGCGCCAATCATTTCATGCGCAATTCCGGTGGTCAGTCGGGAGGCCGCAAGGCCCAATATGCGGAAGGCTTCCAGTCGATCTTCCCCCGCACCGTGGATGAACTCTGATGAGCGTCGTCGTCCAGAACATCGAGCGGGCCGATCCCGCGATCATCGCCGGACTGGCCGAATGCGGCGTTGCCACCGTGCATGAGGCGCAGGGGCGCAAGGGGCTGTTGGCGGCCTATATGCGGCCGATTTATTCGGGCGCCCGGCTTGCCGCTTCTGCGGTCACGATTTCCGCACCCCCTTGCGACAACTGGATGGTTCATGTGGCCATCGAGCAGATCAAGGACGGGGACATTCTGGTGCTCGCGCCCACCTCGCCGTCCGACGCCGGCTATTTCGGCGATCTTCTGGCGACCTCCGCGCTGGCCAGGGGGTGCAAGGGACTGATCATCGATGCCGGCGTGCGTGACGTGGCCGATCTCGCCGCCATGAAGTTCCCGGTCTGGTCCAAGGCGATCTTCGCCCAGGGCACCGTTAAGGAAACACTCGGATCGGTGAACGTGCCGATCGTCTGCGCCGGAGCCTACATCAATCCGGGCGACGTTATCGTGGCCGATGACGACGGGGTTTGCGTGGTGCGCCGCGACGAAGCGGCGCAAGTGCTCGAAGCCTCCCGCAAACGCGTCGAGAACGAGGAGGCCAAGCGCAAGCGCCTGGTGGCCGGTGAGCTAGGCCTCGATATCTACGGCATGCGCGAGCGCCTTGAGCAAAAGGGTCTCAAATATGTCTAAGGCCGGTACGCGCGTCATGTGGATGCGGGGCGGGACTTCCAAGGGCGGCTATTTTCTCGCCTCGGATCTGCCCGCCGATCCCGCGGTCCGCGACGCGTTGCTGCTTCGGATCATGGGCTCGCCCGATCCGCGCCAGATCGACGGCATGGGCGGAGCCAATCCGCTCACCTCCAAGGTGGCGGTGGTCAAGCCCTCGACGCGGGACGGGGTCGATGTCGATTACCTCTTCCTGCAGGTGTTCGTCGACAAGGCAATCGTCACCGATGCGCAGAACTGCGGCAACATTCTTGCCGGGGTCGGCCCCTTCGCCATCGAACGCGGCTTGGTTGCGGCCGCGGATGGCACCACGGATGTTCGCATCTTCATGGAAAACACCAGTCAGATCGCGACGGCCACCGTGTCCACCCCAGGCGGCGTCGTCGACTATGCCGGGGAAGCCCGGATCGATGGCGTGCCCGGCACTGCGGCGCCTGTTCCGATCGTCTTCGAGGATACGGCAGGCTCGAGCTGCGGCGCGCTGCTGCCCACCGGCAATGCGATCGATACCGTCAACGGCGTCGAACTGACGCTGATCGACAACGGCATGCCCTGCGTCATCCTCGATGCCGCCGATTTCGGGATCACCGGCACCGAGGCGCCGGCGGAGCTCGATGCAGACCAGACGTTGAAAGCGCGGCTCGAGGAGATTCGCCTGGCGGTCGGGCCGATGATGAATCTGGGCGATGTCTCGGAGAAGTCCGTTCCCAAGATGACCCTGGTGAGCCCGGCGGCCAATGGCGGCGCGATCTCGACCCGCAGCTTCATTCCCCATAAATGCCACGACGCGATCGGCGTCTTGGCCGCCGTCAGCGTCGCCAGCGCGTGTCTGCTGCCGAGTGGCCCCGCCGCCAGATACGGTAAGATCGGACCTGGGGCCGACAAGTCGATTTCGGTGGAACATCCCACAGGGGAATTCACGGTGATCGCCCGGCTCGACGGGAGCGGTGAACTCGCATCTGCCGGCGTTCTGCGCACGGCGCGCAAGCTTATGGATGGCTACGTATTTTAACCCGCTGGTGTCGGGTGGCCGAACTGCCCACGCACGGAATCGAGGAATTGCCTCTGCATGGGCGTCGGGCGCCAATTGCTGCGCATCGTAAGTCCGATGGCGCGCCGGCTGTCTTCGATTGCGATGGGCAGGGCGCTCATCAGACCTTTTTCGATTTCACCGGTCGCCTGAAGGCGCGAAACGACGCCAAGATACGGCCCTTGATGGAGGAGTTCCCGCATCAGGATCATCGAACTGGTTTCGACCATGGTGAAGGGCGTTGGAAGGCCAGCGCGTTCGATCTGTGCATCGAAGTGCTGGCGCGCCGGCGTGCCCGAAAAGGGAATCACCCAGGGAAAGTCCAGCGCCTGGCGCAAATCGGGAGCGACTTCCCCGGCGAGCGGGTGACCGGGTCCGGAGACGACGACCACCTCGTCCTCAAAGAGATGCTCCTGGACGATATCGGCGACCGGGGGCGGGGTCCGCAACGCGCCGAGCAGCAGATCGATCTCTGCCCGCAATAGCCCCCCGAGTAGCGTTTCGTACGGGCCCTCGACGATCCTGAAATTGACCTGAGGGTATCGACGCTGGAACTGGGCCATGGCCCTGGGCAGCAGAAAGGCCCGTGAAAGCGGCATGCCGCCGATCGTGATGGTAAGGCGGGCGTTCCCTCCCGTCTCTTCAAGCTCCATTTGCGCCTGGGCTAGCTCGGCAAAGGCCAATTGTGCGGCCTGCGCGAGTTGATGTCCCACGCGCGTTGGAACAATCCCGAACTGCGTGCGCCGAAACAGAGGACGGCCCAGTTCCTGTTCGAGCTGGGTTATGGCCCGGTGCACGGTAGGTTGCGTAATGCCCAGGTTGCGGGCAGCCAGGCTGAAATTCTGGCTATGAGCCAGTTCAATCAGGGCCCTGAGACGCGCTGTGCTCGCCGTAAGGTGGAGGCGCGCGCCGAAGGGGGTCGCCGCGGCATCGAGCAGCCCCAAAGCACGTTCGATGCGGGCCGTCAGGATGGCGCCGCTCGGGGTTGGAAAAATGCCTTTAGTGGTGCGGTCGAAAAGCGGCTGGCCGAAACCGGCCTCCAGCTTCTTGAGCGCCTGGGTCGCGGCGGGCTGGCTGATATTGCATCGCGAGGCGGCGGTGGTGATCGAGCCGGTTTGCGCAACGTTCAGCATGAGCCTCAGATGCCGCAGGTTCAGCTCCGGAATGACCAATGTGTTTGCCAGGCCTTCTTGGAAAGAGGGGGCGGGGTAACCCGCCCCTCACGCTGTCACAGAGTTTCGGGCCAGTAAAGCCGCGTCGGATTAGTGACGAGCAGCGCCTCGAGTTTGTCGGCGCCGGGTGCGATGATCTTGAGCAGGTCGACCAACTCGCCATCGTCGGGCATGTTCTTTTTGATATTGGGATGCGGCCAATCGGTGCCCCAAAGGACGCGATCGGGAAATTTCTCGACCAGCAGGCGGCCATATTCGGCGGCGTCGTGGAATGGCGGTCCCGCACGGGAGATGCGTTCCGAGCCGCAAACCTTCACCCAGAAGCGCTCGTCTTCCATGAGCTGGAGCAGCAACTGGAAGGCCTGCTGTTCCACGCCCGCGCTGGCATCGACCCGCCCCATATGGTCGATCACGGTCACGATATCGAGTTCCTCGAGGAAGGGGGCGAGATCTTCGAGCCAGTGAGAATCGAAGTGGACGACGATGTGCCAGCCGAGCGGCTTGATCTTGGCGACGATTTCGCGAACCGCGTCCTTGTCGGCCGCTTCTCCCAGATGGGCCACGAAGTTGAACCGAACCCCACGCACACCCGCTTCGTGGAGCGCCCGCAATTCCTCCTCGCTCACGTCCCGCTCGACCATGGCGATGCCGCGATAGGCGCCGCCACCCGCCCGGAGCGCATCGACCATGGCGCGGTTGTCGGTGCCGTGGCAGCTGGCCTGCACGATCACCGAGCGCGACAGGCCCAGATGCCGGTGCAGCGCGAACAGTTTTTCCTTGGGCGCGTCTTCGGGGCGATAGGTCGCCGCATCCGAATAGGGGAATACGTTGCCCGGCCCGAACACATGGCAATGGGCATCGCACGCGCCCTCGGGAAGAACGAGGTCGGGCTTTTTGGGGTTGGGGTGGGGAGGAAGATTTTGCGACATAGGGCTCTTTCTCGATAGTCTGGCACGGCCGGTTCCCGGCCGCATGGACCGGGAACCGCCTTGCCGCTCTAAAAAAGCGACTTGAACTCGCTTAGTTGATCTGGGCTTGCGCCGCCGGGCGCGGAGTGGCGGTGACCACGCGGAACATCGTCACTGCCACGAACACGACCCCGATGACCCGTGCGCCGACCGTCACCGGATCGGTGGCATCGACCGGGGTCGGCCAGCACACCAGCAGCGCACCCGCGATCAGCAGGCCCCGTTCGAGCCAGCTCATCGGCCGCACCATCCAGCCCGCGAACGCCACCGAAAGGACGCCCACCGCAATCGTGGCGAACACGATCCCGAGCGTGATCTGGACCGGCGTGCCGATCATCAAAATGCCCGGCATGGTTACGAACAGGAACGGCACGAGAAGTTTGACGAACCCCAGCCTGATCGATTCCGCTGCCGTCTCGTTGGCTCCGGCGCCCGAAATCGAGGCGGCGGCATAGGCGGCCAGCGCCACGGGTGGGGTAATGGCCGAAACGAGCCCGAAGTAGAAGATGAACATATGGGCCGAGATCGCAGGCAGGCCGAGCTGGGTGAGCGCCGGCGCGATCAATACGGCCAGCAGCAGATAGGCGGCCGAGGTCGGCAGGCCCATGCCCAGAACGAACGAGGCCAGAGCAGTGAGGATCAGGATCAGCCAGATATTGCCCGCCCCGACTTCGAGGATCAGGCTCGAGAGCATCAGCCCCAGGCCCGTGAGGTTGAGCACGCCGATTACGATCCCCGCGGCGGCAACGGCGGCGATGATGGGAACGGTCGAGATCAGCGTATCGCGGCATACCAGAACCAGGCCGATCGGACCCAGCCGCGTATCCTTGCGCCAGGGGCTGATCGCCAGCGCCAGCACGATGCAGAACACCGCGGCACGGGTCGGCGTCATGCCCAGGCTCATGAGCACGATGATGCCGATCAGCGGGACCAACAGATAGCCGCGGGTCTTGAGCGTTTCCCAAAGGAACGCCATGCCCCCAGCCGTATCCCGCGCCAGGTTCAGCTTGCCCGCCTCGAGCCGCACCGCGACAAGCAGCGCGAAGACGTAGAGCAGCCCTGGCACCAGGGCGGCGAGCGCGATGGTCGAATAGGGCACGCCGATGATCTCGGCCATAAGGAACGCGGCGGCGCCCATTACCGGTGGTAGGATCTGTCCCGCTGAAGAGGCCGCGGCTTCGATCGCGCCAGCCAGCTTGGCCGAATACCCCACCCGTTTCATGAGCGGAATGGTGAACGTGCCCGTGGTCACCACATTGGCGACTGCGCTGCCGTTGATGGTCCCCATCAACGTGCTCGAAACGGCAGCAGAAAGCCCAGGGCCACCCTGCACGCGTCCGGTCAGCCCGCGCGCGATGTTCACGAACACCTCGCCGGTGCCCATTTTCATCAGGATCATGCCCAGAAGGGCGAAAAGGAAGATGTATTCGACGGCAACGCCCATCGGCACGCCGAAGAAGCCTTCGGTGGAAAGGAACAGCGTCGAGGTCAGGCGGGCGAGGTCATAACCGCCATGGCCGTATTTGCCGGGGATGACATAGCCGAAATAGGCGTAGATCAGCGCCACGACCGAAAGGATCAGCAGGGCCCAGCCCAGCGTCTTGCGCACGAGGACGAGGGTGACCGCGAGCAGCCCGAGGAAGATGTACTGGTCTATGGGCGTCGACATCGCGCCGCGCATGATGATGTCGTAATAGGAGGTCCACAGATGCGGACCCGGAATCAGCGCGATGAGCGCAAGGAGGTAGAGCGCGGCGCGTCCAAGGGCGGATCGGATCTGCAATGCCACAGCCAACAGGCCGGCCGAAGCGGCCAGTGAAAAGAACGTGGCGCGCAGGATCAGCGCCGTGATGCTCCCGAAATAGGCGCCGTGAATGACCAGCGCCGTTACGCCCACCGCGAGCACGGCGTAGAGGAAGGAAACGATCGCCGCTTCTTTCCCTGTTCCATGCTCGTTCGGCAGCGCGAGCTTGTTGTGGACGTCGGACAGGAACGACATGGATGTTACTCCCGGTGAGATTCAGGCAAAAGCGGCGCACCGCTTTTGCCCTTCGCAAGCGCGATTGAGTGGCGGAATTACTGTGCCAGCTCGTCGAAATAGAGCTGAGCGCCCTGATGAAGCGGGATCGGCGTGTTGACCGCGGTTTCAACGCTGATATTGGCCGCCTCGGGGTGAACCTGCGCGAGCTGGTCGAGATTGTCGAACAGCGCCTTGGTGATGGCGTAGACCTGTTCGTCGGTCGCGAACTGGCTGGTAAAGAGCGTGGCGGGATCGTTGATCACCAGCACCGGTTCGGCCTGGTCCTCATAGGTGCCCGCCGGCATCTCGTAGACCTGATAGAAGGGGAATTCCGCCAGCATTGCGCCGACGGTTTCCTCTTCGATCGGGATCAGCTTCATGTCGCGCTGGGAGCCCAGATCGATCAGGGCCGCGGTCGGGGCACCGGCCAGCACCACGGTGGCGTCGAGCTGGCCGTTCATGAGCGCAGCCGTGCCTTCAGTGTAGGAGAGGAACTGCGCGTTGGCCGGATCGAAAACGCCGTAGGCTTCCATCAGACGCTGCATCAGCACGGCCGAGTTGGAGCCCGGAGGGCCCATATTGACGCGCTTGCCGGCGAGTTCAGCCATGGTTTCGATGCCGGTGTCGGCCGTCGTCGCGATCTGGAGCACGGCCGGGTAGAGATAGGCCATGGCCGCGACGGGCAAGGGCGCTTCGAACGGACCTTCGCCAACGCTCGCTTCATAGAGCGTCGAAGACGAGGAGAACCCGAAGGTCATCTGGTCGGCGGTCACGCGGCGGATGTTTTCCACCGAAGCCCCGGTCACTTCGGCGCGCGCCGTGGCGTTTTCCATATTCTGGTTAATCACCTCGGCCATACCGGCCCCGATGATGTAAAACAGCCCGCCGGTGCCCCCGGTGCCGATGGAAATACGCTCCTGGGCGAGGGTGGGCGTGGCCATCAGGCCAAGCGTGAGCCCGACGCCAGCGAGCATTTTGACTAACTGCATTTTAGGAGAACCTCCCAAGTTCAATGATGGTGGCACTATGCCGCGTGGCCCGATTTCTGGTCGTGGCCGTGCTTGGCCAGAGCGCGGAAGCTGGCAAAGCTGGCTTCCACGATCTGGTTGACCGCCGCTTCGCGGTCGTTTCCGTCCACCGCGCCATCTGAAAGGCGGGTGACGCGTTCGGGGTTGATCAGGGCGTAATAGAGCGCTCCGAGCAGAAACTGGCTGCGCCAGACAAGGCCCTCGCGATCGGCATCGGGAAGGCACTCGGCAATGGCATCGAGAAAGGCGCGGCTGGTGGCGTCGAAGGCGCCGGCGATGATCGTGCGGGCATCTTCGTTGCCTTCCGCCGAAAGAACGGCGCGCATGCGGGTGAAATCCGCCCCGCCGCCGTCGAAATCCGATGAGGAGGAAAAGGCCGGGATCACATAGGCGCGAAGGATCGCCATGAGGCGCTCGTCGGCATCCTGGATGCGGCGGGCTTCGCCCAGCAATTCCATACGCCGGTGGTTCATGGGTTCGGTGTGGCGCTGATAAATCTCGCGCAGCAGCACGGCCTTCGAACCGAAATGGTAGGTGAGGCTGCCGACATTGGCACCGGCGGCCTTGGCGATCTCGCGCATGGAAACGGCATTGTAGCCGTTCGACGAAAACAGCCGGACCGCAGCGGAAAGCAGCGCTTCACGCACATTGGCTCGAGACAAGGGTTCCTCCATTCGTACATTCGTACGATTTATTTGTACAAATGTACAAATCGAACCGGAGAGTCAACCGTGATGTTGCAGCGGCCACAGGCGGGAAGAAGCGGGCCAAGGGGGGGGTATGGCGGCGGCAGGCTCTTCATGCCTCACATCCCGTGTCACAAGTTTTCGTCGGAAATGCGAGGTGACGGATCGGTCTGGGCGGCAGAGAGGATATAAATGTATATATGTACTGCTAACGAGCTAAATCGAGAAACATATTTACTTACATTTGCTATATATATTAAATTATTTCACCACTGTATTTCTGGTGCAGGTAACTAACTTCTGCGGTCTCGGCTGTTATGGAATCGCCCGCCTGTTGCGGTGTGCTGAGCGCGCTCTTCGAGTAGTAAGCTTAAGAGTATTGTTCTGTTCTACATGACTGCCTGAGGGGCTCAAATGAAGATCGAGCTGGACCACCGTATTCAAAAAAGGAATTCTGCAGATCCTGGCTTCATTAGGCAGAAACACAGGAACACGCCCGTAATTTCTGTAGTTATTCCTGCGATGAACGAGGCAAGGAATTTGCCGCATGTCTTGCCGCTCATTCCCCGTTGGGTGGATGAGGTCGTTCTGGTGGATGGAAACTCGCAAGACGACACCGTTGCCGTCGCGCAGCGATTGATGCCGGACATCGTTATTGTAGGGCAGGACAGGCCCGGCAAGGGTGCCGCGCTGATGTCGGGCTTTCGCGCCGCCAGAGGCGAAATCATCGTTATGCTCGACGCGGATGGCTCCACCGATCCTCGCGAGATACCGGCCTTCGTCGGCGCGCTGCTTTCGGGCGCGGATTTCGTCAAGGGTTCGCGCTTTTTGCAAGGTGGTGGCACGCTGGACATGGAGTGGTACCGGCGGCTGGGCAATTGGGGGCTCGTAAAGCTCGTATCTCTGCGGTTCGGCGGGAATTTTTCCGATCTTTGCTATGGCTACGCCGCCTTCTGGCGCGACGTTCTCGATCGCATGTCGCTCGATGATGCCGTGGGATTCGAAATCGAAACCAGCATGAACGTTCAGGCGCTGCTCTCCAATCTCAAGATCACCGAGGTCGCCAGCACCGAGCAGCGGCGCATCCACGGCAAAAGCAACCTGCGTACAATACCGGATGGATGGCGCGTGCTGACAACCATCATGCGGTTGAGCAGCCGGCCGCAAAGGGAGCTGCCAGGCCTGGACGTCGCAAAGTCTCAACAGAACTGACTGCTGGGCTCGGGGATGTCTGAAATGGAGAAGATTTCAGTCGTCATCTGCACCCACTCAACTTCCAGGCTGCCACTTGTGCGCGATGCGTTGGCATCGGTTCAGATCCAAACGCGCCCAGCCCATGAAATCATCGTCGTTGTCGATCATAATCAGACAGTGGCGGACGCCCTGGCGTCCGATGACACCAATGTCCGGGTGATCCCGAATACCGGCCCCCAAGGCTTGTCGAGCGCGCGCAATTGCGGCGTCGCGGCGGCCACCGGCGATATCATTGCCTTTATCGACGATGACGCGCGGGCCGCCCCCGATTGGCTTGAAAAGCTTCTTGAGATCTATCGTACCCGCGATGTTTTGGCCGTCGGCGGCTACATCGAGCCGGTTTGGCCAGGCGGGCGCCCCAGTTGGTGGCCGGAGGAATTCGACTGGGTGGTGGGATGCAGCTATCGCGGCCAGCCCGAGACGGCGGCTTCGGTGCGAAATCTCATCGGATGCAACATGTCCTTCCGCCGGATGGCATTCGACGTTTGCGGCGGTTTTTCCGAAACCTTGGGACGCGTCGGTGCCGATGGTGGCGGATGCGAGGAAACCGAGCTCTGCATCCGGGCCCAGTCGGCATTTCCGTTGAGCCGCATACTTTATGATCCCGCCGTCCGCGTCAGGCACCGGATCGATCCCGAGCGCGTGAGCTGGCGCTATTTTGTCAAGCGGTGCCGTGCGGAAGGACGCTCGAAAGCGCTTCTTGCTGCTCGGCTGGGCGGTGGCCAGGGCTTGAAGACCGAAACCCGTTACGTCAGGCGCGTCCTGCCCGCGGGCGTCCTCAAGGGATTGGCCGGCGGATGGGACGGATTTCTCCGGGCCGGCGCCATCATCGCGGGATTTGCCATCACCGCCACGGCCTATGCTCTCCCGCGCCGAACGCGGAGCAAAGCCGAAGCGGAAGCACCCCCTTTTGCCCCCATCAAGGTCGCTCAGTTCGACCTTGCCGAACCGATCGGCGAGCTTGCGTCTGACGACCCCGGAAACGGGCGAATTTATGGAGGTGCCTTCTGCCTCGTGCGCGAACATGACCGGCCGCTCGGTATCGCGAAATTTGCTACCCATGGCCGCCCCGTCGAGGCAAGGGAGTTTTCCGTGCTCTTGCAGCAAGCGCGCGCCGGCGATGAGGCTGCGGTCCGGCCGGCGAAAGTCCTGTCCCAACCGCCGACCGCCCGCGTCGTCGTCGCCACCCGCGACAGGCCCGGGATGCTGGTGAGATGCCTCGATAGCCTGCTGGTCCAGGCCTATCGCCAGTTCGAGATTCATGTGGTCGATAGCGCCCCGGCGAGCAGCGCAACCCGCGAGTTGATCGCGCAGAGATATGCGGGGACCAATATTTGCTACAGGCACGAAGCCAATCCGGGGCTCGGCTTGGCGCATAACCGGGGGATCGCCGGAGCCCGGGCCGAGATCTTGGCGTTCACAGATGACGATGTTCTCGTCGATCGCAACTGGCTCGCTGTCATCGGCAACGCCTTTGCCCGCGATGCACGTATCGGGTGTGTCACCGGCCTTATCCTGCCGGCCGAACTCGAAACCCGCGCCCAGTGGTGGACCGAGGCGCATGGGGGCTTCAACAAGGGCTTCACGCCCAGGCTTTTCGATCTCGAGTTCAACCGTCCCAAGGGAAGCCTCTTTCCCTATGCCCCAGGTGCTTTCGGTTCGGGAGCCAACATGGCGTTTTCCCGGGCTGCGCTCGATGCCATTGGCGGTTTTGACCCGGCATTGGGTGCGGGGACGTTGGCGCGTGGAGGCGATGACCTGGCTGCCTTCACCGCGACGATCCTTGCAGGATTCCAACTCGCCTACGAACCGGGAGCCATCGTCTGGCACCATCATCGGCGCACCGAGGAGGGTATTGCAGGGCAGGCTTATGGCTATGGAGTAGGTTTGGGCGCGTATCTCACCAAGACCCTGTTCGATCACCCCTCTTCGGCATTGGCCTATGCTCTCGGGCTTCCCGCAGCCCTCGTCCACATCCTCGGACCCGGATCGTCCAAGAATGCGCGGCTGCCTTCGGATTACCCATCGGCTCTCAAATGGGCGGAGCGCCGGGGAATGGTCGCGGGCTTTGCCGCCTATTTCCGCAGCCGCCGCGCCGTGGCCCGGCGCGCAGGCCGCGAACGTCAACCGCCCCTGATGTCGCAACGCAGTGCTTGAGGAGGATCAGTGACAGTCCCGATCCTGATGTACCACAGCATTGGAAACGACTGTTCGGCGGGCTATCGGCGCTGGATGGTTACGCCTGATCGGCTGGAAAGCCAGCTCAGGGCCGTTCGCTCGCTCGGCTATCGATTTGTCACCATCAGGGAGCTGGCCCATATCAGGCGGAATGGAGGCCTTTACGGGCATCGTCTCGCTGCCGTCACGTTCGATGACGGCCTTGCAGATTTCCTATCCGGTGCCGTGCCTGTTCTCGAGCGGCTGGGGGTGCCGGCAACCCTGTTCGTCACCACCGGCTATGTGGGTGAAACCGCCCGCTGGCTTGCCGGGCTCGGGGAAGGTGACCGCCCGATGCTGGCCAAGTCCGATATACAGGCCCTTGCCCGTTCAGGCATCGAATGCGGGGCGCACAGCCATACTCATCCGCAATTGGACCTGCTCGATCCCGCGGCCGCTTCCCGCGAAGTGCTGACCAGTCGGGACCTGCTTGGCGATTGGCTGGGTTCGATGCCCAGGAGTTTCGCCTATCCCCACGGATATTACACGCAGCCGGTTCGCGAGATCGTCGCCCAGGCGGGCTTTTCTTCCGCCTGCCGGGTTGCCCATGCCCTGAGCCGGCGGGAGGAAGATCCCTATGCTCTTGCCAGGATCATCATGACCGAACGCATCGACCAGCCGGCACTTGAAAGAATGCTGCGCGGGCAGGAAATCGGTTACGCGCCCCCAAGCGACAGCCTCCCCATCCGCGCCTGGCGCCTGGTGCGGCGGATACAAGGCCTTGCCAGACCGGCGGCATACCTTCCATTGCTGCTTTGCACCCATCCCCACGCGCACACTTTTGCGGATCTGATATCTGCTGTATAACCATATCGCGATGACACGACCCTCAAGTGGCGATCCGTGGCCAAGATTTTCAATGATGCGGTCTTTGAAGAGTGGCAGGAGCTGGTCCAGTCATGGGAGCGGACCGAGCGCGAACTCGCCGAATTGAAGGCTGCGCCGGACCAATCCCAGACGCATGAGCGCGAAGCGAAACTGCATGATGAACTTGCGCGTTTGAAGTCCGAGATCGACGGGCTTGTCCAGCGCATGTCCAACGGCCGCGACCGGAGTGGGGAAGAAATGCTCGTCGCCCTTGTCGACACCAAGCCGGAACGCACCTCGTTTGCCTCGATGGTCCGCGAACGTCTCGCCCGCCTGCCGGGAAGGCGATAAACCTCAGCGCGGCGGCGCGGCCCTCTCCGTGGAAGGCTGAAACACGATGGCGTCGGGACCGACGAAAGCGATCTCGACATCGGGCGAGGCGAGAAGCGCCTCCACCACATCGGAGAGATCGGAGTCGGGCAGCGGGTTCATCGCCTCGAAATAGGCGTTCTGGCTGCGCGTGAAAATGGCATAGGCCGGGCCGTCGTGATCGTGCAGCCAGTCTGCCAGAAGTCCCGCCGGGTCCGAGCTGAGCGCGGCCGCAATGGCTGGCAGTTCCTCGGGAAGCGGCACGTAGATCATGTTCTCGTAGTTCTGTAGCTGCCTCGGATAGGTACTCGCGCCTTCGATCAAGAGGGTATTGGGCTCGGAGGTCTCATAGAGCCATCGGGCGGCGGCAACCTCGCTGTCGGAAAACCGGTACTGAGCGTCCTTGCCATTGTTGGCGAGAATGAAGGCTGCAGATCCACCCATCAGCAGCAGTGCCAAGGCGAGAGCCTTGAATGGCTGCAACCGGCTTTTGGGCGCGGGAAAAACGAGTGCAGCGGCGAAAAAACTCAGGAACGGCAGGGCGAAGAAATAGACGCGAAACAGAACCTCCCCGCCATATGACGTAGCGATGGCCAGCGGCAATGGCGCCAGGGCCAGCATCGCGGCAATCCCGTCCCGATACCCGCGATGAAAGCGGATGACGCAACCGGCGATCGCCGCAAGGCCGATGGTGGCGACGATGGCCCGGCCGGCCAGTGATACCAGGCGTTGGCTTTCACTGACACTGTTCCAATCGATCACGGCGCCGAACGTGTCCTCGCCGACCGCTCCGAACTCGGCGACAAGCATGGAGAGCATTTGCCCCATGAACGGATCGGCCACGAAAACCAGCCACAGGACCTCGGCGGCAATTGCAAACAGGGCAAACCCGATAGCAAGGCGACCGAGCAGGAAAAGCCCTGACAACATCGCGATCAAAAGGATTGGCGTGAGCTGATGGCTGGCGACGATGGCAACGATCAGCGAGAGCACCACCCCGATGGCCGTCGCTTTCATGGCCGGGGAAAGCGCTCGGGGCAGCACCGGCATGCGGCGCGTTGCCCAAAGCCTCAGCCTCCACATATCAAAATGCAAGGCCGGCGCGTGAGGCGAGGGCCTGGGAGGAATGGCGGCAAGGGGGCCCAGACACAGCGCCAGGGCGATGAGCAGCAGCAGAAACGCCGTGCCTTGAGGGGAAAAATAATCCTGCCCGACCCAATTGCCGACCACGAAAATGGCCGTTGCCGTCCAGACAAGGCGGAGATCGGTTGACAGGCACCGAAAGATGTAAGGCAGGACCAAAGCGTAGAGCAGATTGAGGCCCAGCGGGAAGAAGCGGCCGATCTGCGACATGGCGATCGGATCGAGCCCGAACAGCTTTCCGAGCCCGGCAAAAACGAGAAAAAATCCCGGCCAATTGTGATAGGCGGCAAGATAGCGCGACCACGGATCGATCGAGCCGGTGCGCTGGATGTATTCGATGACGCCCAGATGCTTCCATGCCCAAGGGTAGCGCAAATTGTCGTAAACCAGCGCCGGCGTTCCGTGCAGCAGAACGACAAGCATCAGGATCAGGGCCAGCGGCGTGAGGCGCCGGCCGGGTTTTTCCCCCAGCGCGATCACGAACCCGCCCGCGATCAATCCCACCGATAGGGCCATGGTCCAGGACAGGGCGGTTATCAGCCCAAGCCCGCCGATCTCGTCCACCGAAATCTCCGGCAGGCCGATTGCCCACAGAACCATCGCCGCCAGCAGGCATGCCCAAGGCAGCAAGGTTCCGGCCAATGCGGCCCCGTCGTTGAACCCGAAGGTTTGCCGTGCGCCTGAAAATGGCAGGGAGGGGCCGTGAGAAGCGCTGCTCATCGTGCCTCCAGGTATCGCTTGACCTGCTGGAGGGGCCAATCGAGGTTGACCGCGCGCCAGGCATGGTTGGTTGCGTAGGCAGCGTCACAATCAAGGTTCCGCGCCAAATGATGGATCCAGGCCAGCAGCACCATCTCGCCCCTGAGGTCGTCCTGCTGCAGCCAGTGCCCGCCCGTCCCTCCGGCGGCAAGCCAGTCACGCTCACCGGCCGACCACGCGCCGCCGTTCAAAAGATCATGGACGACCGGCCCCAGCTCCTGATCGCGGACCATCATGCGCGTCGTGAGCGCCAGGTGGCAGATGTCGAGGCCCGCAGGGGCGTCCCGGCGCATATGCGACCAGCCCACAATCCTGCACACATGTGGCCGATCGGATGCGCCGGTTTCGAGCAGAAAGCTTTCGGGGACCAGATTGCAATGGGCGACACCCAGATGAAGCTGCCGGCTGGACCAGAATTCGAGCATATGGGCTTCGAGCGCTGCCAGCGCCATGTCGGCTCGAGTGCGATGCCGGCGCTCCAGACGCCGGATCGTTGCCAGCGGGCGGCGGATCCAGGAGTCCGTCCAGGCCACCGAAACGCTCTCCAGCGAGGCCGTCGCTGCATGAATCCGCCCGATAGCCCGCGCCGCCGTCGCCAGGCCGGGAGACGGATCGTCCTGTTCGAGCAGATCCGCCAGAGTCAACCGTTCCGTCCCGGCATGCCAACCGGATCCCGGCGCAGGCGGAAGCAGGTGCTTCAGCCGCGAGAGGCGAGGATCGGAATGAAGCAGGCCGAGATTTTCCTTTTCACCATCGAGCGCCGCGCTTGCCCTACCCTCGATAGCGGTCACCCTGTTCGGCGTGCCGATCATGCCGCGAACGATCCGACCCAACCCGCCCGAGAGGACGACCGCCACGTTGAGCGCCCGGTTCAACCCGAATTTCGAGATGATGCCGACAAGGATAACGAGAACCGATGCCGTCTGGGCCAGAAGCCAGGCCATTGCCATGCCGGCTCCGCCCATTTCCGGCACCAGGAAAAGCCCGAGCGAAAGGGCAAGCACAAGGTTCAGCCACTGCACGCCCAGCATCGCGGGCAGCCAATCCTTGGCGCGCGCCACGGCAAGGAAGATCGTCTCCAACGTCCAGGGAATGCACGAGAGCGCCAGAAGCTGAAGGATGACGGTCCCTTGGCCCTGGTATCCGGGCCCGAAAAGCGACATCAGGCCCGGCGCCAGTAGAGCGATGGCGACCGAAACGACCGTTATCGGGAGCACCGCCTGGGCGATGGCTTGTCCGGCCAGCGATGCGATCCGTTCGCCTGCGACCACGCTCTCGGCCAGCAGCGATATGCCCATCGAGTGCCCCATCATGTAGATCGAATATGCGATCAACCAGCCGATATAATACTGTGCGGTGGTTTCCGGTCCGGCGTGGTCGAGGACGATCAGCGGCGCCGCGGCGATGGCGATGGTGGGGGCAAGGCCGGCGAGATAGTCGACGCTATAGAAGCGCGCCATCGCCCCGAGCGTGGGCAGCGGCCTTCCCTTGGCCGCTCGTTTGGGCAGCAGCTTTGCAAAGACCAGATAGCTCCCCACGACGACCGCCGGGATGACGGGAATGATCCAGGCGGTAAGAAGGCCCAGGCCATTTGCGGCAAACAGCGATGCGCCGGCCAGCGCGCCGATCTTGAGAGCAGACGAACTGATGGAAAAGACCGGAACCCAATGCGCGGCCCGCAACGCGCTCAAGGTGCTTTCGAGCAGTGAATAAACAGCCCATGCGGCAACGATCACGGCAAAGAACACCGAGAGCGCCCAGGACGCTGAAAGAAGTGCGAGCTCCTCGATGAACCAGCCGGCAGTCCGGGCAAATATCAAGCCCGCCAGAGCCCCCGGAATGGCACCGATGGCCAGGGCTCCGAGCACCAGGCGCTCGGAACCCGGTCCGGTGCCGGGTAGAAAGCGCTGCAGGACATTGTTGAGGCTCAGCCGCGTGATGACGGAGATAGTCATGGCGGTATTGATCAGCACGCTGCCGATACCGACCGCTGCCTGGTCGAGCAGGCGTCCGGCAAGCAGCCAGAACAAAAGGCCAAGCGCCGAGGTCACCACGATGCTCGTCATCAGGGCATAGGCATTGCGGGCCAGGGACGAAGCCATGACCGCGTCAAACATGTGGAAAAGGCGCTCGGATATGGCAGTCAGCAGCGCTCTCTCGCCGGTTTCGCGCTGAATGCCGGGCCGGGGCATCATTGCCCCCTTTGCCAAATTCGGACGTAGTCGATCAGGAACCGAGCGGGAAAGCGAGTGGTTTCGTCGGGCGCGCCGGGCCAGGTGCCCCCGACGGCCAGGTTGACGAGCAGATACATTGGTTCCCTTGGAATGACGGACGCGTCGGTGAACCGCCAGAGTTCGACCCCGTCGAGATACCAGACGATCGCGTCCGCAGACCATTCAAGCCCATAGACGTGGTAGCCTTGCGACAGATCGCTCACCGTGCGGGATCGGTTGACGCTGCGTCTCTCCCCGCTGCCGTCCTGATAGTGAAGGTGCATTTCGACCACGTTGGGACGGTGCCCCAGCACCTCCATGATGTCGATTTCTGGCAGCGAGCGATGCGTGGAAGGCAAAAGCCATATGGCCGGCCATAGGCCCTGTCCGGCCGGAATGTGCGCGCGCACCTCGACATAGCCGTAGGTGAATGAGAACCGATCCGGGCCGGGGCGCTCCTCGTAATAGCGGCCCGTCGTAATAATTCCCGAAGTATAATCAAATATACGATCATCGATCCCGCGCACCGATTGTTCGCGGGCCGTCAACTCCAGTGCGCCGTTGCGCCCTGCAATGTTGGCGGCTGTGTACCACTGGTGGTTCTGGTTACCCAGATTGGTGCAGCCGCCATCCTCCCACCAATAGCAATGGGTCCATTTTGAGCCGTCTAGCCGGCCCGTGCCGAACTCATCGGAGAACACCCGGACCCATCCGGTCCCGCCGCTGATCGGCCCGGCCAGGGGGCTTCCAGACGCCGATGGCGGACTTTGCGCCGGGACGTTGGCCGCCGTTACGGGCGCTTGCGCCGCAGGCGTCCCCGTTCGCATGACCGTTGCCAGCGGCGTGCACGAACTTGCGATAAACAAAAAGCTCAGCAGCAAAACGCCCGTAAAAAGGGGAAAGTTTTGCATTTCAACTTCGCCCCTCAAGCAAGCATGATTACCGGACGTGTTTTATGTTTAATAAGGAGTAAACCATATTCAATCGGGGAAAGAAACAGACTCCGGCGCTCACTAAATCCAAAGATTGAGTGCGCCAGCGAGAATGCGAGTCTGCATCTGATGAGGAACGTTAGCCAAGGTCGAGGCATTGGGAGTGAACACCCATCTCCCGAGGCCTCACATGACTCTTACCCTCACCGTGAACGGACAGGACCGCGCGCTCGATCTTGATCCGCGCACCAGCCTTCTAGACGCCCTTCGCGACCATCTCGACCTTACCGGCACCAAGAAGGGTTGCGACCACGGCCAATGCGGCGCCTGCACCATCCTGGTCAATGGCCGCCGCATCAATTCCTGCCTCACGCTGGCGGTGATGCATGAGGGCGACGACATCACCACCATCGAGGGATTGGGCACGCCCGAGGCGATGTCGCCGCTCCAGGCCGCCTTTGTCACCCATGACGGCTATCAGTGCGGCTATTGCACGCCGGGCCAGATCTGCTCGGCCACCGCCATGCTCGGGGAGATCGAAGCGGGCTGGCCCAGCCATGTCAGCGAGGACCTGCTGGCCGATCCCGAGCTGACCGAAGCGGAGATTTCCGAGCGCATGAGCGGCAATATCTGCCGCTGCTCGGCCTATCCCAACATCGTCGATGCCATTCGCCAAGTGGGAGGCAGCCGCGATGATGCCGTTTGATTACCAGCGCGCCGAAAGCATCGGCGCCGCCGCCGGCCTGGCCCGAGATGCCCGCAACGCCCGCTTCATCGCCGGCGGCACCAATCTTCTCGATTTGATGAAGCTGGAGATCGAAACGCCCCAAATGCTGATCGACATCTCCCGTCTGCCCCTCGACACCATCGAGGAGGCCGACGATGGACGGTTGCGCATCGGCGCGCTGGTCACCAATGCGGATCTGGCCGCCGACCACCGCGTGCGCCGCGATTATCCCGTGCTCTCTCGCGCGCTCCTGGCCGGTGCCTCGGGCCAATTGCGCAACAAGGCGACGACGGCTGGCAATCTGCTGCAGCGCACCCGCTGCTATTATTTCTACAACCCCGCCATGCCCTGCAACAAGCGCGAGCCGGGTTCCGGTTGCGGCGCGCTGGAAGGACACAACCGCATCCACGCCATCCTGGGCGCAAGCGAACACTGCATCGCCACCCACCCCTCCGACATGGCCGTCGCCATGATGGCGCTTGAAGCGGAGGTCGAAATCCTCGGCGGCGGCACGCAAAGAACGATCGCGCTCGAACAATTCTATCGTCTCCCCGGCAATACCCCGCATATCGAAACCGTGCTCGAGCCGGGCGACCTCATCACCGCCGTCGTGCTCCCGGCGCCCATTCCCGGCCGGCACAGCTACCGCAAGGTGCGCGACCGCGCCTCCTACGCCTTCGCGCTGACCTCGATTGCCGCCATCGTCGATTTCGATGGCACGACGATCCGTGACATACGGCTGGCCTTTGGCGGTTTGGCGCCGATGCCCTGGCGCGACCGCGATATCGAAGACCTGCTGCGCGGCAAAGCGCCCTCCGATGCGCTATGGGACCAAGCCGCCGATACCCTGCTCGCCGACGCCCGAGGTTACGGCGAGAACGACTTCAAGCTCGCTCTGGCGCGACGGACGCTCGCCGCCGTTCTCGACCAGGCCTGTAGCGGAGGGCGCTGAGATGGAAATGACGCACAAAATGGATGCGCCGGTCGCCGATAGCCTTCTCGACAAGACCGGCCGGAACATCATCTCAAGCCCGATCGACCGGATCGAAGGCCCGCTCAAGGTCACCGGCACGGCACGTTATACCGCCGAGTTCAAGTTCGACGGCATGCTCCATGGCGTGCTGGTGAGCGCGTCGATCGGCAAGGGTACTGTGACCGCGATCGATACGGCCGCCGCCGAACAGCTCCCGGGCGTGGTCAAGGTGATCGTCGATTTCGAGACGTTTCTGCGCAACCCGGCCCAGGGTCTGGCCACCGAAGCGCCCGCCCAGGGCGTGCGAGAGATCAGCCATTTCGGCCAGCCCATCGCGTTGGTCGTGGCCGAAAGCTTCGAGGCGGCCCGCCACGGCGCACTGGCCATCGATGTCCAGTACGCGACAGTGCCGGGACGTTTCGATTTCGCCGCCCGGCGCGATACCGGCGAACTCAAGGAAGGGACCGACCAGAGCCAGGGCGATATCGAAGCCGCGATGGAGGCCGCCCCCGCCAGGATCGACGGCATCTGGACCACGCCGTCCCAGAATGCGTCCGCCATGGAGCCGCACGCCAGCACCGCGTTCTGGGAGGGAGATAACCTCACCCTCTATGGTTCCTACCAGATGCTGGCCAGCGACCGCGAGCAGCTTGCCGATGCGCTGGGGCTCGATCCCGAAAAGGTGCGGATCATCGCCCATTACATCGGCGGCGGGTTCGGCTCCAAGCTCGGCATCAGTGCCGAAAGCGTCGCCGCGGCGCTCGCTGCCCGGCAGCTCGGCCGCCCGGTGCGGGTGGTGATGACCCGCCAGCAGGTCTATGACGCCACGGTCCGCCGCTCCAACACCGAACAACGCGTACGCCTGGCCGCCGACCGGAATGGGAAGCTGACGGCTGTAGGCCACGAAACCTGGACAGCCAATCTCGATGGCGAGAATTTCTCCGAGCCCGCCAGCGCTTCCACGCAATTCCTCTATGGCGGCGAGGCGAGACGGTTCGGCAATTACATCGTGCGCATGGACCAGGTGCTTTCCGCCTCCATGCGGGCGCCCGGTGAAGCCGCCGGAATGCTGGCCCTCGAATGCGCCATGGACGAATTGGCCGAAAAGCTTGGGCTCGACCCGGTCGACTTGCGCAAGCGCAATATCCCCGATCGCCACCCGGTCAACGACATTCCCTATTCCAGCCGCTCGCTTGCCGAATGCCTCGATATCGGCGCCGCCGAATTCGGCTGGTCGGCCCGCAATCCCCAGCCGGCGAGCCGGCGCGAGGGCGAATGGTGGATCGGCATGGGCATGGCCGCCGCCGCTCGCTCCAACATATTGCGCAAATCGAGCGCCCGCGTGACCCTGAGGCCCGAGGGCAGGGCGGTGGTGGAAACCGACATGACCGATATCGGAACGGGGTCCTACACCATCCTCGCCCAGATTGCCGCCGAACTTCTGGGCCTGGACGTCGACAAGGTCGACGTCCATCTGGGCGACACAGCCCTTCCGCCCGCCCCCGGTTCAGGCGGCAGCGTCGGCGCCGCAAGTTCGGGCTCTGCGGTCTATCTCGCCTGCGAAAAACTGCGCCAGACCATCGCCGGAAAGCTCGGCTGCACGCCCGAGAGCCTGGTGCTCTCGGACGGCATGGCGCGTTCGGGCAACGTCTCCCATCCCTTGGGCGAATTGGCCGCAACTCCGCTCGAGGCCATGGGGATCATCGAGCCGGGAGAAACCGGCAAGGCGTTCGTCCAGGCCGCGTTTGGTGCCCATTTCACCGAGGTCGCCGTCAATGGCTATACCGGCGAAACCCGTGTGCGGCGCATGGAGTCGACCTTCGCGGCTGGCCGCATCCTCAACGAAAAAACCGCCACCTCCCAATGTATCGGCGGCATGGTGTTCGGCATCGGGGCGGCGCTCACCGAAGAGCTCATGTATGACAAGCGCTTCGGCCAGATCGCCAATCGCGATCTCGCCGAATACCATGTTCCGGTCAACGCCGACGTGCCCCAGCTCAAGGTCAGGTTTCTTGAAGAGCGCGACTATGCAGCCAATCCGCTGCTCGCCAAGGGCATCGGAGAATTGGGGATTTCGGGCGCCGGCGCGGCGATCTCCAACGCGATCTACAACGCCGTCCGCATCCGCGTCCGGGACTATCCCATCACCCTCGATAAGCTGATCGACAAGCTCCCCGATCCGCAAGGCGAGGGCACGCGCCCGCGTTAACACAAGAGCACCATGCCCGAGCCGGGGAACGTTCGCCGCTCTGCTCCGGTTGACGGGAAAGCCACCTCAAGCGCAGGAGCCTCCCATGAGACGCGATGTCGTGCCCGGTGCCCGATTTCCCGATTTCGTCCTCCCCGACCACACCAAGACGCCGCGCCGCCTTTCCGATCTGCAGGGCGACCAACTCATGGTCGTCATCCTCACCCGCGGCTCCTTCTGCCCCAAGGACCGCCAGCACATGCTCGAACTCGTGCGGTTCCACCCCCAGTTCGTGGTTGGCTATACCCAATTGGTCACCATCACGACCGACGATTGGCACACGACAAACAACTACCGCCAGCAGACCGCCGCACCCTGGCCCTTCCTCTACGACCAGCAGCGGATCGTGCAGAAGGATCTCGACATCAAGGAATACACCGATACCTCCTATGACGTGATGATCCCCCACACCATCGTCCTGGGCCGCAACCTCGAGGTCTTCAAGATCTATAACGGCTACTACTACTGGGGCCGCCCCGCCATGGCCGAACTCCACGCCGACCTGCGCGAACTGGCCAAAAACACCTATGCCGATTGGGACATCACGCAACCCGAACTGCGGGAGAAATGGGAAAAGGGCGACAAGTCCGATTTCTACCCCTACGGGCCGACCTCGATTTCCATGGAAACCCTGATGCTCCAAATGGCCGGCGCCACCGACCAATACGCCGGCCCGGCCGAGGAAGAATAAGGCAGGACAGAGGGGAAGCATAGCCCGCCCCATTGTCTCGATATTGTCATGTCCGCTCCGTATGGGGCGCCATGACTTCGATTTTCCTTCACAATCTGAGCAAGACGTTCGGCGATGCCGCTGCGGTAAAGGACGTCACGCTCAATCTTCCCAGCCGATCCTTCACCGCGCTTCTCGGTCCCTCGGGGTGCGGCAAGACCACGCTTTTGCGCCTCATCGCCGGCTTTGAGCAGCCGACCGCCGGCAGCGTCGGGTTCGACGGTGTCACCATGGCCGACCAGTCCACCATGGTCCCGCCCGAAAAGCGCAATCTGGGCATCGTCTTTCAGTCCTATGCCCTCTGGCCGCACATGGATGTCGCGGCCAATGTCGCCTATCCGCTCAAGGGCCGTGGGCTGGGCCGCGCCGAAATCGAAAGCCGCGTCGCCGATGCCCTCTCCATGGTCGCGCTCGATGGCTATGCCGGCCGCAGCGTCGATGCGCTTTCGGGCGGCCAGCGCCAGCGCGTCGCCCTGGCGCGCTGCCTGGTGACGGGCACGAGCATCATCCTGCTCGATGAGCCGTTGGCCAATCTCGACGTGCATTTGCGCGCCGCCATGCTCGATATCTTTGCCGATATCCACCAGCGCACCGGCGCCACCATCGTCTTTGTCACCCACGACCAGTCCGAGGCCCTGGCCCTGGCCGATACCATAGTGGTGCTCGACCGGGGCAGGGTGCAGCAAATCGGCTCACCTCAGGAAATCTATGCTCGCCCGGCCAGCGCCATGGTCGCCAGCTTCGTGGGGCGCGGCACCCTCGTTGATGCCCAATTGCGCGACGACCTCGCCCGCATCGGCGACGCCACCATTCCTGTGCGCGGCGGCGGCAACGGCCCGGCCAGGCTGCTAATCCGTCCCGAGGCCGTGCACCTGGCCGATTCCGGCCTCGCCGCCACCGTCCAGCGCGTCCGCTTCACCGGCGCCAACTACGAGACGACGCTCGTTCTGGGCTCAGGCGACAGGATCGTCGCCGACCTCCCCGAGCGCCTCGATCCCAGCACTGTCGCCAGGCTCTCGATTTCCGACGCCTGGGTGGTTCCCACCTAACGCCAGGGCAGCACTCCGGCCGGCAGGCGCGGCGCCAGCCGATCCAGGGCCAAAAGCAGCATCACCACCACGGCGATGGTAACCACCGCCACGGCCGAGGCCTGCGCCGAAAGCCCGGCCTCATCGAGCGAAAACAGGATCACGCCCAGCGTCTCGTTGCGGCTCGACCAGAGCAATGCCGAAACTGTCAGCTCGTTGAAGGCGCTCATGAACACCAGCAGCGCTCCGGCGGTCGCCGCCGGAGCCGCCAGCGGCAGGGTGATGGTCAGAAGCCGCCGCATCCCGCCGGCCCCCGCCGCCGCGGCAGCTTCTCCCAATTGCGGCGGTATCTGCCCCAGCGCCGCATCGACGGGCCGCACCGCCAGCGCCGCAAAGCGCATCAGATAGGCAACGAGAATGATCCAGGGCGTGTTGTAGAGGCTGCCGATCAGCGGCAGCGGCCGCAGGAACAACAGGATGCAGGCGATGGCCAGCACGATCCCCGGCAGCGCATAAGGCAGGTCGAGCAGCCCGTGCAGCGCCTGCCGCGTCCGCATCGGTATGCCGCGCAATCCCAGCGCCACCGGCACGGCAAGCAGCGCCAGGATCAGCGCCGCGAGTCCCGAAAGGTAGAACGAATTGGTGAATGCCCGGATCGTGGAGGCCTGCCGCGCCAGCACCTCCACATAATTGTCCAGCGTTATCGTATCGAAGCTCAGCCGAACCCCATAGGTGGGCACCAGCGAGGTGGTCAGCAGCGCCAGCATCGGCAGTACCAGCATCACCCCGATCAGCAGCAGGCCGATACCTGCGACCGGCCACCGCCACCCGCCAAGGCTCAACCGCAGCGGCGCGCCGCGCGTGATGGCAAAGCTCTCGCGCTTTTGCGCCAGCGATTGAATGGCGATCCCCACGATGGCGATCGCGGCGATCAGCAGCGACAGCATGGCGGTCTGGGCCAGAACCGTCGGCCCGTTGCTGGCCAATTGCTGGTAGATCAGCGTCGCCAGTGTCAGATAGTTGACCGGCAGGCCCAGGAAAGCGGGGATGCCGAAATTGCCCACGCCTGAAACGAAAGCCAGCGCCAGCGCGGCGATGAAATAGGGGCGCATCAGCGGCAGCGTCACTGTTGCCAGCACACGCCAGGGCCCGGCCCCCGCCGCCCGCGCCGCCTCGAAATAGTCGCGGGGCAGGGCGGTCAGCCCGGCCCGCAGGGTGATGAAGACGATGGGCGCATGCTGGATGCCGTAAAGCAGGATGATCCCACCGCGCCCCAGCAGCGGATTGGGCGTTCCCGGCGCCGGCGCCAGCCCGAGCGTTCCCAGCAGCGCGCTCGACGGGCCCAGAAGCTGCATATAGGCCAGCGCCGTGACCTGCGGCGCGATCATCAGCGGTAGCAGCAGCATGAAGCCTTGCAGCCGCCGGAACGGCACATCGGTGAGCGCCACGAAAAACGCGAACGGCGTGCCGATCAGCAGCGCCAGAATGGCCCCCATCACGGCGGTATCGAGGGTGTTGAACATGGCGCGCTGGGTCGAGCCGCGCATCAGCCGCTCGATCAGCGGGGCGAAATCGAGCCCCGCATTCCCCACCAGCGCCGTCGCCATCAGCCGCCCCAGCGGCAGCGCCGCCAGAACCCCGACGGCCACGATGGCGAGCGCGACGGGCGCGAACCGCGCCACCCCGGCAATGCGCCCGGCCGTTGCCGGCCGGGCAGCTCTATGTGTCAGCGGCAGGTCCAACCGGCTTACTGGCCGAAGATTTCGCCGAAGCGGTCGCGGTTGGCCTGTTCGTTGGCCAAAGCATTGGCCGCGTCATAGTTCAGCACGTTGATTTCCGAACGGTCCGGATAGCCCTCGGGCAGCGCCATGCCGTCCCTAGCCGGGATGTAGCCCTGGCTCACCGCCAGTTCCTGGCCTTCTTCGGAAAGCAGGAAGTCGATGAACAGCTTGGCGTTTTCCTGGTTCTGCGAGGACGCCAGGATCGCCGCCGGCTCGGTCACCGCCGAAACGCCTTCGGTGGGGAACACGAATTCCACCGGCGCACCATTGGCCGCTTCACGGATCGGCATGTAGTCGACGATCATGCCATAGAGCTTTTCGCCGCCCGACACCGCCGTCAGCACGCCGCCATTGCCGCCCGAAGCCTGGGCGCCGTTCTCGGCGAGCGCCGTGTAAAAGTCCCAGCCTTCGGGCAGGTTCTCAGTGAGCGTCACCGTGTGGATCAGCGCCGCGCCCGAGGTCAGCGGGCTCGGCATGGCGATCTGGCCCTGCGCTTCGGGCTTGGTCAGGTCGTACCAGCTTTCCGGGATCATGGTGGCGGCGGTGTTGTAGACGATGCCGGTGGTGATCAGCTTGGTCGAGAAATAGGCGCCGTCTTCGTCATGCAGCCCTTCGGGATAGGCGCTGACATCGGCTTCGGGGTAGTTGAGCAGCAGGCCCTCGGCCTTGAGCCCTTCCATGGTCACGACGTCCGCGATCAGCAGCACGTCGGCCTGCGGCGTTCCCGCTTCCAGTTCCGAGCGGAAGCGCGCCATGATCTGGGTGGTTCCGTCGCGCACCCACTCGACGGTGATGTCGGGGTATTGCTCCATGAACGCGTCAGCGGTCTGCTGCGCGTCGGTCTGGGGCTGGCTGGTATAGAGAACCAGGCGGCCTTCCTGAGCCATGGCGGGGGTAAGGGCGGTCGCCAGCATCAGGCCGGCGGTGATGATTGCGCGCATATCTGTCTCCAGCAAAATGGCACCGCTTGAGTCGGGTACGGCGCCGATGGGCGGCGTTTAGCCCCCCTCGGTAACGATGCGATGACACCCTTGTCGGGAGCGGCGCACCCCGTGCGTCCTCGGGATATGATGTACCCTCAACCCCGGAGCCTCCGTCATGGTCCCCACCATCACCGCGTTTGAAAACTCGCCCGACGGCGGCCAGGGCCACGCCCGCGATATGCGCGTCCGCTGGGCGCTCGAGGAAGTGGGCCAGCCCTATGATGTGCGCCTCGTCTCTTTCGAGGCGCTCAAGCAATCGCCGCACCGCTCCCTCCAGCCCTTCGGCCAGATCCCGACCTACCAGGACGGCGATCTGACCCTCTTCGAATCCGGCGCCATCGTCCTCCACATCGCCCGCAACCACCCCGGCCTGCTGCCGGACGACGCAAACGCCCAGGCCCGCGCCGTCGCCTGGCTGTTCTGCGCCCTCAACACGGTCGAACCGCCCATCGTCGAGCGCGAACAGGCGCCTTATGTCGAACGCGGCCAGAGTTGGTTCAACGCGGAACGCCTCGCCTTCCTCGATGATCGCGTCCGCATTCGCCTTGCCGATTTTTCCGCCCGGCTGGGGGACGCCGAATGGCTCGAAGGCACGTTCAGCGCCGGCGATCTGATGATGGTCATGGTGCTGCGCCGCCTGAACGGCTCGGGGCTCCTCGAGGAGTTCCCGAACCTTTTCGCCTATGTCGCGCGCGGCGAAGCCCGCCCCGCCTTCCAACGTGCCTTCGAGGCCCAGGCGGCAGTAGCAAGGGCCGCCCGGAAGGACTAGCGCACGAACCCAAGCGGCAGCGTAAAGGTCCACTCGCTCCGTCCCGCCGCCGGCGGAATGGGCGGGAAGGGCGCCGCGCGGCTCACCGTCGCCAGCGCCGCCTGATCCAGTACGGCATTCCCGGTGCTCCGCACCACGGTAGCACCCGCCACCTGTCCGTTGGCCAGCACGGTGAACCGGACAATTGCTTCCCCCGTCGCTCCGCGCCCATTGGGCGGGTAGCGGAACGCACGCGAGAGTGCGGAAGCCACCTGTCCGGGGTAGTTGGAAACGGCGGCGTTCCCGGCTTGGCTCGCTGTTCCCCCGCCTGTCGCTGTGGAGGTGCCCGTCTGGCTGCCCTGCGCCGCGCCTTGCGTGGTGTCCGCCTGTTCCGTCCCGCCATTGCCCGCCGAAGAAGGCGGCTGGGGCTGGGGCTGCGGGCGCGGCGGGGCAACCAGCCCCTCGGGCCGCTGCGGCGGCGTGGGCGGGGCCTCGACGGCGGTTTCGGGCTCGAGGACTTCGGTTTCCCTCGCCTCAACCGGTTCGGAAAGCTCGGCGGTCAGTGTTTCCGGCTCCAGCGCCTCGACCATCTCCGGCTCGATGGCTTGAACCTCGACCTCTTCCGGTGCGACCGGCTCTGCCGTCTCGCTCTCGAGCGCCACCACCACCATATCGGGCTCCACCGCTTCTGCGGGCAGTCCCTCGGCCATTTCCGTTTCGGCCGGCTCAAGCGCTTCGACCGGCTCGATAGGCGCCGGGGCGGTCACGGGCTCGGGCGTCAGTTCGTCCACGACCTCCTCGGTCTCCGCCGTCAGCACCGCCTCCGGCCCACCCGCCGACATCGCCGTCTCGAACGCGTTCCCCAGCACGGCGGCATCTCCCATCGCTCCTCCTGCGATTTCGATTTCCCCGGTCCGGCTGGTCAGCGCAAACAGCAGCGCAAGATGCACCAGAACCGAAAAGACGATGGCGATTGTCCAGGCGCGGATCGACACTATTGCGCCCTCTCGGTAACGAGCACCACATCGGCAAGCCCCAGCGCCCGCAACTCCCCGAGCAGGTCGATCAGCATCTCTGCCGGCAAATCGCGATCGGCGCCCAGCCGCACCGGCTCGCCTTCAGCCGGCCCGTGGTTTTGCGCGAAAGCCTCGGCCGAAATCGCCGCGCCGTTCCACGTCAGCGCCCCCTCGGCATCGGCATAAAGCGCAGCGGTGGGCGGCGATTGCGGCGCTTCCTCGGTGGTCGAAAGGTTCACATCCCCATCCATCGGCGGCGCGACGGTTCCCGCCACCAGAAAGAAGATCAGCATCAAAAACACCACGTTGATCAGCGGTATGGTGCTTTCGCGCTCGGTGGGGCGCTTGGGTTGACTGATTTTCATGGCTCAGCGTGCAATATTGACCGGCAGGGCGGTCACCCGCCGCAGATGCTCCAGCGCATCGACGAGCTGCTGGGTGGAAACCCCGCTCCGGGGCAACAGGGTGATGGCTTCGGCGCCCAGCCCCGCAAATCGCTTCAGCCGCGCCTCGACTTCGCCGGGCGCGGTCGCCTCGCCGTTGATGTTCCAGCCTCCGGCCTCATCGATCCGTACCAGGATGCCCGGCGCCGCCGCACTGGCCGATGCCCCGGCGCGCCCGCCCTGCAGCTCGATTTCCGAAAAGCGCGAAAAGGTCGAGCTGAGCATGAAAAACAGCAGCAGCAGGAAAATGACGTCGATGAGCGAGGTCAGCGACAATGGCCTGCGCCTGCCGACTCCGCGTTCAATGCGCATGGGCGAGCTTGGCTGGTGCCCCCGCACGGCCCTCGGCATGAAGCGCGGCAACCGTCACCGAACCGGTTTCGGCAATCTCGTTCAGCCATTGGGTGACGAGGTCTTCCAATGCCGCCCGCTCATTGTCCACCCGCGTTTCGAGCATGGTGAGGACGATCGAGACCGGCATGGCCACCGCAAGCCCCACGGCCGTGGTCAGAAGCGCTACCCAGATGCCGCCGGCCAGAACCGACGGGTCGACCGCCGCGCCTGCCGATTGCATGGCCTGAAACGCCTCGATCATGCCCAGCACCGTGCCGAACAGCCCCAGCAGCGGCGAAATCTGCGCGATCGCGTCGAGCGTGCGGAAGCCCTTTTGCAGGTCGTGCAGTTCGCGCCCCGCCACGCGGGTGGCTTCGCTCTCGACGGTTTGCGCGTCGGCGCCATCGAGCTTGGCGGTCATGCCCGCTTCGAGCGAGCGCGAAATGATCGAGCGCGAGTCCGCGCAAGCCGCCAGCGCATCCCCATGCCGCCCGGCCCGCCAGAGCGTGACTGCGTTTTCCGCGCGCCCGAGCCGGCCCAGGCCGCGCCGCCAGAACTGGAACAGTTTGAGCGCGATCAGCGCCACCGCGAAGACCGATAGCGCCAGCAGCAGCGCGACCACCGGCCCGCCGAGTGCGAGAATGCCCCAGATGGCATCGATGGCGTCGTTGAGTTGGTTTTCCATGGTCAAAGTCCGAACGTGATGCCCGAGCGGCTTTCGGTCGTGAGTGCATCAAGGCAGATCGAAGCGTCCTCGGGGCCCTCGCAAGCCGCGACATCGTTGATCAGCACCCGCCCGATATCCTGGCAGCCCTCGCCCGGCAGGGTGAATTGCAGCACCTTGGTGCGTCCGGTCGCCATCTCCCCGAAATCGAGCGCCAGCATGCGCGTGACCAGCCCTTGGCCGTCAAACAGCACGACCTCGAAGCTCAGCCTTTCGATCGGTGCATCGAGCCCGTTCTGACCGACGAAGGTGGCGCGGCATCCGTTCTCGGCGGCTTCGGTGGCGTTGAGGTCCAGGGACAGGGTTCCCGTTTGCGCCTGAACCGGCGCGGCCATCGCCGCGAGCGCGGCCACAGCCAACGCCAGACAGCTTCTGTTCATTGCGTTCATTCCTTGTGCCGTTCGATGGATTCGGAAGGCGATCCAAAACATGACTCTTTTGTTCATAAAAACTCAACGCGACAATGTGTCAAGAGCAAGCCATTGATAACTTGCGACAAAAAATTTGTTGACTCTTGAAGTCAGAATTAAATAGCAACTTCGGCGACACAAAACCGACTGGATGTTGCTGCAATGAAAACACACTCTGTCACGCTGGGCGGGTGCCTCACGGCCCTCGTGCTGGTCTCGGCTCTCCCCGCCTATGCGCAAGAGCAGCAGGACATTCTTCTCGATGAGGGAACCATTCTCGACATGCTGGTCGTCCAGGCCGCTTCCGATGAGTTGCGCCAGGCCCTGGGCGTGTCCAACATCACCTCCGAAGACCTGCTCAACCGGCCCGTGGCCCGCGACATTTCCGAAATCGTCCGCACCATGCCCGGTGTCAATCTGAGCGGAAACACCTCCACCGGCCAGCGCGGCAATCAGCGCCAGATAGACCTGCGCGGCATGGGGCCGGAAAACACCCTGATCCTCATCGATGGCCGTCCCGTCCTTTCGCGCAACGCCGTCCGCCCCGGCCGCCGAGGCGAGCGCGACACGCGTGGCGATGCCGGCTGGATTCCGCCCGAACTCATCGAGCGCATCGAGGTCATTCGCGGCCCCGCCGCCGCCCGCTACGGTTCGGGCGCGGCCGGCGGCGTGGTCAACATCATCACCCGCCAGCCCGAGCAATTGGCCATGCAGGTCTCCACTTTCCTGCAGATCCCCGAGGATTCCGATGAAGGCGGCTCGCGCCGCGTCAACGCGCTGCTGGCCGGCCCGGTCAATGACATGCTGTCTTACCGGCTGACCGCCGGGGCGAGCTGGACCGATCCCGATTCTCCCGACATCAACGAGGAGGCCGCCGAGGACGAAGACGCTCCGGCTGGCCGCGAAGGCGTCGTGACCTATGATTTCGGTGCCCTCTGGAGCGCCCAGCTCGATGCCAATCACAGCGTCGATCTCGACGTTTCCTGGAGTCGCCAGTCAAACATCTTTGCCGGTGATACGCTTTTAAGCAGCCCCACGGATCTCACCGACGCCCTGGCCGAAGACGGAGCCGAAACGAACACAATGGAGCGCACCTCGGTCGCGCTGACCCATTCGGGCACCTATGATTTCGGCGTGTCCGAAAGCTTCATCCAGTGGGAAAACACCTTCAACCGGCGCCTCAGCGAAGGAACCGCGGGCGGGGGCGAGGGCGCCATCAACACGGAGGAAGATTACCGCGTCGGTATCCTCGACAACATCATCGCCAAGACCGAATGGGACATTCCGCTCTTTGTCCTGCGCGACCAGACCATAACGCTGGGCGCCGAATATCGCGGCGAATTCCTCGAATCCTATACCGAGCTTGCCGACGGCACGATCGAGGATTTCGAAGGCCGCTACCAGGAAGCCCACATGCTCGGCCTCTATGTCGAAGACAACATCCTGGTCACCGACCAGTTGACCGTTACCCCCGGCCTGCGCCTGGACGTCCATGACAGCTTCGGCACCAACTATTCGCCCAGCCTCAATGTCTCCTACGCCATGACCGACGAAATCACCGTCAAGGCCGGCATCGCCAGGGCCTTCAAGGCGCCCACCGTCTACCAGCTCAACCCGCTCTATGCCTGGTCGACCCGGGGCAGGGGGTGCCCCACCGGCTTCTCGGGCCCCTGCGACGTGTTCGGCAATCCCGATCTCGAGCCGGAACACTCGCTCAACATGGAAGTCGGCGTGGCCTACGCCAATGTCGATGGCTGGCAGGCGAGCCTCACCTATTTCCATAACGAGTTCGACAACCGTATCGAAGCCGTCTACGTCGACGACCCTTCCTATCCGGGCAGCTTGTTCCGCTGGGGCAATTCCGGCTCGGCCACCGTCCGGGGGCTTGAAGGCAACCTCGTCGTTCCCCTGCACGAGACGGTGAGCTGGTCGACCAACTTCACCGCCATGCTCGAATCGCGTGAGCACGAATACGACCAGCCGCTCTCGCTCATCCCCGATTACACCATCAACAGCTCGCTACGCTGGGAAGCCATGGAGAATCTGGGGCTCACGCTGTCGGGCACCTATTATGGGGAGATCCAGCCCCGTACGGTCGACCACAACAACGATCCCATTCCCGAGGAAGAGCAGATCGGCCGCGATCCCTATGGCGTCGTCAATTTCGCGCTCGACTACCAGATCAACGACAACGCCCGCCTCACCGCCGGGGTGAACAATCTGTTCCACACCCAGCTCTACCGCACTGGAGAAGGTGCCAACACCTTCAACGAACCTGGCCGCTCCTTCTATGTGGGCCTGACCGGATCGTTCTAGGCCGCTTACGAACCTCCAAAGCCCCCCGTTCCCAGCCTTGGGAGCGGGGGATTTCTCCGCATGCGGCCTCAAGGCGCATTCATTTGCGCGCCGGCCCAAGCGAGAACCCCTTGAACGCAGCCATGCGAAAGGGGCAAGCCGATGCACAAGATGGTTCCGATCCTTGTCGGTGGCGCCGTGCTCGTGGGCGGGGTGTTGCTGAACATCTTTTACGAGCCGGTCGTCGTGCAGCAGTCTCGCCCCGAACCCGCCGCTCCGCCTCCAGCCGTTGAGAAAGTCGCCGTCCAGCCGCCGGCGGAAACCTTCGCCCCGGTGTTCGAGCCCTGCGCCCATTGCCATCAGGTGGGCGAGGGGGCGAAAAACTCCACCGGCCCGGTCCTCAACGCCATCCTGGGCAAGCCCGCCGCCAATGGCGACTACCCCTATTCCCAGGCCATGCAGGATGCCGCTCTCGTCTGGGACGAAGAAACCCTCAAGGCCTTCATCATGGCCCCTGAAGCCGTGGTTCCCGACAGCCGCATGTATTTTGGCGGTGTCCCAGAGGAGGAAGCCGAGGCCATCATCGAATTCCTCAAGGCCCCCAGCGCCGATCAATCGCTATAGGCATAATTCCACGTCGCTGCCTCGACTAAGGACGTGCCGCTTGTTCTCTCGTTAGTTATGTTATATAACATAACCACATTATGGGAGGAGAATCATGAACGCTCAGGCCGTGTCGATTCGTCCGGTTCGGATGGGAACGATGACCGCGCATGCTCATCCGCGTTCCGACGGCAGCGTGCTGATCCGTTCCGACGAAACACTGGCGGCCTATCCGCGCTCCATTGTGGATGCGATCGCTCAGTGGGCGGAAAAAACCCCGGACGCTTTGATGGTTGCCGATCGCGACGGCGGCGAGAATTGGCGCCGGCTGTCCTATGGGGAGGTTATGGAAGCCATTCCGCCGCTCGCCCAGGCGCTGCTCGACGCCAGTCTTTCGCCCGAACGTCCGCTGGTCATCCTCTCGGGCAATGAGATCGAGCATCTTCTGCTCGGCCTGGCTTCCATCTGGGTCGGCATTCCGTATTCCCCCATCTCTCCGGCCTATTCGCTGATCTCCACCGATTACGGCAAGCTCAGGCACATTGCGGGGCTCCTCACGCCGGGCATGATCTACGTTTCCGATGGGGCCCGCTTCGCCCCGGCCGTAGCAGCGGTCTTTGCCGAAGATGTGCCCCTCGTCGTCAAATCCAACCCGCCCGCCCGTGCCAACACGCGCCTCTTTTCCGATCTGGCGAACACCTCCGTCACCCCCGCCGTCGCCGCCGCGCACGAGAACATCACCCCCGATACGGTCGCCAAGGTGCTTTTCACCTCCGGTTCGACCGGCATGCCCAAGGGCGTCATCACCACCAACCGTATGATGGCCTGCAATCAGGAGATGATCCGCACGGCACTGGCGTTCTTGAAGGACGAGCCGCCGGTATTGCTCGATTGGATGCCGTGGAATCACGTCGCCGGCTCCAGTCACAACACTGGCATCGCGTTTTACAATGGCGGCAGCTTCTATATCGATGACGGCCAGCCAACGCCCGAAAAGATCGGCAGGACGCTCCGCAACCTGCGCGACGTCCAGCCCACGATTTCAACCAATGTCCCCAAGGGCTATGAATTCCTCGTCGCCGCCTTCGACGAAGACCCGGAAATCCGCCGCAACTTCTTCGCGAAGATGAAGTTGGTCCAATATGCCGGCGCCAGCCTCTCGCAGCACGTCTTTGAAGGCCTCGACCGCTCGGCCCGCGCCGAACTTGGCCAGCGCGTGATGATCATCACCGGTTACGGCTCGACCGAAACCGCCCCCTTCGCCTTCACCACCACCTGGCCGGTGGAAGAGGCCGGCCATATCGGCCTCCCCGCCGCCGGCATCGAGGTCAAGCTGGTCCCCAATGGCGACAAGCAGGAACTGCGCTTAAAGGGGCCCAATGTCACGCCCGGCTATTGGCGCGATGCCGAAAAGACTGCCGAGGCCTTCGATGAAGAAGGCTTCTACTGCATCGGCGATGCCATCAAACCCGCCAGTCCCCAAGATCTCTCCAAGGGCTTCGTCTTCGACGGCCGCGTCAGCGAGGATTTCAAGCTCTCGACCGGCACATGGGTCAATTTCGCCAATGTGCGCAAATCGGTGATCTCCGCCTGCGCGCCGCTGATCCGGGACGTCGTCCTCACCGGCGCCGACCGCAATCATCTCGGGGCCCTGATCTTCCCCGATCTCGAAGCCTGCGCCCGCCACGCCGGCCTCCCGGTCGGCACCGACGCTGCAACCATCCTCGCCCACCCCGCAGTCGCCGACAAATTCGCCCAAAGCCTCCGCGACCTCGCTCATCGGGCAACCGGCAGTTCCAACCATGTCGCCCGCGCCCAAATCATGGCCGTCGCCCCGGATATCGACAAGGGCGAGGTGACCGACAAGGGTTCCATCAATCAGCGCGCCGTCCTCGCCGCCCGCAAGGATCTGCTTGAAGCGCTCTATGCCGACCCGGTCCCCGCCGACGTCCTCGATCTGCCCCGCAAAGGAAAGTGACAATGAGCAAGGGATTGCGCCTCAATTTCGATGACGCCTGGCTGCTCGGCGGCGCCCGCACGCCATTCGTCGATTACCGCGGTGCCCTGGCCGACATCTCGCCCATCGACCTCGGCATCAAGGCCGCCCGCGCCGCCATCGAACGCACCGGCGTCAAACCCGCCGATATCGAAACAACCGTCGCCGGCTCCATGGCCCAGGCCTCCTTCGACGCCTATATGACCCCGCGCCACATCGGCCTCTACGCCGGCGCGCCCCAGGATGCCCCGGCCCATCTGGTCCAGCGCATCTGCGGCACCGGCCTCGAGGTCATCGCCCAGGCGGCAGATGCCGTCTCGCTCGGCCGCGCATCCCTCGCTCTCGCCGCCGGCACCGAGTCGATGAGCCGCAACCCCATCGCTGCCTATACGCACCGCAATGGCTTTTCCATGGGCAAGGTCGAGTTCAAGGACTTCCTCTGGGAAGCCCTCTACGACCCCGCCGGCTGCGTCACCATGGGCGACACCGCCGAAAACCTCGCCAGGCAATACGGCATCGATCGCGAGCGCGTCGACCGCTATGCCGCCCGCAGCTTCGAGCGCGCCATCGCCGCCCGCGAAGCGCTGGCCGAAGAGATCGTCCCGGTCATCTCCGAAATCTTCGAAGCGGAAAACCTCGACAAGCGCGGCATCAAGCTCCCGCGCGGCGTCGAGTCGGTGGACGTTGACAGCCACATCCGCCCATCCCCCTACGAAGTCCTTGCCAAGCTCCGCCCCGCCTTCGGCGGCGTCCAGACCGGCGGCAATTCCTCGGCCATCGTCGATGGGGCAGGGGCCGTCCTCGTCGCCTCCTCGGCCTACGCAAAGGCCAATAGCCTCACCCCCAAGGCCCGCATCCTCGCCTCTGCCGCCGTCGGCGTGCCGCCGCAGATCATGGGCATCGGCCCCGCGCCCGCCATCCGCGCCGTGCTCGAGACCGCCGGCATGACGCTCGACCAGATCGCCCGTATCGAGATCAACGAAGCCTTCGGCGCCCAGGTTCTCGCCTGCGTCGAGGAACTCGGGCTCGATGAGGGCCGGCTCAACGTCAATGGCGGCGCCATCGCCATCGGCCATCCCCTCGGCGCCACCGGCATCCGCCTTGCCCTGACGCTGGCCAACGAACTCGCCCGGTCCGGTGAACGCTACGGCATAGCCTCGGCCTGCATCGGCGGCGGGCAGGGCATCGCCCTGCTCATCGAAAACCCGGAGGCCAAGTGATGGACATTTCCGGCAAGACCGCCATCGTCACCGGCGCCGCCTCGGGCCTCGGAGCCGCCACCGCCCGCGCCCTTGCATCCGCCGGCGCCAAGGTCGCCATCTTCGACCGCAACGCCGACAAGGCAAACGCCGTCGCCTCCGAAACCGGCGGCCAGGCCTTCGCCTGCGACGTCGCCGACCCCACCGGCGCCCAGACCGCCATCGATGCCGCCATCGCCGCTCTCGGCACGCCCTCGGTCCTCGTCAACTGCGCCGGTATCGGCACCGCCGCCCGCATCGTCGGCCGCGACGGCCCCATGCCGCTCGACGCCTTCGAGAAGGTCATCCGCGTCAACCTGGTCGGCAGCTTCAACATGATGCGCCTGGTCGCCACCGCCATGCAGGCGCTCGATCCCGACACCAACGGCCAGCGGGGCGTCGTCATCTCTACCGCCTCCGTCGCCGCCTATGAGGGCCAGATCGGCCAGGCCGCCTATGCGGCCTCCAAGGGCGGCATCGTCTCGCTGACCCTCCCCGCCGCCCGCGAGTTCGCCCGCTTCGGCGTCCGCGTTCTGACCATCGCGCCGGGGTTGTTTATGACCCCGCTGCTCGAAGAACTCCCCGACGAAGCCATCCAGGCCCTCGGCGCCTCCATCCCCAATCCCGCCCGCCTCGGCAAGCCCGAGGAATTCGCCAATCTCGTCCTCGCCATGGTCGGCAACGACTATCTCAACGGCGAAGTCGTCCGCCTCGACGGCGCCCTGCGCATGCAGCCGAAATAAGGAGGGCTTCCAGAAAAAGTGGGCACCACTTTTTCGGTCGGAAGCGCGACAACAAAGGAATTTTAGCGGTGATGTTTTCGAACACCACAAAAATCGAAATCCAGTTCGGCGATTGCGACCCCGCCGGCATCGTCTATTACCCGAACTATTTCCGCTTCTTCGACAACGCCACAGCCGCGCTGCTCTCTGCTGCGTTCAAGATGCACAAGCGCCACTGGATCGAAAAGCATTCCATTCTCGGCATCCCCATGGTCGATACCGGCGCGAAATTTTCAAAGCCCTCGCGCTTCGGCGACGTGGTCGAAATCCGCTCCGAAATCACCGATCTCGGACGCTCCAGCTTTTCGGTCCGCCACACCCTCTTCAACGATGGCGAACCCGCCATCGAGGCGCATGAAAAGCGCGTCTGGGTCGGTCGCGACCCGGAGAACCCCGAAAAGATCAAATCCCTGCCGATCCCCGACGTCGTCCGGGCGGTGCTGAGCCAGCAAGAAAGGACGCCGCGATGAGTTTTTCCGACGAGGTGATGACGGTCGAGCAGAAGGGCAAGATCGCCCATTTGACCCTCAACCGCCCCGAAAAGCGCAACGCGCTCAACGACGCCACCATCGAAGCGCTCGACGCCTTCTTCTCCGCCGTGCCGGAAACCGCCCGCGTGGTCGTCGTCAGCGGCGCCGGCGGTCATTTCTCCTCCGGCCTCGACCTGTCCGAACAGGTCAAGCGCCAGCCCCTCGAGGTCATGGCCCATTCGCGCAATTGGCACCGGGTGATGGAGCTCGTCCAATACTGCCGCGTCCCCGTCGTCGCCGCCATGACCGGCGCCGTGATGGGCGGCGGGCTCGAATTCGGCGCCGCCTGCCACGTCCGCGTCGCTGAGGAAACCGTCCAGTTCCGCATGCCCGAAGGCCTGCGCGGCATTTTCGTGGGCGGCGGCGGCTCGGTCCGCATCGCCAAGCTGATCGGCGGCGATCGTTTGACCGAAATGATGCTCACCGGCCGCACCTATTCCGGCGCCGACGGCGAACGCCTGGGGCTCGCCCATTATGCGGTGCCCGAAGGCCTGGCATTGGCCAAGGCCTTCGAACTGGCCGAACGCATCGCCGAAAATTCCCCCACCATCAACACGATGATCGTCAACGCCATCGCCCGCATCGGCGCCATGCCGCCCGAGGCCGGGCTTTACGCCGAAAGCCTCACCGCCGCGCTCAGCCAGACCGGCCCGGACGCCGAGGAAGGCCTTCGCGCCTTCCTCGAAAAGCGCAAGCCGCAATTCGGCTAGGTTTGCGCAACGCTCCACGAATCCGGCTATGCTGGCGCTGAACCGAACAGAAGGGCAGCGCCATGCAGTTTCTCAAAGTCGACGATGCCGTCCTGCATTATCAGGTGATCGGCGGCCCCGAAGGCGCGCCGGCGATCGTCTTCGCCAATGCGCTGGGCACAGATTTCCGCATCTGGCGCGACGTGATCGTGCGTCTAGCCGGCAGGTTCACGATCCTCACCTATGACAAGCGCGGCCACGGCCTGTCGCAAACCGGCGAGGGGCCGGTCACCATCACCCGCCACGCCGAAGACCTGGCGGCCATCATGGATGCCGCCGGCATAGGTTCGGCCATCGTCTGCGGCCTCTCGATCGGCGGGCTCATCGCCCAACAGCTCTATGCCGATCGCCGCGATCTCGTCTCGGCGCTCATCCTTTGCGACACCGCCGGCAAAATCGGCGATGCGGATCTGTGGAACCAGCGCATCGCCGCCGTCGAAGCCAACGGCATCGCCGCGCTTTCGGACGGCATCATGCCCCGCTGGTTCACCGCCGATTTCCGCTCCACCCGGACCGACGAACTCGCCGGCTACCGCACCATGCTCGAACGCCAGTCGCCCGCCGGATACATCGCCAGTTGCGCCGCGTTGCGCGATGCCGATTTGCGCGATCGGGCCCGCCAGATCGGGGTTCCAACCCTGTGCGTGGTGGGCGAGGAGGATGGTTCCACCCCGGTCGATACGGTGACCGAACTGGCCAAATCGATCCCCGGCTCGCGCCTGGAGATCATCAAGGGCGCCGGGCACATTCCTTGTGTCGAACAGCCCGAAATGCTCAGCGAAATCATCCTCGCCTTCATCCAGAGCCTGCCGCAGCGGCCGACGCTCAACTAAGCGGATTGCTGCACGTTAATTTTCCGGCCCCGCTGCAACTTTTTTGTGGTTTGCCATTTCTTGGCCCTGATGGGACCACGATTTCCGGAGACGGATTGAGCGCTTGGAGTGCTTTCGAGAACAACGCGGGACGGTAAACGTCCCCGGTTCGAAACGCACGATCAAAGCTCTAGTGCCAGGCGTAGTCACATCGGCGTCGTAGGGACATTATAAAAACATCCTCGGCGTCAGGGAGGAATGCCACAGCGGAGGATGCCATGGCAGAGTTCGAATACCGCGGCTTTCGCGTCAGGACCATTTTCGACAAACATTGGCAGATCAAGGTTTGGCCGCCGCTCCGGCCGGCGCGGCTGATCGAGCGCGTGCGGGCCAGCCGGGCCGAAGGCGAACACGCCTGCCGCAATCGGGCCACGGCGGCCATCGACGCCTTTATTGAGGAGGCGCGCCCGCCCCGGCACACGCACGCCGAAAGCTAGGGCGTATTGCTGGGGAAGACGTCCCGGTGACACGGCGGGTTGGCATCGTCGATACCCGCCCCCCGCCTGTCATTCCGGGGCATGTCCCCGGAATCCAGCAGCAGTTGCCAGCACCGCGAATGCCGATTGATCCCCGACCTTAAGGCAGCACCATCGGCGCGCTCGGCGAGCCGAAGGCGTTTTCGTCCTCATCGGCGAAGGCATAAGCACCGCCCTCGATCTTGCCGATCAGCTCTGCGAGCCAATCGTAGTTACAGGCGGTGTTGCTCGTCCAAAAGCTCAGCAATGCCTCCACATGCGGAGGCAGAGCGCGGTCGCCGACGAAACGCGCCGTGCTGTTGGCATGTTCCACATCGGCGCGCTGGGCGGCGAGTTTATCCAGCCGCACGCGCAAATGCTTGAGCACGGTCGCTCGCGGTAGCGCCGACATCAGAACCAGCCCAGCGCACAGCATGTCGGGCCGCATTTCGGGAACCGTCAGCGCCTTTTCCATAAGCCGATAGAATTCGGCGTCTCCCGCATCGGTGATGGCATAATCGGTTCGTGCCGGTGCGGCCTCTGTCGCGGGCACTTCGAATTCCTCGAGCAGCCCTTCCTTACCGAGCTGCCGCAAGGCGTGGTAGATCGATCCGGTCTTGGTGTTGGCCCATTTGTCCGCGTCCCAGGCCATCAATTCCTGGCCGACCAGATATCCGTGCGCGCGACGATGCGCCCGCACGAAGGCGAGAACCAAAAGGCGAGTTGCCGACATGGTCTATTCCTCCCAGTTGCCCTTTCGGGCTTTGCCCCCCGCCTCTTTTGCCGGGTCCCTCCAGGGCCCGCGGGCAGTTGATTACTAAGAGTTACTAGGCTTTCTTCCTGATGAACAGCGGCTGAATGCTCAAATCAGAGTGCATTCAAGCGGTATCGACTAATTGTCTAGCTGCATCAGGCAATTCGGACACCGTAAGGGGTATTGAAAATGTCGCTGTCGTCCCGTCTTACCCTGCCGGCCGTTATCGGCGGAATCTTCCTCGTTTTTGCTTCGGGCGTCTTTGCACCTCCCGCTCAGGCGCGCGGTTATACCGTTGAAACGCCAGCCCAGGTGACGGGCGTTGCGTCCTGGGACCACCTCAATGTCCGCCGCTGGCCGGCGCATTATTCGGCGCTGGTCGGTCAGCTCCGGCCCTGGACATCGGTATGGGTCGAGCGCTGCATCGAAGTGGACAATTCCTCCGATTGGTGCCTTGTCCAGCGCGGCCCGACCCGGGGTTGGGTCAACTCGCGTTATCTGTCCCCGCGCTGACCAGACCTCTTTCTCCTCTGACCTCCTCCTTGACTTTCCCACGTCCTGCGGTCCATCAAGGCACGCATTCGTGGGGATTTTTTATGATTGCCAATCCTGTGCTGGCGCAATCGGTGCGCGGAAACTGGGTGGAAAACCGCCATCGCGGCGCCATCTGCGTTTCCGACGCAAAGGGCACCATCCTGGCTTCAGTGGGTGATGTCTCGGCCGAAATCTTCCCCCGTTCGGCCATAAAGGCCATGCAGGCCCTGCCGGTTTTCGCCACCGGTGCCAATGCCAGCTTCGGCCTCGGCTCGCCCGCCATTGCATTGAGTTGCGCGTCCCACAATGGCGAACCGGCCCATACCGAGCTGGCCGCTTCAATGCTCGCCGCCATCGATCTCGATGAAACCGCGCTCGAATGCGGCGCGCATCCGCCCATCGATCCGGTGGCCCGCAAGGCCCTGTTCGCGCAGGGCGGAAAGCCCAGCCAGCTCCACAACGCCTGCTCCGGCAAGCATTCGGGCATGCTGGCCGTCGCCCGGGCTTTGGGCGAGGAGCCCAAGGGGTATTCCAGGCCCGAGCACGCCGTCCAGCAACGTGTGCGCCGCGCCGTCGAAGAGGTGCTCGACCATCCGCTGACCGAAGGCAAATGCGGCACCGATGGCTGCTCCATCCCCACCTGGGCCGCTCCCATCCGCGCCTTTGCCAAGGGCTTTGCCCGCATGGCGACAGGGGAGGGGCTGAGCCCGGAGACGGCCAAGGCCGCCAGCGAAATCTTCGATGCCGCCACCCGCCATCCCTTCCTCGTGGGTGGCACGGGTTCGTTCGACACCGAAGCCATGGAAGCCTTTAGCGGTCGGCTGATGCTCAAATTCGGCGCCGATGGCGTCTATTGCGGCGCCCTGCGCGATAGTGGCATCGGCTTCGCGCTCAAATGCGACGACGGTTCGGTGCCCGCCGCCACGGCCATGGCCGCCGCCCTGTTGCTGTCCATCGCCGAACCCACCCCGCAACAGGCCGAAATCCTCGAGCGCCGCGCCCGCCAGCGCCAGCGCAACTGGACCGGCATCGAGGTCGGATATCTCGAAGCGACGCCCGAGGCGCGGTTATCCCTATAGCACCCGGTTGTCGCGCACCGTGACCTGCGGATAGCGCTCGGCTTCGGCGGCGAGATCGCCCGAAATGACATCCCACCAGGCATTGCCGGTGATCGCCCCTTGCGCCGCATCGGCGATCGTGTTGCCCACCACCGTGGCCGCGCCCGCCTGGTCGGCGACGCTGACCACGATCCCGAATTCGACCTCCCGCACTAGGTTGCCGCTGATCGTCACGTCGCGCAGATAGGGGCCCCAACCGGCGACGACGCCCGTTCCCGGCACGTTCTCGATGACATTGCCCGCAATGATCGCGTCGGCCTCCGCCGCGATGCCGTAGGGGCTGTCGAGGTCGGGATTGACCTCAGACCGCTCGTAGAGATTGCGCACGATATTGCCCGTGCACGACGCCAGCCGCCCGCCATCGTTGAAATTGGTCATCGAAATGCCCGCCGCCGCGCCGTCGATGATGTTGTTGGCGATGACCGAGCCGGTGAAGGCGAATTCCGAAAAAATCGCCACCTCGCCGCTCGAAAGGCAGGTATTGCCGGTGATCTGGGTGTTGTTGGTGGCGTTGAGCCTGATGGCCGAAAAGGCGCAGTCGGAAATATGATTGTCCGCGACGATCACCTCGTCGGCCTGGAAAATGTTGATCCCGTTCCCGTTCTGCCCGTTGCCGCCATCGGTCCAGTCGATCCCGCTGATCCGGTTGCCAGAAACGATCGTGCCATCGGCTCCCGCTTCCCCGCGCCACACCCTGATCCCGCCATTGGCGCAATCGGTCACCGTATTGCCACTGATCGACACTCCGGCGGCGTCATGAACGAAAATCCCGGTGTAGGCCGATCCGCTCACCCGGCAATTCTCAACCCGCCCCGAACTGGCCATCAACGTTATCCCGTTGAGCCCCGTATTGCCGATAGTGCAGTCCCGGATCGTGACGTTCTCGCAGCCCGAGACATGCACCAGCCCCCCGTGCCACAGCTCTCCCCCCGCGCCATCGCCATCGAGCGCCAGACCCACGAGGGAAATGTCAGACTGCCCCTCCGCCAGCAGCAGCGGGTCGGCTCCGGCGTGAACCAATATCGTCGCGCCGGGAACGCCCGAGAGCATGAGCCCCGATGGCAGCCGCAACTGCCCCACCCGATAGCGCCCGGCGGGCAGGAACAGATGCCCCGGTCCGGCCTCGATCGCCGCCTGCAACCGCTCGGTCTGGTCGAACTCGGCGTCGGCGACCAAACCGACGTCCTGCGCCAGTATTTTTACGGGGGCAAGCAGGCCCGAAACCGCCCCCATCGCCCCCCAAATCATGACCCTGCGCCGCGTGATGTTCATGGTCCGCTCCGTTTCCATCAACACAGCAGTCAATCTGCGCTTCAATACCAGCAATTTTCATCCTTAGGGTGAATCCTTGTCCTCCCCGCTTTGTGCCCGCTATAGATGAGCTCCTTGAGTTGAATCGGAACTTGCCCATGCTCGTCAGCGACGCCGTCTACCTCGGAACCAGCACGCGGCCCGAATATCTCCACCTCGAATATGGCAACCGCCACGGCCTGATCACCGGCGCCACCGGCACCGGCAAGACGGTGACGCTGCAAATCCTGTCCGAGGGCTTCTCCCGCGCCGGGGTTCCCGTCTTTTGCGCCGACATCAAGGGCGATGTCGCCGGCCTCGCCAAGGCCGGCGAAGCCCAGGATTTCCTGGCCGAACGCGCCGAAAAGATCGGCTTTTCCGATTACGCCTTCGAGGGTTTCCCAACCATCTTCTGGGACCTCTTCGGCCGCCAGGGGCACCCGGTGCGCACCACGGTTTCCGAAATGGGGCCGCTCCTGCTCTCGCGCATGCTCGAGCTCAACGACACCCAGGAAGGCATCCTCAACGCCACCTTCAAATTGGCCGATGACGAAGGACTTCTTCTCCTTGATTTCAAGGACTTACGGGCGCTTCTGACCCACGTCGCCGAGCGCCGCGCCGAGCTGTCCGCCCGCTACGGCAACATCTCCACCGCCTCGGTCGGCGCCATCCAGCGCGCCCTCCTGGTGCTCGAGCAGCAGGGGGCCGAGAACTTCTTCGGCGAACCCGCGCTCGACATCGCCGATCTCATGCGTACCGACGCGCAGGCCAGGGGATACATCTCGATCCTTGCCGCCGACGAGCTCATGCGCTCCCCGCGCCTTTACGCCATCTTCCTGCTCTGGCTTCTGTCCGAACTCTTCGAGCAGCTTCCCGAAGTGGGTAACCCCGACAAACCCAAGCTCGTCTTCTTCTTCGATGAAGCCCATCTGCTTTTTGACGAGGCGCCCGCCGCGCTGCTCGACAAGATCGAGCAGGTCGTCAAGCTCGTGCGCTCGAAAGGCGTCGGCGTTTATTTCGTGACGCAGAACCCCGCCGACATCCCCGAGCCGGTCCTCGCCCAACTCGGCAATCGCATCCAGCACGCCCTGCGCGCCTATACGCCAAAGGAGCAGAAGGCCGTCCGCATCGCAGCCGAAAGCTTCCGTCCCAATCCCGAATTCGATACCGCCGAGGTCATCACCCAGCTCGGCACCGGCGAAGCGCTCGTTTCCGTGCTTGAGGAAAAGGGCATTCCCTCGGTGGTCGGCCGCACCCTGATCCGCCCGCCGTCCTCGCGCATGGGGCCGCTGACCATCGACGAACGCGCTTCGGTGCTGGCGGCGAGCCCGCTCGCTGGACGCTATGAGGCGGCCAAGGACCGCGAATCCGCCTATGAGATCCTGGAGGTCCGCGCCGCCCAGGCCCTGCGCGACGCCGAGATCGAAGAGGCACGGGAAGCCCTCGAAAAGGAACGGACCCGCTCAGCCCCGCGCCGCTCCACGCGCCAGACCCCCATGGAGGCCGCGTTCAAGAGCTTCGCGCGCACCGTCGCGCGGCGGGCCGGGGAATCCCTTGTCCGGGGCATTCTCGGCTCGCTCACGCGCGGAAAGTAACGATGGGCAGGATCACCAGCGTCGCCATCTTCGCCGATTGCGGCGCCACCGCGCATCAGGCGCTTTACCGCCAGGCCGGTGAAACCATCGCCCGCCATGGCGCGCACCTCCATTGCGCCGCCCGCAACGGCCAATGGCCGCGCGCGCTGATCGATTCCGCCCTGGCCTCCGGCGGCCGCGTAACCGTCGCCACCGGACCCGCGCCGCGCGGATTGACCGTCTCCCAGGGTGTCACCGTGCTCAACGAGGCGTCCGACCAGGCCGCAGCCATTCGGATCATCCAGGCATCGCAGGTGGTGATCGGCATGCCTGGCGGCATCGATACGGCCGGCGCCCTCTATGCCGCCTGGGCGTCCGCCGGCGGCGCGCAGAGCAACCGTCCCGTGGGCCTGCTCAACCACAACCGGGCCTTTGAGGTGGTAAAGGGGTTTGCCGGCGATGTCGCCTCGGTCGGGCGCGGCAATATCGATGGCTTGATCCAGGTCGCCGAAACCTTCGACGACCTCTGGAACCGCCTCTCGCGTCTGGTCTAGTAGCTCTAAAGCGGCCTATCTTCCCGCTCGCGCAGCGCCTTGTGCGCGAGAAACGAAACGATGTTCGCGCCCCGCCGCTCGATCGGGATAGCGCGCCCATCGTCCATCGTCACGCGGCCTCGACGCTCTGGGCCGACATAATGGGGAAGCGCCGAAACATAGCTCGACGTCCCGCTCTCCAGCCGCGCCGCGATTCGCTCTTCGAGATAGAGCGGGCTCATGGGCTTGACGATCACCTCGTCGATCCCCGCCTGTACGCAGCGCCGCCGCATATCCGGATCTACGGTTCGGGTCATGGCGATGACCTGCACGCGGCGCGACACCAGTTCGCTATCGCTGCGGATGGCCAGCGCCACTTGCGCGGCGTCCGTACGCTCGAGTTGATAATCGGTGACCAGCAGGGCCAGCGGCGCGATGCGCATGTAGTCCCTCAGCGCCCGGCTGTCGCAAAATTCGCGCACCCGCCAGCGGTGCCCCCGCCGCAGCGTGGCGCCGAGCACGGAGGCCAGCGCAGGGCTGCTCGAAAGAACGGCGATGGTGGGAACAGGCAGCACGCGTGCTCGTCTCCATGGGCAAAACTCGATGGTTACCGGAGACTTAACATAGCGGTTTGGGAGTCGGAAGGCGGGCGCGGAGGTAACCTTAAGGCATATGGCCCGCCTGTGGACAGGCGGGCCATAAACAAGAGCAACCTATTGTATTTGTTTTACGAATTGGCTTCGTAAAGCTCGGCGACATAGTCCCAGTTGACCAGGTTGTCGAACCAGGCTTCCAGATATTTCGGACGCGCGTTGCGATAGTCGATGTAGTAAGAGTGTTCCCACACATCAACACCCAGAAGCGGCACGCCGCCATGGACCAGCGGGTTTTCCCCGTTGGGGGTCTTGGTCACTTCGAGCTTGCCGTCCTTAATGGCCAGCCAGCCCCAGCCCGAACCGAACTGCCCGCCGGCTGCCGCGATGAAATCCTCGCGGAACTTGTCGAACCCGCCCAAGTCGGAATCGATCGCCGCCTGCAGCTTGCCCGGCAGCGAGCGTCCGCCGCCATTGGGCTTCATCCACTTCCAGAAATGGATGTGGTTGTAGTGCTGGCCCGCATTGTTGAAGAGGCCCTGGTTCTTGCCATGGCTCTCCTTGACGATGTCTTCGAGGCTCTTGCCCTCGAGGCCCGAGGCTTCGAGCAGCTTGTTGCCGTTGGTCACATAGGCCTGGTGGTGCTTGTCGTGGTGAAATTCCAGCGTTTCCGCCGACATATAGGGCGCAAGGGCATCATAGGCATAGGGCAGGTCGGGGAGCGAAAAACTCATGGGAGGGCCTCCTTAGTCTCAGTGAAAATTCAGTAAGCTTGGCGAATTTTCCAAGCCAATGCTTCTTATATACCGCCCCGCGATCCAGCGCGCAACGGCAGGGAGTGGAAACTTATGCCAATCGGGCGCAGCGCAACGCAAAAGCATAGACGATTGCGGTCTCCTTGATCCGCTCGAAGCGTCCCGAAGCGCCGCCATGTCCTGCGTCCATGTTGGTTCGCAGATACAATGGATTGCCGTCCGTCTTGGTTGCACGCAGCTTCGCCACCCATTTGGCCGGCTCCCAATAGGTGACGCGCGGGTCGGTCAATCCCGCCAGTGCCAGGATCGGCGGATAGTCCTTGGCCTCCACATTGTCGTAAGGCGAATAGGATGCAATGCGCTTATATTCCTCTTCCGAGGTGATCGGATTGCCCCACTCGGGCCATTCGGGCGGGGTCAGCGGCAGCGTGTCGTCCAGCATGGTGTTGAGCACGTCCACGAACGGCACCACGGCCACCACGCCGCCCCAGAGGTCGGGCCGCATATTGGCGATGGCCCCCATCAGCATGCCGCCGGCCGATCCGCCCTCGGCAACGATCCGCCCCTTGGCCGTATAGCCCTTCTCGATCAGCATTTCGGCTGCGGCGATAAAGTCGGTGAAGGTGTTGGTCTTGTGCGCCGCGCGCCCGTTCTTGTACCAGCGATAGCCCTTGTCCATGCCGCCGCGAATATGGGCGATCGCATAGACGAAGCCGCGATCGACAAGCGAGAGCACCGACACCGAAAATCCCGCCGGCATGGAATGGCCATAGGCGCCATACCCATAAAGCAGGCACGGCGCGCTGCCGTCGAGCGCCAGCCCCTTGCGGTGAAGCAGGGTGACAGGCACCTCCTCGCCATCGGGCGCGGTGGCGAACAGCCGGCGCGTTTCATACTGTGCCGGATCGTGCCCCGAGGGAATTTCCTGCTCCTTGCGCAGCACCCGCTCGCCGGTTTCGAGATCCATGTCGAAAACCTGCGAGGGCGTGGTCGGCGAGGAATAGGAGAACCGGATGGTGGCGGTCTCGAACTCATATCCTCCGATCAGCCCGAGCGAATAGGCCTCTTCGGGAAACGCGATCGTCTCCTCTTTGCCATCGCGCAGGTCTCGCACCACGATGCGCGGCAGCCCATCCTTGCGTTCGAGCCGGATGAGGTGGTTGGCCAGCAGCTCGATATCGAGGATCAGCCGGCCCGCCTCGTGAGGCACGAGATCGGTCCAGTTATCGACCCCCGGATCGGAGGCCGGCGCGGTGACGATCTTGAAGTCCTCGGCCTCGTCGTCATTGGTGAGGATATAAAGCGTGCCGCCGCGTTCCTCGAGCGAATATTCGGTGTTCTCGTGGCGCTTTTCCACGCAGAACGGCGCGCCGCCCTTTTCCGCATCGATCAGCCAGATTTCCGAAGTCTGGTGGTCGTGCGCCGAAATGGTGAGGAACCGGCGTGATTGCGTCATGTCCACGCCGACGAAAAAGCCGGGGTCCTTTTCCTCATAGACGATCTTGTCGTCCGCCTGCGCCGTTCCCAGCACATGCTCGCGCACCCGGAAGGGACGGTGGTTCTCGTCGAGCTCCACATAGTAGAACCGGCTCGAATCATTGGCCCACACCGCGCCGCTGCCCGATTTCTCGATCCGCTCCTCCCGGTCGGCGCCGGTTGCGACGTCACGGATATAGATTGTGTAATATTCCGACCCATTCCGGTCCGCCGCCCAGGCAACCATCGTATGGCAGGGCGAATGTTCGGCCCCGCCGAACCCGAAATATCCTTCGCCCGCTTCGGCGTTGCAGTCCAGCAGCACGGTCTCTTCGCCACCCTCGCGCGGCGTGCGGACGATCAGTGGATATTGATCCCCCTCCCGCGTCCGCGAGGCGTAGGCGAACGGCCCGTCGGGGGAGGGGACCGAGGCGTCGTCTTCTTTGATCCGGCCCCGGATTTCCTTGTAGATCGTCTCGCGCAGCGCCTCGGTGGGTTCGCCCAACCCGCGCTCGTACCAGGCATTCTCGGCTTCGAGATAATCCCTGATGTCCTGCGGCAGGACAGCCGGATCGGCCATCACATCGCGCCAATTGTCGGCCCGCAGCCAGTGGTAGGGATCGTTTCGGGTTATCCCATGCCGTGTATCGGAATGGTCGCGAAGCGCGGCAACTGGCGCGTTGTCGTTCATGAAATAGCCTTTGGATCCATTCTTGGGTTCAAGTCCCGATCATCTCCTCCGGGGAGATGACGACTCATCGAACTGTACGCCCGCAGTAAGCAACAGCCACTCGCCAAAGGCTACCCTTCTCCACCAGCGGAGAGGCGGGCTCCTGGGGGAGCGCCGAGGGCATTCACAAGCTCTGCCCTCGCGTTTGCTCCTTACCCTTCTCCCCTTGAGGGAGAAGGTGGCCGCGAAGCGGTCGGATGAGGGGTGCGCCGAGCTTGCTCACACGCCCTCGCTCCCGCCGAAGCCCAGCGCACCCCTCACCCCTCACCCCGGCCCTCTCCCTCAAGGGGAGAGGGGGCTCACTTGGCGGAGTCGAAGCCTTGTCGCGATGCTGCCTCAAGCTCCCCTTCTCCCTGGTGGGAGAAGGTGCCCCGAAGGGGCGGATGAGGGGCGCTGAGCCTCAGCAATCACCACGGTGGCTGTTGATATGCTGGCGCCCGCCTCACTCCTCCGGCTTGAAATCCAGCGCAAGCCCATTGGTGCAATAGCGCAATCCCGTAGGCGCCGGGCCGTCGGGGAAAACGTGCCCGAGATGAGCATCGCAATTGGCGCAGCGGATTTCCGTGCGGCGCATGAAATGGCTGCGGTCGTCCACTTCCTTGATCGCGTCTTCGGAAACCGGCTGGAAGAAGCTTGGCCAGCCCGAACCCGATTCATATTTGGCTTCCGAGGTGAAAAGCGGCACGCCGCAGCATACGCAATGATAGATGCCGTCGCGCTTTTCCACATTATAGGCGTGCGAAAAGGCGCGTTCGGTGCCGTGCTCGCGGGTGACGTGATATTGTTCGGGCGTCAATTTATCGCGCCATTCGCTGTTGGATGTTTTGAGCGTGTCGTTCATCGTGCGCCATCCTTATCGGTGTGAACTTTGCCACTATAACGGGCCTGGTCCCATGTGGTTATCACAACTTATAGGGTCAACACTGCGTTCCCATGTCCGGTTTTGGTTGAGCTTGCAGTGAGGGACGTTAGTGTTTGCTCACTGATTCTCGCTGGGGATTGGAAACGCATACAGTCTGGGGGCTCGTTTGGGACCAAGTCTTGATGTCATCGTTGCGCTGATTGCGGTCGCGCCCTTCGTTGCGGCGCTGTTTGCGCCCTGGATCAAGACGTTCACCGGACCGTTGGCGGGCTGGATCCTCGCGATCGTCCCCGCCGCGATCTTCGTGACGTTCCTGAGCTTCATCGGCCCTATTTCGGAAATGTCGGTGATCCGCGCCGGGTTCGAATGGATTCCCGCCTACGGCATCAATTTTTCGTTCTTCGTCGATGGCTTGAGCCTTGTTTTCGGCGTGCTGATCTCGGGTATTGGCACCTTCATCGTCATCTATTCAGGCGGTTATCTCGCCGGGCACCCGCATCAGGGGCGGTTCTTTTCTTATATCCTGATGTTCATGGGCTCGATGCTCGGCCTGGTTCTGGCCGATAACGTCTTCACCCTGTTCGTCTTCTGGGAACTGACTTCGATCACCTCGTTCCTTCTGATCGGGTTCGATCATACCCGCCAGGCCGCGCGCCGCGCCGCAATTCAGGCGCTGGTCGTAACCGGCGGCGGCGGGCTGGCGCTTCTGGCCGGGCTGATCGTTCTCGCCCTCATCACAGGCCAGAACAGCCTCGTGGGCATGCTGACCACGGCGGGAACGGTGCAGGAAAGTCCGTTCTATATGGTGGCCCTGTTGCTGGTCATCGCCGGCGCCTTCGCCAAATCGGCCCAGGTGCCGCTGCATTTCTGGCTTCCCAACGCGATGGAGGCGCCGACCCCGGTTTCAGCCTATCTCCACTCGGCAACCATGGTGAAGGCCGGTGTTTATCTGCTGGCGCGCATGAATCCCGTGCTCGGTGGCACCGAGCCCTGGTTCTGGATTCTGACTCTCTTCGGTGGAGCGACGCTGCTGATGGGGGGCTTTCTGGCCGTGCGCCAGACCGATCTCAAGCAGATGCTGGCCTATACCACGCTGGGTTCCCTCGGCCTTCTCGTTCTGCTCATCGGCTTCGGCACCAAGGAGGCGATCCTGGGCGCCATCCTGTACCTATGCGCCCATTCGCTGTTCAAGGGCGCCATGTTCATGATCGCCGGCACCATCGATCACGGCACCGGAACGCGCGACATCACCGTGCTGGGCGGGCTCAGGGAAGCCATGCCGATAACGTTCGTCGCCGCCATTCTGGCTGCCATCTCCATGGCGGGCTTTCCCATCGCCATCGGCTTTCTCGCCAAGGAGGAGATGTATCTGGCGCTGACAGGCGGTGTCTGGCCTGATCTGCTGTTCCTCGCGGTGCTGGTCATCGGCAATGCCCTGATGATGGTCGTCGGCCTCATCGTCGCCTTCAAGCCGTTCCTGGGCGATCTCCGCCCCACGCCCCATACGCCGCATGAAGGCTCGCTCAGCCTGTTCATCGGCCCTGTGGTGCTTGCGGTCCTGGGCGTCATTGCGGGCCTCTTCACCGATTGGCTGAACCTCGCCGTCCTCAACCCGACCGGCGGCTCGATCTATAATGCCGATGTCGATGCCCATATTTACCTGGCGTTCGACCTCACCAACCCCGCCGTATGGGCGTCCATCGTCACCTGGACGCTCGGTGCCCTGATCTTCTGGCAAGCCGACGCGGTCCGCTCCACCTTGCGCCGCACCGGCGAGGCGATCGGCTGGACCTTCGATATCGGGTTCGATGCCGCCATGTTCGGCCTCGTCCGTTTCGCCGATCGGGTGACCCGTTTCCTCCATCACGGCCGCCTGGAATGGTATATCCTGGTGATGTTCGTGGTGCTGGCCGTCTCGCTTTCGGCGCCGTTGATCATAACCGACAGCCTCCCTCCGATCCCGCAATGGCCGACCCTTGCGTTCTACGAATGGGGCATCATCGCTATTGCCGCCATCGGTCTGGTGACGGTGCTCGGGGCCAAATCCCGCGTCACGGCAATCGTCGCCCTCGGCATCCAGGGCTTCGCCGTCGCCGTGATCTTCATGCTGTTCGGCGCGCCTGATCTCAGCTTCACCCAGTTCATGGTTGAAACGCTGACAGTGATCATCATCGCCCTGGTCATGACCCGACTGCACCTCGATCAGTCCGATCGCCGCGATCTCGAAACCGCCATTCGCGACGGCGCCGTTGCGCTGGCGGTGGGTGCGGGCATCACCCTGCTTTTGCTGGTCGTCCTCCAGAGCGACCTCGATCTGGCGCTCTCCGAGCTCTTCCGGGCAACCAGTACGCCGATCGCCCACGGGCGCAACATCGTCAACGTCATCCTCGTCGACTATCGCGCCATCGATACCCTGGGTGAGATTTCCGTGGTGATGGCGGCTGGCCTTGCCATTCTGGCGCTGATCAGGCTGCGCGCCCGGTCCAGCGGCACCGAGCATCTCGCCCCCCGCCGACGCAAGAAAGGGAGCACGACATGAATACCGTCATCTTCCGCACCGCCGCGCCCGTGTTGACGGCACTCATGCTGGTGTTTTCCGTGTTCGTCCTTCTGCGCGGCCACAATGAGCCCGGTGGCGGCTTTATCGGCGGGCTCATCGGCGCCTCCGGCCTTCTGATCTATGGCATCGCCATGGGCGTCGAGGCCACCCGCAAGGCCCTGCGGGTGCACCCCCTGTCTCTTGCTGGCCTGGGTGTCGTCCTGGCCGCGATTTCGGGGCTGATGTCGCTGGCGGTCGATGTTCCGTTCCTCACCGGGCTCTGGTGGATCTTCGAGGTCGACGGTTCGGAAATCGCGCTCTCGACCCCGCTGATTTTCGACATCGGTGTCTATGCTGTCGTGGTGGGAGCCTTCGGCACCATCGGGCTGGCGCTCGAAGGCGATGAGGGAGAAGACTGATGGAAGTTGCGCTCGCCGGCCTCATCGGCCTGTTCTTCACCATCGCCGCCTATCTGCTGCTCTCGAAAGCCATCATCCGCATGCTGCTGGGCGTGGCCATCCTGGGCAATGGCGTCAATCTTTTGATCTTTACCGTTGGCCGTCTCACCGCCGAAGTACCCCCCATCGTTCCCGACGGCCAATACGTGCCGCTCGAAGGGTCGGCGAACCCGCTCCCCCAGGCCCTGATCCTCACCGCCATCGTGATCAGCTTTGCGCTGCTCTCGTTCCTGCTGGTGCTGGGTTATCGCGCCTATCAGGAGCTCGATGCCGACAACACCGACAACATGCGTATCGCCGAGCCCGAAGACGCTCCGCGGCCGCCCCTGAGCTATTAGTGCGTATCCAGCAAAAGCATATCCCCGGCTTGGCCGGAGATGGAAACGGTTTTGCGGTTCGGAAACGCGACAAAACAAAGGATTAGGCCCAAGGATTTGATGCAATCAAATTCTGAACGGCGCTAGGCAGGTTGGATAGATGGCGACAGCCGGTACCTCATACGATTCCCTCGAACTCCCGCCCGCCATGATCGAGGCGGCAACCTCGGCCGCCGATTGGGTGGTGGTCTGGCCCGTTGCCTTGGCCCTGTTCGGCGCGGGGTTCCTGGTCATGCTGCGCGGCCAGCGCGGCATTCAGCTCCCTTTCGCCGTGGCGGTGATCCTGGCGATCATGGTCTCCAATCTCTATCTCCTGGTCCGGATCTTCGAGACAGGTCCGGTGGCCATGACCATGGGCAAATGGCTGCCGCCCTTCGGCATCACCTTTGCCGCCGATATGACCAGTGCCGTCTTCGCGCTCACCGCGTCCTTCGCCGCACTGATCGTTGCCTTCTACGCTCAGACCGAATTGACCGAGCGCGGTCACCGCTTCGGGTTTTATCCCATGCTGCTCTTGCTGCTCTGCGGCGTCAGCGGCTCGTTTTTGACCGGCGACATCTTCAACCTCTATGTCTGGTTCGAGGTGATGTTGATTGCGTCCTTCGGCATGCTGATCCTGGGCGGACGCCGGCTTCAACTCGATGGCGCCATCAAATACGGCTTCCTCAACTTCCTCGCGACCACCTTTTTCCTGATCGCAATCGCCTATCTCTATGGCCTGACCGGCACGCTGAACTTTGCCGATCTGGTCGCCAAGGCCGCCGATATCCCCATCGGTCCGTTGACCGCTGTTGCGCTGCTGTTCCTCTTTGCTTTCGGCGTCAAGGCCGCCGCCTTTCCCGCCAATGCCTGGCTCCCCGCCTCCTATCATACGCCGGCGGTCTCGGTGTCGGCGATCTTTGGTGGTCTGCTCACCAAGGTCGGCGCCTATGCCGCCATCCGCATTCTCGTCATGGTCATGCCTGACGGGCACGCCAATTTCCAATGGCTGATCGCCGTTGTCGCCTTCGCCACGCTCATCCTGGGCCCGTTGGGCGCCCTCGCGCAGGTCAATCTGCGCCGCGCCATCGGCTTCCTGGTCATTGGCGGCATCGGTGCCATCTTTGCCGGCTTCGCGCTGGGCACCATGCACGGCATCGGCGGCGCGGTCTTTTACGCCGTCCACTCGATGCTGGCCATCACCGCGTTCTATCTCCTCGCCGGCCTGATCGAGCAGATGACCGGCACCACCGATATCCGCAAGATGGGCGGCATCTACGCCGCCAGCGCGCCGGTCTCGATCCTGTTCATTGCGATGGTGTTCATCATTTCGGGCATGCCGCCCTTCCTCGGGCTCTGGCCCAAGATACTTCTGGTGGAAGGTGGAGCGCGCGCCGACAATTGGTGGCTGGTTTTCGCCCTGCTCGCCAATTCCTTCCTGACGCTGATCGCGGCCAGCCGGCTTTGGGCTCACATCTTCTGGCGCAATGGCCAGGAGGGCGAGCGTTCCGAACAGCCCAATCCCGATCTGCACCCCCTCGAGCGGGAAGAATCCGTCTTTGGCCTTGTGCCCACCATGGCGCTCATGGCGGTCATCGTGGTGCTGGGCCTTTTCCCCAACTGGCTGTTCAGCGCCTCGGGCATCGCGGCGCGTGATATGCTTGCGCCCGAACGCTATGTCGAAGCTGTATTCGCCGAGGTGCCGCAGCCATGACCTTCGTTTTTCTCGTCGTCACGCTTTCGATCGTCTGGGCCGCCGTCACGGGAGGCTTCACGGTTCTCAATCTGCTGCTGGGCGCCTTTGTGGGCGCCATAGCCGCGCTTTTCATCCGTGATCGCATTGGTCGGCCGCACCTGGCCAGCCGGTTCGGCCGCATTCTCTCGCTGGCCCTGCTGTTTATCGCCGAACTGGCGCTGGCGGCCTGGAGGGTGGCGATCCTCGTGATCTCCCCCAACATGCACAAGCGCCTTGCCCCATCGATCATTGCCTATCCTCTCACCGTGACCAGGGACGTCGAAATCACGCTGCTCGCCAACCTCATCACGCTCACGCCGGGCACGCTTAGCGTCGACGTCTCGGAGGACCGCAGCGTGCTCTACATCCACGTCCTGGAAATGCACGACCGCGATGAGGTCATCGCGTCAATCAAGAACGGGTTTGAGGCCCGGATCATCGAGGTATTCCAATGATCTCAGGTCCTGAGTTCCTGCATCTGGCGACAACGATATCTCTGGGGATTCTCAGTCTCGCATTACTTGTGACAATTTACCGCATCATCGTCGGTCCCAGTCTTCCCGACCGTATTCTGGCCCTCGACATGCTCATCGCTGTGGCGATCGGCTATATCGTGGTCATCGCCTTGCGCACGGGATTCACCCTTTATCTCGATATCGCCATTGCCCTGGGGTTGGTGGGCTTTCTCTCCACCGTCGCGTTTGCCCGCTTCGTCCTGCAGCGTTGGGAGATCGATAAGATGTCGCGTGAAGACCATCTCGAGGAGGCGCGGAAATGATCGTCGAGGGCCTTTATTATCTTGCCGGAATCATGCTCATCGTCGGCGCGATCTTCAGCTTTCTCGCGGCTTTCGGCATCGTGCGGCTGCCCGATCTCTATACGCGGATGCACTCGGCGTCCAAGGCCGGGGCGGTCGGCTCGGGCCTGGCCTTGCTGGCCATCGCCCTGGTCAGTTTCGATGGAGCTGTGATCCTGCGCGCGCTGCTGGGCATCGTGTTCTTCATGCTCACCGCGCCCATCTCGGCGCACCTGCTTGCACGGGCCGCCTATATTGCCGGTTATCGGCCTTCGGCCGGTTTCTCTGTGGATGAACTGGAAAAAAGTGGCGAATTGCCAAGTAAATGATGTTTTACCCTAAATTTTGCCAAGTTGTGCGCCAATGCTTGCAAACGGTAAAGAACAACAGTAAGTGATCCAGAATGGATCATCCGGGAATTGTCCGGAGACCGATTAATTAGCCCTCATACGCAAGAAGGGATTTGCGATGACCGCTCTGGCCCCCGCCGAGAACAAGGTCGAGCTTGACCTTGTCGAATACAGTACAGATATCGTTGCGGCTTATGTAAGCCATAATGCCATTAGCCCGACTGATCTTCCGCGCCTGATCGCGGATGTCCATGCCGCCCTTAAGGCGCTGGGCACCGAAGAAGTCGCGGCGCCGGCCGAAGAAAAAAAGCCCGCTGTTCCGGTCCGCAAATCGGTGACCCCCGATTACATCGTCTGCCTGGAAGACGGTAAGAAGTTCAAGTCGCTCAAGCGGCACCTGCGCACCCACTACAATCTCTCGCCCGAAGAATACCGCGAGAAGTGGGGCCTGCCGGCCGATTATCCGATGGTTGCGCCGTCCTATTCGGCGACCCGCTCCAAGCTTGCCAAGGACAACGGGCTGGGCCGCAAGGCCGGCTGATCGGTTCTCCGCAGACTGTTGTTTTTCAGGGGCCGCATCCGCGGCCCTTTTCTTTTACCCAGCGCCTTGTTGTCCCCGCCCGGCAGAACTGACGTAAAATAGTCGGCCGCAACTTATCCCCGCGTCCGCACTCTCCGTTATAGGAATTATATCCTATATATGAGAGGGTGGTCCTATGACAATCTGGATTTCCAACGCCGCACGGCATCATCGGGAGCTGCTTTCACCAGCACTGCGGCGCGATTGCCGGCTGGTGGTGCTGACGGTGGCCTCCGCGACCGGCGTTCGCTATTGCGATTTCTTCGCCCGTTCGCGCATGCGCCTGCACACGGCCAGCGCCCGACAATTGGCCATGTATCTGTGTCACACGCTCCTGGGGCTGACGCTGACCCAGGTGGGCCAGTTCTTCGGCCGCGACCGCACCACAGTCGCCCACGCCTGCAAGCAGGTCGAGGATGGCCGCGACGAAGGCAGCCCCGCCGATGCCCGCATCCTGGCCCTTGAAGCCGAGATCACTCGGATGTGCGGTGCGGGTGTCCGCCAGGCAAGCGAGGTGCACCATGCCCATGCGTGACCAGGAAAACGCCGCCCTGGCTCTCTTAGGACGGGGCAGGGGAAGTGAACCGGCCTATCTCGACTCGCATCATCTCGAGGCGGCCCGTCGCGTGCAGACGTTGTTCGAAAGAAGCCGATTGCGCCCGCGCACCACCGTGCATTACGGGCCGCGCGTGGGTAGCGGTGGCGGCCATGCCAACGACATCGGCGATATGGCCGTCGACGCCCGCCGGCAGTTGGCCGGTCTCTATCGTGCCCTTCCGCCTGATTGCGCCGATCTTGTCATCGACATCTGCGGCTTTGAAAAAGGGCTGCAGGAGGTTGAGACCGAGCGCGGCTGGCCGCGTCGCAGCGCCAAGCTCGTGCTGCGCATCGCCCTGGAAGCGGCCGCCCGGCACTTCGGCCTCACCCCGATCGCCACCGGCGTTGCCACCACCCGCAGCCGCTCCTGGCTCGCCGAGGGCGCCCGCCCCAACGAGTTCGGCTAGACCCGAACGCGATCCGGCTATCCCCCCACCCCTCGTCGTCTTCGGGCTTTACCCGGAGACCCGCAAGGCGTCCGCACCCTCAGCGGAAGTGTCTCCCCGAACTCATGCAAGGCGCCCCGGAATGTCTCGGCAAACGCCCTAGCTGGCCTGCGCCGTCGCCTGCGCATCGGCGCGCAACCGCGCCACCATTGCCGCCAGCCCGTTGGAGCGCTGCGTGGAAAGATGCTCGCGCAGCCCGATCGAATCGAGGACCGGCATGGCATCGGTCGCCGCGATATCGGCGGCGGTGCGGCCCGAATAGAGCGCCAGCACGATGGCGATCAGCCCTTTGACGATCATCGCGTCGGAATCGCCACGGAAGGTGAGGATCGTGCCGGCATCGCCCGGCGCGCTTTCAGTCACCAGCCAAACCTGCGATGCACACCCATGCACCTTGTTGTCGGCCGACCGCTCTTCATCGGTCAGCGGAGCCAATCCCTGGCCGAGCTCGATGATGTAGCGATACCGGTCCTCCCAGTCATCGAGGAAAGAGAGGTTCTCGGCGATCTCATCAAAGGCAGGCGTCGTCTTGTTCATGCCCGCTCTTTAGACCCTGCGGCGCGGCAATGAAAGGGGCAGGGGCTAATACGCCCACTCGGGGCGGGGCGGGGGGAACGCCGCTGTGCCGGAAGATTGCGGTGCCGGCGTCTCGACGATCTCTACAGGCGCCGGCGCAGCGGCAACCCGCGTCAGCACCGACCTTCCCACGGTGCATTCGAGCGTGTCGCAGCTTTCGGGCAGCAGCACTTGGCTGGCGGTCTGGGCGCCCTGGCTCACGAGCTGCTCGCCCGTCGAGCGCGCGGCTTCGCCCACGTCCATCCCCACGGTCGGCGCCATGACGATGAAGGCGGCGGAAAGCCAGAAAGCTGAGCGGATCAGGAACATGCCGAATACCCTTGGTCGTCCTTTTGTTCAGGACAGCTTAGGGAAACAGCCTAGCGCTGCGATGTGAAGCATTATTGGAAAACTTGGCTAAAATTTTAAGCAAATGCCGCCGGTTCGGGCACGGTCGCGTTAAGCAACACTCTGTTTACGCTACCCCCAGAAATCGCCCTCGCGCATTGCCTGATTCCCCGCTCCCTGCTGCCAAACGCCTTGGGACTTAAGGGTGTTTTAGGGCTTGGGTGGAAGTGTGGCGCAAGCGGCGGGGAACATCTCCCCAAAGCCTGGTCACAGCGTATCGTGGCCCCAAGAGTAGAGCGTTCATGCGTAATCCGTTTGCAGTTTTGAGTGTCGCGAGCCAGTGGGCGCTATCGGGACGTCCGGCCGATGGTGCGGGCGACGCACGCCGCAAACGCATCACACTTGTCCTGGCCGCCGCGCTTGCTCTGGCCGCTCCCTTGTCCATCGGCCTGTTGCTCGGCGCCGGCCTGGTTCCGCTCATTTGTGCCATCGCTACCACCCTTGCCATTGCCGCGCTCGTCGCCATCCGCTTTGGCATGTTCGCGACCCCGCCGCGCAACCAGACGCAAAGCCTCGCCGCCTTGGCCGAAACCATGTTCGGCGCGGTGATCCGCTACGATGCGGAGGGCGTACCCGCTTTCGTTTCCGCCTCAGCGGGCAAATTGCTCGGTTGCCGCCGCTTCGAACTCGATGGCTCCGGCCTTTTCGAGCGCGTCCACGTCATGGATCGGCCGGCCTATCGCAAGGCTATTTCCGATGCCGCCAACGGTGCCGCGCCGGCAACGATCGAGCTGCGCCTGCGCCGCGATACCGCCGAGCCGGGCGCTAGCGCGCGCTATCTCTGGATCGAACTTTCGCTCGCCCCACTGCTCGTCGCCCCCGAGGCGTCCGCGCCTTGCGAAGTGCTGGGCGTCCTGCGTGATATCAGCGCCCGCAAGGATGCCGAGCGCCAGCTCGAAACCGCCCGCAAGCAGGCCGAGGATGCCTCGCAAGCCAAGTCGCGGTTCCTCGCCACCATCGGGCACGAGTTGCGCACCCCGCTCAATGCCATCGTCGGCTTTTCCGACATGATGTCCGAAGGCATTGGCGGCACGCTTTCGCCCACCCATGCCGAATACGCCGGCCATATCAGCCGCAGCGGGCATCACCTGCTCGACGTGGTCAACATGCTGCTCGATATGTCCAAGATCGAAGCGGGCAAGTTCGAGGTCCAGGCCGAACTCTTCGCCCCCCATGACCTGATCGAACCCTGTCTGCAGATGGTGGAAAAGCTTGGCCGGGATCGGGCGATCACCATCGAAACCGCCATCCCCGAGCGGCTGCCCCAGATCGTGGGCGACGAGCGCGCCTGCCGTCAGATTCTCATCAACCTGCTGTCCAACGCCGTCAAATTCAGCCACGATGGCGCCAGTGTCTCCCTTTCTCTCAAGCGCCAGGGCCGGATGCTCAACATTTCGGTCACCGATTCGGGCATAGGCATGCATCGTGAGACGGTCGAGCGCATCGGCGAACCGTTCCTCCAGGCCCAGGACACCCTGTCGCGGCGCTATGAGGGGACCGGGCTGGGCCTCTCGATCGTGAAGGGCCTGGTGTCCCTGCATGAAGGGCGGCTGGAAGTGGTCTCCGAACCGGGCGTGGGCACCACGGTCAGCGTGCTGCTGCCCATCGATGGTCCCTCGCGCGCCATGCGCACGGCGACCATCGAGCACCTCTACAAGACCAGGCGTGACAGCGACGAAGAAAAATGGCTCGAAGACGAAAGAAGAAGCGTAGCACAATGACGTCAGCTCTTGCCCAGATTCCCTTGGCAGTCGGCGCCAGCGCGGCGGGGCTGGCAAGCCGCGCCGCTGTCTGGAGCGCAAACCAGTTCCTGCGTTCGCCGGTCGCTGCCACGGGGCTCATCCTGGTGTCCGGCCTGACGCTAATGGCCGCCACCAATGCCGTGTTCCTGCAGGAGGAGCGCCACCCCGCGCCGCTCTTTGTCTCCGGCGCCGCAAATTCGGCCCCGATCCGCCCCGTCGTGGTCGAGCCCGAATCCATTCCCCAGCGCCCCGCGCCCGAACCGACCGCCGAGCGCACTCCAGCAGAACCCGCGCCTCAGCCACAGCCCGAAGCCTCGGCGGAGCCCGAACCCGCCGCCCAGGCCCAAGCTCCGGCCATCGGCAATCAGGACATTGCCGAACTGCAGGAAAAACTACAGGCGCTCGGCTTGTTCAACGGCACGGTCGATGGCTATTACGGCCCCAACACCGCCGATGCCATCCGCGCCTTCGAAGCGCGCTTCAATCTCCCGCGCACCGGCGCCGCCACCCCGCAGGTCATCGAAGCCGTGCGCAACGCGCCGCTCCAGACTTCCGAGGCGCCGGCCCCGGCGCCCTCGCCCTCGGTGGCCGCCGAACCCACGACCGATGAGATCGCACCGCTCGTTGCCCGGATGCAGGAAGAAGCGGCCTCAGCGCCCGCCGAGCCCGCCGCCCAGCCGACCCAGGAGCGCCAGACGGTCGCCGATATCTCGCCCGATGTCCCCGCCCCGGCACCGGCCCCCGCCGAAACCGGCGATCCGGACGTTCCTCCGGCGCTCGATCGTGATCTGGTCAGCGACATCCAGCGCGGCCTCAGCCGCCTTGGTTTCCTGCAGGCTCCGGTCAACGGCGTCGCCGACGAGGCCACGGCCCGCGCCATCCGCCAGTTCCAGATCTTCAATAATTACCGGCCCACCGGGGAGGTTTCTCCCATGCTCCGCCAGATGCTGGTCGAAGCGGGCGCCTACCTCTAATCCGGGTAGGTGAGGGACCATGCAGCAATTGCGGTCAGACATCTGGTGCGCCGCCTTCGTGCGGCGCCACAACGACCAGGGCAATTTCTGTGTCGTCTCCCGGCGCGGCGACGCCATCGCCGGACAGGTTTGGATCGAGGTCGATCACCTCGATGGCACCGTCTCGCTCTTCACCCCCGCGCCCGGCGCGCTGCTCGATTCCCCGCCCGCCGATCGCGTTTTTCAGAAGCGCTTCAGCCGCACCGATTCCCTCACGGTCAAGGACCGCATTTCCCGTGAAATAGAGTTCGACCAAGACCTCTGGGTGCTCTCGCTCGACCTGCGCGGCGAGGATATCGGGGTGGATGTGGTCTAGGATCTTTGATCCGGTAACGCGCCGGCCCGGCACAGCCCCGATGGCCGTTAGCCCGCCTTGCGGCTCGATTTCAGCCTGTCCAGCGCTTCCAGCGCCCGTTCGCCCACGCCTCCGCCGCGCTGGGCGGCAGGCGTCCGCCGGCTCGGCTCGGTGACACGGCCGTATTCGGGCTTGCTGAGTTCGCCGGCCTTGGCGTCCCCGCGCCACACGCTCATCACATAGACCATCGCGGACACCGATACGTCCTCGAACAGCCTCGCAAACCCGGCAAGCGTCTTGGATCGGTGCTCGTCATGGCTGGTCGCGTGGATCAGCACCTTGAGCCCGTCATAGGACGTGCACCCGAACGCCCGCAGCACCACGAACAGCGCCGCCCCGCTGGTGTCGTGGGCGATTTCGGCGCAGCGCAGCTCATCGAGCCCGGTGATCTGGTGCAGCAGCCGGGTGATCTTGGGCCGCCGGTTATCCGAAAACAGCTTCATCAGCGCGCCGGTGAACTCCTCGGTCGCCACCGATATCTGCTCGAATGTGCGCATCATGGGCACGTGCGGCAGGTTGCGCCTGCCATAGGCCTTGAGCACGTTGATTCGCCCCTCTTCGGGCAGGTCGAAGAACACACCCGTCAAAAGCGCCGCATCGAAATCGTCCCGCCCGGCCAGGATGGCGGCGACTTCGTGGTCCATCTCCGCCGAACGGGTGAGCGCCGTCAGATACGCCCCGCGCGGCGCGATCGCGGTGTTGCCCGCCAGCGCGCGATAAACCTTGCGGCTGTTGATCGGAAACAGGCGCGCCAGAACGGCGCCGGAGAGGCGCGGCCGCCGCGCGATGGCGGCGATCACGTCGATATTGCCCTTTTCGATCAGCCGGAACAGCAGGTCGTCCGAGAGCGTGGGCGCGCTTTCCAGATGCGTGATCAGCCCGGTGCCGAGGTTTTCGTAAACGAGGATTTCCAGCGACGGGGTGAGATTTTGCGCGCTGGCGAGAATGCCCGCCGCTTTGGTCCGCGCCTCGGGCGTCGCCGTGGGAAACAGCCGCTTGGCCAGCGCCTCGAACTGCTCGGCTTCGGCCGCCAGCGGCTTGGCCCGCCGGGCATAGGCGTCGCACGCCGCGATCAAAAGGGTGTTGGCCCGCTCGGTTCCACCCGTCTCGATCAGCAACTGGAAGGTCTCATATGGCTGAAAGCCGATCATTTGGTCGACTCGTTCCCCCGGTCCACAGTCATGTGTCCCACATTGATCCAGATTCGTTAGCGGACTGTTAACCTTGACGAAGTCTTAATGGGCCCTGTTCGGATCGCCCGGAACGGCATAGGGTCGCTTGGGGGCTCGACCGGGGACGAACGGAAAAACGAGGCCATCGATGGGTACGCTGTTACACTTCAGCCCCAAGGTCCCGCGTCCGCTGTCGGTAGCGCCGGCGTGCGGGCCCGCGGAGGTCATCTTGTTCACCGGCGTGCGCTATGAGCGCGGCGCCGCCGCCACCACACCCAAGCCGACCCGTAGATTGAAGCGGACACGCAAGGGCTGAGGGCGTTGAAACACTGGTTGATTCGCGGCGCTCTGGCCGCCACGGCGCTTGTTTTGCTTGCCGCCTGCACCACGCGTCCCACGGGCGATTTCGGCCGCGCCCAGCCCGGCGTGCTTCATGACGAGATCCTGCCGGCCATCGGCCAGAGGGCCGCTGCGTACCGGGGCGAGCCGGTTTCCGATTTCAACCTCACCGACCAGGAACGCGAGATGCACGATCGCGTCTGGCGTTTCCTCATCGCGCCTCACACCCATGACTGGTTCTACGACAGCGCCGTCGAAATCCAGCGCACCCGGCTGGGCGCCAATCTCGATACGCAATTCGTCGTCGATCGGTACTACGCCTATCTGCGCGGCACGGATTTCCAATCCTCCCGCGTGCGCTACAGCAGGGTCGCCAACGATATCGAAATCGATATCGCCACGATCCCCGGAACCTTCGCTGCCATCTGCCGGGTGCTCGAGGTCGATCGCCAGCGCGCCATCGCGGTCGCGAACGTATCCCTCGCCGCTCCCGATGCGCCCGCCGAGGTCGAGGCGCGCCGATGGGAGAACCAGCAAAAGATCGCCTGGTTCACCCGCGCTCTGGCCTATCGCTACGCATCCTATTCGACCGCGCTCGAACGCCTCCTGGTCGAAACCCCGCACGAGGAAGCCCGCATCGTCGATGCCCAGCTCGCGCGCATGGAACCCTACGTCACCCGCGCCCGCGTCGGCGATTTTTGCCTCACCGGTAGCGGAGGAATGGTCTTCAAGGACACGGGCCTCCCTTCCCGCTACCAACTGCCCCAACCCGCCGCACTCGTCCGCAAATAACCAATACCGCCTACCACCCCACCCATCATTCCGCCGCGCTCGCTTCCGAAACCCAGCCACAGCGCTTCCCCCCCCACCGTGTCACCCCGGGCTTGACCCGGGGCAAGGTATGCGCACCGCCTTCGACTCTTGCCGTACCCTCCCCACCTCGTCGTCTTCGGGCGCGACCCGGAGACCCGCGAGGTTTCCCAAGGACTCAGCAGAAGTGCGTCCCTACCGGATCGTCCCGCAATCCAACGCCGCCAGCGCCTCGCGATAGCGCTCGCGCATGGCTGGATGCGGCGGGGCCAGCCGCACCACCACGGCGGCGTCGTTTCCACCGGCCTCCACGATCAACAGCCCTTCGTCGATCTCGAAGCGCTGTTCCGCCAGCAGCCGCGTCTGTGCCGGATTGAACAGCCCCATGTCCAGCAGCGCACCCGATCCCGACCGGTTGGTGGTCGAATAGATGACATGCCCCTGCCGGTTGAAAACCGCCACTGACCAGAAGGCGAGGGGCAATTGCCCGTTGACGATCCCCGGACCATCCTCCAGGTCGAGCCGGCACACCGCATAGAGCAGTTCCGGGTCGAGCCCGAGAGGATTGGGCTCCCCCGGCGCCAAATCGTCGAGCACCACCAGCGTTTCGAGCGGCGCGGCCTCCTCGAGCCGGTTCCAGATGTCGTGCGTGGCCGCATTGGGCAGGGTGAGGATGACGATCAGATGGATCACGCCCCCCAGCACCAATCCGCCGATGATCCAGAAAAACAGCCGGCTCATGGACACCCGACTCTCTCGATCGATGGCATGGCATCCACCGTCGTGTTGCCGCCCGAAAACACCACGGCGTCGTAAAGCGTCAACTGAAGCTGAAACGGCCCGCCGGGCTCGATTTCCAGCCAGTTCTGCGGCGCCAGTTCAGGGCTGATGCTGGCCACCAGCGCGCCATCCCCGCTGCGGGCCACCCGCTCACTGTGCAGCGCCGTCAGCTCGGGCGAAGCCGCGATATTGGCCCCCGCGAGATCGGTCGCCGCCAGTGTCCAGAAGCTCGCCCCCGGTACGCGCCCGCTCACCCGGTAATGGCAGTTCGCGTTGAGCGGTTGGCCCGCGTCGTCGGTCAGGGCGACAAACTGGATGCCCTCGGCATAGCCGAGCTGGAGATGGCCGGATCGGGCGAGATAGGCCCGCGTATAAGGGTCGGGCAGCGGCTGGCCCACCTGCGGCCATGCGGCCCACGGCCCCACCCGCACCGCCGCGAACAGCCGGCCATCGGTCAGCGCGTAATAGCTCGCGCCGAACCCCACGGCAATCGCCACAGCGAGGCCCACCAGAAGTCGGAACAACAACCCCAAGACGTCAGAGACTTTCGTTATTCGAGGGCAGGGCGGCCTGGTTGAGCGCGCCGCCGGCGCCATTGGCCAGTGCCTCGCGCATTTTCTCGGACAGATCAAGGAGCTTGATCGCGGCAGCCGGTGCCAGGGTCGGTGCGCGTTCGGGCGCGGTCTCTTCCCCTTCGCCGCCCTCGGCATCGGCAATCACCAGCGGCCGCGGTTCCATGTCCACGCCGAACAGCGGTTTGACCTCGATGTTGGAGTGCGCATAGGCCATGAATTTCTGCCAGCTCATCGCCGGCAAGGTGCCGCCGGTAAGGTTGTTCATTGCCTCGTAATTGTCGTTTCCGTACCAGACCGAAGCGACATAATTGCCGGTATATCCCACATACCAGGCGTCGCGATATGAACTGGTCGTGCCCGTCTTGCCTGCGCTGGGCACGCCTTCGACCACGGCCCGCCCGCCGGTGCCCTCGTAATTGACGGCATTGAGCACGTCGTTCATCGCCAGCACCACCTGCTCGTCCAGCACGCGCTCGCGGCCCTGGTCGGGATTGGCTTCATAGACCACTTCGCCCCGCAGCGTGGTGATGCGCGTGATGCCGAACCCAGTGGCCCTGTAGCCGCCATTGGCGAACACCGCATAGGAGGATGCCATGTCGAGCGCGCTCACCGAGGCCACGCCCAGGGCCAGCGAGCGGGTCACCGGAAATTCGTTCCGAATGCCCAGCCGGTGCGCCATGTCGGCGATCGGCTGGCGGCCGGTTTCGATCGACAGCCGCACCGGAACGGTGTTGATCGAGGAGGCGACCGCCGCGCGGATGGTCGTCGAGCCGCGATAGGAGCGGCCATAGTTCTGCGGACACCAATTGCCGATACAGACCGGAGCGTCCGAAATGGCATCGCGCGGCGTCATCCCGAGCATCTCGAACGCGGTGGCGTAAACGAAAGGCTTGAAAGCCGATCCCGGCTGCCGGTTGGGCGCGGTGGCGCGGTTGAACTGGCTCTGGCCGTAATCGGTGCCGCCCACCATGGCCCGCACCGCCCCATTGTGCTCCATCACCACCATGGCGCCCTGGCTCACATTGTAGGCCGCGCCCTGTTCGCGCAGCACCGAGATAATGGCGTCCTCGGCATGGGTCTGGAGGTCCGGATCGATGGTGGTGCGCACCACAAAGCCCAGTTCGGGGCTGTCGCCGACGATCCGCTTGGTTTCGAGGAAAGCCCAGTCGAGGAAATAGTTGGGCGAATTGACCTCTTCGGACCGGTCCACCGGCTCGGCCGGGCGCCGGCGCGCGGCGGTGACCTGGCCTTCGGTCAGGAAGCCGGCGTTGACCATGTTGGTGAGCACCACATTGGCCCGCCCGCGCGCCGCCGCGATGTCCACATGCGGGGCAAAGCGCGTCGGCGCCTTGTAGAGCCCCGCCAGCATGGCCGCTTCGGCAAGGTCGATATCCTGGATCTGCTTGCCGAAGTAATATTCGGCCGCCGCCACCACCCCGAAATTGCCGCCGCCCATATAGGCGCGGTCGAGATAGAGCTTTAGGATTTCGTCCTTGGAATAATTGGCTTCCAGCCAGAAGGAGAGGAACAGTTCCTTGATCTTGCGCTCGATGGTGCGCTCGTTGGAAAGGAACAGGTTCTTGGCCAGTTGCTGGGTGATCGAGGAGCCGCCCTGCAGGCTCGAATCGCCTTCGGCGTTGGAGAGAAGGGCCCGGACCGTGCCCCAGACGTCGATCCCGAAATGCTCGTAAAACCGCCGGTCCTCGGTCGCCAGCGTCGCCCGGATCAGAAAATCGGGGATTTCCGACAGCGCCACCGAATCGTCGGCCCGGATGCCGCGACGCCCGATCTCGTTGCCGTAGCGGTCGAGGAAGATCACCGAATAGTCCTCGGCCCGGTTGAATTCGCCCGAAGCGGTCGCATCCATGGCCGAAAGCGCCAGCGCCACCATCAGCACGGCGCCCATTGCGCCGAAGCTGAGCGCATCCGACGCAATTTCGACCAGAAACCGGCTTATGCCGCGAACCGAGAACAGCGAGAAGAAGTCCTGGATCTTGGTATAGACCCGGCCTGTGGACCGCATGCCGTCATAAAGGAACGAGTCGAGCCAGGCGTCGGCCTCGAGCAGCCGGTTCTTGCCCCTGGAGCGCTTCTGTTTGCTGTAAAACGGGTCTTGCACCGTGGGCCCTTCGGTTTTGCTCGCTCGTCAACGCGCGTCCGGGCGCGCTCGATCCCGGAGCGGTTGTATTGTATGGCTATCGTTGCGGATCGGCACCACAATTTTGTGTAAAGCCTTCCAATTGAGTTAAGGCCCGCTTAGTCAGGCGCGGCCGGATGAAATGAAGTGGAGTGGGTTTCGCCCATGGCCTTCTGGGATGAAAAGCCGCTCGAAGCGATGACCACCGAAGAGTGGGAAGCACTCTGCGATGGTTGCGGCCGCTGCTGTCTTTTGAAGCTCGAGGATGAGGACACCGGTCAGATCTACGCCGCCAATGTGCGCTGCAAGCTGCTCGACGGTGAGACCTGCGCCTGTTCCGATTATCCCAACCGCCAGGCCAAGGTTCCCGATTGCATCAAGCTCACGCCTGAAAAGGTCGAGCAGATCGCCTGGATTCCCAAAAGCTGCGCCTATCGCCGCATCGCCGAGGGCAGGGGGCTCGCCTGGTGGCATCCGCTCGTGTCGGGCGATCCCAACACCGTCCATGCAGCGGGTATTTCCATACGCAATCGTACGGTTGCCGAAGAGGATGCCAGCACCGACGATTGGGAGAGTCACATCATCGATTGGGTCGATTGGGAGCCCGAAGAATAGGCTTTCGCACGAGCATGTCGGTGATCGCCATATAGACGTGTCGATCATCCGCACATTGGCCGGTCTCGACGCCGATATGCACGGTCGTGCGCGATGAATGCTTTCTGAACATTCGATTCAGGGCCGGTTCCAACGCCCGGTTCTAAACCTGATCCTGCAAGAGACATCCGGCGGCAGCAACACCCGCCAGTCAACCAGGAGACGGAACATGATCAGGAAATTCGTTATCGCAGCCACCCTCGCCGCCGCCAGCTTCGGCGCTGTCGCCGCACCTGCCGCGGCCAACGATATCTTCATCAATCAGTGGGGCTGGAATCACTCCGCCGGCGGCCATCAGTCAGGCTGGGGCAACAAGATCGGCATCCACCAGAACGGCTGGCGCAATTCCACGTCCAACAACCAGTACGGCCACGGCAACACCGCCGCCACCGGCCAGGAGGGCCGCCGGAACAGCGCCGAAACCTGGCAGTATGGCAACAACAACCAGGCCGGCGTCGGCCAGTTCGGCTCCAACCACACCTCGATCCTGACCCAGGACGGCAATGGCAATGTCGCCGCCGGCGTTCAGGTCGGCAATGGCTGCTCGGCCAATGTCGATCAGTACGGTTCGGGCAATGTCGCGGCCTTTGTTCAGGTCTGCCCTTGATTTAAGCTGAAATCTCCGCAGCCGGATCGGGCCTTCGGCCCGGCCGGCGGGAAAAGGAGGAGCCCATGATCGGCACCATCACACGTAACAGGATTTATATGCTCTCCGCCGCCGCCTTTGTCGCAATCGCTGCCATCGGCACCGCCAGCTATGCCGGTTCCGCCGACAGCGCCGCCGGAACCACTCGGCCCGTACCTTGCGAAGTCGTGGCAACGGAAACCGGCGGCGGAACAAGCCTTGAAGCGATCTACAACGCCCAGGGGCCCGTCAGCGGCACCTACCGTTTTTCGGTCAAAACCGTTGGCGGTGCCGGTAGTACCAATATCAATCAGGGCGGTGGCTTTTCTGCGCAGACGGCCGGCCCCATCTCGCTCGGACGCGTGAGCGTCGGCAATGCGCCCAGCTACGACATCTCCCTGACTGTCGAAGTCGACGGCCAGACATTCAATTGCCTCAGCCCCAATGGGCAGTGGATATGAAAAAAGGCTCCGGATGGTCCCGGAGCCTTTCGTCTATTGAAGCTGACGCAATGTCAGTCCGCTGAGAATGCAATCGCCCTCGAGCACGAGTCCCGCGTTCCCCGGCGCGAAGTCGCAGGAAATCGGCGTCTCGATGCTGCTGTTGCCATCGATCTCCTCGATCACCAGCGAAGCCTCGCCGGCAGAATAGGTGCCGCTCATCGCCGGGTCGGACGCCGATGCGTCAAGAACCAGGCTCGGCCAGGCTGCAAACGATCCGTCCTCCCCGAAGAGGAACGTCAGGACCTGCGGTCCCTCGCTCTGGGCGACATATCGGCCCGGCGCCAATCCCTCGGTAGCCGCCCTTGCCGCGGCATCGCCTTGCTCCTGAAGCTCGGTGATCTGTGCCTCGAGCGCCGCAACCTCCTCGCCGCGATCCGATAGCGTATCGGCCAGCGAAGAAGCCTGGGCCTGCAATTCGTCGCGCTGGGCTTGGGCGCTTTCGATCTGGGATTGCAATTGCGCGCGTTGGGCTTCGAGATCGGCGACCTCCGTTTCAAGGCTTTCGCGCTGTTCCTCGAATTCGGCTTGGCTGGCGCGAAGTTCGGCCAGCTGGTTCTGGGCGGCGGCCTGGGCTTCGCGGGCCGCCTGAACTTCCGCCTCGATTTCCGAAGCCGCGCTCGTTGCGTCCGCCGCTTCCTGGGTGAGCTGGGCTGCCGTCTGGCGCAATTGCGCCTCTTCGGCCCGCGCCGTTTCCAACCTGCTGCCCACATCGGCAAGCTCGGCGGTGCTTTGCGCGATCCGGTCCTGAACCTCCGAGAACGATTGCTCGGCTTCCGCCAGATTGGCTTGCAACTCCTCGATCCGGCCCTGCCTCTCGGCAAGCGCGTCGGTCGCGGTTTGCAATTCGGTGTTGGCGGTTTCGAGCGCCTGTTGCGCGTCTTCGCTCTCGCTCACGATGGCATCGCGCTCGCTGGCAAGCGCATCCCGTTCTTCGGTCAGCGTCGCAATCTCGGTTCTCAGTTCGTCCAGCGTCGCCCCGGATTCTTCCATGGCGGCGAGGTCGCTGGCCAGTTGATCGCGTTCGGAGGTCAGCGCGTTGACCGCGTTCTGCAGGCTTCCGCTGTTGGTGGAAGAGGTGAGCCAGAGCACCAGGAAGGCCAGCCAGCCGACCACGGCCAATCCGCCGAGGACCAGCACCAGGGAGTTGCGTTTGGGGGCAGTGGCTTCGGTATCATCCATAGCAAATCCTTTTTGCCGCGCGGGGCTAATGGGTAAGTGAGGGCCAGGCGTGAATCGGTTCCCGACACGGACAACAAGCGACGCAGGGCCAGAGTTCCCTCAAGCCTCCGTTACGGCCTCCGCCGCAATCTTAACGCCAGATAAACGCCGCCTTCCGTGTCGGTTCAGCGCCCAGGCGCCAATCTGTTGTCAATGGCGCTCAAGCGTCGATTAACCAGATGGAGCACGAACATGGCACGCAACAAGATTCTCGCCGGCATCGCCCTGGCTATCGCCCTCACCTCCACGGCGGTTCCCGTCCAGGCGGGGCAGATTTCCATCAATCTCGCGCCCCGCGATGCCGAACAGCACCGCATGTTGCAGGCAGGGCTCGGCCTTTACGCACTGGTCAATGAAATCGAAAGCGGCTCTATCCGCCAGAACGGCATCGGCAATATCGCCGGTATCATGCAGGGCGGCGGCAACAATCTCGGCATCGTGCATCAGGAAGGCAACGGCCATAACGGCACGCTCGACCAGCAGGGCGGCGGCAACAGCTATGGATTGTTCCAGTTTGGTGAGGGCACTTCCGCCCATGTCCGCCAGAGCGGCGGTCAGTCCGGTCTCGGCTTCGTTTTCGGCTGGTAGGCTATTTGCCCTTGGCGGCCATGTATTTCGCCCGGCTTTCGGGGTCGAAGTTCTCCAGCGTCGCGCGCAGCATGGCGCGCGGCATCACCGCCGCATGTCGGTCGAGAAAAGCCAGAAGCTGCGGGGTATCCGCACCGATGGCACGCAGCATCCATCCGCAGGCCTTGTGGATCAAATCCTCGGGGTCCTCGATCAGAATTTCGGCAATGGCCAGCGCATCGTCGAAGTCCTTGCGCCGGATAAAGGCGAAGGTGGCAAGCATCGCCGTGCGCCGCTCCCAGATCACCGGTGAGCGCGCCAATTGGTAAAGGATGTCGCGCGGCCGATCGACCAGATGCTCGCCGACCACGTTCCAGGCGCCCAGGTCGACAAGGTCCCAATTGTTGATCCTGTCGTGACGGCGCAGGTAAAGGTCATATAACGCCTGCCGCCGCTCCTCGCTGGTTTTTTTAGCCCGGTACTGCTTGGCCATGATCGACACGGCCCCGGCCCGATGCTCGTGAATATCGCTTTCGAGCAGGATTTCGATCTCGGCCGGATCCATGTCGATGAACTGCTTGGCGGTATCGAAGACATGCCCCATGCGCACGCCCATGAAGATATCGCCCTCGCCATACTGCCCTTCGCCGGTCTTGAAGTAGCGCTTGTACTTCTCCTTTTCCGCGTCCGACTGCAGCGTCGCCAGAACCGCCTTGAACGCTTCTGCGGTGGGGCTGCTCATAATGGGCTCGTCAAATCCGCCAGCAGCTTGTCGAGCGCCATGAAGCTGATCCCCATGCCCTCGGCCATGCCGGTCTCAACCGCCGAGTCGCGCTGGGCTTTGGATTCGAAGAGAATTGTCTGATGCATGCTGGTCCGGTCGCCATCGGGATGGAAAGCGATGGTCACCAGCATCTTTCCCATGCCGAAATCGTCATCGAAGGTTTCGGTCGACATGAGCCGGGACGGCGGCTGAACCTCGTGAAACGTGCCCGTCATGCCCATGCTCGCGCCATCTGGCCCCGACCACACATAGCGATAGACCCCGCCAGCCCTGAGGTCGATTTCGCATGTAGCGAGTGACCACCCCTCCGCGCCCGTCAACCACCGCCGCACCAGATCGGGCGTCGTGTAACAGTCAAAGACAAGGTCGACCGGGGCATCGAAGATGCGCTCGACGACGATTTCAAGATCGGTCGGCGTCGAGACTGTCAGGCTGGTCGCAAAGCTCATCAGTTCCGTTCCCTTTTACGCTGGCTTTTGAGTTCTTCGAGCAGGTTGTCGAGCCGGGAAAAGTTAGCCTCCCAGACCTGGCGGTATTTCTCAAGCCAGTCCGTTGCCTCCTTGAGCGCCAGCCCCTCGATCTTGACCGGACGCCGCTGCGCATCGCGGCTGCGCGACACGAGTCCGGCGCGTTCGAGCATCTTGATGTGCTTGGAAATGGCCGGCTGGCTCATCTCGAACGGCTCGGCCAATTCGGTGACCGTCGCTTCGCCTTCGAGCAAACGGGCCAGCATCGCGCGCCGGGTCGGATCGGCAAGCGCTATGAAGGTGGCATCGAGGCGTTCGGAATCCGTCATAATATAACCGTGAAGTTTGATAGCTTAATGGTTATTGAATTGCGCGCCAAATGTCAATGTTCGACCCGGTAGAAAATCGATAGCGGTTGTCGGTATGGTCGGCCCGCCGCCGTCCTAGCAGCATCAACACGCTCATCTGAGGAGACAGACATGACCGCCCAACCCGCCAACGACAAGGAACTGGTTCTCGACCGGCTGATCGATGCCCCGCGCGATAAGGTCTATCGCTGCTGGACCGATCCCGAACTCGTCACCAAATGGTTCGCGCCCGCGCCCTGGACCACCCCGCGCGCCGATTTCGACGTCCGCCCCGGCGGATCGTGCACCGTCACCATGGCCGATCCCGACGGCAACGAATACCCCAATCCCGGCATCTATCTCGAAGTCGTGCCCAACGAGAAGCTCGTCTTCACCGACGCATTCAGCGCCGGCTGGGAACCGACCGACAGGGCCTTCTTCACCTGCGAGCTGACCTTCACCGACGAAGGCGGCAAGACACGCTACATCGCCCGCGCCAAGCACTGGACGGTCGAGGCCAAAGAGGAGCACGAGAAGATGGGCTTCCACGAAGGCTGGGGCATCTGCGCCGACCAGCTCGAGGCCCTCGCCAAGACGCTGTGATCAATCCAGAGTGCGATCAGGAAAGTTGCAGACTTTTCCGGTTCGATCGCACGACAAAATAAACGTTAGAGCCCAGGATTTGAATCCTGAACGGCTCTAACGGCATGCTCGATCCACGTCACAGCGTGCTCGAGCATGCCTTTGGCATCCACGAGCACGCACCGTGCATCTCCCACGAACCCCTCACGCCCCCGGCCGCCTTCCAGGTAAGTGGTGACGATGATGGTGAAATAGTCGACGCCATCGAGCTGCGGGCAAACGGCATCGGCCGTATCGAACTCCTCGCTCATCCGCCAGACCACGCCCCCCGCCGTCGCAAACGGCACCTCGCACCGTTTGATCCGCTTGTCGGGCAATTGCGCCAGATGCTCGGCGTGATGGATCAGCGTCATGGTATCGAGCGGCGCGCCGATCATCAGCACCTTGCCCCCCGCCTCGACCAGTTTCGCAAGCGGCGATCCCGGACCATAACCATAGTCGAGCGGATGGTCCTTGGTCAGCCAGTCGGCCCGCGCGCCGATCGCCGTCATCGAGGCGCCGGGATTGGCGCTGCGCACGGCACCCGGCGTGGTCCGCAGAAATTCGGGAAATATCCCATTGTCCCGCACCGTGCGCGACCGTCGGGCGTCGTACCCGCCAACCTTGTCGCGCCATTCCTCCGGCACCCGCCCGCCCTCGTCGAGCAGCGCCTCGTATCGCGCGTCCCAGTCGGTATAGGCCATCACCGTGCCCGCCTCGCCACCGGCTTCGCGCAAAGCATCGATCAGCGTGTCGGGCCCATTGATCATCTCGCCCACGGCGCTCACCGCGGCATGAACCATGACGATGTCGCCATCGCCGAGGCCAAGGTTGCGAAGGTCGGAGGAAAGGTCGGATCGGGAGAGGAACATCGCGGCGCTCACGAGAGAGTGAACGCCAGCTTAAGCGCCGGATGCCGATAAGCCAACGTGCTTAACGCGCTCTTAAAGTCCTTGCTGCATTTTATGGCGCATCGAGTTGAGTAGCGCAGGCACATCAGGCTGTCCCAGGGGGGCGAGGACAGCGTCTTGCCATAAAGTTGTGGCAGGGTGGGCCGGCGATTGGAACCGGAGAAGGTCCGTCCATGCGTAACAGAGCCCTTTCAGCCAACATGCCCACCTTGTCGCGCCGCAGCCTGCTTGCGCTGTCGCTGGCCGCGGGAACGAGCGCCCTGCTGCCGCGTCCGGCGCAGGCCAATGTGCAGAATTTCGTGGCCTCCATCTGGTCCGAGGCTTCCGCGCGCGGCGTCTCGCGCGCTATTTTCGATCAGGCCTTCGCCGGGTTTGCTCCCTCGAGCCGCATCATGGACCTGACGCGCAGCCAGCCCGAAATGGTCAAGACCACCGGCCAATATGTGTCCGATGCGGTGAGTTCCACCCGCATCTCCACCGGCCGGAGCATGCGCGGAGAATGGGCCCAGACCCTGGGCGTCGTGCAGCAGAACTGGGGCGTCCAGCCGGAAGTCGTCCTGGGCATCTGGGGCATGGAAACCAATTACGGCTCCTATATGGGCGGCAACAATGTGGTGCATGCGCTCGCCACGCTCACCCACGGCAATTACCGGTATGATTTCTTCAAGAACGAGCTGCTGACCGCTCTGCAGATTCTGCAGGCCGGGCACGTCGCCCCGGCCCAGATGGTGGGATCGTGGGCTGGCGCCATGGGGCACACCCAGTTCATGCCGTCGAGCTTTATGGCCTATGCCGTCGACTATAACGGCAATGGCAGGCGCGACATCTGGAACTCGGTGCCCGATGCCCTGGCATCGGCCGCCAATTACCTCAAATCCCATGGCTGGCGCCCCGGCGAGACCTGGGGATACGAAGTCCAGCTCCCCGGCAATTTCGATTATGGCCGCGCCTGGGATGTGGGCCGGCAATCGCTGGGAGCGTGGGAGGCCATGGGCGTGCGGCGCACCGGCGGGCGCACCTTCCCGCGTCCGTCCGACAATGGCAGGATTTTCATGCCGGCGGGCGGCAGCGGGCCGGTTTTCCTGCTGCTGCACAATTTCGATGTCATCAAGCGCTACAACAATTCCGACAACTACGCCCTTGCAGTCGGCCACCTTGCCGATCGCATCCTGGGTGTTGGTCCGTTCGCGCGGCCGTTCCCTGCCAACGAGGTCGGGCTTACCCGCAGCCAGCGCGAGGAATTGCAGGCCCTGCTCAATCGCCGGGGCTTCAATGTGGGAACGCCCGACGGGGTAATCGGGCCCAAGACCCGCTCGGGGATCATCGCCTTCCAGCGCTCGGCTGGCCTTTTGGCCGATGGGCATGCCTCGGGCGCGTTGCTTTCCGCACTCCGCTAAGTGCTTGATCGGGTTAGGACTGCGTAACCATAGGACTCAGTGAAATCCCGTAACGGCGGCTTACGCGTTACACTTGTCCCCCTGGGGCGTGTCCAGCAAAGTGGAAACCGTTTTGCGGTTCGGACACGCGACGGAATAAAGGCGTAGCGAGAGATGACGCAGGGGATATCCCATGGTTGTGGACACGCTGAACGATGAGGAAGGGCGGCTTGGCGCCCTTTATCGGCTTGGCCTGCTGCGGGCGTGGGATTTCGAGCCCCTTGAGCGCATCGCCCGGATTGCTCAGGCGGCAATCGACGTGCCCATGGTCACCATTTCCGTTCTCGATCGCGAGACAGAAACCGTGCTGGCCGCATGCGGCTGGTCATCCAAATCCGTTGCTCGAAGCAACTCCCTGGCCGCTTTGGCCATCGAGAGCCATGATCCGCTGGTCATCGCCGATGCCCTGGCCGATGTCCGCGCCGCCGGACGCTCCTCCGGCCTGGACGGTCGTTCGCGCGCTTATCTCGGCGTTCCGCTCGAAACGATCGATGGTTACAATATCGGCGCGCTCTCCATCATGGACACTCAGCCGCGGGAATTTAGCGACCACGAGCTGGCGATCGCCGTCAATCTTGCTCGGCTCGCCATGTCCCACCTGGTTTCGCACCAGCCCCAGGAGGTCGATTTCTTGACCGGCGCGCTGACCCGGCATCGCTTCCAGGCCGAAGTGGAGCGCGAATTCGTACGCGCCACCCGCTATGAACGTCCTGCCGCCCTGATGTTCCTCGATATCGACGGGTTCGGGGACGTCAACACCGCCCTGGGCGCGGAGATGGCCGAAGAAGTGCTCAAATCGGTAGCCAACCGCGCCGCCGAAAGCCTGCGCTCGGTGGATACCTTCGGTCGGATCGCGGGGGAGGAGTTCGGTATCCTCTTGCCCGAAACCCTCGCCTATGAAGCGAGCCAATGCGCGGAGCGGCTGCGCGAGGAAATCGAACGGCTCCGTTTCCGCCATTCCGGCGGCGTTCTGTCGGTAACCGCAAGTTTCGGCATCGCGCCGCTGGCGCCGGCACTGCGCTCCGCCGTCCAATGGTTCGCCCAGGCCGATATCGCCCTTTACGGATCCAAGCAGGCCGGGCGCAATTGCGTGACGTTTGCGCAGCCAGCCAAACCCGGCAGTTTCCCCGGCACCGCCGAACCGACCGAACGGGTAACCCCCCGTTTACATTAAAAGCACTCTTTGGTCCGGCTGGCCCGCCGCCCTGCGGGCTTCATGGTTTCGCCTCACCTGGCGTATAAATTTGAGGCTCAACCAAAGCCCGAGGGAGTGTGGCATGGGCGCAAAACCGGGCCGCAACGCCAAGGCTTACGTCCTGCGTCACAGGCGGGCCTTTACGCTCGCCGAACTGATCGCCGATGGCATTGTTCACGGGGTGGGGCTGGCCGTGGCCCTGGGCGCGGGATCTGCCCTTTTGACAATGGCGATCATGCACACCGCGCCCGATCAGGCTCTTGCCCTCTCGGTTTATGTCGGTTCCTTCGTCATCCTCCTCACCGCGTCCATGGCCTTCAACCTGTGCCCGACCGGTCCACTCAAGGCTTGGCTGGCCCGCATAGACCAGGCGGCGATCTTTCTGTTCATCGCCGGCACCTATACGCCGTTCTTGACAGCCCTTGGCGATGTGCCAATCGCCGACAGGCTGCTGATCTTCGTCTGGGGCGCCGCGCTGGTGGGCATGGCGCTCAAACTCCTCGTTCCCCAGCATTTTGGCCGTCTCGCCATCCCCTTTTATCTCGCCATCGGCTGGAGCGGGGTGGTCGCCTTCCACGCACTGGGCGCTGCGTTGCCGGTTACGGCGCTCTGGCTCATCGTCGCGGGCGGCATCGCTTATTCGGCCGGCATCGTGTTCCTGCTCTGGGAGCGGCTGCAATTCCAGAACGTGCTCTGGCATGCCTTCGTGGTGGTGGGTGCAACGCTGCACCTGATCGCCGTTTTCGAGGCGATGGTGCTCAGCCGGATGTAATCTTTATCGGGGCAGGGGAATAAACCGAAATCTCATCCGTTCGCTGGGTGTAAACGGCCAATGGCCAGCCACCCCACAGGAGGTTGAGATGAAAACCCGTCTTCTTTTGAGTGCTTCCCTACTTGCCGGCGTTTCGCTGTTGGCGCTGCCCGTGCAGGCCCAGTCGAGCTCCGACATTCGCCGCGCCTGCGAAAGCTTCGCAAGCAATCCCAGCCAGGGCAATGCACAGGCCCTGTTCGGCACCAATGCCAGGGCCGCCGACGATTTCTGCGATGATCGCGGCTTCGACGACGATTGGGATGATCGCGGCGATGACGACTGGGATGACCGCGATGACGATTGGGACGATCGCGATGATGATGACGACGACGATGATGATGATCGCGATGATGACTGGCGCGATGACGATGATGATGACGATGACCGGGATGATCGCGATGACGACGACGACGACGACGACGACGATGATGATGATGATGATGATGACGACGACGATGACGACGATGACGACGATGATGATGATGACGACGACGACGACGAGGATTGATCGTCGCTGATCACCGGGTCGGCCCTCCCGTCACAACGGGAGGGCCTTTTCGTATCCGGCTCTAGCAATTGGGGAATTGAACGAGACCGTGTCCGAACACCGGGTCGCGTCCCGGAGCGCCCAGATCGATGACGGTATCGATCAGATCGTCGGGGGCATCGGCCAGTGCAATGGCCGCCGTCACCAGTGGGGAGGCAAACGAGGTTCCCGATTGCGGCGTGCCGCCCTCCGGCGTTGCCGTCCATAGCTCCACGCCGGGCGCTGCAAAATCCACATGTTCGCCATGGACGGCCTGCCTGTAGACTTGCCATTCCACATCGATCGCGGTGACCCCGATCACCCCCTCCTGGGCTGCCGGAAATTGCGGCGGAGCGGCGGGGCCGCGATTGCCGACCGCCGCAACCACGGCGACGCCCTGCGCCATCAGCGCCTCGAGCGCTTCGGCAACCAAGGCATTCTCTTCGCCCGCCAGGCTCATGTTGAGCACGTCGATTTCGCGCTGTGACATGGCATCGATGGCGCGGATCACGTCGAAGGCATCGGCCGAAATGGCGCCGAACTCTCCCCGATGAAACGCTCCCGCCGCGATCAGTTCGGCCTGCGGCAACGGTCCGGGAGTCGCGCTGCCCGGCTGCCCGACCATCAGCGCGGCGACCGCGCTGCCGTGATCGGCCGGAGCCGGCTGGCGATCCGGCGAAAGCGCGGAGAAAACCTCGATCCGGCCGCCATCGAAATGGGCGAGCGAGTGATCGACCGGCGTGTCGATCATTCCGATGCGCGGCGCCGCTTCGCACATTCCGGTGCCGCTCCACCCCACCATCTCCAGCGCCGCGCAGCCATCCTCGGTGCAGGGCAGGGACTGCAGCGAGTAAAGCGTGTTTTCGACCGGCGCCGCTTCGGCGATGAGATTGTTCAGACTGGCGCGAGCCTCCTCGATCGGCATGTCTTCGGGCAGGCCCAGGCGGGTCACGCTGCGGGCTATCAATCCGACCTCACTGGTCGAAAGCACGGTGAACCCCAGCGCCTCGATCTCCTCGAACGATACGTCCTGCGGCAGGGAGATCAGGAATTCGGGATCCGGTTCCGGGCGGCTCGGCGGAGACGGGGGCGCGACCGGCACCACCGGGGCGGGGGGTGGGGCAGGGACCGGAGCCGGGGCGACGATCACGCGCCGGATGACGTCGTCATCGTCGTCATCGTCGTCATCGTCGCGGTCATCGTCATCGTCATCGTCATCGTCATCGTCATCGTCGTCGTCGTCGTCATCATCATCATCGTCATCATCGTCCTCCTGAGCCATGGCGGCGGAGATGAAGCCCGATCCGTTCCAGATGGCAGGCGCGAGGGGCTGGAGCCAGAAGAGCGAGAGGACAAGCAGCAGGAGAAAAAGGCGGGAAGACATTGAGCCTCACTTGCGAAAACGGATGTGCGGCGATAACGGCCCGCGCAGGCAATTATTCATGCGGATGTGAGAAAAGTGAACCGGCGATGGAATAAGTCCCGTTCCATTGCGTTTGCGCATCGATGAACCCAGGCGGGAGATATCCGTGTCGGCCGATATCGGCGATCAGATCGTTGCGATTCTGCCTCGGCTGCGCGCCTTTGCGCTTTCGCTCGCCCGCTCGCTGCCCGATGCGGACGACATGGTGCAGGCGGCATGCGAGCGGGCCTTGCGCGCCAGGGAGAGCTACACGCCCGGCACGCGGCTCGATGCGTGGATGATGCGCATCATCCACAATCTTTGGGTCGATACCTATCGCAAGCGCCGCCGCGAGGTTCTCCAGGACGTCAGCGACCCGGAAAACGACAAGCCAGGCGAGGATGGCAGAACCCTTGTCGAAAGCCGCTCCGAACTCTCGCGCACATGGGGGCTCATCGCCGCCATGCCCGAGGAGCAGCGCAGCGTCCTGACCCTGGTGTGCGTGGAGGGCCTGAGCTATCGCGATACGGCGGAAATTCTCGATATTCCCGTCGGAACAGTCATGAGCCGGCTGGCCCGGGCACGCATGCGATTGGCCGAGGACCTGGCCCGGCCTGGCGCCGTGGCCGCAAGAACGGCGGAAACAGGACGATGAAACCTCAAGAAGTGACCGATGAAATGCTGATGGCCTATGTCGATGGAGAGCTCGACGCCCAAACCGGTGCATCCGTCGCCGCCGCCATTGCCGCCGATCCGGCTCTCGCCGAACGCGCCGACCTGTTCCGCGCGAGTGCCGAAGCTGCACAGTCGGCCTTTGCCGATGTCCTTGCCGCCCCGCCGCCCGCCGGTCTCCTCGCGGCCGCACGGAAAGATGCTGCCCCCGCTGCCGTTATCGCTTTCCCGCGCCGCTCCTGGGTTCGGGCAGCGCTGCCGCTCGCCGCATGCCTGTTGCTGGCGATCGGCGCCGGAGGTGGCTATCTGTTCGGACGTTCGGTCGAGCCCGCCGACCCCTATGCCGCCCTTGCCTCGGCGATAGCGACAGCGCCCGCCGGAACGCCGACTTCGCTGGACGGCGGCGAGATGATGGTTCTCGGCTCTTATCCCATCGAAGAGGGCCTGTGCCGCAGCTTTGCGCTGGAGGGAGAAAACCCCTTGAGCGGCGTCGCCTGCGACAGAGGGGCAGGCTATGCGGTGGAAATGACCATCGCCGGCGCCTCGGGCGATGGCTTTGTCGCCGCCTCCGACCGTATCTCGGCCAGCATCGACGCCTACCTTGATTCCGTGGGCGCCGGCGCCCCGCTCACCCCCGATGAGGAGGCCGAGCGGTTCGGACGGCCTTAAGCGACCAGTCCCTTGGTCAGTTCCAGCGCCTGCTTTTCGAACAGCCGCCGGTAGATGCCGCCTTCGCGCCGGATGAGCGCTGTGTGATCGCCTTCCTCGACGATCTTGCCCTTGTCGAACACCAGGATCCGGTCGAGCGCGCGTACCGTCGACAGCCGGTGAGCGATTACCAGCGTCGTGCGCCCGGTCATCAACCGCTCGATCGCCTGCTGGATCAGCAACTCGCTCTCCGAATCCAGGCTCGAGGTCGCTTCGTCCAGGATCAGGATCGGCGCGTTGGCAAGGAACGCCCGTGCAATCGCCACGCGCTGGCGCTCCCCGCCCGAAAGCTTGACCCCGCGCTCGCCCACCAGCGTCTCGTACCCCTTGGGCAGCGTGACGATGAAGTCGTGAGCGTTGGCCATCTTCGCCGCCTCGATCACCTCGGCCCGGCTCGCATGAGGCCGCGCATAGGCGATGTTGTCCGCCAGCGTGCGGTGGAACAGGATCGGCTCCTGCTGCACGATGGCGATCTGGCTCCGAAGGCTCGACTGCGTGTGGTCGGCGATATTCTGCCCGTCGATCAGGATCCGGCCGCCATTGACGTCATGCAGGCGCTGGATGAGCTTGACGAACGTCGTCTTGCCCGATCCCGAATGCCCCACAAGCCCGACTTTCTCGCCCGAAGCGATATCGACCGAAAAGTCCTTGTAGAGCGGCGTCGTGTGGCCCCCATAACGGAAGGTGACGTTATCGAACGCGATCGCGCCATCTCCGATGCGGATGGGGTCGGCGCCGGGCTTGTCGGCAATGCCGTAGGCCTGCCCGTCCATCTCCACCAGCTCTTCCATGTCGTTGACCGAGCGCTGCAGGTTGCGGATATGCATGCCCACGTCCTGCAGATAGGCCTGGAGCACGAAGAACGAGGTCAGAACGAATGCGATATCGCCCGCGCTCGCCGCTCCCTGCTGCCAGAGGATCAGCCCCACGGCCAGAATGGCCGCGCGCAGCACCAGAAGCGTCGCCACCTGCACGGTGCCGTTGATGTTGCCCCGGTTCCATGTGCGGCTGGTGCGCGAGCGCCATTTGTTGACCACCCAGTCGAGCCGGGCTTCTTCGCGCGCTTCGGCGCCGAACGCCTTGACCACGGCATTGCAACTCACCGCGTCCGCTAGCGCGCCGCCGGTCCGCGTGTCCCAGCTATTGGAAAGCGTCGCGGCCGGGGCGACGAAAGTCACCGTCAGCACTGCCGTGAGCACGATATAGGCGAGCGAACCCAGCCCGATCACCAGCCCCATCAGCGGCCAGAACGCGGCCAGCAGCACGGTGGTGCCCACCAGCATCACGATCGAGGGCAGCATGGCCATCAGGATCGTGTCGTTGAACAGGTCGACCGCCCACATGCCGCGCGACATCTTGCGCACCGTCGAGCCGGCGAAGGTGTTGGCGTGCCAGTCGGTCGAGAACCGCTGCACCCGGAAGAATGATTCGCCCACGATCTCCTTCATCATCGAAAGCGTGAAGGTGATGATGCCGCGGAAAAAGAAGAACCGCAGGATCAGGGCGCCCAGCCCGAGCGCGAGCAGTATGGCAAATGCCGAAAGCGCGGAGGCGAGCGAGGCCTCGTCGCCGGTCGTGCCGCTGGCGACGGCATCGACGATCTGGCCGGCGTAATAGGGCGTCAGAACGTCGGCGAGGGTCGCCGCCACGATCAGCACGCTGATCAGCGTCAGCCGAACCGGCTGCCGGCGCCAATAGCGCCACACGAAGACGAAAACCGAGCGGAAGACATTGCTCCGCGAAAGCTTTTTTCTCGAAGTCATTGCGAATGCCAGGCGTTCGGGCGCACTGGTCCTTAAGGTGTGGCAACGGCCTCAGGCGTCCGTTGTCCGAATCATAAAAGGGAAAATAGGGCCGATATCGCCGGTGCGGGGACGTCGGCGGGTGCGGGGTTTCCCAGAGCGCTTCCAGCAAAAGCATGTCCCCGGCTTGGCCGGGGATGGAAACCGGTTTTGCGGTTCGGAAGCGCGAAAAACAAAGACTTAGCGCGGGAAATCCAGTGCACTACCCATGGAGGGCGCGATCAATGATGACAATGCAACGCCTCCGTGAGTTCGAGAGAAGGGACGAGCCTTATAGCGAAGAGATTTCGCTTCGCCAAGTCCTCCGATCACGAAAAAGTCACTCGAGCCTCGGTTACACCTTGGCCGGCGCCACGTCGGTCCGCTGTTCGGCCTCCACACTCGATGTGGGGCTCACCGATGCCTTGGCCAGTTCCCGCTCGCGCAGCCAGATATAGAGCCCCGATCCGATGACGATCGGGCCGCCCACGAACAGCCAGACGGTTGGCGGCTGGGAGAAGATCAGCCAGCTCGACAGCGTCATCCAGATGATCTGGCTGTAGGCGAACGGCGCCAGAACCGAGGCCGGGGCATAGCGATGCGCGATGATCGAAATCTGATGCCCGGTCATTGCCGCCGCGCCGACGCCCAGAAAGATCAGCCAGGCCACTGGCCCCTCCGGCCATGTCCAATTGGCCAGCGCGAAAGGCAGCAGGCACAGCGTGCCGACCAGCCCCGCATAAAGCTGAAGGCTGTTGGTGGTTTCGGTTGCCGTCAGCTTGCGCGTGAGGATGAAGTAGAACCCGGCCGAAACGATGCTGCCCAGCGAGAGGAACACGGCCCAGTGGAAATCGGCGCCCCATGGCTGCACGATGATCAGGATGCCCAAAAACCCGATGACGATGGCCAGCCAGCGCCGCCAGCCCACCTGCTCGCCCAGGAACGGCACCGAAAGCGCGGTGATCAGCAGCGGCATGCCGAACATGATCGATGAGGTTACGGTGAGGGGCAGGTAGAGCACGGCAAAGAAGTTGAACGCCGTCATCCCGAGCAGGCCGAACCCGCGCAATATCTGCAGGACCGGACGGCCCGTACGAAAGCTCGCGAGCCCGAACCGGGGCAGCAGCAATCCGGCCATGAAGGCAAATTGCAGCGCATAGCGCCCGAACGCCACCTGCGCCGGCGGCATCCCCGACACCGCCATCCATTTGGCGCAGGTGTCGCAGATGGCGAAAAAGACATAGGTGGTCAGTACCAGCCCAATGGCGAAAAGGCGGCGATCCTGGTGCCCGGTGGCCGGACTGGACATGGTGGGGCTTTCGAAACGAGAGAATGCCGCTCCGCCAATAGGGGAGCGGCGCTAAAGATTGGTTTATTCGGGCAGGATGCGCACCGCGCCGCGGTCGGCGCTGGAGGCAAAGGCGGCATAGGCCTTGAGTGCGGTGGTCACCTTGCGCTTGCGCGGGGCTGCCGGCTTCCAGGCCGCTTCGCCCTTGGCCTCCACGGCGGCGCGGCGGCGCGCCATCTCGGCGTCCGGGACCAGGAGGTTGATGGTGCGATTGGGGATGTCGATCTCGATCGTATCGCCCTGTTCCACCAGCCCGATTGCCCCGCCATTGGCCGCTTCGGGCGAAACATGCCCGATCGACAGGCCCGAGGTGCCGCCCGAGAAGCGCCCGTCGGTCAGAAGTGCGCAGGCTTTGCCCAGCCCCTTGGATTTGAGGTAGCTGGTGGGATAGAGCATCTCCTGCATGCCCGGTCCGCCCTTGGGGCCTTCATAGCGGATGACGACCACGTCGCCTTCCTTGACCTTGCCGGTCAAAATGCCCGAAACCGCATCGTCCTGGCTTTCATAGACCACGGCCTTGCCGGTGAATTTGAGGATCGAGTCATCGACCCCGGCGGTCTTCACCACGCACCCGTCGATGGCGATATTGCCCTTGAGCACCGCCAGCCCGCCATCCTTGGAAAAGGCGTGTTCGGCCGAGCGGATGACCCCTTCCTTGCGGTCGAGATCGAGTTCAGTCCAGCGGTTCTGGGTCGAAAACGCTTCCGTGGTGCGCACGCCGCCCGGTGCGGCCATGTAGAACTGGCGCACGCTTTCCGAATTGGTGCGCGAGATGTCCCAGCGGTCCAGCGCATCGCCGATGGTGGCGCTGTGAACGGTGGGCAGTTCGCGGTGCAGCAGGTTGGCGCGGTCGAGCTGGCCGAGGATGCTCATGATGCCGCCGGCGCGGTGGACGTCTTCCATGTGCACGTCCTGCTTGGCCGGCGCGACCTTGCAGAGTACCGGAACCCTGCGGGAAAGCCGGTCGATATCGTCCATGGTGAAATCGACATCGCCTTCATAGGCGGCGGCGAGGATGTGCAGAACTGTATTGGTCGAACCGCCCATGGCGATGTCGAGCGCCATCGCGTTTTCGAACGCTTCCTTGGTGACGATCGAGCGCGGCAAAACGCTTTCGTCGTCCTGCTCGTAATAGCGGCGGGCCAGGTCGACGATCAGGTGGCCGGCTTCGAGGAACAGGCGCTTGCGGTCGGCATGGGTGGCGAGGGTGGAGCCGTTCCCCGGCAGGGAAAGTCCCAGCGCTTCGGTTAGGCAGTTCATGGAATTTGCGGTGAACATGCCCGAGCACGACCCGCAGGTGGGGCAGGCGGCTTCCTCAATGGCCTGGACTTCTGCGTCCGTATAGCTGTCGTCGGCGGCGACCACCATGGCGTCGACGAGGTCGAGCGCCTGCAGCTTGTCGCGATGGACCACCTTGCCCGCTTCCATCGGTCCGCCCGAGACGAACACCACGGGAATGTTGAGCCGCATGGCGGCGTTGAGCATGCCCGGCGTGATCTTGTCGCAGTTCGAAATGCAGACCATGGCGTCGGCGCAGTGCGCGTTGACCATGTATTCGACGCTATCGGCGATGACTTCGCGGCTGGGCAGGGAATAGAGCATCCCGTCATGGCCCATGGCGATGCCGTCATCGACGGCTATCGTGTTGAATTCCTTGGCAACGCCACCGGCCCGCTCGATCTCGCGCGCCACCATCTGCCCCAGGTCTTTAAGGTGCACGTGTCCCGGCACGAACTGGGTGAAGGAGTTGACAACGGCAATGATCGGCTTGCCGAAGTCGCCGTCCTTCATGCCGGTCGCGCGCCAGAGGCCGCGGGCACCGGCCATGTTGCGGCCGTGGGTAGTGGTTCTCGAACGATATGCGGGCATGAGGTCACCTGTCGGCGAAAGTCATTGAAATCCGGGCCGTTTCGCTCGGCCGGTGGATGCGCTCCTTGCCGCTCCATAGCGGTGGGGCATCCTCGTTTCCCTATGTCTACGCCTCCTGTCGCCCGATGTAAACACAAACCGTAACGCCCGGTACGGTTGTGGCCTGCGGCAGATCTCCATTCATTGCGAGCGAGGGATGGGTGTGTTATCTTGTGTACATATCGATACAGGAGCTTTCATGTCAGCCAGCACCACAATGACAATTCGGGTTCGGCCCGACGTCAAGGAAAAGCTCGACCGGATCGCAGCCGACACACAGCGCAGCAGATCGTTTCTGGCTGGTGAGGCCGTCGCAGCCTATGTGGATCGCGAGCTTGAGATTATCGACGGGATCAAACGCGGCATGGATGATGCTGCGGCCGGCCGGGTGATCCCCCATGCGCAGGCTGTTGAGGGGATGCGTGAGGTTATCGAGGACGCAAAGCGCAGGAAAGCTGCGCGCGAATGAGGCCAGTTGTCTGGTCGATCGAGGCGCTGAAGGATAACCTCGAAATCTTGCGCTATATCGCCGAGGACAATCCACTTGCCGCCGAACGAGTGGTGGATGCGATCGAAGACGCCGGAAACAAGCTCGGTGACTTTGCGACCGGGAGGCCGGGGCGGGTGAGCGGAACCTATGAAAAATCCCTCGACCGTCTTCCCTTTATCATCGCCTATGAACTGCGGAATATGGCGGCTAGGGAAACCATCGTGATCGTCCGCGTCATTCACACCTCTCGCGATTGGCCCGCCGACGACTGGCCTGTGCAGCCATAGGCATCACATACGCATTAGGAGCATTCCGCGCGACTCGGATAAAGCGGAATGCTCTATCTTTTAAGTGGGGCGGAGGTCTTCATGTCTTGGCTAACGGCACTCCTGGTACTGGTTGCGGTTATCGTCGTCGCAATCGGGGGCGGGATTCTTTGGTGGAACATTCGGGTCAAAACGCGGACCCCGCAATTCGGGACGACGCCGGCCATCCCCGAACCGCAGCCCCAGGGCGCCATTCCCATGCTCAAGATGCCCACGGCGCGTGGCTGGCAGCATGGGGCTAAGCCCGAGGTGGCCACGGGCCTCAAGGTTGCGGCCTTTGCCGAAAACCTCAAGCATCCGCGCTGGATCTACGTTCTGCCCAATGGCGACGTGCTGGTGGCCGAGTCCGCGACGATCCCGCGCAAGGTGCGGGGCTTTATGGATTACGCCACCAACCGCACCATGAAGCGGGCCGGGGCCACTTACCCCAGCGCCAACCAGATCACCCTCCTGCGCGATGCGGATGGGGACGGGATTCCCGAAGTGCGGGAAATCTTCCTCTCTGGCCTTCACCAGCCCTTCGGCATGGCGCTTGTCGGCTCGACGCTCTATGTCGGCAATTCCGATAGCGTCGTGGCGTTCCCCTATGAAGAGGGGCAGACCAGCATCACCGCCAAGGGCCGGACCATCTTTACGATGAAGGATGGCGGCCACTGGACGCGCAACCTCATCGCCAGCGCCGATGGCAGCAAGCTCTATGTCGCGATTGGCTCGCTCTCCAATATCGCCGACGAGGGGTTCGAGGCCGAGGAAGGGCGGGCCTGCATCGTCGAGATCGATCTTGAAACCGAGCAGAACCGGGAGTTTGCCGGTGGCCTGCGCAACCCGGTCGGCATGGCCTGGCATGATGGGAAGCTCTGGACCGTCGTCAATGAACGCGACGGGCTGGGGGACGAAACGCCGCCCGATTACCTGACTTCGGTGCGCGACGGGGGATTTTACGGATGGCCCTATGCCTATTGGGGCGACATCGTGGACGACCGCGTGCAGCCCCAGCGCGCCGATCTCGTCGAAAAAACCATCGCGCCCGACTATGCGCTGGGCGGCCACACGGCATCGCTTGGCCTGTGCTGGCTCGATGCAGGCCGCTTGCCGGGGCTGCCCGCCGGCATGGTGATCGGCCAGCACGGATCGTGGAACCGGTCCAAGCTCTCGGGCTACAAGGTGATCCTCGTCCCGTTCCAGGAGGGGCGCCCGGCCGGTGATCCGATCGATGTTCTGACCGGTTTCCTCTCCGCGGACGAAAAATACTCCAATGGCCGCCCGGTGGGCGTCACCATCTCCGGTGACGGTGCGCTTCTGGTTGCCGACGACGTCGGACATGTCGTCTGGCGCGTCACGCCGGCATAGCGGGAACCAAGCTCAACCACCATCGTTCCCGACCGATGAACGAGACGAGGTGGTCATGAAAGACTGGTGGAAGGATGCCGTTTTCTATGCGGTGGATGTGGAGCGGTTCTGCGATGGCAATGGAGACGGCATCGGCGACTTTCCGGGGCTGACCGAAAAGCTCCCCTATCTGGGGGAGCTTGGTGTCACCTGCCTTTGGCTCCTCCCCTTCTATCCCTCCACCAATCGCGACAACGGCTACGACGTCACCGACTATTTCTCCATCGACCCTCGCTACGGCAGTTTTGACGACTTCATCGCCTTTATACGCGCGGCTGGAGAGCAGGGGATAAGAGTCATCACCGACCTGGTGGTTCAGCACACCTCCATCGAGCATCCCTGGTTCCGGTCGGCGCGGCACGACAAGCAGTCCCCGTTCCGCAACTATTACATCTGGACCGATCATCCGCCCGCCACCCCGCCTGGACGCGGCCCGATGTTTCCGGGCACCGAAACAGGGGTGTGGACCTACGACGAGATCGGCGGGGCCTATTACCATCACCGGTTCTACGATTTTCAGCCCGGCCTCAACCACGAGAACCCGGCGGTCCGCGACGAGGTCGAAAGGATCATCGATTTCTGGTGCAGCTTCGGGATCTCGGGTTTCCGCATCGATGCCGCATCGCACCTGATCGAGCGGCCGCTCGATACCGAGAACCAGATCGATCCCACCCATGCCACGCTGCGGCACATCTACAAGCACACCACCGAGCGCAAGCCCGATGTCGTCCTGATGGGCGAAGTCGATGAAGATCCGGGACAATTGGCGTCCTTCTTCGACGGCGAGCAATTGAACATGATGTTCAATTTCTATCTCGACAACTATCTGCTGCTTGCCCTGGCGCGTGAGGATGCGCGGCCGGTCAGCCACGCCATAAATTCCCTGCCGCGCCCGCCGGCCAATGGGCAATGGGCCAATTTCCTGCGCAATCTCGACGAAGCCGATCTCGAGCGGCTCGAAGACGAGGAAATGGAGGATGTCCTGGCCCGGTTCGCGCCGCAGATGGCGATGCGCATTTATGGCCGGGGCATCAGGCGGCGCCTGGCGCCGATGTTCAAGGGCAATGTTGACCGGTTGAAAATGGCATATTCGCTATTGTTCTCGATGCCTGGGGTGCCGGTCATCCCCTATGGCGACGAGATCGGCATGGGCGACGATCTCGAGCTGCCCGAGCGCGAGGCGGTGCGGACCGCGATGCAGTGGTCGAGCGGCAAGAATGGCGGGTTCTCCTCGGCCGCTCCGAGCAAGCTCGGCGTCAGGACAATTGCGGATGGACCTTATGGCTACGGCAAGGTGAACGTCGAGGCTCAGCGGCAGGATTCCAAATCATTGCTCAACCACATTAAACGCTTGGCTCAACTGCGCGTTCAATACCGTGAATTGGGGTCTGAACGCTGTGAGTTCATCGACACCGGAACAAATGCGGTTCTGGCCCATCGTTATGGGGCCGCACAGAGCGGAATCCTGATGCTGCACAACCTCTCGGGCAACGTGCAAGCCCTTGATATCGCTCTCGATACCGCGCGCTATGGCCACGCCGAAGTGGTGCTGGGTGAGGGCGTGTTCAACCTCGAGGCAGGCCGCCTCGAGATTGAACTTGAACCCTACGGTATTCGCTGGATAGCCGCCGGTTAGCCGCTACAACACCTTGGAAACATTGAGAAATCCATTGCGCTCCCGATTGGCCGCCGTAATGGATTTCTCCGACCCCATCGCCACCACATGCCCATTCCGCGCCACCTCCTCGAGGAGGTCCGCAGCCGCCGAAAAATCGGCCTGCGACGCCGACAAAACCTGCTCCCGCCGGGCCTGGCGGTACTCGTCGGTGACCCCGGTGAGAGTGCGGACGAGCGCGGTATACCCCTTCGCATCAGGTAGCATATACGGGTCGAGATCGCCGATTGTGCCGATGATCGACCGCTCTATATCGGACTTGCTGACACCCTTGCGCAAGAAGGCCGGCGCGGCGTCGTAGACGTCGAGCGTCGCCACCAGATTCGGGTCGCGGTAGGAGCCGAATGCGTATGTGTCCGACAGGGGATTGAAGCTCGCGAACCCACCATAAGCACCGCCTTGCACACGCACCTTGTCCCAGAGATAGGAGGTGCCCAGGAACTTGGTGACCACCGACAGCGCCCCCGAAGGTTCGTGCCCGAGCTTTTTGAGGTTCACCCCCTTGGCGACGTAATTGACCTGCGCGGGGATGGTCAGGCCCTCATTGGCCGGGGCGGGGAGCGGCGACCAGTCGGCGCGGGTGAAGGCGTGACGAGGAAGCCCCTTGAGGAAGGATTCGAGTTCCCCGGCGAAGGCCGGCCAGGCCGAACCGTCGGTGGTGACGTTGACGATGGCGGCGCCGGCGTTGACCAGGTGCTTGCGGATGTCTTCGAGGGCCGATTGGACCGAGGGCCAATCGGTTTCGATCCGCGCGGCGAGATCGCGCAGGAACAGGAGTTGGGTGATGCCGCCAGTCTGCTCGCCCAGCCAGTCGGCTTCGTGCAGCGTCGAGCGGAGGCGGGCGAAGACGTATTGATGACCGGCCGGAACCAGCGAGGCTTCGGCGCGGGCCTTGTCTTCGGCGACGATCTGGCGGATGCGGTCGCGATTGTCGAGGCGGGCGTCGGTCAAAATGTCATTGACGATGGCCAGCATCTCGCCGGTCTTGTCGCTTACCGCCTTGGCGCGGACCAGCAGATAGGCAGCGGCTTCATTGCTCCCCAGGATGGGGGAGGTGAGGCGCGAGACCGCGACCCCGCCCGTAGAACGCCCGATGCGTTGGGTGAGGGCGACGAAATCTTGGCTGGAGGTGCCGGTCTGTTTCAGTGCCCGCGAGAAGATCGGGAGATAGGGCAGCAGCTCGCGCGGCAGGGTTTTGAGATCGAAGCCGAGATCGAGATAGACGATGCCATTGGTGGCAAGGTCGTGGAACAGGGTGCGCACGCCCTCGACGGCCAGCTCCTCGGTGGGAATGGTCGCGCCCTGGCGCGGCAGGTCGCCGACGGTGAGGGTCGGGATCTTCGCCAGATCCTCGGGCCTGTCGGCGGCGTTCTGGAGTTGCTTGAGCTTGCGCGTGGTTTCGACGGCGGCCGCTATGTCGTTGTCGTTCATCGCGGTGCGGGCGGCGTCGAGGCGCGAGCGCTCGGCGGCATCCTCGCGCTCGGCCTGCTCGCGGTCTGGGCGCAGCACGAGGGTGGTGCGGTGGGTGTTGTCGAGCAGTTCGGACCGGATCATCGCTTCGATGACCTTTTCGCCCGACGCGATGCGCGCCTTGAGAGAGGAAAGCGCGTCTTCAAAGCGCAGGCCGTCAAGCGGATTGCGGCCATAGAGCCATTCGGAAAGCGCGCCGAAGAAATAGATCAGCCCGCGCGGCTGGCCGCCGGTGTTCTTTTCGCGCAGCTCGAATTCGAGGGAGTTGAGGGTGGCTTCGATGGTGGCGTCGTCGATGCCATGCTCGGCCAGATGGGCGAGCGTGTTGAGGATCAGGGTTTCGACCTTTTCGGCGTCTTCGGCAGAGGTGTTGCGCAGGCCGAAATTGAGGACGGGCTGGGCCAATTCCATGCCGGTCGAGATCACCGCTTCGCCCAGCCCGGATTCGGTCAGGGCCTTATGGAGCGGCGCGGCGGAATTGCCGACCAACGCGCGGCGCATGACCGTGCGGGCGAGCTGGGTTTCGATATCGCCACTGGGCTCGAGCATCCAGTTGAGGGTGACGAAGCTCGAACGTGGATTTTCCGTGTCGGAAGGATAGGTCTTTTCGATGTGGCGCGGCTCGGCAAAGCGCGGCTGGGGCGGAATGGCGGGCGCCCTCTCGCCGCGCTCGAAACGCGAAAGCACGGCGTCGAGCAGTTCGAGGCGCTTGGCCGGATCGTCGTCGCCATAGAAAACGATCTGGGCGTTGGACGGATGATAATAGCGGGTGTGGAAAGCCTTGAACTGCTCATAGGTGAGGTCGGGCATCACCCTTGGATCACCGCCGGAATAATTGGCGTAAGTGGTGTCGGGAAAGAGCGACTGCAGGGCATAGGCGTAGTTGACCTGGTCGGGCGAGGACATGGCGCCCTTCATCTCGTTGAAGACCACGCCTTTAAAGATCATCGGCTCGGCCGGGTTCTCGACCTCGTAATGCCAACCCTCCTGCTGGAAGGTCTCGCGCGAGAGCAGGGGGAAGAACACCGCGTCGAGATAGACTTCGGTGAGGTTGTAGAAATCGGCAAGGTTCTGCGACGCCACCGGATAGACGGTCTTGTCCGGGAAGGTCATGGCGTTGAGGAACGTGTGCAGCGAGCCCTTGAGCATTTCGACGAAGGGCTTCTTGACCGGGAATTTTTCCGAGCCGCAGAGCACCGAATGCTCGAGGATATGCGGCAGGCCGGTGGAATCCTCGGGCGGGGTGGCAAAGGAGACACCGAACACCTTGTTCTCGTCATCGGCGATGAGCGAGAGCACTTCCGCCCCGGTCTTTTTGTGCCGGTAGAGCCGCGCCAGCGCGTTGACCTCCCCGATCTGTTCTTCGGTCAAAAGGTCGAAAGCGGCGTGATGGGGCATGACGGGCTCCTCTTTGGCGGGATGTGTCGCTAACACTTAAGAGCCCTGCATGGCGTTGCCAAGGCGCTGCCGCTCAGTGAGCGGCAGCCGAGGCATTTGCGGCGCGATGGTTGCGTAGGGCGAGAAAGACGACGACCGCGAGCAGGGCGATGATCGCGGCGGCGGTGAGCAGCACGATGCCATGGGCATCGGAGAAGGCGGCGCGGCCGGCCTGGACCAGCAACTCGCCATCGGCGCCCAGGCGCTCGGCGGCGATCATGGTTTCGCCGATGGAATTGGCCGCGCCTGCCTCCACACGATCGGCCAGGACGGCGGGGATGCGTATGGCATTGGCGTAGACCGAAGAGAGCAGGACCCCAAAAATGGAGATGCCGAGCCCAGCGCCCAATTCATAGCCGGTGCTTTCCAGCGCCCCGGCGGCACCGGCCTTTTCGGCCGGGGCGCCGCTCATGATGGCGATGGACGAGGCGGTAAGCCCAATGCTGAGTGCGAGGCCGAGCACAGCCATGAGCGCGATCACCTCCCAGCCGGGATTGTGAAAATCGCTCAGCCCCAGACCGGCGAGGCTTGCGGCGGCAACGAGCAGTGAGAAGGACGCCACCGACCGCAGGCCCAGGGTCGCCGTGATATATCCGGCGATGGGGCCGCCGATGGCGGTGGCAGCAACCAGCGGCATCATGAACAGGCCCGCCTCGAGCGGTGAGCGACCGACAACGAACTGGAGCTCCTGAGCGATGGTCAACTCGACGCCGGCGAGCGCGCCGGAAACGACGATGGCCATGACGATGCCCATGGTGATGGCTGGCCGGGCGAAGAGCCCCAGATCCAGCATCGGCTGGCGCGAGCGCATCTGCTGGCGGGCGAACCAGCCGAGCAGGGCGAGACCGGCGGCAAGGCTGGCGAAGGTGACGAGCAGATCACCCGACGGCTTGAAGCCGGACTTGATGGCATAGACCGTGGCGATGAGGCCGGCGATCAGCACAAGGGCCTGCCCGATGCTCCAGCGGCCCCGGCCTTGCGGCGCGGTGCGCGGCACCGTGAAATAGGCAAGCGGCCAAACCAGCAGCATGATCGGCACGTTGACGAGGAACACCGAGCCCCACCAGAAATGCTCGAGCAGGAACCCGCCGGTCAACGGACCGATGGCGGCGCCGGCGGCCCCGACCGTGCCCCACAGCCCGAACGCGATGCCGCGCTCCTTCTCATCCTCGAAACTCTGGCGGATGATGGCGAGAATGTTGGGCATGATCATCGCGGCGCCGATCGCCAGGAAGACCCGTGCGCCGATGAGCGCTGCAGCCGAGGGCGCGAAGGCGGCGGTGGCGGAGGCGACCAGGAAGACGGCAAGGCCGGTGAGCAGCATGCGGCGGTGGCCGATGCGATCGGCCAGCGTGCCCATGGGGACGAGCAGGCCGGCCATCATCAGCGGATAGATGTCGATGATCCACAGGATCTCCGTGCCGGTGGCGCCCAGCGCCAGGGTGAGGGAGGGAACGGCGATGTGCAGGATGGTCATATCGATGACCACCGGGATAAAGGCCAGCATCACGGCAAGGAGAACCAGCCATCGATTGCGGGGGGCAGACATGAGAACCTCTAAGCGGTAGCGATTTGCATTGTCGGACTGCGGGGTATATAAAACCGTCCAGACGGATTGAAAAGAGGCGAAATGGGCAGAAGGCAGACAATCGACCGAGGCGCGTTGCTGGACGCGGCCGAACGCGTGGTGATGAGGGAAGGCGCGGGGCAACTGACCATCGACGGGGTGGCGGCCGAAGCGAGGGTCTCCAAGGGCGGGGTTTTATATGCGTTTCCCACCAAGGATGCGCTGATCGACGCCATGTTCGACCGCGTCTTCGCGGCCGGCGACAGGATCGCCGAGGCGGTGGTGGCGCGCTCGGGCGACACGCCCGAAGCCCGCATAAGGGGGTATGTGGAGGCCAGCCGGGACGCCGCCGACACCATGACCGAGCGCAGCATCGCGCTGATCGTCAATTTCATGCGTTCGCCGCAATACCGGGCCAGCGCCAACGAATATTACGGCAAGCTGCTGGGGCAGCTCGATACGTCCACGCCGCGCGGACGGAAGGTGCGGCTGGCGCTCCTGGCCGCCGAGGGCGCATTCCTTTTGCGCGGCTTCGATTTCCATCCCATCGGCGAGGACCAGTGGCGGGATATCCACGACGATATCCTCGACCTATTGCTGCGGTGAGTCGTGGGTTTGCATTGAGGCTGGTGGCTCTGGCCGGGGCTACCGCTGGATTCAGGGAGCAAGTCCCGTACTCCATCGGCAGGCTATTGATGAGGAGACTGTCGGTTTGGCCCTCAGGCTTGTTCGAACCTGGCCCTTGCCTCGGCAACGGCTGACTGGTTTTCGGCGGCCCAGTCGGCCAGCGCGTTGATGGGGCCGAGGAGGGATTTGCCTAGATCGGTGAGGCCGTAATCGACGCGAGGCGGGATGATGGGGGTGACGGTGCGCTCGACGATGCCGTCCTTTTCCAGCTCCCGCAGTACGGCGGTGAGCGATTTCTGGGTGATGTCGCCGATCTCGCGCTTGAGTTCGGAAAAGCGCATGGGGCGGATCGCCAGCATGGACACAACCAGGACGGCCCATTTGCTGCCAATGATGATGAGCAGGTCCCGTGCCGCGCGGCAGTCGGGATGTGCTCCGTCGAGATGGATCGGTTTCGCCAAGGATACCTCGGTATCGAAAAAGTGCCGTCTTGCGTCGGCGATTACATGCTGTACCTAGGGTGTGGTATCCAATCGATACCACAGTTGCCAACCGATACAAGCACTCATGGCGAGAGCAAAGATGAAAACGTGCCTGTTTGCGCGGGTGTGTTCGCTCGCGCCGGAAAGGACCAAATGACCGTCAATCTCAAGATCATCATCGGCAGCACGCGGCCCGGACGCGTCGGCCCGACAATCGCGCGCTGGGTGGAAGCGTTCGCTTCGGAACGGGAACAATTCGACGTCGAACTCGTCGATCTGGCGGAGGTCGGGCTGCCGCTGCTGGACGAAGCGGCAATACCGTTTTTCGGGCAGTACCAGCATGAGCATACCAAACGCTGGAGCACGATTGTTTCGCAGGCCGATGCGTTCGTCTTCGTCACACCTGAGTATAATTTTTTCCCGCCCGCCAGCCTTGTGAACGCCATCCAGGTGCTGCTGGCCGAATGGGGGCGCAAGCCGGCCGGGATCGTGAGCTATGGCGGGATCTCGGCCGGCTTGCGGTCGGCCCAGGCACTGCGCCAGCTTCTGGGCAACGTCAACGTGCACGCCCTGGCGCAGATGGTGCCGATTCCGAACTTTGCCGAGTTCATCGGGGAGGACGGGGTGTTCCGTCCCAACCAGCCGATGGAGGAAGGGGCCGCAGGCATGCTCGAGGAGCTTCATAAATGGGCGGCGGCCCTCAAGCCGTTGCGGCAGGCTGAGGCCGGGGACGGCGCCCATACCGAGGCGGCGTAGTGCTGCGATTGGAAACCGCTTGATCTCAAGTGGACTTGAACTTTTATAAGGCTGCTCCTTGGTAAAAACCGGAGCGCCTTATGTCCGTTACAGAACCAAATGAAACCCTCACCCAGCAGGGACCGGATGCGCGTGCCTGGCTCGCGCTGGCTGTCCTCACCGTGCCGATTTTCATGGTCGCCATCGACATGTCGGTGCTGTTTCTTGCGCTGCCATCGATTGCCGCCGATCTGGCGCCCACGGCGACACAGCAACTCTGGACGCTCCATATCGGCGACCTCTTGAGTGCCTCGCTCGTCCTTACGGCGGGCACGCTGGCGGATCGGATCGGGCCGCGCCGGCTTTTGGCAATCGGCATGATCGCCTATGGCAGTTTTTCGCTGCTGGCGGCGTTTTCGCCCAACGCAGAGACCCTGATCCTGGCGCGCGGGCTGATCGGGATCGCCGCGGTCACCGTTGCGCCGGCAACCATGGTGCTGTTGCGCCATGCTTTCCCAACCGACCGGCAGCTCGCGACGGCAGTGGCGGTGTTCATGGCCGCGTTTTCGGGAGGCGCCGCATTCGGGCCGCCCATTGGCGGAGTGTTGCTCGAACATTTCTCCTGGGGCGCCATCTTCCTGGCCAACGTGCCGGTAAGCATCCTTGTCCTGGCGGCGATGCCGCTTCTGCCCGCGATCGGAACGGGCAAAGGCGGACCCATAGATCTCTTGAGTGTAGGCCTCTCGCTCGCGGCCATCGCGCTTCTGGTTTATGGATTGCAGGAAATGGCGGCGGCGGGTTTTGCCTGGTCCTACGCGCTGATGATCGCGACCGCGGTGTTGATCGGCGCGGTATTCGTGCGGCGGCAACTGAAGCTTTCCGAACCCATGTTCGACATGCGCCTTTTCGCCAATCCGGGCTTTGCGGCGGCGCTGACGATGCTGCTGCTGTTCCTGATGGCGCTGGGCGCCTGCTACATGCAGTTCGCGCAATACCTGCAATCGGTGCTGGGCTTTTCTCCGCTGGAGGCGGGAGTGCTGCTGACCATTCCGGCAGCGCTGCAGGTCGCGTCGACAGTTCTGGCGCCGCGCCTGCTCGACTGGATGCGGCCGGCGACCGCCATTGCCGGCGGGGCGGTGCTCGCTCTTGCCGGCGCCATCATCGTTCTGGTCGGTATGTCGCTGCCGCGCGAGGTGGCGAGCGTGGTTCTGGTGCTGGGGGAATCGATAACCTCGGTGGGCGGCGGTCCGATCTTTGCGCTCAGCGCCGGAATCATCATCGCCAGCGCTCCCGTTAATCGCACGGGTGCGGCGAGCGGCGCGCAGGAGGTGGCGGGCAGCCTCGGCAATGCGCTGGGGTTGGCGGTGGGCGGGAGCCTGGCGGTGATCGTCTATCAGGCGTCGCTGACGGTCGGGCCGGACGCACGGGAAGCAATCGAAAGCGTGGGTCGGGCCGTGGCGCTGGCCCAAACCCTGCCCGGCGCCGAGGGACGGGCGTTGCTCAAAGCAGCGCGGCATGCCTTCACCGACGCCACCTATACGGTCTATCTCTATGCCATAGTTCTCTATCTCGGCTTTATCGCCGTAACGTTGGGAGGGCTGCGAAACGTACGGCTCGACAACGCGCCGGCTGGTTGAAGGAGAGGGGAGCATGCCCGAAGACGTTCTCACCATCACCCAAGTTTCGCGGCGCTCCGGCGTCGCGGCCTCGGCGCTGCGCTATTATGAGGAACGCGGGCTGATCGCCGCCGAACGCATCGGGAGCGGCAACCGCCGCTTTCCGCGCCATACCCTGCGGCGGCTGGCCTTCATTGTCTTCGCGCAAAAGCTCGGCATGACGCTCGACGAGATAAAGGCCGAACTCGACAAGCTGCCGACAGATCACGTTCCCACCGGCCGCGACTGGTCGCGGCTGTCCGAGCCCTGGACGTGCCGGATCGATGCGCAGATCGCCCAGCTCAAGCGCCTCAAGGAGGGGCTTTCCACCTGCATCGGCTGCGGCTGCCTGTCGCTCAAATCGTGCAAGGTGCTCAATCCCGACGATGCCGCATTCCAGGGCGGCTCGGGACCGCGCTACTGGATCGAAGACCCTCGGGGAGAGCAATGATGTCCAAACTGCGCAAATTCACCGCCGATCGCCTTGATTGGCAGTCGTTTCCAGGCAAGGCCATTGCCATTGCCCAAGCGGTCGCCGAGGAGGACGGCGGTGACCTCAGCGCGTATTTTGCAAGGCTCGGCAAGGACGAAACCGCCGATCTGCCCGTCCCCTACGCTGAAATATGGGTGGTGATGAGCGGCGCGCTCACCCTCCACTCGGGCGGGGAAACGTTCACGGCCGGGGCGGGGGAGGTGCTTCACGTGCCGGCGGATACGCCGGGGGAGGTGGCGGTGGAGGCCGATACCGAGCTGGTCTGCGTGTCGGTGCCCGCCCATTGAAAAAGGGCGCCTGGTGGGCGCCCTTTAAAGGTTGGATCAGAACTCGGACCAGTCGTCGTCCTTGACGGCCGCGTTGCCGTGACTGAGGTAGGTCTTGGCGGCGGTGCGCACGTTCTGCTGCAGGCTCTTGGCGCCGGCGGCCGGAGCCGGTTCGGGCTCGGCCTGGCGGCGGGTTTCGGTGAGCGTGAAGACATCGACCACACGGTCGAGTTCGACCGCCTGGCGTTCGGTCTGCTCGATCGAGGCGTTGATCTCTTCGACCAGGGCTGCGTTGTGCTGGGTCATCTCGTCCATCTGCCGGACCGCGACATTGACCTGCTCGATGGCGGCGGCCTGTTCCTGGCTGTCGCGGGCGATGCCGTCCATCAGCGTGTTGGTGGCGCGGATAGCTTCGAGCATGGTCGAGAGCTTACCGGCAGCTTCGGCCACGAGCTTGGTGCCGGCATTGACCTCCATGGCGCTCTGGTCGATCAGCGCCTTGACCTCGCTGGAGGCTTCCGCCGAGGACTGGGCGAGGCGCCGCACTTCCACGGCCACCACGGCAAAGCCCTTGCCCGCCTCACCGGCGCGTGCCGCTTCGACCGAAGCGTTGAGGGCCAGGAGGTTGGTCTGGAAGGCGATGTCGTCGATCATGCCGATGATGTTGGAGATCTTGGCCGAAGAGGTGGTGATGCGCTCCATGGCGTGGTTGGCGTCGGTCATCACCTGACCGCCTTCCTCGGCGGCGCGGGAGACGGCGTTGGCCTTCTCGCTGGCATTGCCGGCCTTCTTGGCGTTGTCGACCACGGTGGTGGCGAGCTGCTCCATGGCGGCCGAGGTTTCCTCGATGGTCGCCGCTTGCTTGATGGTGCGCTCGGAGAGGTCGTTGGCGCCCGAGAGGATCTCGCTGGTCGCCAGTTTCAGGGCGTTGGAGGTCTCGCGGAGCTGGCCGACGATCTCGCCGAGCTTGTCGGCCACCGAGTTGATGTCGGATTTGAGCTTGGAGAAGGCGCCCTGATAGTTCCCTTCCATGCGGCGGGTGAGGTCGGTATTGGCGAGGGCGCCCAGAACCTGGCTGGTTTCGTCAAGGCCCTCATCGACGGTCTCGACCAGGGTGTTGACCGAGCCGGCGAGCGCGTTGAGCTCGGCATCGGGGAACTTGGCCGGAACGCGCTTGGAGAAATCGCCGGCGATGGCGGCATCGACAACATCGCCGAAAGCCTGCTGCAGCTCGGCCATCATTTCGGTGCGGGCCTTCTGGTCGGCGAAGATGCGGGCGGCTTCGGCCTCGGTCATCTCGGCGACTTTCTTGCCGTTCTCGCGGAACACCTCGACGGCACGGGCCATGGTGCCCAGTTCGTCGGCACGACCGGTGCCGGTCACTTCCACGTCGAACTGGTTGTCGGCGATCTGGACCATCTGGGCGTTGAGCGCGTTGATGGGCTTTGTGAGGCTGCGCGAGAGTAGCCAGCCGGCAACCGAGAGGAAGGCGATGATCGCAATGGCGATGCCGCCGCTCGTGATCACGTTGTTGGTGTAGATCGCGTCGATGTCGGTCTGGAGGACGCCGGTGCCGATGGCCCATTCCCAGGGCGCGTAATTCTGCACATAGGTGAGCTTGTCCACTTCACCGATCTCGCCGTTGCCGGAGAAACCGAAGGTCGTGAAGATCGAGCCGTTGAGACGGGCGCCGTCGGTATATTCCTCGATGAACCGCTTGCCGTTGGAATCGGTGCGGTCGCGCATGTTGGTGTCCACGACGTCGGGGTTCTGGTTGACCACCATGATGTAGTCGTGGGTCACGGCGAAGACGTAGTCGTCGCCCGAATAGTTGATCGCGGTCAGAGCGGCCTTGGCCTGCGTCTGGGCCTCCTCAAGCGTCAATTCGCCGGATTGGACACGGGCGTTGAAGCTATCGAGCATGGAAACGCTCGCCTGGACGACGCTCTGGATCTCCTGCTTTTTAAGCTCGATCAGATTGCGGTGGGTGCTGGAAAGCTGGAAGCTCGCAAGTGCGACGAGGCCGACGACAAACATTACGAGCAAAAACGACATGCGGCGGCCGATGCTGCCGGTGACGATCTTGAGCATAGTCAAACTCTATAAATGAGCCGTATGGCTCCGAACGAAGATTGGAGTTCGACCGATGGCCTCGGACGACGATGTCGACCGAAGCTGGCCCGCCGAACCCCGCGAGCCTCCCCCGCGGCGCAACGTGGAGCAACTTCGTTAAATTAAAGACAAGGCAACCGGCACAATGGTGCTGAAGGCGCAGCTAAAACGTGTCCAGCAAAAAGCATGTCCTCGGCTTGGCCGGGAATGGGCACGGTTCTGCGGTTCGGACACGCGACAAGTCCTCGCTTCTAGGCGCTCAGCGCCAGCGCGGCATGATTGCTGCGCTTGATGCCGAACATGCGCTCATCGGCCCGCTCGAGACTCTCCGGCAAGCTCAACCGGCCACCGGGGCGCCATTCGGTGATGCCCACGCTCGCCGATACCGGTACGTCCCGACCTTTCCACTTGAGAGGCGTATCGGCAAGGGTGTCTGTGAACCGTTGGGCGATCCGTACCGCCTCGCTGCGGTCGATATCGGGAAGCAGGGCGCAAAACTCGTCGCCTCCCAGCCTGGCAAGGATGTCATCGGCGCGCAAAAGGTCGCGGGTGAGATTGGCGATATGGATCAGGGCGGCGTCGCCTGCTGCATGGCCGTACCGGTCGTTGATCGACTTGAACTTGTCCAGGTCGATCATCATCAGCACTGCGCCGGTGTTCGTGTGCCGCGCCGATTTCTCGCAGATCAACATTTTTTCGCGCAGGCCGCGCCGGTTGGGCAGGCCGGTCAGATCGTCGCTGGTGGCGAGCTTGATGAGGTTCGATCTCATCTGATCGACCACCATGAGAAGGAAGCCCAGATGCCAGATGCTGCCGCCGATGATGGCGCAAACCAGAAACCATGCGGCGAAATCATAATAGGAGTCCGTCGAAAGCAGGCCGAAAAGGCGCAACGTATTGGAAACCGCTTCCCCACTTTGCCCGAGGATGGCGATCGCCGGGGCTGCGATAGCCACGCTTGCTCCCGCCGAACCCCTGCCATGACGCCAGAGGGTGGCGACCGCCATCGCCAGCGGGACGATTTGGCTGATCGCGGCGATGATGTTGATCGTGATCTGGCTGTATCCGAATGCGGCCAAGGCGGCCCATGTGGTTGCAAGAACTGCGCCGACCACGGCGGCGCTGAAGCGCCGGCCGTAAAAAACCTCGAGTCCCTGCCACATGATGGCAAAGCTGCCGGCGACGAGGGCCAAGCCCATGTTGGCCAGGCCGCCCGCACCTCCCAGAAAGAGCAATGGCCCGCTGCAGCAACTCATCAGCAATCCGGCGAGCCAATAGCGGGCGGCCTTTATGGAGGGATGTTTGTAAGCGAAGAGCAGCCAAACGACGGCAAAGCTTGCCGAGTTGAGCAGGATGATGACGTACAGGGTAACGAAGTCGAGTTGCATGCTGTGCCGGAATCCAATTCCTTGTCCCGGTCCGATAACCGAGGGGCGCGGAGCGATCGCCTGATTGGAGTACAACCGATCTGGCGAGCAGAACCCTAACCGCAAGCGTAAGCTTTTATCTAAGTGTGAAACGGGGGCAGAGGAATGCACGCCGGCTGCCACGGTGAACGCAAACAACATCGTGAAACTGTATGGACTTGGGCCGCCCCGGCCATCACATTGTGGGCAATGCAAAAAGTGGGAGCGTGAGAGTATGGCGGGACGACGGCTGGTCGCAACCCTGATGGCGCTGACGGGAGCAGTGGCGCCCATGGCGGCAATTGCCCAGCCTTCGCCCGAGCGCTGCGCGGCCATCGGGCCGGCCACCGAACGGCTGGCATGCTATGATTCCCTGTTCCGGTCCGATCAGTTCACGGGAGGGGACGAGACCGAGGATACGCCCGCCCAGGGCATGTGGGCGAGCGGTGTGGAAGTGTCCCAGATCGAGGGGACGGAGCTGCCCTTTGCCACACTGCAATCGGAACAGCTTATCCCGGCCATGCCGCGCGGGCGGGCGCCGGCGCGGCTGACGATCCTTTGCCAGGACGATGCGCCGGTGGTTCAGTTCGCCTTTGCCGGCCAGTTCATGGGCACACCCACCTCCCAGAGCGGGACGATCACGCTGCAATACGACCGCCAGCCGCCGCGCAGCCAATCACTTCAATTGAGCCCCGACCGCATGGCGATCGGGTTCTACGAGCCCGACGCGGCGCGGGCGGTGATCGACCAATTGCTGCAGACCGAAAGGCTCTATGTGCGCGCCACGCCCCAGGCCCAGCGGTCGGTGACCATCAGCTTTCTGATGGAAGGAATCGAGGCGGCGATCGAGCCGGTGCGGGACGCCTGCGGGGTATAAGATTGCTTCACATTAGTTTGACAGTGGGTCTATAAGATTGAGGAACACCGAACGGTTCAGCGGCGTTACAAAGCGATCGCCGTTGCCTCCGCGACGGCGATTCCTCACAGACTAAATCCATTTTCGATAGGAGATTGCTCATGGCGACGCGGTACAAATCAGACGCGGGCCGGGCTTCGATTGCACGGATCATTGCCGGGGGCGCCGTCGCGGCCGCTCTCATGCTCTCAACGAGTCTCGCAACGGCGCAGGTGACCCCGGTCGAGGTTCCCCAGGGGCAGAACGACCTCTTCTCCTCTCGCGTTTTGACCACTGCCTTGTCCAACCCCTGGGCAATGCGCTGGGGGCCCGATAACCAGGTCTGGGTGACCGAGCGCACCAGCGGGGAAGTGACGCGGATCGATCCGACGACCGGCGCACAGCAGCTTCTTCTCACCATCGAGGACGTCTATACCGGTCCCCAGCACGAGGGCCTGCTCGGCCTGGCGCTGCACCCCGAACTGCTCCAGGACACCGGCAACGATTATATCTACCTGTCCTATACGGTGAACAACGGCACCGCCGAGGAACCCGATCCTTCCGCGCAGATCGTGCGCTATACCTGGGATAACACTCTCCAGCAGCTCGTCGACCCGCAGATCGTGATCGAGGGCCTGCCGGCCTGGAACGACCACAATGCCGGGCGCGTCGTGATCGGGCCTGACATGAAGCTCTATTATTCGATCGGTGAGCAGGGCGCCAATTTCGGCCGCAATCTGCGCCGTCCGAACATGGCTCAGGTTCTGCCGACCGCCGAAGAGGTCGAAGCCCAGGATTGGCACACCTATTCGGGCAAGATCCTGCGCATGGAACTCGACGGTTCGATCCCCGAGGACAATCCCGAGATCGAGGGCGTCCAGAGCCATGTCTATAGCTATGGTCACCGCAACCCGCAGGGCATCAACTTCGGGCCGGACGGCACGCTCTATGAAGTCGAACACGGTCCGGCCTCGGACGACGAGTTCAACATCATCCAGCCGGGCGGCAATTATGGCTGGCCCAATGTCGCCGGGTTCATCGACGACCAGGCCTACACCTATATCAACTGGAGCGAGGCGCCCGAAGGCGTGGACACCAACACCGATCCGCTGCCCGACGATGTGCCGCAATTCGCCGAAAGCGATTTCGAGGGCGAGATGGTCGATCCGATCGCGACCTATTTCACAGTCGAGGATGGGTATGAGTTCGGCCAGATCTGCGGCTATATCTGCGATCCCACCGTCGCGCCCTCCTCGGTGCTCTATTACGAGGCCGGGGAAGACGGCATTGCCGAATGGGACAATTCGATCCTGATCCCGACTTTGAAGCACGGCACGCTCTATGTGCAGCACCTGACCGAAGACGGCCAGGAAGCCGATGGGCTGCCCGAAGCCTGGCTTTCGACCCAGAACCGTTATCGTGACGTCATCGTTTCGCCCGACGGGCGCACGGTGTTCATCGCGACCGACGCCTTCGGTTCGGCGGCCCAGAAGTTCGGCGAAGGGCTCAACACTTCGGTGCTGCACAACCCCGGCTCGATCCTGATGTTCACCTATGGTGAAGAGGGCGGTTCGCTGGGCGTGACCACGGGCAACTATGCGGGCGCCACGGCGACCGGCGGTGGCGAGAACGTGCAGGAATGGGAAGACCCCAACACCGGCAACGAGGCTCCCGCCGAAGGCGAAGAGGCCGCTGGTGACGAAGCCGCCGCTGCTGGCGTGACCGAAGAGTCCGACGTGACCGAAGTGGCCAATCTCGGTGCCCCGAAATATGCCGCCAACTGCGCCATGTGCCACGGCCCTGCCGGCCAGGGCGGCGCGGGCGCGGTGCTCGCCGGCAATGGCGAACTGGCCGATGCCGAATTCGTCGCCAACACGATCGTCCACGGCTTTGGCTACATGCCGGCCTTCGGCAATCAGCTCAGCGACGACGACATCGCCCAGATCGGCACCTTCATCCGCAACAATTGGGGCAATGATTTCGGTGTTCTGACCACCGAACAGGTTGCTGCCGCGCGCTGATCGCTGGGAAATAGTTGCGAGTTCTGAAAGAGGCGGGAGCGTATCCGGCCTCTTTTTTTGGTGCGGTGTCGGAACTGGGGGTGCGGGTGCGTCCTTGTGGGGTCAAGCACAAGGAGAACCATCATGAGTACACTCAAGGACAAGGCCTCCTCCGCCATGGTCGCCGTCAGCGATATCGACCGGGCCAGGGCGTTCTACAGCGACACGCTGGGACTCGAACTCGAAGAGGACGGTATGGGCGGCGTGCTGGTCTACAGGACCGGCTCGACCTATCTGCTGGTCTATCCGTCCGACTTCGCGGGGACCAACAAGGCCAATGCGGTGGTGTGGGATTGCGGCGAGGATATCGAAGCGATCGTTGCCGATCTGCGCGGCAAGGGCGTGCGCTTCGAGCACTACCCGGAGATGGGCGCCGACTATGCCGATGGCATCCACAAGGCCGACAATTTCCGCATGGCCTGGTTCAAGGACCCGGACGGCAACATCCTGCATTTGAACAGCGCCTGAGGGCGGCTCAGGCGGCGGCGGGGCTTCCCCGCCGCCAGCGGCGCTTGGATGCGGCGACGATGACGCGCTGCATGACGATGAAGCCGAACAGCAGGCCGCCGATGACGATCTTGGTCCACCAGCTCGAGAGCGTTCCGTCGAAGACGATATAGGTCTGGATCATCCCCTGGATGAACACTCCGACCAGCGAACCGAGCATGAAGCCAAAACCGCCCGAAAGCAGCGTTCCGCCGATGACCACGGCGGCGATGGTGTCGAGCTCGACCCCGACGGCGGCCAGAGGGTAGCCCGAGGAGGTGTAGAGGGAATAGACGATCCCCGAAACGCCGGCGAGGAAGCTCGAAACAGCGTATATGCCGATGGTGGTGCGGGCGACGGGGACCCCGAGCAGGGCGGCGGACTGCGGATTGCCGCCAAGCGCATAGACATAGGACCCGAAGCGGGTGCGGTGGCAGACGATGGTGCCGACCAGGAACACGACCAGCATCAGAACGCCGTTGAAGGTGAGGCGTCCGCCGCCGGGCATGACGTAATAGAGCTGGCGGATCCAATCGTAGAATTCGTGATCGACCGAGATGGAATCCTGGGTGAGCAGGAATGTCGCGCCGCGCGCCAGGAACATGCCTGCGAGGGTGACGATGAAGGGCGGCACTTCGAGGTAGTGGATCATGGCGCCCATGGTGGCGCCGAAGGCGGTGGTGACCAGCAGCGTTAGCGCAAAGGCGGGCAGCGGATGGATGCCGGCTTGCGTCACCAGCACGGCGATCAGCACCGAGGAAAAGGCGATGACCGAGCCCACCGAAAGGTCGATGCCGCCCGAAAGGATCACGAAGGTCATGCCGACCGCCGCGACGCCGAGGAAGGCGTTGTCGGTCAGAAGGTTGCCCAGGACGCGGGTGGAGAACAGGGCCGGGAACTGCATCACCGCCAGCCCATAGGCGAGGACGAAGATGGTGATGGTGGCGACGAGCGGCCAGTAGCGCGGATTCATCTTGGGCTGGCCTCCGAAGGCTTGGCCGCAGGGCGCGGGGCGCGGGAGCGGGTGGCGAAATGCCAGATGCGGCTGGCGAGAGGCGACTGGACGATAAGGATGACGATGATCAGCGCCGCCTTGACCAGCAGATTGAATTCTGGCGGGAAGCCGGAAACCAGGATGCCGGTGTTCATGGCCTGGATGATGAGCGCGCCGATGACCGACATGGGAATCGAGAACCGCCCGCCCATGAGCGATGTGCCTCCGATCACCACGGCGAGGATGGCGTCGAGCTCGAGCCAGAGGCCCACATTGTTGGCATCGGCGCCACGGATGTCGGCAGCGGCGATGATACCGGAAATGGCGGCGCAAAAGCCGGCGAAGGCATAGACGCCGACGAGCAGTGAGCGGGCACGCAGGCCGGCATAGGAGGAGGCCGAGCGGTTGATGCCCACCGATTCGATGAACAGGCCCAGCGCGGTCATGCGCATCACGGCGGTGGTGACGGCGGCGAGCACGACCATGATGATGATGGGAGTGGGTAGGCCCAGGATGGAGCCCGAGCCCAAAAAGATCAGGCCCGGATCGTTGAAGGTGACGATGAAGCCCTCGGTGATGGTTTGCGCGATGCCGCGCCCGGCAACCATGAGGATCAGAGTGGCGATGATCGGTTGCAGATCGAGGACCGAGACGAGGACGCCGTTCCACAGCCCGCAGAGAAGGCCCACTCCGAGCGCGGCGAGGATCACCAGGATCAGCGCGTTGCCATCGCCCTGGACCATGGTGGCGGCGACGGCGCCGGAAATGGCCATCACCGCGCCCACGGACAGATCGACGCCGCGCGTGGCGATCACCGCCGTCATGCCGATGGCGAGGATGGCGACCGGGGCGCCGCGATTGAGGACGTCGATCAGCGAGCCGTAGATGCGGCCGTCGCGGATGAAGAGATTGAAAAAGCCGGGAAAGAGAACCCAGTTGATCAGCAGGATCGCGGCGAGGGCGATGAATTGCGGCTTGATGAGCGAGCGAGTCATTGGGCGGCCTCCGGCTCGCTGGCGATCATTTCCATGATGGCGGTGGTGTTGATGGCTTCGCCCGTCAACTCGCCTGCGATGGCGCGGTCGCGCAGGACGAGGACGCGGGAGGAATAGGCGGTGATCTCTTCAAGCTCGGACGAGATGACGAACAGGCTCATGCCCTCGTCGCACAGGCGGTTGATCATGCGGATGATCTCGGCATGGGCGCCCACATCGATGCCGCGCGTGGGTTCATCCAGGATCAGCAGCTTGGGATTGGTGGCCAACCAGCGGGCGAGGACGACCTTCTGCTGGTTGCCGCCCGAGAGGAATTTGACCGGCTGTTCCGGGCCGGTGCAGCGGATATCGAGGGCCTTGATGAAGCGGTCGGCGAGTTCGGCCTGCTCGGCGCCCGACATGGGGCGCATCCAGCCGCGATGGGCCTGCAGCGCCAACATGATGTTCTCGCGCACCGAGAGATCGCCCACAATGCCGTCGAGCTTGCGGTCTTCCGGGGCGAAGGCGAAATCGAGCGCGATGGCGTCGCGCGGCTCGTTGAGGCGGGCGGGCTTGCCCGCGACGGTCAATTCGCCCGTATCGGGTTTGTCGATGCCGAACAGCAGCCGGGCCATTTCGGTGCGGCCGGAACCCAGGAGACCGGCAACACCGACGATTTCGCCCTTGTGAAGGTCGAGATCGAAAGGCGCGGCCTTGCCGGCGAGGGAATAATTGCGAAACGCGGCGTATAGCTCGCCGGGCTGGCGGGTGGCGCCGATGCGCATGGCGTCCTCGTGCTCGAGCGCTTCGCCCAGCATCATGGTGACTAGATCCATGCGCGAGAGCCCGGCGATGGGGCGCGAGCCGACGCGGCGGCCGTTGCGAAGCACGGTGACGCGGTCGGAGATCTCATAGACCTGATCGAGGAAGTGGGTGATGAAGACGACCGCCAGCCCGCGCGTTTTGAGCTGGCGGATGATGGAAAAGAGGATTTCCACCTCGTGGCTGTCGAGGCTCGCGGTGGGTTCGTCCAGGATCAGCACCTTGCCGGAAATGTCGACGGCGCGAGCGATGGCGACGATCTGCTGGATGGCGACCGAATAGGTGTCAAGCTGGGCGCCAACATCGATATCGAGATCGTAGCGGGAAAGGAGGTCGCGGGCGTCGCGCTCCATCCTGCGGGTGTCGACGAAGCCCATCCGCATGGGCTGGCGACCGATATAGAGGTTTTCGGCGACGGTCATGTTGGGGAGGAGGTTGACCTCCTGATAGACCGTGCCGATGCCCAGCTCCTGCGCGTGGCGGGTGTCGCGTGGATGGATGGGCCTGCCCTCGAGCGTGATGGTGCCGGCATCGTGGGTGTAGGCGCCGGTGAGAATCTTGATGAGGGTTGATTTGCCGGCGCCGTTTTCGCCCAGCAGCGCGTGGACCTCGCCGGGATAGAGCTCGATGCCGACATTGTCGAGAACCTTATGGGAGAGGAAGGACTTGTCGATTTGCGCGGCGGCGAGGAGGGGGCTGGGTTCGGGCATTGTTTCAATCTTCGTCGCGGTTCGAGCAATTGGCGATTTGCGGCGGGTGAGGCGCTCGGCGCAATCTCAGCGCCCCCTCATCCGACCGCTTCGCGGCCACCTTCTCCCACCGGGGGAGAAGGGTAGTCTGTGGCAGCGTTTCGGCAAGAGCCTTGGGCCGCAAGAGTCGGAGAAGCCCCGACCCCTCTCCCTTGAGCGGAGAGGGGCCTTGGGCAGGCGTTGCTATCCTTTGATCAATACCCCAGATCGCGGCGGCGTTCGGCTTCGCCTTCGGGATCGTCCTCCTGGGTGTAGAGGGTGGATTCGGTGATGATGAGCTTTTCGGGCTCGACGCCGTCGACGAGATAGGCTTCCAGCGCATCGAAGCTCGGGCCGGCCATGTTGGGGGTCAGCTCCACTGTGGCGTTGGCTTCGCCGGCGGCCATGGCGGTGAAGATGTCGGGCACGGCGTCGATGGAGACCACCAGGATATCCTCGCCCGGCTGGAGGCCGGCTTCCTTGATGGCCTGGATGGCGCCCACGGCCATATCGTCATTGTGCGCGTAAAGGGCGCAGATGTCCTGGCCGCCGCCTTCGGCGCGCAGGAACCCTTCCATCACCTGCTTGCCGAGCGCGCGGGTGAAGTCGCCGGTTTGGGAGCGGACGATCTCGATATTGGGGGAGTTGGCGATGGCTTCCTCAAAACCCTGCTTGCGGTTGATGGCCGGGGAGGAGCCGACGGTGCCCTGGAGTTCGACGACGCGGCATTCCTCCTCGCCCACGGTTTCGACCAGCCACTCGCCGGCCACGCGGCCTTCGAGGACCTGATCGGACATGACTGCGGTGAGGTAGAGGTCATCGGGCGCGTCGATGCCACGGTCCATGAGGACGACGGGGATTTCGGCATCGCGCGCCTCGGTCAGAACCTCTTCCCAGCCAGTGGCGACGACCGGTGCGAGCAGGATGGCATCGACGCCCTGGGCGATGAAGGAGCGGATGGCGCGGATCTGGTTTTCCTGGCGCTGCTGGGCATCGGAGAACTGCAGATTGATACCGCGTTCCTCGGCTTCGGCACGTGTGACCGAGGTTTCGGCGGCGCGCCAGCCCGATTCCGAGCCGATCTGCGAAAAGCCGATGGTCATGCCGGAAAGGCCGTCCTGGGCGATCGCCGCCGAGCCCATCATGGCGACAGTGCTCACGCCCAGCGCGAGCTGCTTTAAGAATTTCATTGATTTTCCTCCTTTGGCGCCGGTCCCGAAGCCTCCCTCCGTTCCGGCTCGCGGAGGGAACAATTGCATATAGTATTACTATATGTAAAGGCGGAAAGTTGGTGTGAGGAGGGTGTGGAAAGGGATGGAGGGGGGGAGTGTTGGGGGCCAAGCGTGGAGGGTGGTGCGGTTTGGCTGGCGCTGTTGCTGGAGTCCGGGAGCAAGTCCCGGAATGACTGGCGGGGGAATTGGGGGCGGTTGGGGGCAAGCCTCTCGGGATGATGGCAGGCTGAGGTTGTGGTGTGGTTGGGGCAACTCAACGCCGTGCCATATGGGATTGTTGCCAAGGGCTCGGCACGGCATGTGGAAACCGCAGGCCGCAGGGCTCGGAGGCTTCCCGCGTGCACATAAGTATGACTAAACGGTTACGGGTTTATCGGACCCCGCAGCTCGCGATTTTGCCGTGCGGGCTCGATCACTCTGGCCGGAAGGTCAGCGGGACAGGTCGCGAACCGGGCGGACGTGATCTTCGAACGGCACGTGGCGGCGCCGGAATGTGGCACCCTCGTCTATTGCCGGCTTGCTGATCCGGTCCATCCGAAAATGTCGGAAAGCCTGGCGCGCCGGATCCCAGGCCACAAGATACCAAAGCGGCGGCAGGATCAGCATGGCTTGCGGTTCGACAATCCTGTTGGTCACCGCCCCTTTTGCATCGCGATACCGCAATCGCAATTGCCGCCGCTGAAGGAAGGCGGTCTCGAAAGCCGGGAGCAGCGCCGGGTCGATCGGGCCCAAATCCGAGATGTCGACCAGCGGCGAAAGTTGCCCGACATAGAGGCAATCGAGAAACCGGCGCAGGTCGCGCAGCTTGTCCGGGGGCAGGGCCTGCTCGATCTTGGACAGTCCGGCATCGGCTAGGCTCGAGAAGGGCAGGATTCCGGCAGCGCGCATGGATGCAACGCTGATGAGGAGCGCGAAAACCTCGGCGACCGAGAGCCGTGCCGTGGTCTGAACCGATTGCGGATCGAGTTGCAGCCCGCCGCCGCGCCCGGGTTCGGAATGAATGACAAAACCCATATCGCGCAGTGCACCGATGTCGCGCAACACGGTGCGCCTCGACGCGCCGACCGCTTCGGCGAGGTCAGCGACTGTCGCGGTGCCCGTACGGCGCAGGCTGCGCACGATGGCGTCTTGTCTAATGCGGGATGTCATTGGGCAATGCTGCTACGGAATGGTGTCAAAGTTTGTCACCATTGGACCCTAGGCAGTGGTCTCACCTGTCAGCAAGGAGAACGAACCATGCCCAATATGATCGACTTTCCCAAACCCAGCCTTGTCCCGGTCAACGGGGTGGTCCTCGAAGTCTTCGAGGCAGGTCGGGAGAACCGGGGAAAACCCATCGTGCTCTGCCATGGTTGGCCCGAGCATGCCTTCTCCTGGCGTTACCAAGTGCCCGCCCTTGCCTCGGCGGGCTACCACGTCATCGTCCCCAACCAGCGCGGTTATGGCAAATCGTCCCGTCCAACCGAGGTGACGGACTATGACATCGAGCATTTGTCGGGCGATCTTGTCGCGCTCCTCGATCACTATGGATACGACGATGCCATTTTTGTCGGCCACGATTGGGGCGCAATGGTTGTCTGGGGTCTGACCCTGCTTCATCCAGCGCGGGTCAGCAGGGTAATCAATTTGAGCCTGCCATACCAGGAGCGCGGCGCAGTTCCATGGATCGAGAGCATGGAACGGGTCCTTGGCGACGATTTCTACTTCGTTCATTTCAACCGATATCCCGGTGTGGCGGACGCCATCCTGGACGCGAACGCGTTCCGGTTCCTACGCAATCTCTACCGCAAGAACGTGCCGCCTGCGGAGCCGGCACCGGGAATGACGATGATCAACCTCGCCAAGGCCGAAACACCCTCGGGAGAGCCAGTGATGAGCGACGGTGAACTGGCTGTCTTGGTTTCCGCCTTTGAAGCCTCGGGATTTACCGGCAGCATAAACTGGTATCGGAACCTTGACCGCAACTGGCATCTGCTGGCGGACGCCGATCCGGTCATCCAGCAGCCCACGCTGATGATCTATGGCGACCGGGATACGGTCGCGAAATCTGGAAACCTGCAGCAATTCGTGCCCAACGTGGATGCCATCAGCTTCGATTGCGGTCACTGGATTCAGCAGGAACGGCCGGAAGAAACCAACCGGGCGATCCTGGAATGGCTGCGAGGGCAGGGTGCCGCACAGCCGGGAGCACGGCGCTGACGTCAGGGCTGCGGCCGCGCAAGCAAGATGACGCATTGGCCTGGGGGCGGAATGGTGTAAAAGGCTCGCGACGCAGAAACCGAAGGATGCCGGGCCATGGGCCTTGTGCGCGACATCGGCGGGGAAATCGTAAAGGCGCTGGCGGTGTTGGCGCTGGTGTTCCTCTCGTTCGCGCATCAGCCGGTTGCCGTTGCCCAGGTCGATGACGGGCCGCAATGGGCGGTGGCCGATCTTTCCTTCTGCGGGTCGGGGCCCGATGACGGGGATGCGGGACATGCACCCTGTCATGCGTGCCGCGCCGGCATCGCCGATCTGCCGCCGGCGCCCTGCGTGGCCGAGCCTGCCTATGTGGCGCTCGGGGAGGCGGGATTCGAGCTTTCCGACGATCTCGTCGTTCTCCAGCAGGCCTATTCTTCGGCCAATCCGCGAGCGCCGCCGGCACTGGTCTGAATCCCAAAGCTTTTCAGACCACATTCTTGCTGGAGATCGAAATGATCAGCATTCTTTCCCGCGCTGCCCTGGCGGCAGCCACCGTTTCCGTATTCGCGGCCCCGGCCTTCGCCCATATGACCTTCCAGAACGGCACCTCGGCGCCGGGCGAAAGCTTCCGCGGCGTGCTCATCCTGCCCCATGGCTGCGACGGCGCGCCGACCGACAGGGTGCGCGTCAATATCCCCCAGGGCTTTGCCGATGTGCAGGCCGAAGCCAAGGAGGGCTGGACCCTGGACGCGGGCGAAGGCCATATCGAATGGTCGGGCGGTTCGGTTGCCGATGACGCGGTGGAGACCTTCGCCTTTACCGGCACCTTCGCCGAGGACGCGCCCGACGCCGATATCGTCTTCCCGGTCGAGCAATATTGCGGCGACGTGGCCCTTGGCTGGGATCCGGTGGTGAGCCTGGGCGAAGGGGGGGCGGATGCTCATGCGCATGCGCAGGACGGCGTGACCGTGGGGGATCTCATGATCTCCGGGGCATTTACCCGCGCGACGCTGCCCAACGCGCCGGTCGGCGGCGGCTATGTCACCATCACCAACACTGGCGACGAGGCCGACCGGCTGCTCGATGCGCAATCCTCGTTCTCGCCGGACGTGCAGATTCACGAAATGGCGGTGGTTAACGACGTGATGCAGATGTCGCAACTGCCCGATGGGCTGGAAATCCCAGCGGGCGAGACGGTGACGCTGGAGCCGGGCGGACTGCATCTGATGTTCATGGATATCTCGCAGCCCTTCGTGGAAGGGGAAACCGTGCCGGTGACGCTGAGCTTCGAGCGGGCCGGAGACGTTGAAATCGAACTTGCGGTCCAGGCGTTTGGCGCCTCGGGCATGAGTTCCGGACATGAGGGGCACTGACCATGCTCAAGACGATACGCACTGTTTTGTGGACGCTGGTTGCCGTAGCGGCGGTGGGCGCGGGCTGGATCTGGTACACCTCGCCATCGGGACCCGGTGGTGCGGGGCAGCAGGGCGGTTCGGTGACTCAGGCGCTGGCCGGTGCCCAGGGGCGGTACGGAGCCGGCGACTACCAGCTCGTGACCCATGAGGGCGAGGCGGTGGACGACAGCGTGTTCGTGGGCAAACCGTCCATGGTGTTTTTCGGCTTCACCCATTGTCCTGACGTATGCCCGACCACGCTCGGCGACATGCAGCACTGGTATGCCGAACTGGGCGCGGATGCCGACAAGGTCGATGCCTATTTCGTCAGCGTCGATCCCGAACGCGATACCCCCGAGGTGCTGGGCGAATATGTGAGCTGGGTTTCCGACCGCATCACGGGTCTTACGGGTGAGCCGGCCGACATCGAGAAGATGGTTGATGCCTGGGGCGTCATGGCCGAGCGCGAGCCGCTCGAGGGCGGCGGGTACAACGTCAACCACACAGCCTCGGTGTTCCTGCTCGACGAGAACGGCGATTTCTTCGGCACCATCGCCTATGAGGAAGGGTCCGAGACGGCGTTGGGCAAGCTGCGCAGGTTGATTGGGAGCTAGATCAAAATCCCGCCCAGGGCTGCGACGATGACGACCAGCCAGGGTGGGGCTTTCCACACCATCAGCAATGCAAAGCACACCAGCGCCAGCGCGAAAGCGCCGGGGCTGGTGATGGCCGAGGTAAAGACCGGATCATAGAGTGCGGCGCCCAGGATGCCGACCACGGCGGCATTGGTGCCGGCCATGGCGGCGCGGGCCCAGGGGCGGGCGCTGAGTTGGTTCCAGAACGGCAGGATGCCGACCAGCAGCAGGAAGCCGGGAAGGAAGATGGCGGCGAGCGCGATGGCTGCGCCGGCAACCCCGTTCGGTTCGGGGCCGAGGACGGCGCCGAGATAGGCGGCGAAGGTAAAGAGCGGGCCGGGCATGGCCTGGGCGGCGCCATAGCCGGCCAGGAACGCATCCTCTCTGACCCAGCCGGGCGCGACGGTTTCCGCTTGCAGCAGCGGCAGCACCACATGACCGCCGCCAAAAACCAGCGAGCCGGAGCGGTAGAAGGCATCGAACATGGCGAGGGGCTGGCTGGTGGCCGAAAGGAGCGGGAGGGCGAAAAGGAGGACGAAGAACAGCGCGAGCGCTATGAACCCGGCCAGCTGGCTGACCGGAAAGGCGACCGGGCCGGCTTCGGGCAAGGGGAGATCGCGGCAGACCGTGTAACCTGCGACGGCGCCGAAGACGATGGCGGCGATCTGGCCGGCAGAGCCGCCGAGCGCGACCACCAGAAGGACGGCGAGGACGGCGATGGTGGCGCGCTGGCGGTCGGGCGTGAGCGATTTCGCCATGCCCCAAACGGCCTGGGCGACGATGGCGACGGCGACGATCTTGAGCCCGGTGAGGATGCCCGAGCCGATCGGGCCATCGATCATGGCGGCGCCGAATGCGAAGGCGACCATGAGGAGGGCCGAAGGCAAGGTGAAGGCCAGGAAGGCGGCGAGAGCACCCAAGGGACCGGCGCGCATCAGCCCCAGGCCGAAGCCGACCTGGCTGGAGGCGGGACCGGGAAGGAACTGACAGAGCGCGACGAGATCGGCATAGGCCGCCTCGGTAAGCCAGCGGCGGCGAGTGACGAACTCGTCACGAAAATACCCAAGATGGGCAATGGGCCCGCCGAAGGCGGTGAGCCCGAGCTTGAGGAAGGCAAGGAGAACTTCGACGGCGTTGCCGGCTGGTCTGGATGGATCGTCGGTGTGCCCGGTCATCGGCGTCTCCCCTGTGCAGGCGATGTGTGCGTCAAAAGGGTCGGCGCTGGCAAGGGGCGGGGGGGTTATGTCATTGAAAGTTCATGAAAGGCGGCGGTCGGGAGCAGCGCAGCGACCGCGAGGCTTTGGCGCGCCGGGCAGGCAGTCGTAAAGGGCTCTCGTCATTGCGATCAAGAAATCCCATATACGCGGTGCGGCAGGGAACCCATGAGGATATGGCCGGTTGTGAGCAGGGCCGGAAATCGGCGATGGGTGATGTTTCGGGCCGTTTGGGACGAGCTAAAAGGATTATGGCACTGAAATGAGCGTGGCATTCGTCAAGGAAGAAAGCGCGGAAGCGGCGTCGGAAACCGTCCTGCCCGACCGTCCGATTTCCATCTATCCCAACCTGGTGACCCAGGAGGGGCTGGCGCGGCTGAACAAGGAACTGGCCGAGGCCCAGGCGGCGCTGGAGGCGGCCAATGGGCTCGACGACATCAACGAGCGGCGACGGCAGGCCGCGGTGCCGTTGCGCGATGCCCGATATTTCGCCGAACGCGTGCGCACGGCGCAGCTCGTTCCGGCTCCCGACACCAATGATGTGGTGGCGTTCGGGCATAGGGTGACCTATGAGCGCGAGGACGGCCGGCGGCAGAGCTTCCGCATCGTCGGAGAGGACGAGGCCGACCCGGCGACGGGCTCGATTTCCTATGTGTCGCCGGTCGCCGCGGCATTGATGGGCAAGGCCGTGGGGGACGTGGTGGCGCTCGGCGAGCACGAGCTTGAAATCCTCGCCATTGCCTGAGGGGCCTTGGCGGCTGCCGGATCAGGCGGGCGCCAGGAACATGGCGTAGGCGGGGTTTTCGCTTTCGTCCCAGTGGGGATAGCCCAGGGTGTCAAGATAGGCTTCGAACGCGTCGCGTTCGGTAGGCGGGACCTGGACACCGACAAGGACGCGGCCATAGTCGGAGCCGTGGTTGCGGTAGTGGAACAGGGAGATGTTCCAGTCCGGCGCGAGGCCTTCTAGGAATTTGAGCAGCGCGCCGGGGCGTTCGGGGAATTCGAAGCGGAAGAGCAGTTCGTTTTCCAGCCCCTCGACGCGGCCGCCGACCATGTAGCGGATGTGGAGCTTGGCGACCTCGTTGTCGGAGAGATCGAGGACGGTGTGGCCGTGCTCGCGCAGCATGGCGATGATTTCGACCTTCTCGGCCTCGCCGCGCTTGAGGCCGATGCCCACGAAGATGTGGGCGCTGTTGCCGGGGGCGATGCGGTAGTTGAACTCGGTGACCGCGCGGGCGCCCAGCAGGCGGATGAAGGCGCGGTAGGCGCCCGGCTTTTCGGGGATGGTGACGGCGAGGACCGCTTCGGCGCGCTCGCCCAATTCGGCCCGTTCGGCGACGTGGCGCAGGCGATCGAAATTGATGTTGGCGCCCGAGCAGATGGCGACGGCGGCGCCTTGCGTTTGAAGCGATGGCGCGTGCTTGCGCAGGCCGGCGAGCGAGACCGCGCCGGCTGGTTCGGCTATGGCGCGGGTGTGCTCGAAGATGTCCTTGATGGCGGCGCAGATCTCGTCGGTGGAGACGGTGACGATATCGTCCAGCGTGTCCTTGAGGATGTCGAACGTCCGCTCGCCCGCCTGCTTGACAGCGACGCCGTCAGCGAAGATGCCGACCTCGTTCAGCGGCAGGGGGCGGCCCGCAGCGAGCGCGGCTTTCATCGAGGCGGCGTCTTCGGGTTCGACGCCGATGATCTTGATCTCCGGGCGCAGGAATTTCGCGTAGGCCGCGACGCCGGCGGCAAGACCGCCGCCGCCGATGGGCAGATAGAGGGCGGAGAGCGGGCCGCCGTGCTGGCGCAGAATCTCTACGCCGATGGTGCCCTGGCCGGCGATCACATCCGGATCGTCATAGGGATGGACGAAGGTGAGGTTTTCCGCCTCGCACAGCGCCAGCGCGTGGAGGCGGGCGTCATCGAACGCATCGCCATGGATCACCACTTCGCCGCCCAGGCGCTTGACGGCTTCGACCTTGATCGAAGGGGTGGTTGTGGGCATGACGATGACCGAGCGCAGGCCCATGCGGGTGGCCGAATAGGCGAGCCCCTGGGCGTGATTGCCAGCCGAGGCGCAGATGACGCCCTTGGCCTTTTCGGCCTCGGTGAGAGAGGCGAGCTTGTTATAAGCGCCACGCAGCTTGAAGGAAAAGACCGGCTGCAGATCCTCGCGCTTTAAGAACACCGGGCGGCCGAGCTTGTCGGAAAGCGGGCCCATCTTTTCCAGCGGGGTTTCGACGGCGGCGTCGTAAACCGAGGAGGAGAGGATGGCGCGGATGATATCATGCATGGGCGGGGCCTTCGGTGGTTGGCTCCTCTTAGCCCGGAAGCGGCTGTGTGTCACCGGGCGGTCATCGGGCGGCAATAGGGTGCGAGCGATGATAAGGATATCGATCTTGGCGATTGTGGCCGGACTTGCGTGGGGCAGCGGTGTCTTGGCGCGGCCGATGAGCGCCGATCTGGACGCTGTGACGCTGGAAGACGGCACCGGGGAAACGGTGCTGCTGGGTGAGCTTGTCGAAGGGGCGACGATCCTTCACTTCTGGGCGACATGGTGCGCGCCGTGCCGCGAGGAACTGCCCGAGCTGCAAGCCTTTGCCGAGGCGGAGGGGCTGGGCGAGCGGCTGGTGCTGGTGTCGGTGGATACGGCCGAGTACGGGCGCGTGGCGGCGTTTCTCGACAATCTGGGCGTGGGGCTTTCGAGCTGGCGGCAAGTCGAGGGGAATGTGGGGAGCGTCTTCGCGATATTGGGCTATCCGAGCACGGTGGTGGTCGATGGCGCCGGAGAGGTGCTGTGGCGGCGGCAGGGCGCGGTGGATTGGGGCGATGCAGTGAAGGCCGGGGAAGTGACTGATCTGTTGGAGGAATGATGCTCTTGTCGTTGAGCGATCCAATGGCCAATTAATATTTCCCACCATGGAGACCCAGATGAGTTTCGACCTGCCCAAACCGATTGCCGCCTATATCGAGGCGGGAGCCAATCTCGATGCCGACGCCATGGCAGCACCCTTTGCCGATGATGCGACAGTGGACGATTCCGGTGACGGACATCAGCCAGAAGGCAAGGAAGAGATCAGAGCCTGGATTGAAAACAACACAGTCGCGGTTAAGGCGATTTTTTCTCCAACCTCGGCGCACGAACAGGCGGGACGCTGGATTCTGGCAGGACCGGTGGCGGGGAACTTTCCCGGAAGCCCGGTCAATCTGCAATTCAGCTTCCAATTGCGTGGGGACAAGATTGCTGCACTGACCATCAGGTAAGCGAAGCGGGGCTCTCGCACGAGCCCCGCTTCCACCTCAGTGCTGATGGCCGGCGTGGCTGTGCTGGGTGGCGGTGGCGGATTCGATTTCGACGGCGGTGTCGAGGTGGACGTCGCCGAATTCGATATCGATGTGGAAATGTTCGCCTTCGACCAGCGGCTCGGTGAGGCCGTTGAGCTGCAGGGCAAGGCCGTTGGGCGAGAGGAGCATTTCCGAACCGGCCGGGATCGGCATTTCGGGGATCGGCACGTAGGAGAGCTCGCCGCCCGAATTCTGCAGGCCGACCAGTTCCACCGACTGGGCAAGCTCGGTTTCGCCGCCGGTGAGGGTTACATCCGCGTCGGAGGTGTTTTCGATCTCGACATAAACCAGAGCCGCGGACCCTTCGGTGGCGTTGGTCCAAGCGTGAACGGCGCGGATGCCGTCGGCTTCGGCCACATGATCGTCGTGTTCTTCGTGGCCGTGTTCCTCATGATCGTCATGAGCGTGATCGCCATGTTCCTCGTGATGCTCTTCGGCATGCTCGTCGTGAGTTTCCTGGGCAAAGGCCGGCGTGGCCAAGAGGGCGAGGGAAAGCAGGGCGGCTCTGATCATGATCGTGCTCCAGTTTGATTCGTCGCGCCGTTCTACGGCGCTGAATGTTATAAACTAACTGCGCAGATCTGTAGCCACGGGTCGTGACAGCGCGATGAAGGCAGGAACCAGGGCCAGGATGACGGTGAGGCTGACGAAAGCTGCAACGAGGTGGAACTCGGGCCACGAAAGGGTGGCGTTGACCAGGATATCGGTCTGCTGGGTGACGATGCGCGAGATGACGTTGGCGGCGAGATAGCCCACGGCGATGCCGCCGATCGCGCCGACAAAGATCAGGGTCGCGGCATAGGACCAGACCACAGAGAAGACGAACCGGGCCGGGGCGCCGAGCGCCCGCAGCAGCGCAAGGCGGCGGGCGAAGAGGCGCGTGAGGATGACGAGCCCGGCCAGTACGCCGGCGGTAACGAGGATTTGGGTGACGATGGCCATGACGCTCATCACCTGCCGGACATCGCCCATCAATGAATGCAGGCCCGCCAGGACGGCGCCGGGGAAGAAGGCCATGGTTTCCGCTGTCTGGAAACGGGCTCGCAGGGCGTAGTTGGCGTAGAGCTGTTCGGCGGACACCAGAACGGCGGGGGTGCCGGGGAAATAGTCGGGGTCGAAGGGCGGGCCGAGCTGGTCGGCATTTTCGGGGGCGTGGCCATTGGCAAGGCCGTGGATTTCCCAAACCGCTTCGACCGGGACGATGATGGCGCGATCCCATGGGGAACCGGTGGGCTGCATGCGGCCCACGACCCGATACTCGAAATGGTCGTGCGCACCTTCCTCGACGGCATCGCCGACCCCATGCTGGGGGACGAAGATATCACCGATTGCCAGATCGACGCGGGCGCCGATGACGGCATCGGCATGGGCGGCAAACATCTCGCCCTCCGCCAAGGCCTCGGACATGTGGGTGACAAATTGTGCGGTGGAACCGACGATGGGGAAGGAGTCGTAGCTATCGCCAAAGGCGATAGGTGCGGCCAGCGACACATCGGGAGTGGTGGCGATCTCGTCATAGATATCGCCCGAGAGCAGAGGCACGTCCGAGGGCTGGAGATAGACGGCGGCGAACAGCATGGTGATCTCGCTGCCGGGGGCGGAGATCACCAGATCGAACGGATCGGCGGCGCGGGCCGTGCCCTGGCGCAGGCCGCGCTCCTGGGCGATCAGCCCGACGCCGATGCCGACGGAAATGGCGATCAGGGCGATAAAGAGGGTGTTGGTCCAGCGGAAGCGCCAGAGCATGGCGCGGACCAGCGAGAACGGACGATAGCCGAAAAGCACCAGCCCGCCGACGATCAGGGCGGGGAGCAGGAGGACGATAAACACCAAGACATCCTGCGCGGCGACGGGCATCCATTCGATGGAGCGGTAAAGCGGGGTGAGAGGATTCATGCCGTTTCGTCCGAGGCTATGCGGCCGTCGATGATTTCGATGACGCGGTCCATGCGGGTGTAGACGGCGGGGTCATGGCTGACCGCGACGAGGGTTTTGCCGGTGTCGCGCACCAGGGAGACGAGGTCGTCGACCAGGGCGTCAGCTGTTTTGCGGTCGAGACTGGCGGTGGGTTCGTCGGCGAGGATGATGGCCGGATCGGCGGCAAGGGCGCGGGCTATGGCGACGCGCTGGCGTTCGCCGCCCGAAAAGCTTTCGACGGTGCGTGCGCCGTGGGAGATGCCGAGACGGTCAAGGACGGAGCGGGTCCGCTCGGTGATGGCGGATTGGCGCGAGCGACTGGCATAGGCGCCGGGGAGGGCGGCGTTTGCCGTGGCCGAGAGCTCCTCGAACAGCAGGAAATCCTGGAACACCATGCCGACCGTGCGGCGGCGGAATTTGGCGCGCGCTTCGGATGAAAGCGGGAGAAGATCGGTATCGCCCCAGCGGATCGTGCCGGTGGCGTTCTCGGTGAGCCCTGCGAGCGAGAAAAGGAATGTGGATTTACCGGCGCCCGAGGGGCCGCGCACGCCAAGACATGTGCCGGGCGTGAGGGTGAGGGCGGGGACGCTGAGGAGCGTGCGGCCAGAGGAGGCCTTGACCGCAAGGTCGGTGATGGAAAGGCCGAGGGTCATTGTGTCTCGCGGGTGCCGGAGCGTAGAGTCGTTGGTTGGCCGGGGTGGACAGGCACGTTTAGGGGCGGGGCGCAGGCTGCTGCTGAATTCCGGGGCAGGCCCGGAATTCAGCGTGTTGTGGGGAAGCGCTGAAGATCCGATTGGACTCAGCGGCAACCGGACCGCCGTGTGGTGGCTCAGGCGCGTTCCTGCACGGCGTCCATGAGCCGGACGCGGCTCACAAAGCCCAGTTCGGGGTCGGTATAGGTGCCCAGCGTAAGCGTGCCGCGGGTGACGATCTTGACGTTGAAGGGAATGACATCGACGACGCGCTGGGCGTAGACGGCGAGGATGTCGTTGGGCCATTCGGCTTCCGACGAGCAGAACGGGCAGACCGCCATGGGGCGGTTGGTGAGCACATAGAACTCGCTGTCGGCCTTCAGCGGGGGCGCCATGAAGCCTTCGATGGCGACGCGCTGGCCTTCATGCTCGAGAGCGAAGGGTGTGAAGCTCATGTCGTTGTTGTAAAGCTCGCGCAGCCGCACCTGCGGCTCGGCGGCCATGGCGCGGGTGGCGATGAAAGGGGCGGCGACGACGGCGCCGGTGGCGGTGGCGAAGAATCCGCGACGGTTCATTGACGATCTCCTTTGCCTTTGTGTTCGGGTTGGCGAAGGTTTAGCAGACGGGTTGCCAGCCAGTGTGACAGTTGGATGAAAAAGGGGCCGGCGAGCCGGCCCCTCCGGATTTCGTGAACCGAGAAGGCTTATTCGGCCGAACCGAAGACGGCGTGGTTCATGACGTGGAAGATCATTTCCTGATCCATGGTGCCACCGAAGAGGTGCGCCCAGGGGCCCTTGGCCCAGAGCCCGACGTCGACGCCCGAGTGCGATTCCGAGGAGGCCGGGATGAGGGCCTGCTGCAGGTAATCGGGATCCTGAGCTTCTTCCTGGGTCAGCTCGGGACGCGAACCCGAATAGGTGCCGTCTTCCTGTTCGACCAGGACCGAACCGGCGCCATTGCCGAAACCGACAACGGTGTAGGGCAGGCCATCAGCAGCCAGAACCAGCTCGTCCGAGTGCTCGACCTGGCCGCTGGCCACGTCGTAGCACAGGCCGGTGATCGGGGTGCCGCGGCCGCAATAGCCGTTGAAGACGATGGCGTGTTCGTGGTCCCCAGTGACGATGATCAGGGTGTCTTCGTCGTCGGTCATTTCGTCGGCGGCGCGAAGGGCTTCGGCGAACGCCACGCCGTCGGTGAAGGTGCGGTGAGCGTTGCCGCCGTGGCTGGCGTGGTCGACGCGGCCGGGCTCGACCATGAGGTAGAAGCCTTCTTCATTGGCCTGAAGCGCTTCGATGGCAGCCGATGTCATGTCGGCGATCGAAGGTTCGTTTTCCGGACGATCGTGCTCGTAGCTCATGTCCGAATTGGTGAAGAGGCCGAGAACCGGCTGGCTGAGGTCGACCGAGGCGAGTTCCTCGGCATTGTAGACGACCTGGGCGCCGAACTGGGCCGCGCGGTCGATAAGGTTGACGTCATCGACGCGGTTGCCAGTTCCAACGGGGATCTCGGTTCCCTCGGGAGCGAAGGCGCGGGCGCCGCCGCCGAGGGCGATGTCGATCACGCCGGCTTCCATCTGCTCGACGAGCTGGGTCGCGATGTCGGTGCAGCCTTCAGGAGCTTCGCTTTCCCAGTTGCGGTTGGCGGTCTTGGCGTAGACCGCGGCGCCGGTGGCGTGGGTGATGCGGGCGGTGGAAACGACGCCGACGGACCGGCCGGCGTCCGAAAGCATTTCGGAGAACAGGCGCAGCGGAACTTCGCTCGAGCAATCGTCGTGGATGGCGGTTTCGTCGAGGTTGATGGTGTTGAAGACCTGCTTGACGCCAGTGTTCATCGCGCCGGCGGTCGGCGCGGAGTCGGGGGTCTGAGCGTTGATGTTGTAGGTCTTGATGATCGCGCTGTTGGGGTACAGATCATGCGGCAGGTTGTGCTCTTCGCCGAGCAGACCCTGCTGCTGACCTTCGAACAGGCGGATGCCGTAATTGGTGCTCACGCCCATGCCGTCGACCACGAACAGGATCAAGTTCTTGGCGGTGTTGGTGTTGGGCTCGAGAGCGAGGCGCTCGGCGATCAGATCCTGACCGGCGGTGAAGTAATCGCTTTCGGCCTGCGGCAGGTCCTGGGCGATTGCGGTGGATGCGCAGAGCGCGATGGCGAGGGAAGACACTAGCGTCCGACGAAACATGGTTGCCTCCATGGGGTTTCGGTCGGCGGGACGCTATTGGCGTTGTGTGACGGTCAGGTCACCCGTCGGTGACGGTTCGATGACAGTGGATAACTAGCCCTGTGACGCGCGATCGCGGCGCAACTCGGCCACTTCGGCGCGCAAGGCGCGCACTTCGGCCAGGACCAGCTCGGTTTCCGAATGGATCGCGGCGCGGTCGGCTTCGGCGGTCGATTCATGCTCTTCCTGCATGGCCGAGACGATGACACCGATGAAGAGGTTGAGGACGGTGAACGCGGTGCAGGCGATGAAGGGGACAAAGAAGATCCAAGCTTCGGGATGTACTTCCATGACCGGGCGCACGATGCCCATGGACCAGCTCTCGAGCGTCATCACCTGGAAGAGGGTGTAGAGCGAAGCGGGGATGGAGCCGAACCATTCGGGGAAGGTCGCGCCATAGAGCTTGGTGGCCATGACCGCGAAGACGTAAAAGACCAGCATCAGGAGCACGAAGATCGAGCCGATGCCGGGGAGCGAGGCGACGAGGCCGCCGATCACCTTGCGCAGGGAGGGCACGACGGAAATCAGGCGCAGGACGCGCAGGATGCGCAGGGCGCGCAGCACCGTGAACGGGCCCGAAGAGGGGATGAGCGCGATGGCGACAATGACAAAATCGAAGATCGACCAGGGGTCGCGGAAGAATTTGAACCCATGGGCGTAAAGGCGCAGCGCGATCTCGACCACGAAGATGACGAGGATCGCCGCATCGAGGGCCATCAGGGCCGGGCCGGCGATGGCCATTACCTCGGGCGAGGTTTCCAGCCCCAGGGTGACGGCGTTGAGAATGATCACCGCGATGATGAACTGCTCCCAGCGGCGGGAGGAGAGAAACATGGCAAGCTTGCCGCGCATGGCTGGACGTTGTCCCCGGATCCGGTCGAATATGGCCGCGACAGGCAAAGCTCAATCGCTGCCAATGGTCAAGGGGAGATGAGATGCGCGCGCCCGTGCTGCTGATCCTGGGGCTGGCAAGCCCGCCGATTGCGGGCCAGGAGCCCGGATGGGGCTATTCGCCGCTGCCCGGAGAAGGCGATCGCGCCGCGATGGGATGCGATCGGGAAGCGACGGCCGAGGACTATGTCTGCCTGGCGGTGCGGTGCGAGGACGACTTTTCGGTTGGCGTGCATGTGCATTCGAGCCGTGAGCAAGGCGACGCCGGGCGCTGGGTGATGACGGTCGACCGCGAGAACCATGCGGCGCAAGCCCAGGTAAGCGACGCGCCCTATGGCGCGCGTTTCCCGGATGCTGATGCCGCATGGCTGGAGGAAAGGCTGCGGCAGGGAACGTTCGTTTACCTGCGGCATGAGGATGACGAGGGAGAGGGCTTCCGCTTCATCGATCTTTCCGGATCGCTGCGGGCGATCAATACGGCGCTCTATTATTGCGCGCCGCGCGTGCCGGTGGAACAAGAGAGCCCCGGGAGCGATCCCGAGGCTCGATAAGGCGGTTACGGCGCTTCCGAATCCCCCGTGGTGCCTTCTCCGGCCTGCTCGCTGCCGCCGGGGAGCGTCCAGGCGATGACGTGGTCGCCCAGCGGGGTTTCCATGGGCGTATGACCGCCCGCCATCATGACGAGATATTGCACGCCATCGAATTCATAGACGATGGGGGTGGCCTGTCCGCCGGCGGGGAGGACGTCGCTCCAGAGTTCCTCGCCGGTTTCGATATCGAAGGCGCGGATCATGTTATCGGTGGTCGCGGCGACAAAGATCAGCCCGCCGGCAGTGACGACCGGACCGCCATTGTTGGGGGTGCCGATGGTGAACGGCAGGAAGGTCGGGAGGTTGAACGGGCCGTTGGCGCGGGCCGAGCCGAAAGGCTGATCCCAGAGGGTTTCCCCGGTAGCCAGATCGATGGCGCGGATGCCGCCATAGGGAGGCTGCTTGCACATGAGCTTTGTGAAATCGTCGCGCCAGCCGACATTGATGTCGATGGCATAGGGCGCCCCGATCTGGGGATCGCCGCCCACGCCATCTTCGAAGATGGCGGTGCTCATGCCCGCTTCGTCGGCCTCGGCGCGCGGCACGAGGCGCAACCGGTTGGGAACGTCGTTGTAGTTGGCGATCAGGATGCCGCGCTCCTGGTCGACCGCCATGGCGCCCCAATCCTGGCCGCCATTGTAGCCGGGATACTGGACGTACCACTCATCGGTGGTGGGCGGGGTGTAGATGCCCTCATAGGACGAGTCGTGGTACTGGATACGGCACCAGAGCTGGTCGAGCGGGGTCATGCCCCACATATCGCGTTCCTCGATGGGGTCCATGGCCAACGAGTGGTAGGTCGAGAAGGGCTGGACTGGGGAAATATAGTCCGGCTCCACGCCACCCTGAGGGGTCTCGCGCTCCTCGACTTCAAACAGGGATTCGCCGGTCTCGCGGTTGAGGACGTAGATTTCGCCCTGCTTGGACGAGAGGATCAACGCCGGAACGGTGCCGTTCTCGGTGGGGAAATCGACCAGCGCCGGCTGGCTGCCCAAATCGTAGTCCCAGACGTCGTTATAGACTGTCTGGAAATGCCAGACATCGTCGCCGGTGGTGACGTCCACGGCCACGACCGAGGTGGCGTATTCGTTTTCGAGTTCGGAGCGGTTCGAGCCGTAATAGTCGACGGCGGAATTGCCCAACGGGAGGTAGACGAGGCCAAGTTCTTCGTCGGCGGCGGCGGTGGTCCACATGTTGGGCGTGCCGCGGGTGTAGACCTCGCCTTCGGGGGGAGCGCCGCGATTGTCGGGGTTGCCCAGGTCCCAGGCCCAGACGAGTTCGCCACTCACCGCATCATAGCCGCGCACGACACCGGACGGGGCGTCCTCGGCCTCGTTGTCGTTGACGTTGTAGCCCACGACGACGATGCCGCGAATGATGGTGGGAGCGGAGGTGACCCCGATCCAGCCCGGTACGGTGTCGCCCAGGCCGTCCTCGAGATCGATCTGGCCGTTGGTGCCGAAATCGGTGCAGAGCTCGCCCAGATCGGCATCGAGGGCAAACAGGCGCCCGTCTTCGGTGCCCGAGATGATACGGCGGGCGCAGAAATCATCGGGACCGGCCTCGGGGTCCTCGAAATAGGCGACGCCACGACAGGCGCCGATGGAGAGAATTTCGGGAGCGATGCCCGGATCGTAACGCCATTCCTCCTCGCCCGAACGGGCGTCGATGGAAATCACCACATTGGTGGGGGTGCAGATGTAGAGATCGTCATCGATCTTGAGCGGGGTGTTTTCCGGCGACCAGCGCTGGCTTTCGTCAGCATCCTCGGGCGGCATCACGCCGGTCTGGAACTCCCAGGCGCGTTCGAGCTGGGCGACGTTCTCGGGGCTGATCTGGGTGAGCGGGGAATAGCGCGTGCCGTGATGGGTGCCGCCATAGGCTGGCCAGTCGGCGCCGGTCTGGGGCATTTCCAGGACACCGCGCAAGGGAACGCCGGTGGGGCTGGTCGCCGCCGGCTCCGTGGTGGGCTGAGCCGGTTGCTCGGGAGTGGTTTCTTCGGTGGCGGCTTCTTCGCCGGTCTGTTCCGGAGTGGCGGCGGGCGTCGGTTCCTGGGCATCGGGCGCGGGAGCCTGCTCGGTGGCGGGCGCCTGGGTGGCGGGTTCTTCCACGGTCGGTGCCTGGCCCGCTGGCGCTTCTCCCGCATCGTCGGGCAGGGCCTGCTGGGCGTCCTCGGCCGGGGCTTCTTCCTGCGCGACCGCAATGCCTTGCTGGCTGACGTTGAGAACGGCGATGGAGGTGACCAGCGCGAACAATCCACCGACCGCGGCGGCAGCGGTGCCGCGCGGGGTGGCGAAACGCCCGCGTAGCGCGGGGATGAGGGCGAGGATGAGGATCAACACGACGGTGGGCGCGACGAGGCGCGGGATTTGCGCCCAGCCGTCGAGGCCGACCTCCCACAGCGCCCAGGCGACGGTGCCCACAAAGGTTATGAGATAGATCCAGACCGCCAGCATCGAGCGGCGGAAGAGGAAGAAGGCGGTGAGCAGAAGGCCCAGGCCGGCGAAAATGTAGTACCAGGACCCGCCCAGGGAGGCCAGCCAGATGCCGCCGCCGAAAATCGGCAATCCGAAGATGAGAACGATGGCTCCGATGACCATTGCGGCCCAAAAGCCGAAGCCTCGGCGCGCGCGATGCGTGTCCTGCATGGTTCCCTCCTTCGGTGAAATGGCTAGGGGCACAATCCCGAAGAACGGCGAGAGTTCCGAGAAAAAGGCGAACTTGTGGTGAGGGCGGATGCCTTGTCCCTGACGGGATGCCGGGGCGGGGAGGCCAATCCATGTTACGGGACAGGAACGCCGCCTGGGCGAACCTGTTTGGTCGAGATCACCAATAAGGGAGTTCCCCCAAATGAAACCGCTTTCTCTTGCCGCCCTGGGCTTGGCCGCCGCGCTTTTGGCCCCGGCCGCCGGGGTCTTGGGCCAAGCCGCGACCGAAACCCCCGCCGCGCCGATGCCGATTACCGATCCGCAGGAATTCGCCGACATGGCGGCCTCGTCCAACATGTTCGAGATCCAGTCGAGCGAACTGGCGCTCGAAACGAGCGAGAACGAGGAGGTCATCGCCTTTGCCGAGCAGATGGTCGCCGACCATACGATGGCGGGCGAGAACATGATGGCCGCCGCCCAGGAGGACGGGGTAACCCCGGCCGATGCCATGAACGAGCAGCACCAGGCGCAATATGACGAGCTTGCGGCGGCCGATGCCGCCGCGTTCGACCAGGCCTATATCCAAGCCCAGGTGACGGCCCACGAAGAAGCCGTCGCCCTGTTCGAAGGCTTTTCGACCGAAGGCGAGGAAAGCGCGCTGCGCGATTTCGCCACCGAAACCCTGCCCACGCTCCAGATGCATCTCGAGCACGTCCAGGCCATGAGCGGCATGTAACGCGGCTGGCCAACGCCTCTTCCCGAGGCCCGGCTGCTCAGGCGGCCGGGCCTTTTTCATATAACTTATCCCCGCGTCACGGTGGTGGGGTATGGTTGTGGCACGGTGAGATTGGCGCGGCCGGCAGCAACGGCCCCTCCACTGTGCTTCCGGGCGCTGAATGCTTCAGCAAAAGCGCCGATCTCACCGAACCTTTTCAATTCAGCGGGGATCGAAGCGATGACCGAGGCGGCGGAGCCGGACTGGGCGCGGATACGCGCGGAATACGAGGCGGGGGAGGTGCCCATCGACGAACTCGTCGCCACCCATGCAATCAAGCGCAACCAACTCAACTATCACCGGCGCAAAGAGAACTGGACATTGCGGAATCCAGTGACCGGCAAGCGGGGATTGCTCAAGCGCATGCTGTCCCTGATCGAGCGCCAGATTGCCCGGATGGAGCAGAAAATGAACGAGGAACCCATGAACGCGACCGAAATGCGGATGCTCGAATCCATGACCAAGGCGATCGACAGGATCGGGGCCATGGAGGTGGCGGAAAAGAAGGCACGTTCGGGCAGGGTGCGCATGGACCCCGAGCTCGAAGCCATTCGCGAACGTCTCGTCCAGCGGATCCAAGAGCTTGACGTCGAACAATAGGCTGCCGCCCCTGACCGCCGCCCGCAAGGCGGCGATGGTGAAGCGGGCCGAGAACCTGACCCCCGGCGAGGCCGAACAGTTCAAATGCTACTGGACCATCTGGAACCATAAGATGCAGCGGCCGCCCGAGGGCGACTGGACGACCTGGCTGATGCTCGGGGGGCGCGGGGCGGGCAAGACCCGCGCCGGAGCGGAATGGGTTCGCCAACTGGTGGCCGCCCCGCGTCCGGTTTCGCCCATCGCGCTGGTGGGAGAAACCATGGCCGAGGCGCGCGCAATCATGGTCGAGGGCGTCTCCGGGATCCTCTCGGTCCATCGCCGTGCCGAGCGGCCGCGCCTGGACAAGGCGCGCGCCGTGCTGGTGTGGCCCAACGGGGCCGAGGCCTGGCTGATGCCGGCCAACGACCCGGAACGGTTTCGCGGGCCGCAATTTGCCGCCGCCTGGTGCGACGAGCTTGCGAAATGGCCCAAGGCCGAAGCGGCGTGGGACATGCTGCAATTCGGCCTGAGGCTGGGCATGCGGCCGCGTCAACTGGTGACGACCACGCCCAAGCCCACGCGCCTGCTCAAGCGTCTGATGGCCGATCCGAACACCGTGGTGACGCGCATGGCCACCAAGGCCAACCGGGACAATCTCGCCCCGGCATTTCTCCAGGCCGTGGTGGCGCGCTATAACGACACCGTTTTGGGACGGCAGGAGCTTGACGGCGAGTTCGTCGAGGAAATGCCGGGGGCGCTGTGGAACCGGGCGCAGATCGAAGCGGGGCGGATCGGGGAAGCACCCGATCTGAGCCGCGTGGTGGTGGCCGTCGACCCGCCGGTGACCGGGCGCAAGACGTCCGACGCCTGCGGCATCGTCGTGGCGGGGCGGTGGGGCGACCGGGCGGTGGTTCTGGCCGACCGGACGGTGAAGGGCACCTCGCCCGTGGGATGGGCGCGCGTGGCGGTCACCGCGTTTCACGAGTTCGCCGCCGATGCGATCGTCGCCGAGGTCAACCAGGGCGGCGATCTGGTGGGGCAGGTGCTCGGCCAGGTCGATGCCGGCGTGCCGGTGCGCGCCGTGCGGGCCAGCCGGGGCAAATGGGTGCGGGCCGAGCCGGTCGCGGCGCTCTATGCCCAGGGACGCGTGAAGCATGCGGGGATGTTCGCCGAACTCGAGGACGAGCTGTGCGCCTTCGGGCCGGACGGGCTGGCCGAGGGGCACTCGCCCGACCGGCTGGACGCGCTGGTGTGGGCGGTGACGGAATTGCTGCTGCGCGAGGGGCCGGTGCCGAGGGTGCGGGTTTAGAAATTTTGCCCGAACTTATCCCCGCGTCACGGTGGTGGGGTATGGTTTGGGTATGATGGGGATGCTGCGGCGGTCCTCGAAAGACAATCCAGACAGGGATGAAACCATGGCCAACTGGCTTGAACGCCTCAAGGGCGGGCGGACGCGTGCGCCGATCGAGGCCAAGGCGGCGCAGACGCTGTTTACGCTTTCCCCGCTCGGGATCGGCGGCGGGGCGCGAAAGGGGTTTGTGGCGCTGGCCAATGAGGGATTTGCGCGCAATCCGGTGGTCTATCGCTGCGTGCGGCTGGTGGCCGAGAGCGCGGCGCGGGTGCCGCTGGAGGTGCATGACGGGGAGCGGGTTCTGAGCGAGCATCCGCTGCTCGACCTGCTCGGAAGGCCCAATCGGCGGCAGGATGGGAAGGCGCTGCTCGAAAGCGTCTTTTCCTATCTGCAGATCGCGGGGAACGCCTATCTCGATGCGGCGATCGTGGAGGGGGAGGTGAAGGGGCTCTATGGGTTGCGGCCGGACCGGATGGCGGTGATCGCGGGCAAGGATGGGTGGCCGGTCGGGTATGCCTACACCGCGGGCGGCAAGACTCAGCGGCTGATGCTCGATACCGAGCCGGTGGCGCGGGTGTTGCATCTGAGCCTTTTCGATCCGCTGGACGACCATTATGGGCTGGCGCCGCTGGCCGCCGCGCAGGGGAGCCTCGAGACGCACAACGCGGCCACGAGCTGGAACCGGGCGCTGCTGGAGAACGCCGCGCGGCCATCGGGGGCGCTGGTTTACAATGCGGCGGCGGGGAATTTGACTGAGGATCAGTACCAGCGGCTCAAGGGGGAGCTCGAGGAGGGATTCACCGGGGCGCTCAATGCGGGGCGGCCCATGGTGCTCGAGGGCGGGCTGGACTGGAAGGCGATCGCGCTGACCCCGCGCGACATGGATTTTCTCGAAGCCAAGAATGCGGCAGCGCGGGAGATCGCCTTGGCCTTCGGGGTGCCGCCGATGCTGCTGGGGATTCCAGGGGACAACACATACGCCAACTATGCCGAGGCGAGCCGGGCGTTGTGGCGGCAGACGGTGATCCCGCTGGTCAACGCGGTGGCGGGTGCGCTGGGACATTGGTTGTCGCCGGCGTTTGGGGGCGTCGAGTTGGTGGCCGATTTCGACATGGTTGAAGCGCTGGCGTCCGATCGGGCCAAGGATTGGGAGCGGGTGGGGAATGCCGATTTCCTCACCGATGACGAGAAGCGGGAGTTGCTGGGGTTTGGGAGGCGGTGAGGAACTTGGCCGGCGGGGTTTGATGCGGAAGCTCAGCGCCCCCCTCAGCCCCCGGCCCCTCTCCCACCAGGGGAGAGGGGGGCTCTTGTTGCGGGCGTGGGGACAACCTTCGGCGCCTGTGAGGCGTCGGACGCGGTGAAAGGTCAGCCTCGCGGCTGACGCATCGGCTGCGCCGATGCGCACCCCTCACCCCCAGCCCCTCTCCCTCAAGGGGAGAGGGGGGCTTTCTTGGCAGTGTTTCAGGTCTTGCAGAAGCTCCCCTTGAGGGAGAAGGGGCGATTGGCACGAGTGTTGTGGGGAAGCCGCAGGGCTGAGCGCGGCGTTTGGTAGGCGCCGGCGCTTCCATGAACACCAATACCCTTCTCCCCTCGTGGGAGAAGGTGGGCCGGCGTAGCCGGCTCGGATGAGGGGGCGCTGAGGTTGCAGCAATACAGGGCTGCGGCGGTCTTCGAAGAGGAAATCGAAAATGGACGAGATCATTTCAACGGTGCTCGCCAAGGGGGACCTGGCGCATCTGGCGCTGTTTATGTGGGCGAGCGGGGCCAGTACGGCGGCGCTGTTGCTGTTGCGCGAGCTGGCTGCCGCCAACAAGCAGTACAACGCATTCGTCACCGAAATCGCCCACCTCAATCGACTGTTCAGGGATAAGGACTGATGGGGAGACGCAAGACGGGCAAGAGTTCGGGCAATGAAGCGACCCAGGTGTTCAGGCAATTCGCCTGGAACCTGGCGGGAACGCTGGCGCGCCGGCCGACCAAGGCGGCGCAGGGCAAACAGGAGACGGCGCGATGAGCGTCGCCATCGATGCCGATGGGCGGTTCTCGGGCTATGCCTCGGTGTTCGGGCGGGTCGATGGGGGCGGGGATATCGTGATGCCAGGGGCTTTTCGCGACAGCCTCCGGGCGCGCGGGACCGACAGGGTTCGGCTGTTGTTTCAGCACGATCCCAAGGAGCCGATCGGGCTCTGGGACGAGATCGTCGAGGACGAGTTCGGGCTGAAGGTGTCCGGGCGGCTGCTCGACGGGGTGCCGAGAGCGGCAAGCCTGCGGGCGCTGATCGCGCAGCGGGCGATCGACGGGCTCTCGATCGGGTTCCGCGCGGTGCGGGCGACCCGCGAGGGCAGGACGGGGACGCGGCGGCTGTGGACCGTGGACCTTTGGGAAATCTCCATCGTCACCTTCCCGATGATGGAGGCGGCGCGGATTTCGGCCGCATCGGATCTGGCCGCAACGCTCGGAGCGGCGACGAAACTGCTGAGAACACAGTAGGGTAGGGCCGCTGCGTCAGCGCCGGGATGAATCCGAGAACCCGCGACTGCCGTAACCGCTGAAGAGGTTGGGCTTTTCGCGGCGTCTGTTGCCTCACGTCTTCTGAATTTGCGGGAGCCTTGCGGGTCTCCGGGTCAAGCCCGAAGACGACGAGGTGGGAGGGGCAGGAGACGACGAGGGAAGAGTGTGAAGCATGAACAGGCGAGCAGTGCTTCGGCTAACAATTTAGGAAACATAAGGAAAATCGATGACAAAGACTATTGAACCGCGCCTTGAGAATAAGGCGGCGGCGATGCCGGCTGGCGGGGATGTCAATGCGCTCTTTGCCGAATTCATGTCGGCGTTTGAGGAGTTCAAATCCACCAACGACCGGCGCCTCGGCGAACTGGAGAAACGTGGCAGCGCCGATACGCTGCTCGAGGGCAAGCTGGACCGGCTCAACGCCATTCTCGACGGGCACAAATCGGCGCTCGACCGTGTGGCGGTGGAGAAGGCACGGCCGGCGCTCGAGGGCGGGCGGCGCGTCGAGGGCGACGAGTATAAGGATGCGTTTTCTGCTTATGTGAAGCGCGGCGAGGAAAAGGCGCTGTCGGTGGGGTCCAATCCCGATGGCGGCTATCTGGTGCCGGCCGAGACCGAGACGGAAATCGCCAAGCTTTTGACGGCAGTTTCGCCAATGCGCGCGATTTGCGGCGTGCGGCAGGTGTCAAGTTCTGTCTACAAGAAGCCGATCACCGTGACCGGACCGCAGGTCGGCTGGGTGGGCGAGACGGCGGCTCGCAGCCAGACCAGTTCGCAGGTGATCGACGAGCTGACCTTCCCCACCACCGAACTCTACGCCATGCCGGCGGCGACGCAGGCGTTTCTGGACGATGCGGCGGTGGATGTGGGCCAGTGGATCGCCGAGGAGGTGAACGCAGCCTTCGCCGAGCAAGAGACGACGGCGTTCATCACCGGAGACGGGGTCAACAAGCCGTCGGGTTTCCTGAACGCCCAGGCGGTGGATGAAAGCGATTGGGCCTGGGAGAAGCTGGGCTATGTGGCGACGGGCACCGATGCCGGTTTCGATGTGGGCGACCCGTCCGACAGCCTGATCGACCTCGTTTATGCGCTCAAGGCGGGGTATCGCCAGAACGCGACCTGGCTGATGAACCGGCGCACGCAAGGGGCGGTGCGCAAGCTCAAGGATGCGGATGGGAACTATCTCTGGCAGCCGGCGGCTTCGCCCGAGGGGCGCGCGAGCCTGATGGGCTTCTCGCTGGTCGAGGCCGAGGACATGCCCGATATCGACACCGACAGCCTTTCGATCGCGTTCGGCGATTTTCGGCGCGGGTATCTGATCGTGGATCGACAGGGGGTCAACATCCTGCGCGATCCGTATTCGGCCAAGCCTTATGTGCTGTTCTATACCACCAAGCGCGTAGGCGGCGGGATTGCCGATTATGATGCGATCAAACTGCTGAAGTTCGGGGTGGCTTAGGCGGAACGCTGGCTTAGGCGCATTTTTCGAGCGCTGCGCCCCCCTCATCCGTCTCGCCCTTCGGGCGATCCACCTTCTCCCACCAGGGGAGAAGGGTGGCGCTGGGCAAGTGTTTCGGCAGAAGCACAGACGCTGCAAGGGAGAATCCTCTTCTCCCTGGTTGGAGAAGGGATGGGGATGAGGATGAGGGGGGTGAGCTTGCCGGGGAAGCGGCGATCCCTTTAGACCGGGGTGGCTTAGGCGCATTTTTCGAGCGCTGCGCCCCCCTCATCCGTCTCGCCCTTCGGGCGATCCACCTTCTCCCACCAGGGGAGAAGGGTAGCGCTGGGCAAGCGTTTCGGCAGAAGCATAGGCGCTGCAAGGAGAATCCTCTTCTCCCTGGTTGGAGAAGGGATGGGGATGAGGGGGCTGAGCTTGCCGGGGGAAGCGGCGATCCCTTTAGACCGGAGGGGCGTAGGCGGAACGCTGGCTTAGGCGGCGGCGCAACCTCAACGCACCCCTTATCCCGACCCACTATTTGGAGCAAGTGCCTGCCTTTTCCTTGGCTTGGCACTCGTTGCAAAGCTCGCCGCTCGAAGGCTTCGTATCGCGTTGATCGTAGTCCGTCGTCGGCCAGTTCGAGCAGTTCCGACACCAGTGCCAGGTGTCTTTTCCTCTGCGCCGTCTGTAGGGCATCTCCGCCTCCTTGATTGGGAGTGCCGAACCTAGCAAGCGCTTGGAAAACCGAAATTGGGATGAGCCACAACCGGGTTCGTCCTTAGAACCCAACAAAATCAAAGAGAACAACAATGACGTCATACCTTCTGGCGGGGCCCGCGCAGGAGCCGGTTTCGCTTGGGCAGATGAAGGCGCATCTGCGCGTCGAGGATGAGGCCGAGGACGGGCTGATCGAGGCGCTGATCGTGGCGGCGCGGGTGCATGTGGAGAGCATGACCAGCCGGGCGCTGCTGGAGCAGAGCTGGCGGGTGGTGCTCGACGACTGGCCGGAAAACCGGGCGATCCGGTTGCCGGTGTCGCCGATGATCTCGCTGACGGAAATTCGCGCATATGACGCCGAGGGCGGTGTGCATCAGATCGGGCGCGAGCAGTTCCTGCCCGACGGGCAGGCCGTCCCGGCGCGGATCATCTGTCCGGCGGCGATCGAGGGCGCGCCGGTGTTGCGGCGGCGCATGGGGATCGAGATCGATTACCTGGCCGGGTTCGGAACTCAGCCGCAGGATGTGCCGGCGGACCTGGTGCAGTCGATCCAGACGCTGGTGGCGTACTGGTACGAAAACCGGGATGCGGTGCTGGTTTCGGGCGCCGGGGCGGCGGTGCCCGCCGGGTTCGAGCGGCTGGTTTCCGCCTATCGCCGGGTGCGGCTGTGAGGGGCGAGATGCCGCCGGTCGGCACGCTTAGGGACCGGGTGCAACTCCAGCGCCGCGAAATGGCGCTGATGCCCGATGGCGGGCACGAGACGCTGTTTTTGCCGATCACATCGGTGTGGGCGCGGGTGCGGGCCCGCTCGGCGCGGATCATGCGCGAGGGCGACGGGCGCGCGGCGACATCGACCCATGCGGTGACGATGCGGTTTCGCAAGGATGTGAAGCCGGGCGACAGGATCGTCTATCGCGGGCGGGCGCTCGAAGTGGTCGAGGCCGAGGATATCAACGGACGGCGGGCCTATCTTTCGTGCCTGTGCGTCGAAACCGCGATGGTGGGTTAGATGGCGGCGCTTCAGGATATTCAGAACGCGTTGGTTTCGGCCTGGGCGGCGGATGGGCCGCTCAAGCTTTTGATCGGGGAGGGGGCGATCTTCGATGCGCCGCCGCGCGGGATGCAGCCGCCTTACGTGACCATCCTGCGGCACGATGCGGCACCGCGCGATGGGGATGATGCGCCGGGGATGGAGCATCGGCTGACGGTCCATTGCTGGAGCCCGCAGCCCTCGCGTTCGGCTGCGCTGCAGATTGCGCATCGGATCGAAACCGTGGCGGTGCGCGGGGTGCTGGAGGCGGGGGACCATGCGGTGACCCATCGCCGGCACGTGCGGACCGAAACCGCGATCGATTTCGCCACCGGCCGGGCGCGGGCGGCGGTGGAGCTGCGGTTTTATTCAGAGCCCGTGGGGTGAACTCCAGGCGCGGGCGCGTGAGGCAGGCTCAGCGCCCCCTCATCCCCTGCCATTCGAGCCCCCGCCTTCGCGAGGTGCAGGCTCCGCACTCATGGCCTTCTCACCGGGGGAGAAGGGGGCTTTTGGGGCGGGCGGCGGGGGTTTTCATGGCGTCAGCTTTCTGGAGCAGGGTCGGTTTCGGGGTTGGTGGTGAGGTTGTCAGCCTTGCGGCTGACGCATCGGCGTTGCCGATGCGCACCCCTCACCCCCGGCCCCTCTCCCTCAAGGGGAGAGGGGGGCTCGTTTTGCAAGCGTGTGCGGGTTTGCTCGCGCGCTGCTGGGGGCTGCCTTCTCCCCTTGAGGGATAGGGTGCCCGAAGGTGCGCGGAACCTCGGCGGGAACGGGGTGCGTTAGGCGGGCTCAGCGCCCTCCTCATCGGCCCTCCGGGGCCTGCCATTCGAGCCCCCACCTTCGCGAGGGGCAGGCTCCGCTCTCATGGCCTTCTCACCGGGGGAGAAGGGGGCTTTTGGGGGAGCGCTACGGCTGGGGCTCAGGCGCTCAGTGTACTGGATCCCGGCTCAAGGCCGGGATGACGGTTGGGGGTGGGGTGATGATGGGGATAAGCAGTTGGGATGCTGGAGACCTCGACGGTGGAGCGTGTTGAGGGCCGGAGGCCGGGCTGTGCCCTGCCCACCCCAACCGTGTCACCCCGGGCTTGACCCGGGGCAAGGTATGCGCGCCGTTCTCGGCTCTTGCGATGACGCAAGCTCAGCGCCCCCCTCATCCCCGGCCATTCGAGCGTAGCTCTCATGGCCTTCTCACCTCCAATCGTGCCACCGGCACGATTGGCCAAAGGACGGTTCGAAGTCTCCCACCAGGGGAGAAGGGGGTCTTGGGGAGCGTTGGGGATAACAAGCACGGTAGCGTTTGTCCCTCTTACCCTTCTCCCCTGGTGGGAGAAGGTGGCCGCGAAGCGGTCGGATGAGGGGGCTCGGCATATCAGCGGCCACAACGGTGATTGTTGAGGCTCAGCGCACCCCTCATCCGCCCCTGCGGGGCACCTTCTCCCCGGCGGGGAGAAGGGGGATTGGCGCGAGCGTTGGTGGAAGGAGCCTCCCTCTCCCCTTGAGGGGAGAAGGCCGAGGTGAGGGGTGCGCGGCGCTGGCCTCGAGCAAATGGCATTTCGATTTTCAACATAGGAACACACCAATGACGGCCCAGAGTGGCAAGGACATGCTTTTGAAGCTCGATCCGGAAGGGTCGGGGAGTTTTATGACGGTGGCGGGACTGCGGACAAAGCAGATCGCGTTCAATGCGGCGAGCGTCGATACGACCGATGCCGAGAGCGCCGGGCGGTGGCGGGAGTTGCTGGAAGGCGGGGGGATCAAGCGGGCGGCGATCTCGGGGTCGGGGATCTTCAAGGATCGGGCCTCGGACGCGCAGGTGCGGGCGCTGTTCTTTGCCGGGACGATCCGCGACTGGCAATTGATCCTGCCCGATTTCGGGACGGTGCAAGGGCCGTTCCAGATCGTGGCGCTGGAATTTGCCGGCGACCATGCGGGCGAGGTGACGTTCGAGCTGGCGCTGGAAAGCGCCGGCGAAATCACCTTCAGCGCGGTCTAGGAGGTGGGGATGGCCAATATGCAACGGGGCGAGATCGACGCGTTGATCGGCGGGGAGACGCGGACGCTGTGCCTGACGCTGGGCGCGCTGGCCGAGCTGGAGGCGCGGCTGCAGGCGGGGGACCTCAACGGGCTCGTCGAGCGGTTTGCGGCGGGTCGGGTTTCGGCGCGGGATCTGACGGCGATCCTTGGGGCCGGGCTGCGCGGGGCGGGCAATGCGGTGAGCGATGACGACCTGGCGCGGCTTTCGATCGAAGGTGGATTGAAGGGGGCGGCGGAGATCTGCGTGCGGCTTTTGAAGGCGACGTTCGGGGAGGCGGTGTGAGCGGGTTCCCGTGGGACGCGGCGATGGCGTTCGGGCTGGGGGTGCTGAAACTGTCGCCGCGCCAGTTCTGGGCGATGACGCCGCGCGAGCTTGCGGCGGCGCATGCGGGGGTGACCGGACGCGGGGCGGGAGCGCCGCTCGATCGCGGGGCGCTCGAAAGGCTGATGGCGTTGCATCCGGATGGAGAGTGAGATGGCTGAACTGTTTGGCGAGGCGTTCGAGGCGGAGCTGGCGGACGTTTCGGTGGAGCTCGAACGCATCCGCGATCTGGGGAGCGCGGTGGGATCGTCGCTGACCCGGTCGCTGCGCGGGGCGATCAGCGAGGGGCGGTCGCTGCGGACGCTTCTGGCCGATATCGGGCGGGCCTTCGCCGACGTGGCGCTCAAGGCGGCGCTGCGGCCGTTCGGGGATCTGGTGAGCGGGGGGATCGAGAGCCTGTTCGCCGGGATCAATCCGGCGCTGGCGCCGGTGAGGCCGTTTGCCAAGGGCGGGGTGCTTTCGGCGCCGACCTATTTTCCCATGGCAGGGCAATGGGGATTGGCCGGGGAGGCGGGGTCGGAAGCGATCTTGCCCCTGCGGCGCGGAGCCGATGGGCGGCTGGGCGTGGCGGCGGGCGGCGGACAGGCGGTGACGGTCAATTTCAACGTGACTGCGAGCGATGCGCGCAGCTTTGCGGCGGCGGAAGCGGAGGTGAGCGCGATGCTGCTGCGGGCCGTGCGGCGGGGGACGCGGGGGAGTTAGGTTTCCGGCGGTGGTGATCGCCGAGGCTCAGCGCCCCTCATCCGACCGCTTCGCGGCCACCTTCTCCCCAAAGGAGCGAAGGAAAGATTGGCGCGGGCGCTTGGGCCTGGTGGGAGAGGGGGCGCTGAGCTTCGGCGGGGAACAAGGGCTTGTGTGGAAACTCGGCGCCCCCCTCATCCGTCTCGGACCCAGCGGTCCGATCCACCTTCTCCCACCAGGGGAGAAGGGTAGCGCGTGGCAGCGGGATGGCAAGGGCCGCCGACGCTGCTTGGGAGCACCCTTTTGCGCGAGAATTCAAGAGGATTTTCAATGGCTTTTCATCAGGTGCGGTTTCCGCTCGATATTGCGCTGGGGGCGCAGGGTGGGCCGGAGCGGGCGACCGATATCGTGACGCTCGCCTCGGGGCGCGAGGAGCGCAATAGCCGGTGGGCGCATGCGCGGCGGCGGTACAATGCCGGTTACGGGATCAAATCGCGGGCAGATATGGCGGCGGTGCTCGAATTCTTCGAGGAGCGGCGGGGGCGGTTTCATTCGTTTCTGTGGCGGGACGCGCTGGATTGGCAGGCGGCCGATCAGGAGATCGGGATCGGGGATGGTGAGCGGAAAGCGTTCCAGCTCACAAAGCGCTATGGGGCGGAATTCGATCCGTATCTGCGGCCGATCACCAAGCCGGTGGCGGGGAGCGTGAGCGTTGCCGTCGATGGGGTTGCGGCGGCGTTCGCGGTGGATCTGCTGACCGGGGTGGTGACGCTGGAGGCGGCGCCGGCCAAGGGCGCGGTGGTGACGGCGGGGTTCGAATTCGACGTGCTGGTGCGGTTCGATACCGACCGGCTCGATATCGAATTGAGCGGGTTCGATGCGGCGGTCGCGCCTCATGTTCCGGTGATCGAGGTGATCGGGGAATGAGGCGGTTCGGGGAAGGATTTGCCGCACATATCGCGAGCGGGGCGACGACGCTGTGCTGGTGCTGGAAGATCGTAAGGGCGGATGGGGTGGTGCTGGGGTTCACCGACCATGACGTCGCGCTGGTGTTCGGGGGAACGGAATATCGGCCGGCGCATGGGCTCGATGGCGGGGAGACGGTGCAGCGGCTGGGGGCGCAGACCCAGACCTCCGAAGTGCTGGGCGTGCTGCATTCGGCGGCCATCTCCGAGGACGATATCGCGCTGGGCCGCTATGACGGGGCGCGGGTGGAGAGCTGGCGGGTCAATTGGCGGCAGGTGGACGAGCGGGCGCTGATCCGCACCGATACGATCGGTGAGATCACGCGCGAGGATGGGGTGTTTCGGGCCGAGCTGCGCTCCGGGCAGCATGCGTTGAATGTGCCCAGGGGGCGGCTTTACCAGCATGTGTGCGATGCGCGGCTGGGGGATGGGCGGTGCGGGGTGGATATCGAACAGGCGGAGTATCGGGCGCATGCGGTGGTGACGGGCAAGTCCGGCGCGGCGAGTGTGACGGTGAGCGGGCTCGACGGCTTTGCCCAAGGGTGGTTCGGCCAGGGGATCGCGCGGTGGACGTCCGGCAGGCGGGTTGGAGTTGAGGACGCGGTGGTGCGCCAGGACGGGGCGAGGTTGGGTTTCGACCATCCGGTGGAGGATTGGGTGGAGGTGGGCGACACGCTCACGGTTTACGCCGGGTGCGACAAGCAGTTTGCGACATGTGGGAAAAAGTTCGGCAATGCCGTCAATTTCCAGGGATTTCCGCACATTCCGGGCAATGATTTCGTGCTGCGCTATCCGGGGAGCGGGGATCGGCTCGATGGCGGCAGGATCGTGCCGTGACGCGGGGCGAGGCGATTGCCGAAGAAGCGCGGAGATGGATCGGGACGCCCTACCGGCACCAGGCGGCATTGCGGGGCGCGGGGGCCGATTGCCTGGGGCTGGTGCGAGGTGTGTGGCGGGCGCTTTACGGCGGCGAGCCGGGGGCGGTGCCGGCTTATGGCGCCGATTGGCGCGATCCGGCGATCGGTGATGCGCTGGAGGTCGGGGCGCGGCGGTATCTGATTGCGAAAGAGGGACCGGTGGAGGCCGGGGACGTGGTGCTGTTTCGGCTGATGCGGCACCTGCCGGCGCGCCATTGCGGGGTGATGGTGGGGCCGGAGCGGTTCGTGCATGCCCAGGAGCATCTGGGGGTGGTCGAGGTGGCGATGGGGGAAAGCTGGGCGCGGCGGGTAGCCGGGGTGTTTCGGTTTCCGTGAGGCGGTGGTGGCGGGCGGGACGCTGCTGGATTCCGGGAACAAGGCCCGGAATGGCAGGCTGAGGTGGTGGGCCGGGGCTACAACCACGGGTCATTCCGGGGGCAGCAAGCGGCAGCGGTGTGGTTCGTGCTTCACGCGCTGGAGTGTACTGGATCCCGGCTCAAGGCCGGGATGACGGCGGAGTGGGGCGCGGCGGCGAGCTTCAGCTAAACCGGTGGAGTTCTGCGTCCTCTCCCATTCGTCATTGTCGGGCTCGACCCGACAATCCGCAGCACTGCCGGTGGTGCAGGAGAGGTTTTGGAAAACACCTCTGCCGCACCGCTTGGCAGCCTTGCGGGTCTCCGGGTCAAGCCCGAAGACGACGAGGGGAGAGGTAGGGACGGAACGCGGAGCGGCGCATATCTGGCCCGGGACAAGCCCAGGTGACACGCTGAATGTTCGAGCGGCGATCGGGCGAATTCGATCAGAATAGAGAGGCATTTCATGGCGACACTTGCGCTTTCAGTGGCTGGGCAGGTCGTGGGCGGGGCGATCGGGGGGCCGGTTGGGGCGACGATCGGGCGGGCGCTCGGGGCGTTGGCCGGGGGTGCGGTCGACAATGCGCTCTTCGGGGAACGGCCGAGCCGGGCCCAGAGCGATGTACGGCTGACGGGATCGAGCGAAGGCGGGCCGATCCCGCGAATCTATGGCTGGAGTCGGGTGTCGGGGAATATCATCTGGGCGACCGAGCTCGAGCGGATCGCGGCGGAGAGTTCGGGGATCAAGGGGTTCGGGCGGGGTGCCGAAGAGGACACCATCGCCGCGAGCTTCGCGCTGGCGCTGTGCGAGGGCGAGGTGGCCCATCTCGGGCGCATCTGGGCGGACGGGAAGCTGCTGGAAACCGATGGGCTCGATATCCGGTTCTATCGCGGAACGAACGACCAGGAGCCGGACGGGTTCATCATGGCGCGGCAGGGGGCGGCGCCGGCTTATCGCGGTATCTGCTACCTGGTGGTCGAGCGGCTGGATTTGACCCCGTTCGGCAACCGCATTCCCAATATCTCGGTGGAGATCTGCCGGCCCGTGGGGGATTTGGAGCGCGATATCCGCGCGGTGTGCGTGATCCCCGGATCGACTGAATTCGGCTACGACCCGAGGCCACGGGTGCGGGTGCTGGGACCGGGGCGCAGCGAGGCGGAGAACTGCCATCTGAGTGGGGCGCGATCGGATTGGGACATCTCGATCGACGAACTGGTGGCGCTGTGCCCCAACCTCGAACATGTGGGGCTGGTGGTCTCCTGGTTCGGCACCGATCTGCGGTGCGGCGAGTGTTTGGTGGAACCTCGGGTCGAAGGCCGGGACAAGGAGGTCAAGGGCGCGAGCTGGTCGGTGGCCGGACGCTCGCGGGGTGCGGCCAATGTGGTGAGCAGCCATGAGGGCGGGCCGGCCTATGGGGGGACGCCGTCCGATACGGCGGTGAAGGCGGCGATTGCCGATTTGAGGGCGCGCGGTCTCAAGGTGACGCTCTATCCGTTCGTGATGATGGACATTCCTCACGCCAATGGGCTGGTGGATCCCTATACGCTTGGGGCCGGGCAGTCGGCCTATCCGTGGCGGGGACGGATCACCTGTCACCCGGCGCCCGGTGTTAAAGGATCGCCGGACGGCACGGGCGCGGCCGCCGGGCAGGTGGCGGCGTTCATGGGCAATGGGTATCGCGAGATGATCCTGCACTATGCGCGGCTGGGCCGAGATGCGGGCGGGATCGATGCGATGCTGATCGGGTCGGAAATGCGGGGGCTGACATGGGTGCGCTCGGGCGCTTCGAGCTTTCCATTCGTCGACGCGCTGCGCGGGTTGGCGGGAGAGGTGCGTGCCATCGTCGGCGCTGCGACCAAGATCACCTATGCGGCGGATTGGTCGGAATATTCCGGGCTGCAACCGGACGATGCGCCGGGGGACAAGATCTTTCATCTCGACCCGCTCTGGGCCGATAACAATATCGATGCCATCGGCATCGATAACTATATGCCGCTGGCCGACTGGCGGGACGGGGAGAGCCACGAGGATGCCGAGGTGGCGGGGTCGATCCACGATCTCGATTATCTCAAGGGCAATATCGCGGGCGGCGAGGGGTATGACTGGTTCTATGCGTCCCAGGCCGATCGGGAGGCGCAGGTGCGCTCGCCGATCAGCGACGGGGCGCATGGGGAAGATTGGATCTGGCGCTACAAGGACCTGGAAAATTTCTGGAGCCTGCCGCATCACGACCGGATCGGCGGCGTGCGCAGCGAGACGCCTACGGCGTGGGTGCCGTTTTCAAAGCCATACTGGCTGACCGAGCTCGGATGCGGGGCGGTGGACAAGGGGCCAAACGCGCCCAATGCATTTGGTGACCCCAAGAGCGCGGAGGATGCGCGTCCGCCCTTTTCGAGCGGGACGCCCGATCCGCTGGTCCAGCGGCAGGCGCTCAGGGCGTGTCATCACTATTGGCGTGAGGCGGCGCACAATCCGACCTCGCCGGTTTATGGCGGGCCCATGCTCGACACCGGCAGGATTTATCTCTGGTGCTGGGACGCCCGGCCTTATCCGGCGTTTCCGGGGATGGCCGAGGTGTGGTCGGACGCGGCCAATTACGAGACGGGGCACTGGCTCAATGGCCGCTTGGGATCGGCAGGAGCCGATGAACTGCTCGCCGCCATGGCAAAGGATTTCGGCGTGACGGTGAGCCGGATCGACGCAAAGCCGCCGCTGGTTCGGGGGCTGGGCGTGGAGGCCGTCGCCAGCTTGCGCGATGCGTCGGCAAGCCTGGTCGAGGCTCTGGGGCTGGCGGTGCTCGATACGGACCAGGGCATCGCGTGGCGGCGCGGGGATGCGCGGGAGGTTGCAACGCTTGCGCGTGAGGATCTGGCGGCGGCCGATGGGGCGCTGCTCTCGCGCAAGCGGAGCGATCCGGCGGAAATGGCCGGGCGGTTGACGCTCAATTACTTCGATAGGGACCGAGACTATCAGACCGCTTCGGTGCTGGCGGTTTCGCCCAAAGGCGAGCGCAATGCGGGCGCGGAGACCGGGCTGGTGCTCGATCCCGCCGATGCGCGGGCGGTGGCCGAGGGAATGCTGGGCGCGATGCGCAGGGCCGGAGACACGTTGGAATTGGCGCTGCCGCCATCGCTGATGGCGCTCGAAGCGGGGGATTTGATCGGCGTCGATGGCGTGGCGGATGGGCCGTTCGTCGTCGATGCCGTGCGCGATGGGGCGATGCGTAGCGTATCGGCCTCGGCGCGTGGGGAAACCGTCGTGGGAACGATTGCCGCTCCGCCACGGCGGGTGCCGCAGATGCGGCCGCCGATTGCGGTGACGCCAGTGATCGCGGTGGCGCACCTGCCGGCGGCCGATGGCGGCACCGAACTGGTGGCGGCAGCATTTGCCGAGCCGTGGCCGGGAAGCGTCAGCCTGCGCGATGCCGGGACGGGCAGCGAGCTCGGAGTGCTCACCGCGCCGGGTACGCTGGGCGAACTGACGCTGGAATTGGGGGAAGGGCCGCGCGGCGTTTGGGATCGGGCCGGGGAACTGGAGGTGAGGCTCTATGGCGGGCATCTGGCATCGGCGGAGCCGCAGACCGTGCTGGCTTCGGCGAACCGGCTGGCGGTTTTGACCGATGCGGGGCACTGGGAGGTCGTCGGGTTCGAGCGTGCGGAGCTTGTCGGGCCTGCGATCTATCGGCTGACGGGACTGCTTCGCGGGCTGGATACGACGCGATCCGGGGTGGCTGGGATTGGCAACCGCGTGATGGTGCTCGATCGGCACTGCCTGCGGGTGGCAACCCCGCACGGCGCTTTGGGCGATCGGCGGGCGTTTCGGGCCTATGCAGGGTCGCGGGATGCCGAAGGGGTGGAGCTTGCCGTGGATGTGGATTTCGGTGCGGCGCTTCCGCTGGCGCCGGCCCACCTTGCCGCCAGACGCGATGTGGCGAGCGGAGATGTGAGGCTGAGCTGGGTCCGGCGCAGCCGGATCGATGGCAACGCTTGGACCTTTGCAGACGTGCCGCTCGATTTTTCGCCCGAGCGGTATCGGGTTTCGATCCTCGATGGGGGTGCACAGGTGCGGGCGATGACGGTGGGCGGGGCTGAATTGATTTATTCGGCCGTCGAGCAGATCGCGGATTTCGGGAGTTTGCCGGCGACGTTCGGGTTCGCCGTCGAGCAGATCAGTCCGGTGCTGGGGCCGGGCCATAGGGCACGGGGAGTGTTTTCATGAGTGAAACCGAGCGGCTTGGATTGCCGCTGATTGCGTCCGAACAGGCGCAAAAGCACATCACGCACAATGAGGCGGTGTTGTTGCTCGACGCGCTGGTGCAATTGCGGCTCGACGGCCTTGCGCAAACCGTGCCGCCGGAGGAGCCGGCGGAGGCGGCCTACGCCATCGGGGCTAGCGCGACGGGTGCCTGGCAGGGGCGGGACGGGGAGATCGCCACCTGGACCGACGGCGGATGGCGGTTCGCAACGCCCGCCGAAGGATGGCTGGCCTGGGACAAGGGCATGGGGCGGCCGGTGGTGTTCCGCTGGGGCGGCTGGCGGCCGCTGCTGCACAGTGTCGACGGCCTCGGAGTCGGAACCGACCCGGACGGGACCAACCGGCTGGCGGTGCGCTCCGAGGCGGCGCTGTTTACCGCCGTCGCCGCGGGTGAGGGCGGCAATGGCGATGTGCGGCTGACGCTCAACAAGGAGGCGGAGGCTGACAGCGCGACGGTCATTTTCCAATCCGGCTGGTCGGGACGGGCCGAGATCGGGCTTTCCGGCAATGACGACTTTGCGTTCAAGGTCAGTGGCGATGGGGCGGCGTTCGCGACGGCGATGACGCTGTCGGCGGGCTCGGGCTTTGCGACGTTCGGCAGCTTTGCCGGTTGCACGGTGAGTTTCCCGACCGTCGCCGGCGGCGTCCTGGCGGCGCCGACCGGGTATGTGGTGCCGGCGCCCGAGAGCGGGGCTTCGGGCGAGGTTCAGACGGTCTCGGGGGGATTTGACGGGGCGGTGCTGATCGTCACCGGCTCGGCGGGGCGAACGCTGACGTTTCGCGACGGGGCGGGAAATTTGAAGCTCGGGGGCGACCGTGTGCTCGACAATTTCGAGGACAGCCTGATGCTTGTCAGGCGCGGGGCCGACTGGATCGAATTGTCCTTTTCGGACAATGGCTAACGGCGTTCGGCGCACGGCCCCGGCGCTGCCGGTTACTGGATCCCGGCTCGAGGCCGGGATGACGGTGTGGGGGTGAAGCGCCGGCCCTATCCAAACACAATCACGAGGAGAAAATGCCTATGCCGGCTTCGCGCTGGACCCGTTGCCTTGCGCAGATTTTGAAACATGAAGGTGGGTTCGTCGACCATCCCTCCGACCCCGGCGGCGCCACCAATATGGGGATCACCCACAAGACGCTGGCCCGCTGGCGGGGAATCGAACCCTGGTGGGATTTGCCCAGGAGCGAGGTCGAGGCACTGACGCGGAACGAGGCGTCGGCGATCTACAAGGCGCTCTATTGGGAGCGCTGCAAGGCGGGATCGTTGCCGGCGGGGGTGGACCTGGCCGTGTTCGATTACGCGGTCAATTCCGGACCCGACCGCGCGGTGAAGACGCTGCAGGCGCTGGTGGGCGTGGTGCAGGACGGGTTCGTCGGACCGATAACCCTCGCCGCCGTGCAAAAGCGCGACCCGCGCGCGCTGGTCGAGGCGCTTTGCGACCAGCGGATGGGCTTCCTGCAGCGGCTGGCGCACTGGGCGGCCTTCGGGCGCGGCTGGACGAACCGGGTCGCCGATGTGCGCGCGGCGGCGCTCGCCGATATCGCGCTTCTTGTTCCTTCTCAACCAACCGATGGAGTTTACGACATGGCCTTTCTCGATGGCTACAAGACCTACATTGTCGGCGCGCTGATGCTGGCGGCCGGCATCGCGCAGGCGCTGGGGATCGAGGTTCCCGCTTTCGGCGAGTATTCGGGCGCGCAACTGATCATGGAAGCGTTCGCGGTGATCTTTTTGCGGCGGGGGCTCAAGAGCGAACTGGGGAAGGTGTGAGTTGTCTTTCCGAGATATCCAACGTATATACAGTGGATATCGAACTTGGAGACGAACATGGACAGCCAGGTCGCCAAATGGGGAAACAGCTACGCGCTGCGAATTCCCGCCGCCATGGCGAAAACGCTCAACGTGACCGAGGGGTCGAAGGTCGATCTCTCGGTGGAAGACGGTGCGCTTGTCGTGCGGCCAGCTCGCGGGCGCATCAAGCTGGCGGATCTGCTGGCCGAGGTCAGCCAAGACAATCTGCACAGCGAAACGCCCACCGGTAAAGCGGTCGGCAATGAAATCTAGCCGTCCCTACGTACCTGACCGGTACGATGTCGTCTGGCTCGATTTCGATCCACAGGCGGGGCGGGAGCAGGCTGGCAGGCGGCCTGCTTTCGTGCTTTCGCCAGCGAACTACAACCGGTTGACCGGGTTGTTCGTGGTTTGCCCGATGACCAACCAGGTCAAGGGCTATCCTTTCGAGGTGCTGATGCCGGAAGGGTACAAGGTGGGCGGGGCCATTCTCTCCGATCACTTGAAGTCGCTCTCCTGGCAGGCGCGAAACGCAGAGTATATCTGCGCCTGCCCTGAGGTTGGCGATGCAGTTCTTGCGCGTGTCAACGCCCTGCTCGAGGGAGAGTGACCAACGTTCATTTGCAGTTCAGCAATCGATCGCTAAAACTGGGCGTATGAAAAGCACCCTCCTGATCCGACTCACATCGCTGGTCCTGGCCTTGAGCCTCCTGTCTCCGCTGGCAGCGATGCCTGTTGCGGCGCAGGGGGCGTGCTGGGACAATTCCGCCATTCAAGCGGCGCTGGCCGAGGGGCGTATTCAGCCGGTGGCGGCGGTGCTTTCGCGCGAGGGGATCGATCCTTCAACCGAGGTGCTGAGCGTCAAGGTGTGCGAGCAGGGCGGCGGCCCGGTTTATGTGCTTGCGGTGCTCGAAGCCGATGGGCAGGCGCGCAATCTGACACTGAGCGCGCAATAGATAAAAGAGCGGGCGGGCAAAATATGCGTATCCTTGTTGTCGAGGACGACGAAAATCTCAACAGGCAGCTTTGCCAGGCGCTGACAGATGCCGGCTATGTCGTCGATACGGCGACCGATGGCGAGGAAGGCCATTTCCTGGGCGATACCGAGCCTTATGACGCGGTGGTGCTCGATATCGGGCTGCCGCGCATGGATGGGATTTCCGTGCTCGAAGCCTGGCGGCGCGAGAACCGGATGATGCCGGTGCTGCTGCTGACCGCGCGCGATCGCTGGAGCGACAAGGTTCAGGGCATCGATGCTGGCGCCGACGACTACGTGGCCAAGCCCTTCCATATGGAAGAAGTGCTGGCGCGGCTGCGGGCGCTGGTGCGGCGGGCGGCAGGGCACGCCTCGAACGAAATCACCGCCGGATCGGTGCGGCTCGACACCAAGGCGGGCCGGGTCACCGTGGACGGGCAGGCGATCAAGCTGACCAGCCACGAATTCCGCCTGCTCGCCTACCTCATGATGCACCGGGGCAAGGTGATTTCGCGCACCGAATTGACCGAGCATCTTTACGATCAGGATTTCGACCGCGATTCCAACACCATCGAAGTGTTCGTTGGACGTTTGCGCAAGAAGCTGCCCGAGGACCTCATCCAGACCATCCGGGGTCTCGGCTATCAGATTCTCGCGGATTGATGAAGAAGGGCTCCATCGCCTTCAGGCTGTTCTGGCTGTCGGCCGGGTGGCTGGTCGTCGCGCTGGTCGCGACCGCCTTTCTTTTGACCGAGCTCTATTCCCAGGCACTCGACCGCGACCTCAACGAAAGCCTCGATTTCCAGATTTCATCGCTGGTGGGGCAGACTCTGGAAGAGGACTCGCCGGCTTCAAGCGAGATCGGGCTTTCCGATACGCGCTTTTCGCGCCCGACCTCCGGCTGGTACTGGCAAGTGCGCGATGAAGCCGGAGCGCTGGTCAATTTTTCTCCCTCCATGGTCGGAACGGTGCTGCCTGAACTGGCCGGCGCTTTCAACGCGCAAGGCACGCGGTCGGGCCTTATTGCCGACGATTACGGCCAGACGCTTAGGGCGGTGGAGCGCTGGATCACGCTCGATGAAATCGGGCGGTTCGTGATCACCGTCACGGGAAATTATTCCGACGTGGAAGGTCGCGTGGATGCCTTCCGGGGGCAGGCGATCATCGTTCTGGCCGTTGTCGGTATCATTCTTGCCGCCATGAGCGGCATGATCGCCCGCTTTGCCCTGCGGCCCATCGAGCGGCTGCGCGAGGCGATCGAGGCGGTGCGCGAGGGCGACAGACCCACCGTGGAGGGCGCATACCCCCAGGAGATCGCGCCGCTCGCCGAAGAACTCAACGAATTACTGCGCTCCAACACCCAGATCATCGCGCGGGCGCAGGCCCAGGTGGGCAATCTCGCCCATGGACTCAAGACACCCCTTGCCGTGCTGCGCAACGAGGCCGATGGCGGCAAGTCCACGCTGGCAAAATCGGTACTGCACGAAACCGACAATATGAGCCGGATCGTTGCCACCTATCTCGACAAGGCGCGGCTCGCCGCGCGCTCGAGCGTGGTCGGCAAGCGCGCCGACACGCGGGCGGTGCTCGAAAGGCTGGGGCGGGTAATGGCCAAGCTCAACAAGCAATGCGATCTTGCCGTGGATCTGCCCAAATCTGTGCCCTGGTTCCGGGGCGACGAAAGCGATCTCGAGGAGATGGCGGGCAATCTCCTCGACAACGCCTGCAAATGGGCGCGTTCGGAAGTGCGGCTTTCGGCGCGGGAGAGCGGGGATTCCGGGAACCGGAGCGTCACGATTGTCGTTGAAGACAATGGACCGGGTCTGACGGACGCAGAAGCGGAGCAAGTGTTGCGCCGCGGTGTCAGACTGGATGAAAAAACGCCCGGGAGCGGGCTGGGGCTCGATATCGTCAAGGAACTGGTAGACATCTACGGCGGAGATTTGACGCTAAGCCGATCGGCCCTTGGTGGTCTTAATGCTACCCTGCGGCTGCCGGCTGCGCGAACGGCGGCCCGGACACAGGGCTGAGAGGTGCCCGTGCCGAACGCAATTTGGCCTTAATGGCCGACAAGAGAAACGACGAGGACCGGAATACGTCCGTTATTGAAAGGTATTGCGAAATGAAAATGTTGAGGGCCATTGCACTTGTTTCGCTGGCGCTGGTGGTGGCCGGCTGTAGCCGCACGACGACGTTCCAGGCGCCCAGCCAGGTTGCCACGCCGCAGCCGGCGGTCCTGACGCCTGCGCCCGAGCCCGTACAGCCGACCGACTCGACGCCGATCCAGCAGGCGCGTCTCGATCCGGGCAGCTTTGACTATATCGACGGCGCCGCGCTCGGCCAGCTCAGCACCGCCCAGCGCAGCGCAGCCAACGATGCTCAGTTCTATGCGCTCCAGTTCGGCCGTCCCGGCGCCCCGCGCACCTGGTCCTCCGGCGGCGCCTCGGGGCAGGTTTCGGTGGGCCCCTATGTTCGCGTCAACAATCTCGATTGCCGCGAATTTTCCCATCGCGTGACGCTCAACGGGCAGACCTACACCCGGTCTGGCACGGCCTGCCGCGAAGTCGACGGCGCCTGGAGCGTTACGGCTTAAATCCGACCCGTACCAATACCGATATCGGGCGTCGCGATTGCGGCGCCCGATTTTTTTAAGGCGCCACAAAGATTTTTTTACCGCCTGCGTCTAGAGTCGGAGCTTCGATTCCCCGCTCCCAACTCAGCTCGAATTTTCATGCCTCTTGCCGACAAACTTCATGGCGCGAAGAGTTCACAGCGGATGCCCGCTGGTGAAGACAGCCGGATGAATGCCGCGCGGGACGCATTTCTGGCCGCACTCTCGGGCGTGCTGGTGGAACCGCCGGTGTTCCATTTCTTTTCCGGAGCGATCGAACGCGATGCGGCCAGTTCGATATGGGCCTGGATGGCGCGCGACATCGCCCAGGCCGAGGCGGCTCGGCTGGGCGATGCCATCGAAGCGGGCGCCGATCCGCTCCAGGCCTTCGATGAGGTGCTGCCGGACCTGCTCGGTCGGCTCAAGGAGAACGCAGCGGCCGAAAAAGAGGATCGCGAACTCGAACGGCGCAACTCCATGCAGATGGGCGGCGAAGAGGCGCGCAGGCGACTGCCGAGCGTCATCGTGGCCATGCGCCGTCGGCCTTTGCTGGTGCAGGCGGAGCGGTTCGGCGTGGCGGTGGGGACCATCGCCGATGAAGCGACACTGGCGGCCGCGCTTCAGTCGATCTCGATCACCAACCCCATAACTCGCGCACTGTGGATGCAGGCGATGGTCGGCCAGATGGCCAATCCGAGCCGGGCCATGGCAGCAGCGGTGGTCATCGCAGGCGGAAATTCGGAAAGCCGCATTACCAATGCCGGCTATTCACCGCTTGTCGAGGCGGTGCTCAGCCATGCCCAAGGCCAGATCGGCAAGCTGGCGGGTCAGTCCAATCTCTTTTCCGATATCGATTTCGTCTGCAGATCGATCGACCGATTTCACCGCCTTATGCGCGCGATCAACTCCACCCTGGAGATCGAGCGGCGGTCGGTATGGGGCGCGATCATTGCCGATCTCATCGGCAAGCTTTCGGAGCGGCTCGAACGGCCGATGAAGGAAATCACCATCAATGTGAGTCAGGCCCTGCGCCGGCCGCGCGACGGCAACGACCGGGTCGACGCCGATCAGGTTCTTGCCGCGCTGAACGGGCTCTATCTGCTCACGACCGTGCGGCAATCGCGGGATTCGCTAGCGGTCAATGCGTTGCTCGACCAAGCCTGGACCGAGACGGGGCAGGCGGTGGAGGTGCTGGTGACCCGCGCGCTCGATCACTACCGCGCCAATCCCGGTGACGCGGCGGCGCGCGAACGGGTTGAAGCAGGGATCAAGATGGCCGAAATCCGTTTCAATGCGGAGTATGCCGAGATTCTGCGCCGGGCCCGCGACAACGCCGAACGGCGGACCGCACCGCTATAGCGATCGATCGAAGCGGGCAGGGATGGCCTTTTGGCCGTCCCGGATATAGACCGTGCCGTCGTCGGATATGCGGCCTTCCGCCACCAATGCGCGCAGGGCGCCGGGCTCTCCCGAAAGGATGACGCCCACGGCATCGAGCGGGGAATAGTGATCGGTGTTGGCGAAGACGAGGCAGCCGGGATCGAACCGGCGCGGTTCGTCCGATACCAGCGTCTTCTGCACTTGCGCGCTTGCGAACCGGTGTTCGAGATAGGGCGGAACGCCCTCTGCGGCATGCCGGTGAGGGGGATGGGGCGCATCCGAGGGCACAAGCGCACGGGGCAGGACGCAGCGTTCGGCGCTCAGGGCGGCGGCAAAGGCGGGATTGAACTGCCCTGCCGCTATGGCGCCGGCCAATTCGAGCGGCGTGAGCGCGCCCCAGGGCGGAAGCGGCTTTCCCGAGGCCAGCGCGGCGAGGCTGCCCCAACCGCGCGTGCGGGGCGCATCAAGCACGCGCGTGGCACCGGGCGCCACAAAGGCGGGTGGCTGGTTGGACCGGACGGGTCCGGCAACGGTCAAGACCCCGTCCGGAGTTTCGAATATTGGGTCGATCTGGGGGTCGTCCGCCGGCCGGTCCAGACCGCCCAGCGCGACTTCGAGTGCGATGCGTCCATGATCGACGCACCCGGCAAGGCTGGCATAGCCCGCGGCGCTGCCGGCGAGCACGATGCGGTCGAGCGTTCCGCTGGGGGAGAGGCGCTGCGTGCCGCCGGCCCAGGCAACCTCGCCGCCGGCTTTCACCCAAAGATCAAGATCGGGCTGCCAGCCGCCTGAAACGATGAGGCGGTCGCAAACGGCAGGATCGTCAGTAATGGCACCGGTTTCAGCATCTGCCGTGACAACCGCGAGACCTCGGCCCGACGGCATGGCGCCGGCGACGGCCACGCCCCAACCGAGGCGATAGCCGTAGGCCTTGCAGAATTCGATGAAACGCGTTTGCGGATCGATACGAGGATCGGAAGTGCGCAGGATCTCCTTGCCGCTGGCCGCGCCCAGCAAAGCCATGCGGTAGCCGACATTGGTGGCAGTGTGGATGAGCGCGTTATCGCCGGGCCAGACATTGTAGCGAGCAGCCATGCGCCAGGCAAAGCTTGCTTCGACGACACCGGGGAGACGGTTGCCCGCAAAGATCGGTATACGGCCAGCAGCGCCGGTGGCGAGCACGACGGTTTCGGCGGTGATGGAGATACGCTCGGGCTGGGGGGCCGCGCCGTTTCGGATAACACGGACGGCCTCGATCCGGTGATTGCTCAAATCGAAAGCCAGGGTGCCCAGAAGCAGGGTCACCAATCCCGACGATCCGATCTTGGTGGTGAGTTCGCCGATCATATCCTCGGGCGCGGGTTCGCCATCGGCCTTGCCGAAGAACACCGACAGCCCGCCCAGGGTGGCTTCCTTTTCAACGAGGCAGACCCGTAGACCGCGTTGGGCCGCGGCAAGGGCAGCGGAAAGACCCGCCACGCCTCCGCCCACGACGGCGATGTCGGTGGTGATCGTGCGGGTAGCCGGCACATCGATCCAACTCCCCGGATCTGCCGATCCGGAGCGATAGACAAGCCCAAGAGAATCACGCCGGCGCATGAGGAGGCGCCTGAGCACGGATGCGGGCCTGTCCGGTCCTGGGCCAAGGGTTACCAGCGACGCGCCGTCTATCGCCGGGCAAAGGGCCATGGGCATGGCGAGATCGGACCGATCCTCCTGGCCCGCAGGCGCGATGGCGGGTGCGGTATGTTCATCGAGGGCGATGGGGTGCCCCGCGAAAACGCCGGCCGAGCCGACCCCGCTGGCAAGCAGCGCTGACAATACCGTGTCCCCCTCGAAACCGGCGATGGCGTAACCGTTGATCCGGAAGCGCAGAGGGCGCGACCGGTCGATCACGGGACGGGAGAATTCGGGCGGCAACTGCCCACCGAGCCGGACCGGTTTGCTCATGCTCCACCCCCAGGAAGGTGTCCGGGCACCACTTCGGCGACATCGCGGCGCGGCTGCCTGCGGTCGGTGCCATGCGCGGCTGCCCACTGGGCGTCCGTACCTGTCGCTTTTTCCGCAATGATGGTGGCAACAAGCGGCGCCAGAACGATATCGAGCGGGCCGAGGCCGGCGACGACGAACAGTCGCCCGCGTCGGGTCGGGCCCAGCACGGGAGCGCCATCATGAGTAGCGAGACGCCGGAAATGCGCGCGGGCCGCGAGGCGGGGGGCGGGATCGAACGGCAGGGCGGAGGCGATGCGCGCTATCCCCAGCGCGTCGTCGTCCCGGGCCGCCGCGCGGACGATACCATCGCCGGCCTGGGCGAAGATCGCGCCGCTATCGAGGTCCAGGCCCACCCGGTAGCGATGGTGGCGCTGGGGCGCGGTTTCGATGCCGATCCATTGCTCTATACGGGCGAAATGGGCGATTTCATCGGGTTCGAGCCAATCGATGATCGCCGCGTCATCGGCCAGGACGACCTGATCGATTGTCGTGGTTCCGAAGCTCGCACTGCCGTCGCGCTTGAGCTTGAGCGCGCCCGTCGAATTGACCAGGGCGACGTTGACCGAGGCGAGCCAGGCGGGGGCGGCGGAAAGAAGAAGCGAGAGATTGAACGCCCTGACGTCGCGCAGGGTGAGAACGGAAGCGGAGCCGGTTCTGACGGGCGGGTCGATGGGAAAGCCGAAGCCGTCGGCGGTGCGATAGATGTGGCCCAGCGCGATGGCGGCATCCGCCGAGCGGGCGCTGAGCTGCATGTCTATTCGCTCGCCGATACCCGGAGCAATTCGCATCAGCCGTCGAACGGCCGGGCGGGTGTGGGCGCGCAGCAGCGACCACGTCTGCGGACGGGCGATCGGCGCAAGCGTGAGGGAAGGGACGGCACGCAGGAGGTGTGGATTGGGGGGTGGGCCGAGGAGCACAACGGCTCGTGAGTGGTCAGCAGCCAACAGGCCTGCTAGAAGCCACGCGAATGGCGAGGCGCCGACCACGGCAATGGTTTTCGATTGCTCGGTCATAAGCGTCGGGCCGGCCTCTCAACCTGCCGCGCGGCGGATAGCGGGTGCGTCAAAAACGCGCCAATTCCCTGACTGCAATCCGCGCGGGATTGGCCTATAGAAACGGTATCTCATTGGTTTTCAAGGGTTAGCCTCACACTTGTTCTGGATTTTCGCGATATTGCTGGTTCTCGTCATCATTGGCGTGCTGATCCTCGGCCTGCGCGGCGTCGGCCGAGCCAGGGAAACGGCGGAGACGACGGACGCCTCGCACGCCTTTTTCCGCGACCAGCTCGACGGAATCGATGCCGATCTTGCTGCGGGCCGGCTGTCCGAGAGCGAGGCGACCGCCGCACGCGCCGAGTTGGCGCGCGAAGTCATCCGATATGAGAAGGAAAATCCCTCCCCGGCCAAGCTGGGTGGGGGCAGGGCCATTGTTCTTGCGGCGCTGCCTGTGGTCGCGGCGGTCAGCCTGGGGCTTTACGCATGGATCGGCCGCGCCGATCTGCCTGCGATGCCGCTCGCCAGCCGAGACTTGCCGGCGGAAGCAGAACTCGATCTCGAAGCGGCGATCGCGACCGTCGAGGCGCAGATGGTTCAGACGCCCGACGACGTGCGCGGCTGGCTGGTGCTGGCGCCGATCTATATGGAACAGGGGCGTTTTGCCGAGGCCGCCAATGCATGGCGGCGCGTGCTGGCGCTCGAACCCCCGACCGCCGATCGGCAATCGAGCCTGGCCGAAGCCCTGATCATGGACAACAACGGCGAGCCGACCGACGAGGCGCTTCAATTGCTGCGAAGCGCCGTGGCGGCCGATCCGACGCACATCCGCTCGCGCTTCTATCTCGCAGGTGTATTGACCGGAACCGGGGAATACCAGGAAGCCGTTTCGCTGTGGCAGGAATTGCTGGCGCTCGGCACAGGCGAGGAGGCCTGGATCGGCACCGCGCGAGCCGGATTGGCTACGGCCCAGGCCGGGATCGAGGGCGAAACGCTGGGCGACAGCGAGCCCGATGCGACCATGGACGTGATGATTCGCGGCATGGTGGATGGATTGGCGGCGCGGCTCTATGATGAGGGCGGCACCGCCGAGGAATGGGCGCAGCTCGTCCGCTCGCGGCTTGAGCTTGACGGCGAGGACGCGGCGCGCGAGGACCTCGAACGCGCGCTCGCCGCACTTTCGGGGCAGGACCGGGTTGCGCTCGAGGATTTCGGGCGCGAGATTGGATTGACGGAGTAGAGATGGCCTGGACACGCAAGCAAAAGCGCCTTGGCATCATAGCCGGGCTGGGCCTGGTGCTCGCGCTGGCGGCGGGATTGATCCTGACCGCGCTGCGCGACCAGATCGTGTTCTTTTATTCGCCCACCGAGATCGCCGAGGCGGGAATTGCCCCGGGCACGCCCATCAGGCTCGGCGGGCTGGTGCTCGAGGGAAGCTGGGAACAGGAAGGCGAAAGCAATACGTTCGTCGTCCATGACGGAGCCGGCCAGATGACCGCCCACTACACCGGCATCCTGCCCGACCTGTTCCGCGAAGGGCAGGGCGTGGTGGCCGAAGGCAGCTTGCAGGCTGACGGAAGCTTCCTGGCCACCAACGTGCTGGCCAAGCACGACGAAAACTACATGCCCCGCGAAGTGGCGGATTCCCTGCAGGAGCAGGGCGTCTGGCAGGGCGAGGAAGGATAATCGGCCATGACCATCGAGCTGGGACATTTCGCGCTTATTCTCGCTTTCGTTCTCGCCATCGCGCAGGCCGGCATCGGCTTTGCGTTCTGGCGCGGAAGCGAGCTGGTCCAGCGTTTCGTGTCCCAGGCGGCGGTGCTGCAGTTCGCGCTGGTGGGACTGGCCTTTGCCGCGCTCGTCCAGGCCTTCGCGGTTTCCGATTTTTCGCTGGAGCTTGCGGTGGCCCATTCCCACTCGCTCCAGCCGATGCTCTACAAGATCACCAGCGTCTGGGGTAACCACGAAGGCTCGATGCTGCTTTTCGTGCTGATCCTGGTGCTGTTCGGCGCCGCGGTGGCCGCTTTCGGGCGCAATCTGCCGGGCGATCTCAAGACGCTGGTGCTGGCCAATCAGGGCCTGATGGTGGCCGCGTTTTCGGGGTTCGTGCTCTTCACCTCCAATCCCTTCTGGCGTGTCGATCCCGCGCCGATTGATGGGACCGAGCTCAATCCGGTGCTGCAGGATATCGGGCTCGCGATCCATCCGCCGCTGCTCTATCTCGGCTATGTCGGCTTTTCGATCTGCTTTTCCTTTGCCGTTGCCGCACTGGTTTCCGGCCGGATCGATGCGGCATGGGCGCGCTGGGTGCGGCCCTGGACGCTGGCGAGCTGGGCGTTCCTGACCCTTGGCATCGCCATGGGCTCGTACTGGGCCTATTACGAGCTGGGCTGGGGCGGCTGGTGGTTCTGGGATCCGGTGGAAAACGCCAGCTTCATGCCCTGGCTGTCGGGCACCGCGCTGCTCCATTCGGCCATCGTCATGGAAAAGCGCAGCGCGCTCAAAATCTGGACGATCTTTCTAGCGATCATCACCTTTTCGCTCAGCCTGCTCGGCACGTTCCTCGTGCGCTCGGGCATTCTGACATCGGTGCATTCCTTTGCGTCCGACCCGACCCGCGGCATGGTGATCCTGACCATGCTGGGCCTGTTCATCGGCGGCGCGTTTGCCCTCTTTGCGCTGCGTGCTTCGGCCTTGAGGCATGGCGGATTGTTCGCGCCGATCAGCCGCGAAGGCGCTCTCATCCTCAACAATCTGTTCCTTTCGGCGGCAACGGCCGGCGTGCTGATCGGCACGCTCTATCCGCTGGTTCTCGAGTCGCTGACCGGCCAGCGCATCACTGTGGGCGCGCCGTTCTTCGACCTGACGTTCGGGGCCCTCATGGTGCCGCTGCTGTTGTTGATACCGTTCGGGCCGTTCCTGGCCTGGAAGCGCGGCGACCTCGTCGCCGTCGGTCAGAGACTGATGGCGGCGATCATCGTGACCGTCGTGCTGACCCTGCTGGTCTTCGGGTTCATGGGCTTCCCGGTCAGCCTGGCGCCTATCGGGCTCGGCATCGGCATCTGGGTGATGGTGGGTGCGATCGCCGAACTGGCCGATCGTGCCGCGATTGGCCGCGTCAAACTCGGCCAGAGCTGGGCGCGGCTCAAGGGACTGCCCCGGACCGCGTGGTCGACGGCGATCGCCCATTTCGGCGTCGGCGTGTCTGTCATCGGCATTGTATGCGCAACGGCGTTCCAGACCGAGATCGTAACTTCCATGCGTCCCGGCGAAGCCATGGAAATTGCCGGTTACACCGTAACCTATGAGGGCGAGGCCCAGGTGAGCGGCCCCAACTTCACTGCCGAGCAGGGCAGCTTCACCATCACCTCGCCCTGGGGTGGGGAACGCGCGCTGACGTCGGAACGCCGGGTCTATGCGGTGAGCGGCACGCCGACCACCGAGGCGGGTATCCGGACCTACGGCTTTAGCCAGATGTATGTGCAGTTCGGCGAGCGGTTCGGCGCGGATGGGCGCGCGGTGCGCCTCTGGCACAAGCCCTATGTGCTGCTCATCTGGCTGGGCGCGGTCATCATGGCCGGGGCCGGCTTCCTTTCCCTCAGCGATCGCCGCATGCGGATCGGCGCGCCGGCTGGGGCCAGGAAACGGGCAGCGGAGGCGGCGGAATGAAGCGTCTCGTTGCGGGATTGCTGATGCTTGCGGCGCTCCTTGCGCCCATGGCGGCCGGGGCGGTGCAGCCCGACGAGGTTCTGAGCGATCCGGTGCTCGAAGAACGGGCGCGTTCCATCTCGGGAAACCTGAGATGCCTCGTCTGCCAGAACCAGTCGATCGACGATTCCGATGCCGAGCTGGCGCGTGACCTGCGGGTGCTGGTTCGCGAGCGGCTGGTGGCTGGGGATACCGACACCGAAGTCTATGATTTCGTGGTGGCGCGCTATGGCGAGTTCGTGCTGCTCAGCCCGGTCTTTGCCGGCCATACGATCATTCTCTGGGTCGCCACTCCCATTCTTCTGATCGGTGGATTGATCGCGCTGGTCATTTGGGCGGTGCGCCGCCGAAAGCCCGTGCCTGCGCCTGAGGGGCTGTCTGCCGAAGAGGCCAGGGCGCTCGAGAAGCTTCGCAAGAGCTGAGCGGTCCTCATGCGATGGGGCCAACCGGCGGGGCAGTGCGCCTGCCGCCAACGGCTTTTTCAAAGCCACACTTCCGCCCGCTCCATTACGAAGTTTTAATGTAGGCGCAACTGCGCGGAAAGACGCGACTTACTACATACACCGCAACACCAAACCCAAGGTGTGTATGAGAGAGGACTTTTCCATGGCCAAAATGCTTTCTACACCGACCCGCAAGCTGGTCGCCGCCTCCGCGCTGGCGATGGTTGCGGCTGCCGGTACGCTCGGTGCCGGTTTCGTGAACACGCAACCCGCCCAGGCTCAGCAGGTGGGCACCGAGGTGGGCAACCCGCCGATGACCGGCTTTGCAGACCTCGTTGAATCGGTTTCGCCGGCTGTCGTCTCGGTCCAGGTGAGCGTCGAAGCGCCCATGCAGCAGATCCAGGGCGGGCCGAACTTCCAGTTCGAATTCCCCGATCTTCCCGAAGACCACCCCCTGCGCCGCTTCTTCGATCAGTTCGAGGAACCGTTCAACGGGCCCAACGACCGTCCCAACCGTCCGCGCGAATTCATGCAGGCGATGGGTTCGGGCTTCATCATTTCGCCCGACGGTTACATCGTGACCAACAATCACGTCGTCCAGGACGCCACCGAAGTGTCGGTGCTGCTTGAGGACGATACCGAACTGGCCGCCGACGTGGTGGGCACCGATCCGCGCACTGATCTGGCTCTGCTCAAGATTCATGAAGAGCGGGACGATCTGCCCTTCGTGGAATTTGCGACCGATGAAGCCCGCGTGGGCGACTGGGTCGTTGCCGTGGGCAACCCGTTCGGTCTCGGCGGCACCGTGACCGCCGGTATCGTCTCGGCCCGTGGCCGCGACATCAACGCCTCCTACTATGACGACTTCCTCCAGATCGACGCGGCGGTCAACCGCGGCAATTCGGGCGGCCCCTCGTTCAATACCGAGGGCAAGGTCGTCGGCGTCAACACCGCCATCTTCTCGCCCTCGGGCGGCAATGTGGGTATCGCGTTCGCCATTCCCGCCCAGCTCGCCCAGAGCGTGATCTCCCAGCTCCAGGAGAATGGCTTTGTGACCCGCGGCTTCCTTGGCGTCTCGCTGCAGGATCTCAATGAGGATCTTGCCGACGCGCTCGGGCTCGCCAACACCAATGGCGCACTGGTCACCGAGCCGATCGAAGGGGCCCCGGCCGCTGATGCCGGCATCGAATCGGGCGACGTGATCGTCTCGGTCGATGGCGAGGGCGTTGAAAATGCGCGTGAGCTTTCGCGCGTCATCTCCCAGCGTTCGCCCGAATCCGATGTGGTGCTCGGCGTGATCCGCGGTGGCGAGGAACTCGACATCACCGTTACCCTGGACCGTCTCGAGGAAGAGGAAGCCGCGCCCGAAACTCCCGCCGAGGAGGAGCAGGCCGATCCTGAGGCGACCAACTCCTATATCGGTGTTGCCGTTGCTCCCAATCCCGATGGGGAAGGCGTGGTGATCGAGGACGTCGATCCGCAGGGCCCGGCCGCCGCGCGCGGCGTCATGCCCGGCGATGTGATCGAACAGGCCAATGGCGGTGCCATTTCCCAGCCTGAAGACCTCGTTGCCGCTCTCGATGCGGCGCGCGAGGAGGGCAAATCGGCGATCTCGCTGCGCATCTCCCGCGATGGCGTCGCACGCTTTGTGGGCATCCCGCTCGAGGCCGAAGTACAAGAGCAAGAATAATAACGATCGGGGCCGGGCTACGCTCGGCCCCGATGCTGTTCCTGTTCGCTTGCCGGTGAGGGTGTATCGCCTCGCCGGCGGCTTGGGGCATCGGGGGCAATCCATGAAAATCCTGGTCATCGAAGACGATCGCGAAGCAGCGTCCTATCTCATTCAGGCGCTCGATGAATGCGGCCATATCGCCCATCACGCGAGCGATGGTGAGACCGGCTTCGCCATGGCCTCAGGCATGGAATACGATGTCCTGATCGTTGATCGCATGCTGCCGCGCCGCGATGGCCTGTCGATCATCGAATCCCTGCGCGCCGAAGGCGACCAGACGCCGGCGCTGATCCTTTCTGCGCTCGGCGAAGTCGACGACCGCGTGACCGGATTGCGCGCTGGCGGCGATGACTATCTGGTCAAGCCCTATGCCTTCTCCGAACTTCTCGCGCGGATCGAAGTCATGGCGCGCCGTTCGGCCCCGAGCGAGGCGGCGACGTCCTATCAGGTGGGCGATCTCGTGCTCGACAGGCTTTCGCGCAAGGTCGAGCGGGGCGGCGAGCAGATCGTGCTGCAGCCGCGAGAGTTCCGCCTTCTCGAATATCTGATGAAAAATGCGGGGCGGGTCGTCACCCGTACCATGCTGCTCGAAAACGTCTGGGACTATCATTTCGACCCCCAGACCAATGTGATCGACGTGCACATGTCGCGGCTGCGCGCCAAGGTGGACAAAGGCCATGAGCGCCAATTACTGCAGACTGTGCGCGGCGCGGGATATGTGATCCGTGAGTGACGCGCCACAGCGCTCGTTTCGCCTTCGCAACCTGTGGCGGACGACCACGGTTCGCCTCACGGCGATGTTCATCGCCATCTTCGTGGGCTTTGCCATCGTTCTTCTGGCGCTGATCGCCTATCAGAGCACCATCCAGCTTCAGCGCGAGCAGTTCCGCAGCGTCGAGCGCGAGATCGCGCAGATCCGCTTGCTGTCGCGGCAGTCCGGTATCCGCGCCGTTGCCTTTGCGGTGCAGCGGCTGGCCGACCGGCCGGGGCCGGGCATCTACTATCTGGGCGACCCTACCGGCGTCATGATCGCCGGCAACGTCACCGATTTTCCTCCGGCGGTTCTCGCCGAACCGGGACGGTTCGAGCTTGCCTATGAGCGCGGCCGCGAGATTTATGGCGGCCCGGAAGAGCAGGTGCCGACGCAAGGGACGGCGATTGTCGAATCGCTGGAGCTTCCCAATGGCCTGCGCCTGGTGATCGGCCGCGATGTGGGGGAGCGGCGGGGCTTTAACGCCATCATCCTGCGCACTTTCTTTGCCGGCACGCTGGGCATCATTCTGCTGTCGGTGCTGGCGGGCGGCTTTACGGTCCGCTACGTGCTGCGGCGCATCGACGGCATAACGGGCACCTCAAACAAGATCATCTCGGGCAATCTATCCGAGCGCGTTCCTGTGACCGGCCGCAATGACGAGTTCGACGCGGTTGCGACGAGCCTTAATGCCATGCTCGACAGGATCGAGCGGCTGATGATTGGGCTCAAGGAAGTAAGCGACAACGTTGCTCACGACCTCAAGACGCCGCTCACGCGCCTCCGCAACAAAGCGGAAGCGGCCCTGCGCGAGAACGCCGATCCGGCTGCCCAGCGGGCCGCGCTGGAAACGACCATCGCCGAATCCGATCAGCTCATCCGCACGTTCAACGCCCTGCTATTGATCGCGCGGGCCGAGGCGGGGACGTCGACCGGAGCATTTTCCAATATCGACATCAGCGAGGCCGCCGCCGACGTCGCCGAGCTTTATACGCCCGTCGCCGAAGACGCCGGTATCAGCCTGCAGACACGAATCGAGCCGGGAATCCGCATGCAGGCAAATCGCGAACTGATCGGGCAAGCCCTTGTGAATCTTGTCGAAAACGCCATAAAGTACGGCAAGAACGCCGAGGACGGGGGCAGCATCACGCTGGCCGCGAAGCGCGAAACCGGGAGGATCGTCATTGAAGTCGCCGACACGGGCCCCGGCATACCGGAAAGCGAGCGCCAGCGCGTTTTCGAACGCTTCGCGCGACTGGAGGCCAGCCGTACGGAAGCGGGTGCCGGGCTGGGGCTTGCGCTCGTTTCTGCAGTCGTGCGCCTCCACGGTGGCACTGTCCGGTTCGAAAACAATGAGCCGGGTGCAAAAGCGGTCATCACTTTTCCTCTCTAGCGGGACGGCGAGACTATGACGGCACTTGGCCAAAAACTGCGCCCGCTGCCAGGCGGTGCCGACGAACGCGGCTGCGCCGACGTGCTCGCTGCCCTAAACGATCCGAAGGACCGTGCCGCCGTTGAAGCGGCGGCATCGACACTCGCTCCGATCTTTGTGACAGCCCCATACCTGCGTGACCTGGCGGTACGGCACGCGCAATGGTTCGCTGGCGCGCTGCGGCGGGAGCCCGAAGAAAGCTTCGTGGCGCTGATCGAAGACATGCGCGGCGCCGGTCGATCAACCGACGAGGCGGAGCTGGTACGGCGCCTGCGGATAGGTAAGGGCAGGGGGGCGCTCCTGTCTGCGGTGGCCGAGATTGGTGGCGTATGGTCGGCCCGCGAGACGACACGCTGCATGTCCGACCTCGCCGATGCCGCGCTTGAGGCAGCCATCGACTTCCTGATGGCTGAATCGGCGCGGGATGGGAGGTTGGCGCTGCCGCCCGAGAAAGCCGATGCCGCCCATTCCGGCCTCGCCATCTTCGCGCTCGGCAAGCATGGCGGGCAGGAACTCAACTATTCCTCCGATATCGATATCGTCGCCTTCTATGATCCGCATCAGGGGGTGCTGCCGTCCGATGCGGATCACAACAAGTTCTATGTTCGCATCGTTCGCCGGCTGGTAGCGATCATGCAGGACCGGACGGCGGACGGATATGTCTTCCGCACCGATGTGCGCCTGCGCCCCGATCCGGGATCGACGCCGGTGGCGATCTCGGTCGATGCGGCGCTGGGCTATTATGAATCGCGGGGACAGAACTGGGAGCGCGCTGCCTGGATCAAGGCGCGGCCATGCGCCGGAGATCTGGCGCTCGGCAACAGGTTCCTTAAGGAGCTTGTCCCGTTCATCTGGCGCAAGCATCTCGATTTCGCGATGATCGCCGACATCCAGGCGATGAAGCGCCAGATCAATATTCACCGCAAGGTCGGCGCCGAGCGCGTGCTGGGGCACAACGTCAAGCTCGGGCGCGGCGGTATCCGCGAGATCGAATTTTTCGTCCAGACCCAGCAATTGATCGCCGGCGGCCGCGACCCCGATCTGCGCGTGCGGCCCACGGTCGAGGCCCTGGCGGCGCTGGTCGCCGGCAAATGGATCGGGGAGGACACCGCGCAGGATCTCGAGCAGACCTACTGGTTCCTGCGCGCGGTGGAAAACCGCCTGCAGATGCTGCGCGATGAGCAGACCCACGTGATGCCGGAAACCGAGGACGGTGTCGCCGAGATCGCCCTGCTGATGGGCTATGAAACGCGTGAGCAGTTTGAAACCGATTATCGGACCGCATTGTCGCGCGTTTCGGATTATTACGCCGAGTTATTTTCGGAAGGCGAGAGCCTTTCGGGCGAATTGGGCAATCTCGTCTTCACCGGCAGCGACGATGATCCCGATACGCTGGAAACTCTGGCTGGCCTGGGATTTTCCAGCCCTGCCGCTGTGTCGGCAACCATCCGCAAATGGCACTATGGCGGCTATGCCGCCACGCGTGCCGCCAAGGCGCGCGAGCATCTGACCGAACTCATTCCGGGGCTTCTCAAGACCTTTGCCGAGAGCGGCAATGCCGATGTGGCTTTCTCTCGCTTTAACGATTTCCTGACGCGCCTTCCGGCGGGCGTCCAGATGTTCGCGCTGCTGCGCAATCACGCCTATCTGCGCCAGCTTTTGCTCGATTTCATGTCCTCCGCCCCTCGGTTGGCCGAAGCGGTGATCCATCGCGCCCATGTGGTGGATGGGCTGATCGATCCATCCTTTGTCGGCTATATCGCGACTTCGGAGTCGCTGGTCGCCAGCGTCGATGCGTTCCTTGCCGAGGCCCGCAGCTTCGAGGATCTGATCGACAGGGCCCGCATCATCGGTCAGGAGCAGAAATTCCTGATCGCGGCAGGTCTGGTGGGCGGCGCGCTGTCGGCTGAACAGGCCGGGCGGCAGTTCACGGCTTTGGCCGAAACGCTGCTTGCGCGCCTCTTTGCGGCCGTCCGGGAGAATTTCGCCGAACGTCACGGCGCGGTGCCCGGCGCCCGCGTTGGCCTGTTGGCTTTCGGCAAAATGGCCAGCCGGGAAATGACGCTGACATCCGACCTCGACTTTATTCTGCTCTATGACGTGCCCGAGGGAAGCGCGGGCTCGGATGGCGAACGGGCGCTGGACGTTTCGACATATTTCACGCGCCTGACCCAGCGCCTGATCGCCGCCATTTCGGCACCCACTGCCGAGGGCGTGCTTTACGAGGCGGATATGCGCCTGCGCCCCTCGGGCAATGCCGGACCCTTGGCGACCAGCCTCAGGCGCTTCCGCGCCTATCAGCGCGACGAGGCATGGACCTGGGAGCATTTGGCGCTGACCCGGGCTCGGCTTTTCATCGGTGACAAGGATCTACCTCAGACCGTCGAGGGCGAGATTGCAGAAATCATGGCCTTGCCGCGCGATCGGGCAAAGATCGTCGGCGACGTTCTGGATATGCGCGCCCTCATGGCCAAGGAGCGCCCGCCGCGGCATCCCTTCGATCTCAAGCTCCACCAAGGTGGGTTGGTCGATCTCGAATTCATTGCCCAGACCGCTCAGCTTCTCGAAGGTGAAGCGCTTGGTATTCCCCAAGCTCCACCGGTCCGCGTGCTGCTGCAGCTAAGCGAAACGGGAATTTTGGCCAAAGGCGAGCGGCTGGCCGAAATCCACACGACCTACAGCAACATCCTGCAATTGATGAGCGCCTGCCTCATCGATCCGCTCAAGGATGAGGGATGGACGCCCGCGTTTCGGGAATTGGTGGCGCGGCGAACCAATTATCCGGACTTCTCGCGCCTTGAGGCCGACATAGCCGCGATGCGGGACGAAGTGAGCGCGGCTGCGGCGCAGTTCTATGCTCAAATGAAGGGCTAGGCCGCAGCCCGGTCGGGCATGATGGCAACAGGAGCTTGCGGGATTTCCCCGCCCCGCGCCAAGGGGAGCGATATGGCCACAGTGGTGCCGATCCCTTCGAGTGAATCGATGGCCAGCCTTCCGCCGCTGTGTTCGGCAATGGCGCGGGCAATGGCGATCCCCAGGCCGATGCCTGCATGCTGGCGGGCGAACGCAGCGTCCGAGAGGGCGAAGGGCTGGGAGAGCCGCGACATCTGCTCCTCGGTCATTCCCGTGCCGGTGTCGGTGACCTCGAGCACGACCCCGTCGCCGGCCGGCCAGGCGGCTACCCGGATGAGCCCGCCCTGGGGCGTGAAGCGCAAGGCGTTGTCGATGAGGTTGGCCAGCATGCGATCGAGATAGTGTCGATCCGCCGAAAGCCAGCCGCGCGCCTCGCCAGCGATTTCAAGCCTCACGCCGGCTCGCGCCGCGCGGCTTTCAAACCGCGCCGAGCACCCGGAAAGCAGGTCTCTTAGCGATACGGGCTCGCGCTTTAACGCTTTGCGGCCACCTTCGAGCTCGGCGTATTCGAGGATCTCGGCAAACGAAGACAGCAGCTTTTCGCCGGCGCGCTTGATGTCGGCAACGTAGGATTTGTATTTGGGATCGCCCAGCGGGCCGAAGGTCTCGAGCCGGATCATGTCGGCGAAACCGATGATGTGATTGAGCGGGGTACGAATGTCGTGGGAGAGATGGGCCAGAAAGCTGGTTTTGGCACGGCTCGATGCTTCCGCCCTTATCTTTTCTTCATGGTAGCGCCGGGCGAGGCTCTTTTGCTCCTCGCGGATGGCGCTGAGCATGCGATCGGCGGCCTTGCGTTCGGTGATGTCGGTCACGATGGTCACGAACCCCCCCGAGGGGCAGGGGCGTTCGTCCAGCATGATTACGGTTCCGTCGCTGCGCTCGACTTCGACGACACGCTGGCGCGCCACATCAAGAACCGGCCGTGCGGAAATCTTGCCTGAGATGGTTCGGCTGACGGCGGAGTAGGGCGTGCCTGGTGTCGTGCAGATCGATTGCAGCCGTAGCAGGCGGCCAAAGGCGGGGTTGGCGCAAACCAGGCGCCCATCCTCGCGCCAATGCGCAAGACCGTAGGGTACGGCCTCGATCGCCGGGAGCATGAGGCGGTTCAGGTTGTTGACCGATCCAGCGTTTCGGCCTCGATCGCGGAACAGAAGGAAAAGCCCCGTCAACAGTGCGGCGATGATCCAGCCATGGCTCAGGATCAGATTGTCGAGGATCTTGCCTTTCGGAACGAAGACGGAGATCCGCCCTGCGCCGTCGGCTAAAGGCGCGGCGGCATGGATGTAGTCTGCGAGGCTGAAGGGATCGCTCCCCGGCGCAGTGCTGAACACGACCGTACCCAGGCTGTCGCTGACGGCCAGATGGGCGTCGCTGGCCAGTGCGGGTGGAATGGCGATGGTGTCTTGCGGCAAGGCGTCAAGCTGCTCGGGACTGATCTGCGTTGCCGCAAGCGTGGCTATAAGTGCCGCTCGGTCCCTTAAATCCGCCTCGGTGCGCACCATGTCGAAAGCGAGGAACGATGCAGCCGATGCTATGGTGACGACGAGTGCGGCAAGAGTGGGCAATGAGAGTTCGGGCAGTGCCAAAATCCGACGGGTGGCACCTGATGGCTGTGCCTCGAATCCCTTTCCGCTGACGCCGGATGTCTCCGCCGATCCCATGCTTGAACCAGCCGGTTTTCGCGGCTGCCCCCACCGATTGAGTGATGCTAAGACTTTGAATCAACACATTGACTCTTGTCCATAGGCATTTTTTGCCGCCTGCCGCTTGCCTGGAAATTGTAGAGTCGGCAGAGTCACTTAGCGCCTGTGAAAAATATTTCCACTTTGTTAACGGTGCCACTGCGCGGCGGTCCTCGGGCGGCTTCTGTCATGCCAGTGCCATGCGACTCGCGCTCGAAGGTGGTAATCTGATTGGCTCGCGAAGCGCTCTCCCGGTGTCGGGGGCGGCTGCGATGGGCCGTCCTTGTCTCCGGCATGGGCTTGACGATCGCCACCGGCGAATTTATCAAGTTCAGGCTTGCTAAATTATTTGACCCATTTCCGTCTGCGCATGTGGGAAGGCGTCGACGGTAATGCCGCTTCTCTTCCCTCGGGTAATTCCGATGTTCCGCTGGTTCGAAAATCTTCTCAACCCGTATCCGCCACAGCCGCCCGCGCAGCCGCCGAAATCCATCGTCGCGTTCTGTCTGCGCTACATGCAGGGCGTCAAACTTCCGCTCGCCATCATGGCGGTGCTCACGACCCTGGTTGCCCTGGGCGAGATCGCGTTGTTCGGCTTTCTCGGCAGCGTCATCGATTGGCTGTCGGGAGCGAACAAGGAGACCTTCCTTACCGATGAGGGGCCGACGCTGCTGTGGATGAGCCTGTTCGTGCTTGTCGTACTGCCGGTGCTTGGACTGCTTTCCAATCTCATCATCCATCAGACGCTGTTGGGCAATTTCCCGCAGCGTATCCGCTGGATGGCGCACCGGTACCTGATCCGCCAGTCGATGAGCTACTTCCAGGACGAGTTCGCCGGCCGGATCGCCACCAAGGTGATGCAGACGGCATTGGCCGTGCGTGAAACGGTGATGAAGCTGCTCGACGTGCTCAACTACGTCGTCGTGTACTTCATCGGCGCGGTGGTGCTCGCGGCGATGAACAACATTTGGTTGGCGCTTCCGTTTGTCGTCTGGATCGTCGCCTATGGCGGGCTCATCTATTACTACGTGCCTAAACTGGGGCGCATTTCCGAGCGCCAGGCCGACGCGCGCTCGATGATGACGGGCCGCATCGTTGACAGCTACACCAATATCGCGACCGTCAAGCTGTTCTCCCATTCGAGCCGGGAGGAGAGTTATGCCCATGAGGCGATGGATGAGTTCCTCCAGACCGTCCACGCCCAGATGCGTTACGTCACCATCCTCAACCAGGCGATCACCGTGCTCAACGCGTTGCTGTTGTTCGCGGTGGGCTTCGTCGGTATCCAGCTCTGGCTCAGCGACACGGTGACCGCAGGCGCGGTCGCAGCTGCGGCCGCCATCGTCATGCGCTTTCAGGGCATGAGCCAGTGGATCATGTGGGAAATGTCGGCGCTGTTCGAAAACATCGGCACGGTGCGCGATGGCATCAATTCGCTCTCGCTCCCGGCCATGGTCGCCGATGAACCCGACGCGCCGCGGCTCGAACGGGTCAAGGGCGAGATCGCCTTCAAGGATGTCGCCTTCAACTACGGCAAAAAGGGCGATGACGGGTCCACCAAGGTGATTGAAGGGCTGAATCTGCACATTCGCCCGGGCGAGAAGATCGGCCTTGTCGGACGGTCGGGTGCGGGCAAGTCGACCGTCGTCAACCTGCTGCTGCGCTTTTATGACCGTCAGAGCGGGCATGTGTTCATCGACGGCACGGACGTTGCGTCGGTGGCCCAGGATTCGCTACGTGCCAATATCGGAGTTGTGACCCAGGATACTTCGCTGCTGCATCGTTCCGTGCGCGACAACATCAAATATGGCCGGCCGGATGCGACCGACGAGGAGATGTATGCGGCGGCTCGGCAAGCCGAGGCCCATGATTTCATCCTCGGCCTCGTCGATGCCAAGGGCCGCACCGGTTATGACGCTCACGTGGGTGAGCGCGGCGTCAAGCTTTCCGGCGGGCAGCGGCAACGCATTGCGATCGCGCGCGTTCTGCTCAAGGATGCTCCGATCCTGGTGCTGGACGAGGCAACGTCGGCGCTCGATTCCGAGGTTGAAGCCGCCATCCAGAGCCAGCTCGACATGCTCATGGAAGGCAAGACGGTGATCGCCATCGCTCACCGGCTTTCGACCATCGCGGCGATGGACCGGCTGATCATCCTCGAGGAAGGCAGGGTGGTCGAGCAGGGCACGCATGCCGAACTGGTGGCTGCCGGCGGCACATATGCCCGCTTGTGGGCGCGGCAATCGGGTGGTTTCATCGATGCCGAGGCCGAAGAGGTTGCTGCACAATGAGCGTGGCGGGCAGGCTTAAAGATATATCTTGATATATTCTGGAGAGGTCTTATTTTGACGGATATGAAGCAAGACTCTCTCAGCCTGCCCGCGCGCATTTCCCGCGTTTTCGAAACATGGATCGATCCGTTCGGCCGCAAGGGTAACGTGCAGCCGCCCGACACGATCTGGGCATTTCTCTGGTACTATATCAGCCAGGCCAAGGCGCCTTACCTGGCGGTTCTTGCTTTCACGGGCCTCACTTCGCTGTTTGAGGCCCTGTTCTTTTTCTACATGGGCCGGCTTATCGACCTGCTCGAATCCAGCGATGCAGCCGGTGGATGGACCGGCTTTATTGCTGCGCATGGCACTGAACTGGCGGTGATGCTGGGCGTGGTCGTTGTCGGCCGTTTCATCGCGCCGGCGCTCCAGGCGCTCGTTGAAGAGCAAACCATCGGGCGCGGCTTCACCACCATGGTGCGCTGGCAGACCTATGCCTATGTCTCGCGTCAGTCGATCCGGTTCTTCAACGATGATTTCGCGGGCCGGCTGGTCACCAAGGTTTCCCAGGCCGCCCAGTCGCTCAACGATTTCGTCGCCAGCGTCATCCAGATCGGTTGGGCGCTGACGATCTTTGCCGGCACGACGATCTTCCTTTTCGCCCAGCTCGACTGGCGCATGGCCGCGCTGGTGGTCATCTGGATCGGCACGGTGTTGGCCATGGCGCGTTATTTCGTGCCGCGCATGCGCAACCGCGCTGCCGAAAACGCCGAGAATGCCTCGGTCCTCAATGGCCGGATCACCGACAGTTTCGCCAACATCCAGACGTTGCGCTTGTTCGGCAGCGCCGAGGATAACGACACCTACGTCAAGAAGGGCTTCGAGCGGTTCCTGGCTTCGGCGACCCGTCTGGCTCGGCTGGGGAGCGGGCTTCGTGCCGTCATGGGTCTTTTGAGCGCGGTTATGATTCTCGCTTTCGGTGCGCTTTCGATCCACCTCTGGACGACGAATGCCATAACCGTAGGCGCCATTGCCTTCACCCTCAGCCTCGTTCTGCGCCTCAACATGATGCAGATGCGCCTTATGGGGCAGCTCAACGGCATGATGCGCCATTTCGGTGTCGCCCAGAATGCGATGGAGACCATTGCCCAGCCGCTCGATCTCACCGATGCGCCCGATGCCAAGCCACTGCAGGTGACCGAAGCGGCGGTCAATTTCGACAACGTCAAATTCCATTATGGCCGCGAGAGCGGCATTATCGAAGGCGTCAACCTCTCCATTGCACCGGGCGAAAAGGTCGGGCTGGTCGGCCATTCGGGGGCCGGCAAGTCGACGCTCGTCAATCTCCTGCTGCGCTTCTACGATGTCGAGAGCGGCCGTATTCTGATCGACGGGCAGGATGTGTCCAAGGTCACCCAGGAATCCCTGCGCGCCAATATTGGCGTCGTCACCCAGGATACAGCGTTGCTGCACCGTTCGGTCCGGGCCAACATCATGTTCGGCAAGCCTGATGCCTCCGAAGAGGAGATGATCGCGGCCGCCAAGGGTGCCGAAGCCCATGAGTTCATCATGCAGCTCCAGGACCATCGCGGGCGATCCGGTTATGACGCCCAGGTCGGCGAGCGCGGGGTCAAGCTGTCGGGCGGGCAGCGCCAGCGTATCGCCATTGCGCGCGTGCTGCTCAAGGACGCGCCGATCCTGGTGCTCGACGAAGCCACATCGGCGCTCGACAGCGAAGTCGAAGCGGCGATCCAGAGCCAGCTCGATCGGCTCATGGAAGGCAAGACGGTGATCGCCATCGCTCACCGTCTTTCGACCATCGCCGCCATGGACCGCCTCGTGATCCTCGATCATGGAAGGATCGTAGAAGAGGGAACGCACGAGGAGTTGCTGGCGCGCGGCGGCCACTATGCGCGGCTCTGGGGGCGGCAATCCGGCGGCTTCCTCGATCTCGAAAATGCCGCCGAATAGCCAAGCTAAAGCCAGCGGCGGGTATGCGTCAGATAATGCGCATAGGTCGCGCCAAACTTGCGCATGAGATATGCCTCCTCGCGCGTAACGACCACGCGGTCGAGAACCAGCCACAGCACGGGTAGGGCAAAGAGCCCCCATTCGAGCGCAAAGATCAGCGTCAGCCCGGTGTAGGCCAGAAGGAACCCCACATACATCGGGTTGCGCGTAAAGCTGAATGGCCCGTGCGACACGATGGTCGTCGTGGGCTTGAACGGCTCCGCATGCGTTCCTGCTGCCTGCATCACGCGATAGGCCCAGAAATCCAGCCCCAAACCAAAGGCGACAAGAACAACGCCGGCCAAGGTATTTAACGACATGAACGCTGGCGCGGGAAGAATGGCGATGGGAAAGAGCCAATCGAGGATCACGGCCACGACGAGAAACAGCACCGGATAGGTCGGTGGCAGGTGCGGCAGCCCCGGATTGTCGCGTTCGGGCTCGGGCATGGTGTCCTCCTGCGCGTTTGCTTGCGCCGATTTCTCTTTTAGCGCGAGATGAGGGTAGAGTAGAAGGCTTTCGGATGGGCGTTCGCCGCTCACGACAATCAGCCCCAAGCACCAGGAGGAGAACGCCATGGCCGATGTCCACCCCAGGACTGCAATCGATTACAAGACCATCGACCTTGGCGGACGCTTCACGCTCACAGCGCCGGAACGCGGTTGGCGCGGGGACATCCACCTGCCTGGCGACGTGCACACCGCCTTGCTCGAAGCAGGCGAAATTCCCGATCCCTATTTCGGGCAGAATGAAGATGCGGTCGCTTGGGTGTACAAAACCCCGTGGACGGTCGAGCGCGCTTTTGATGTGCCCGCCGATATGGCCGACGGCTTTCTTACGCTGACGCTTTCCGAAGTCGATTGCCTTGCCACGGTGCTGCTCAATGGTGAGGCGATCGCCGAGACGCAGAACCAGTTCATCCGCTACGATATCGACGTCACCGGCAAGGTCCGGCCGGGCGAGAATACGCTTACCATAGCGTTTGCCGCCGTTCCCGAAGTGGCTCAGGCTCGCGCCGACGCGCACCCGTTTGCCATTCCCTATGCGGCCATGAACCAGAAGGTGGCCCACCTTAATTTCGTGCGCAAGGCAGCCTGCCACGCGGGCTGGGACTGGGGCATCTGTTTAATGCCCATCGGGGTCTATGGCCGGATGGAGCTGCGGCGTGTCCCTCTCGCTCGCACCGAGAGCGTGCAGGTCGATCAGCATCACGAGGACGGAGCGGTGACGCTGGAAATCAAAACCCGCGTCCATGCCTTCGGCGATGGTGAAATCACCCTCATCCATACCTTCGACGGGCAGGAAATCGGTGGCTCCGTTGCCGTCAAAAAGGGTGAGAACCTCTTTACTCACATGCTCGTCGTCCACGATCCGGAACTGTGGTGGCCGAGCGGGCAGGGGGATCAGCCGCTCTATGATCTGAGAACCGATGTCGACGGTGAGGTGACCGTCCGCAAGATCGGCCTGCGCAAGCTCGAATGGGTGGTCGAGCCCGACGCCATCGATCACAGCTTCAAATGCCGGATCAACGGCCGTGACATCACCATGATGGGCGCCAACTGGATTCCGGCAGATGCCATTCCCTCGCGCATCACGCCGGAAACGGTCCGAGATCTCCTCGAAAGCGCCAAGGCTGCGAATTACAATATGCTGCGTGTCTGGGGCGGAGGCCAGTACGAGCCGGATTGGTTCTACGATCTCTGCGACGAACTCGGCCTGCTGGTCTGGCAGGATTTCATGTTCTCCTGCATGCCGTACCCGTCCGACCGCGCTTTTTTGGCTGATGTTGCGACCGAGATCACCCAGCAGGTGCGTCGGCTTTCCCACCATGCCTCGATCGCCCTCTGGTGTGGCGACAACGAGGTGATCGGTTCGCTCAATTGGTATCCGGAAACCCGTGCCAATCGCGACCGCCACCTCGCCAACTACGACCGCATGTCCAAGCTCCTCTCCGACATCGTCGCAGACGAGGATCCGCAGCGGCGCTTTTGGCCCTCTTCGCCTTCGCTGGGTTATATGGATTTCGCCGATGGCTGGCATGTAGACACGCGCGGCGACATGCATTTCTGGGACGTCTGGCACTCGGCTAAGCCGTTCGAGCACTACCGCACCGTCCAGCCGCGTTTTGCGTCCGAATTCGGCTTTCAGTCCTTCACCTCGATGAATGTCATCGAGACCTTCACCGAGCCTGGAGACCGGAATCCCTCCTCGCCCGTGATGGAAACGCACCAGCGCAACGATGGCGGCAATGCGCGCATTCTCGAAACCATGTGCCGCTATTTCCGCTTCCCCAAGGGCTTTGAGGAGATGGTGTTCCTCTCCCAGGTCCAGCAGGGGCTTGCCATCAAGACGGCCATCGAGTTCTGGCGCTCCACGAAACCGCGCTGCATGGGTACGCTCTATTGGCAGATCAACGACATCTGGCCCGTGGCGAGCTGGTCCAGCCTCGACTATGGCGGGCAGTGGAAGCTGCTGCACTACCTCGCCAAACGCTTCTTCGCGCCGATCAACATTGTCGCCGTGCCCGAGGGCGGAGAGATCGTCATCAAGGGGATGAACGATGGGCCGGCAGCCACCGATATCATCCTCGACGTGTCGCTCGTTGGAATGGATGGCCAGGCCAACCCTCTGCATAGGCTCGACATTTCCCTGGGGCTTGAATCTGCATCCGAACTGGTTCGCGTGCCGCTCGAGGCCGTCGGTGAGGATCGTTTCGTTCTGCTCGAATGGCGGGACCGCGATGGAAATCTGATTGGGACCAACGATTTTTTTCCGCGCGCATACAAGTACTACAATCTGCCCGCCGCGCAGGTCAGCGCCGCTTGGCATAGCGACGACACTGGCCACCACCTGACCCTGCAATCGGACGCCTGTGCCTTCTTTGTCACGGCGCACTCCGATTGCGCGGGATATTTCTCGGACAACTGTGTGACGCTCTTGCCCGGGCGCGGCGTTACCCTTAGCTTCATCCCCCGTAAAGGCGCGGCACCAAGTCTGGACGATCTCCAAAACAGCTTGAGGATCAGCCATTTGGCGCAGACCTATTGACTGATTTATGGAGCACTGGGGATGAAGCGATCCCGCGTCAATGAGATCATCTCCCAGGCCGACGAGTTCATCCGGTCCTTCGGTTATATTCTGCCCCCCTTTGCCTATTGGACGCCGTCCGAGATGAAGGATCGCGCCGACGAAATCGGCAACATCGTCAGGGGCGGCCTAGGCTGGGACGTGACCGATTACGGCCAGGGCGATTTCGATGCCCTGGGGCTGTTCCTGTTCACCGTGCGCAATGGCGATGCGGCCGATCTCGGCAAGGGGCGCGGAATGCTCTACGCCGAAAAGATCATGATTTCGCGCCAGGATCAGATTTCCCCGATGCACCGGCATACCATCAAGGCCGAGGACATTATCAATCGCGGCGGCGCCACCTTGGCGCTGCAACTTTACAACGACGACGGCACCGGGACGGGTATCGACACCACCGGCGAGGTCACGGTTTTCACCGATGGCATCCGTCGCGTGCTGCCCGCCGGCGGCATTCTCGAGCTGTCGCCGGGGGAAAGCGTCACGCTGCTGCCGGGCAATTGGCACAAATTCTGGGGAGAGGGCGGCGACGTGCTGATCGGCGAGGTCTCGACGGTCAACGACGACCGCACCGACAACACGTTCCTCGATCCGATTGGCCGGTTCTCGGCAATCGAGGAGGACGTGGACCCCATCCACCTGCTCGTTTCCGACTATGAAAAATGGTTCGGCGCGGCGGGCCGCTCGGGCTACTGATTTTTTTCCTGACTAATTCGTGATCGCCATTGTCGGAACAAACTTGCCCCTCCCTTATTGCGTGTTCGCAATAAACTTTGAGGAGGTCAGTGTGTTTAAAACATCCCTTATCGCTTTGGCATGTGCGACCGCGTTGGTGACGCCCGCTCTTGCCCAGACCTATGAAACCGAACACGGAGCGGTAACGCTCGAGCCATTCGTGGAAGGCCTGGAATTCCCATGGGGACTGGTCTTTCTCCCCGACGAAAGCATGCTGGTGACCGAGCGGCCCGGCAATCTGCGTCACGTGACGGCGGACGGCGAAATCTCCGAGCCGATCGCTGGTGTTCCCGAGGTGGTTTACGAAGGACAAGGCGGGCTGCTAGACGTGGCCCTCGATCCCGAATTTGAAACCAACCGCTATGTCTATCTCAGCTTCGCCGAAGCCGGCCAGGAAGAGGGAACCAACTCGACCGCCGTGGCACGCGGCGTGTTGAGCGAAGACATGACGGAATTGACCGATGTCGAGGTCATCTTCTCCCAGCAACCCAAACTGCCCTCCACGCTTCATTTCGGTTCGCGCCTGACCTTTGATAATGACGGCTACCTCTTCATCACCACGGGCGAGCGCTCCGATGCCGAGTTCCGCGTCCAGGCGCAGGACCTCGATTCCCACCTCGGCAAGATGATCCGCATTCTGCCAGATGGCACGGTGCCCGAGGATAACCCGTTCGTGGATACCGAAGGCGCGCTGCCTGAAATCTGGAGCTACGGTCACCGCAACATGCAGGGCGCCGATCTGCACCCCGAAACCGGTCAGCTCTGGGTTGCCGAGCACGGTCCGCGTGGTGGCGACGAGCTCAACAAGGTTGTCGAGGGTGGCAATTTCGGCTGGCCGCTTTTGACCGAAGGCACCGAATATACCGGCGATCCCATCAATCCGCCGGAAGAGCTGCCCGAGGACCTGATTCCGGCCGAGCGCACCTGGGTGCCTTCGCCCGCTCCCTCCGGTCTTCTGTTCTATACCGGCGAGATGTTCCCCGAGTGGCAGGGCGATGCGTTCTTCGGTGCCCTGGCCGGTACCGATGTGATCCGCGTCGACCTCGACGGCGAAGAGGTTCTAGGCGACGAGTTCCTGTTCGGTGACGAATTTCCTCATCGCATCCGCGATGTCGTTCAGGGTCCAGATGACGCCATCTATCTGGTGACCGACGCGGAAGCCGGCGAAATTCTGCGGTTGAGCGCCGAATAAGCCTGCGCTAGAAAATCCGGGCATCGGGGGAACCGGTGCCCGGGTCATCATGTCCAGTACCCGGAGCGGGATCGAACTCGCACAGGGTGAGAGGCATCCTTGCTGGTCCCGCGCATGCAGGGACCTTTCATGTTCTTCAGAAAATCCGTTGCGGCAGCGCTCGTCGGCGTTTGCCTTGCTTTGCCCGTTTCGGCCCAGGACGTCACGCTGAGGCTGCACCACTTCCTGCCCATGACCGACAGCGTGCCCCGGGACGGACTGGTCCCATGGGCCGAAGCGGTCGAGGAGCAATCGGGCGGCAGGATCGCAATTGAGTTCTACCCATCCATGATGCTCGGCGGAGCGCCGGCCAATCTCTTCGATCAGGCGAGGGACGGGGTAGTGGACCTCGCCTGGACGGTTCTGGGGTACACGCCCGGACGTTTTCCGAAGTCCGAAGTGTTCGAGATGCCGTTTCTGGTGACCAATGCCGAGGATACCTCGCGGGCGTTCCAGCGCTTCGTTCAAGAACACGCCATGGACGAATTTGCGGGCGTCAAGCTCATTGCCGTCCACACGCATGGACCTGGGATTTTCCACTCGCGTGATCCCATCACCGCGCTGGAGGATATCGAGGGCATGAAGATCCGGGGAGGCTCGCGTGTCATCAGCGCCATGCTGGCCGATCTCGGGGCCGAGCCGATCGGCATGCCGGTACCTGAAGTGCCCGAGGCGCTCTTAAGGGGAACGATCGATGCGGCGACCATTCCCTGGCAGGTGACGCTGGCCCTGCGGACCAGCGAGATCGTCGGGCATCACACCGAGTTCGCGGGCGATCACGGGCTTTATACGCAAACCTTCGCCTTCGTGATGAACCGCGACGCCTATGACCGCCTGCCCGACGACCTGCGCGCGGTGATCGACGCCAATATGGGGATCGAATGGGCAGGGCGGTTCGGCGCCGCCAATGATGCCGATGATGTGGTGGCGCGGGCGGCTGCGGTGGCGGCGGGCAATACGATCGTGACGCTCGGCGCCGATGAGACCGAGCGTTGGCGCGCGGCGGCGCAGGTGACCATCGACAATTGGTTCGCAGAGACCGAAGCGGCCGGGATCGACGGGCGAGGCCTTTATGTGCGGGCCGTGGAACTGGTGGACGAGGAGAGCGGTTCGTAAATTCGGCAGTATCGCCCAGAGGGAGGGGGCGGGATAAATCGAGCGAAGCGTGGAAGGGTTCACTCGATCCCGGAATGACAACGGTTGAACTTGCCCGATCGGCTGTGCATTAAACCGGAAAGCCTGCCGCTCAATCAGTGAGACCACCCTGTGCCCAAACTTTCCGACAAGCCCCTCCTCGAGGTTCGGACAGCCAAGATTCGCGACATCCCGGCCATCATCAAGCTGACCGAGCGGGTCTATCCCGAGGAAGGACCCTACCTGGCCGGCACCATACGGGGACAAATCAACGCCTTTCCGGAGGGGCAGTTCGTGGCCGTCTATGACGGACAGATCGTAGGCTATGCGGCGACGCTGCAGCTCAGCGAGAAGCAGATTTTCCGCCAGCACACCTGGGAGAACATCACAGGGGCTGGCTATGCGAGCCTTCACAACGCCAAGGGCGAGTGGCTCTATGGCGTCGAAGTCTGCGTCGATCCCGGCCGGCAGCGCAACCGGATCGGGCGACGGCTGTACGAAGCCCGCCAGCGCCTGTGCGAGGAACTCTGGCTCAAGGGGATTGCCTTTGGCGGGCGGCTGCCGGGGTTCCGGCGCAACAAGAAGGACTATCCGCGCATCACGCAATATTTCCAGGCCGTCAAGGACCGCGAAGTGCGCGATCCGGTGGCGAGCTTCCAGATGAAGCTGGGGTTCGAGCCCGAAATGCTGCTGCGCCACTACCATCCCGACGACAAGGCCTCCGGTGGCCATGCGGCGCTGATGGTGTGGCGAAATCCGCGTTATGACGAAGAGGATGAACGGCGGCCGGCGCATCGGCGCAGCCGGGAGACGGTGCGCGTGACCACCGTGCAGCTTGAAGCGCGGCGGTTTGCCGATGCCGAGGCGTTTTTCGAGCATATGCAGTATTTCGTAGAGGTGGCGGCCGATTATGCGTCGGACTTCGTGGTGTTCCCGGAACTCTTCACCCTGATGCTGCTTTCGAGCGAACCGGAGAAGCCGCCGCACGAGGCGATCCTGCGGCTGACCGAATATACGCCACAATTCATCGAGCGCATGCAGCAGATGGCGCTCAAGTGGAACATCAACATCATCGGTGGTTCTCATCCGACGATCACCGAGGATGAGGACATCCAGAACGTCTGCTACGTCTTCCTGCGCGATGGGACGATCCACGCGCAGGAGAAGATGCATCCCACCCCCGACGAGCGGGACTATTGGGGCATCGTGGGCGGCGATACGGTGGATGTGATCGACACCGATTGCGGGCCCATCGGGGTGATGATCTGCTATGATAGCGAGTTTCCCGAAGTGGCGCGGCGGTTGGCCGATCAGGGCGCGCGGATCATGTTCGTGCCGTACTGCACGGACACGCGGCAGGGGCATTTGCGGGTGAAATACTGCTGCCAGGCGCGAACCATCGAAAACCAGTGCTACGTGGTGACCTCGGGCATCACCGGCAATCTGGCCAATGTCGACAACCTCGATATCAACTATGCCCATTCGGCGATCTATACCCCCTCCGACATGCCGTTCGCCCGCGACGGCATCGCGGCGGAAGCGAGCGAGAATGTCGAGATGGTGGTAGTGGGTGACCTCAATGTCTCGACACTGCAATGGGCGCGGGCGCAGGGAGCCGTGCGCAATTTGCGCGATCGCCGCTTCGACCTTTATCGCATCCGCTGGAAGGATGGCGGATAAGTTTCCGCTTATAAAGGGCGTGCGCAAGCTCCGCACGCGGCGCCCGCTGCGGTTGTGAACTTTGATTGGTCGTGTTCCCGAACCGGAAAACCGGTTCCCACTTTTCCTGGGAACACTCCCGATAGACGGCCTGGGGCGATGAACGCCTCGTGCTGTATTTGTTAGTATGAAGCGATCATCGCCCCTTGCGTCCGGGATTTTGGGCTTATGGCGGCGTCTCGGGCTGGGGGTTGTTGGGAAGCCACCGTTGCCGATGGTTTCCCGCTGCCCCTCCGGGTTTCCCCGGTTCGACGTGGGAGTGATTGGATTGGTGGTCCGCTCACACCTTTTATCCACATCCGGCCATCTGTCCGCTTTGGGCCTTCCCCACGGCGACCCCTGAGGAACCCGAACCGATCCCGCCCAAACGTTCGTAGCGCTTGCGTCCATATGCGCGGGGTCGTGAGGGGGAGTATGGGGGAAGTGCAGAGGGCGGGGATAAGTTTTTGGCGCGGGTGCCTATGGAAGCTCAGCGCCCCCCTCATCCCCTGCCATTCGAGCCCCCGCCTTCGCGAGGGGCAGGCTCCGCTCTCATGGCCTTCTCACCTCCAATCGTGCCACCGGCACGATTGGCTAAAGGACGGTTCGAAGTCTCCCGCCAGGGGAGAAGGGGCTCTTGGGGGAACGTTGCGGCTGAGGCTCAGGCGCTGAGTGTACTGGATCCCGGCTCAAGGCCGGGATGACGGTTGGGGGTGGTGTGACGGTGGGGATAAGCAGTCGGGCTGCTGAAAACCTCGGTGGTGAGCCTGGAAGGCCGGAGATTGGGCAGCGTCCTACCCTCACCCCCAGCGTGTCACCCCGGGCTTGACCCGGGGCAAGGTATGCGCGCCGTTCTCGGCTCTTGCGATGACGCAACCTCAGCGCACCCCTCATCCGTCTCGCTCTTTGGGCGATCCACCTTCTCCTTCAAGGGGAGAGGGCGATTGGGGAAGCATTGCCGCGAGAATCTCTTCGCTCGTTGACTCTAGGCTCCCCGTCGTAAAGGCGGGGAATGCGGGAGAAAGATCCGGGAGCGGCGCGGATACCTTGCCCCGAGGCGACACGGTGGGAGTGGAGGAGGCGGGTGGAAGCTTGAAACGTTTTTCAGGCACTCCACCTCCAGTTCGTCACCGTCGGCTTGATCCGACGATCCGCAGCCTGCCCAGTGGTGTGAGAGGCGGGCAGGTCTCTAAGCCGTGTGAAGGTCTTCTGCCTAGGTCGGCGGCGGGTGCCGGATTTGCTCCCGGCAACCGTCAGAGGCTCACTCCACGTTGAACATCCATTTGACGCCCCAGCGGTCGCGCAGCATGCCGAAGCGTTTGGCCCAGAAGGTTGGCTCGAGCTCCATTTCGACCTCACCACCTTCCTTGAGCGCGGCGAACATGCGGTCGGCGTCCTCGGGCGTGTCGGGGTGGACCGAGATGTAGGTGCCCGAAAATGAATTGGCGGTCGCCATGGGGGCGTCCGAACCCATGAGAACCGTGTCGCCGATCGTAAGACTGCCATGCATGATCTGGTTCTGCATCTCGGGCGGCACGTGTTCGGATGCGGGCGTGTCCTTGTGCGCCATCAGTTCGAGTTCGCCGCCAAAGACCGTCTGGTAGAAGGTGAACGCCTCGCGGCAATCGCCGGCAAAGTTGAGATAGGGGTTGATTTTCAAGCTGGCCTCCTCCGCGCCAAAAGATTTGTAGTATCAAAGACTAAGCGTAAAATCCGGATTCAGGCCATGATACACCTGAATCCGACTATCAACCAATTGAATCTGGTTGTGAACCAGAGAGAGAGGCCTAGGTTTGTTGCCCTGAAGGCGGTCCGCCAAGCTTGTCGAGATGGGCGCGGATGTGCACCGCCTCGGCAGTGGTGTTGGCATGGGCGATGGCGACATCGAATGCGGTGCGGGCCTCTTCGATGCGGCCGAGTTCCTTGAGCAATCCTCCGCGTAGCCCGTGGAAGTAGAAATAGCCGCCCAACGCATCGGCAAGCGGTTCGATGAGGTCGAGTGCGGCTTGCGGGCCGGCGAGCTTGGAGACGGCGACGGCACGGTTGAGAGTCACCACCGGGGAAGGCTGGATGAGCTCGAGCGTGCGGTAGAGCAACTCGATCTCTTCCCAATCGGTGTCTTCCGGCTTTTCCGCATGGGCATGCAGGGCGGCGATGGCTGCCTGGATCTGGAAAACGCCCGGAGTGCGATGGCGCATGGCCTTGTCGATGAGCGCCAGACCCTCGTCGATCATGCGCCGGTCCCAGAGGGTGCGGTCCTGATCGTCGAGCAGGATGATGTTGCCGTCCGCATCGAAGCGGGCCGCGTCGCGCGATTGCTGAATGAGCATCAGCGCCAAAAGCCCCATCAATTCGGGCCCGGTGGGGAACAGGCCCAGCAGCAGGCGGCCGAGACGAATGGCTTCGGTGGCGAAGGTGTTGCGGGTTTCGGCGCGCTCGCCGGCCGAGGTGTAGCCCTCGTTGAAAACCAGATAGATCATGGCCGCGACGGCGCCCACGCGCTCGGCCCGGTCGGCGGCGTCGGGGGTCTCAAAGCTGGCTCCGGACTTGGCGATGCGGGCCTTGGCGCGGGTGATGCGCTGCTCCATCGCCGCTTCGGAGACGAGGAAGGCGCGGGCAATCTGCTTGACCGATAGGCCGGAAACGATGCGCAGGGCCAGACCGATCTGCTGGGTGGCCGGCAGGTCCGGATGACAGCAGACGAACAGGAGCCGCAGGATATCGTCGCGATAATGGGATTCGTCGATCCGGTCGGCGATGTCGGTCTCGGCGTCCGAGGTATCGGAGATGCGCTCCTCGTCGGGCAGTTCGGTGAACCGTGCGCGGCGACGGACGCTATCGATGCCGGTGTTGCGTCCGACAAGGATGAGCCAGGCGGCGGGATCGCGCGGCGGCCCGTTGCGGGGCCAGGATTTGAGCGCGCGCAGGCAAGCCTCCTGGAACGCTTCCTCGGCCATGTCGAGGTCGCGAAAGTACCTGTAGAGCGCGGCGACCGCCTTGGGGCGGGCGCCGGCCAGGGTAAGACCAATCCAGTCGGCTTCCTTGTCGTTCACTTTGCTGCTGCTCCGGGATAAAACTCGCGGACCGGGCGGATCTCATAGGACCCCATGCCCGGATTGGCCTCGGCGAGATCGCGCACAACCTGCACGACCTCTTCGAGGCTCTCCGCGTCGATGACGTAAAAACCGAGGAACTGTTCCTTGGTTTCGGCGAAAGGCCCGTCCAGAACCATGGGTTCGCCCGCCGTCTTGCGCAGCGTGGTCGCGGCCGTGGTGGGCATCAAGCGGGCCACCGGTCCCATCTTGCCTGCTTCCACGAGCGGTTTCTGAACGGCAACGAGGTCGGCCATGACCTTGTCGTCATATTCTTTCGACCAGCCGCCCACGGCAGCTTCGTCGTTGTAGCAAAGGATCGCATAGAGCATGGCCTATCTCCCTGTAAGCCGAGGACGGACCCGGATGCCGCTTGCCGACAGTCCGGGCGAATTTTTTTGCATGAGCGGTGGGAGACTGCCCCGAGAGCGCGCCAAACGCGAGTCGTTTTGCAACCGCCCACACCGTTCGGGCATTGGAGGGATGTGGACGGCATTGTGGGAGAGTGCGATGGCCTTAACGCGCGAGGAAATCGAGCGGCTGCTCGGCCCGATCGACAATCAATTGGCTGCCGAGATCGCCGCGACCGATGCGACGGCGGCCGATCTCGCCAAGGCGCTGGCCTGGCTTCAATCCGACGAAGCCCTGGTCAATGATGGGGATCATTTGCCCACGGGCAAGGTCGCCGAACTGATCGGGATCCTGGAAACCGCCGATGACGATGAGGGATACTCGGCGCCCATTCAGAGTGCTGACGACTGGGCGTGATAGAGACTGGACAAGGCTGACAAATTTTAGTGAGGTGGGAGTCTTTCCTCCCCGCGCCGTCGTGCGCCACTATTTTGCCTGAGCGGGCCAATGTCTGCAAAGTTCAAGTCTTTTATCTCCGATCTTCTTTCTCAAATCGACATCCAAATTGGCGGTTCGCGGCCCTGGGATATCCAGGTGCATGACGACCGGCTCTACAATCGGGTCATGACGCAAGGCTCGCTGGGGCTGGGCGAAGCCTATATGGACGGCTGGTGGGATGCCGGCGCTGTCGATCAGTTCCTCTATCGCGTGCTTACCGGCGAGCTTCAGAAGCGCATCAAGTTCGATTTCGCCCTGGCGCTCCTGACCATCAAGGGCGTCCTGCTCAACCCGCAGCGACTCAATGTGCGCGAAGTGGGCGAAAAGCACTACGACATCGGCAACGATCTCTATAAGCGCATGCTCGATCCGCGCATGATCTACTCGTGCGGCTATTGGCGCGAAGCTGAAACGCTCGAGGAGGCGCAGGAAGCCAAGCTCGACCTGATCTGCCGCAAGATCGGATTGAAGGAGGGGATGCGCATCCTCGATATCGGTTCGGGCTGGGGCGGGCTCCTGAAGTTCGCCGCCGAGAAATATGGCGTGTCGGGCGTCGGAATCACCGTCTCCAAGGAGCAGATGGCGCTTGCCAACGACATCCGCGGCAACCTGCCGATCGAGACGAGGCTCATGGACTATATGGAGCTCGACGGGCAGTTCGACCGGATCGTCTCGGTCGGCATGTTCGAGCATGTGGGCTATAAGAACTACAACGCCTACTTTTCAAAGGTGCATGAGCTTTTGCCCGATGACGGGCTGTTTCTGCTCCATTCCATCGGCGGCAGCCTGACGCGCCGGGTGGGCGATCCCTGGCTCGAAAAATACGTCTTCCCCAACGGCATGCTGCCATCGCCCAAGCAGGTGACATCGGCGGTCGAAGGCAAGCTGATCATGGAGGATTGGCACAATTTCGGCGCCGATTACGATCGCACGCTGATGGCCTGGCATGAGCGGTTCGAGGCGGCGTGGCCCGAACTGAAGGACAAATACGGCGAGCGGTTCTACAGGATGTGGCGCTACTACCTGCTGTTGTGCGCTGCGGTGTTCCGCGCGCGCTGGGTGCATCTGTGGCAGATCGTCTATTCGAAGAACGGGCTGCAGGGCGGGTATCTCTCGGTGCGTTAGGCGCCGACCGACATCAGATTCCGGCTCCGACCAAGGGCGCGATCAGCACCAGCGTGATCGGGACCGTGACCACGCCGGCCACGGTCTGGAAGGCGATGATGCCCGCCATGAGCGGAGCATCGCCGCCCAGTTGCCGGGCCATGACATAGGCCGACGAAGCGGTGGGCAGGCACTGGATCAGCAGCACCACCAGCGCGGCGGGGCCGGTCAGCCCCACGGCAAGGCAGATCGCGGCGGTGACGGCAGGGACGAGGACGAAACGCGTTGCGGTGGCGACGAGGACGGATTTCAAACCGCGCCCCAGAGCTTCCCAATTGAGGGCCGCGCCGACGCAGAGCAGGCCGACGGGGAGGGCGGCCTGGCCCATGGCCTGCATGAAACCCTCGATGCCGGCGGGCAGCGCGATGCCGGTGAGCCGCAGCAGGACGCCGGCAAGGCAGCCCAGGATCAGCGGATTGAGCGCGATGGATTTGACCACGCCCAATGCGGTGGGCTGGCGCGTGCCGAAGCGGGCGAAGATGAGCGCGCAGAGGATGTTGACGGTGGGCACCAGAATGGCGTTGGCGACGGCGGCGAGCGCGGCGCCGGAGACACCCAGCAGCCCGACGGCGGCGGTGACGCCGACATAGTTGTTGAAACGAATGCCGCCCTGGATGACCGAAGTGAGAACGGGCCCGTCAAAGCGGGTGAAGCGATTGGCGGCGAGCAGGGCGAGCGTGCCGACGACGGCAGGGCCGACCAGACCGGCGGCGATCAATGCGATGGGCACGCCGGAAAGGTCCGCACGGTAGAGCCCGTGGGCAAACAGCAAGGGCAGGAGCACGAAATAGGCAAGGCGTTCGGCCTGTGGCCAGAACGGTTCGCTGAGGAAGCCGAACCGCTTGAGCAGATGGCCGAGGGCGATGATGAGCGCGATCGGCAGCAAGGCTGAGAAGATGAGAGCGAGCATGAACGGCCGTCTGAGGTGGTCTCTTTCCTCTTAGCCCCAGCGCGCGCCGTCGCCAAGCGCGACCGGATCGGTCGGGTTTTGCCCAAGATGGCAAGACATGCTCATAACCGGGCGTTTCGGGGCAGGCTTTTTTGCGCGAGGTTGTAATTTTGATTGCCGAGTCCTCGCGCTGTTGCCGGTGTTGAGCGAAAATGCGGATCACATTTTGTTCCGGGAGAAATATCATGCGTCTGGCGTTCACAGCCTTCGCCGTTGTAGCGGCTCTTACCGCGCCGGCCGTCGCGCAATCCGAAATCACGCCGCTGGTCGATGCCGAATGGCTCAAGGCCAATGCGGGGGCGGAAAACCTCGTGATCCTCGACATCCGCGACGAGATCGAAGGCACCGATCTCGGTGAATTGCCCTATATCGCCAATTCGGTCGTCGCGCCCTACGCTTCGGCGGGCTGGCGCACGGAAATCGAGGGCGTGCCGGGCCAGATCCCGCCGGTCGAGCAGGTTGCCGAACTGATCGGCGGCCTGGGCATCGACAATGACGATCATGTGGTGATCGTGCCCTGGGGCACCGATTCCTCGGAGATCGGCGGCGCCACCCGCGTCTACTGGACCTTCAAATATCTCGGCCATGAGGAAGTTTCGATTCTCGATGGCGGCTGGCGTCAGTACGATGCGGCGGGCGGCGAGCGGGTTGCCGAACTGGCAGCGCCCGAGGCGGCCGAATTTACCGCAGAGGTGCAGGAAAACCTCCGCGCGACCACCGATGACGTTCTCGCGGCGCTGGAAAACGGCGTGACGCTGATCGACGGCCGTCCGGTCGAACAGTTCGAGGGCCAGTCCAAGAGCCCGGTCGTCGCCTCGCTGGGAACCATTCCCGGCTCGGTCAACATCCCGCATTCGGAATTCTACAGCGCCGAATACGCCCGCTTCGCCCAGCCCGAAACCGTCGCGGCCCTGCTCGAAGCGGTCAATGTCGGGGCGGACGAGGAAAACATCGTCTTCTGCAACACCGGGCATTGGGCGTCGGTCGCCTGGTTCGGGCTGCACGAGGTGCTCGGCAACGAGAATGCGGCCATGTATGACGGCTCGATGGCCGAATGGACGCAGGACGCCTCGCGCCCGGTGGAATAAACAAGGTCGCTTCTCCCTTGACCTTGCAGGTGCCCCGGTTTTCGGGGCATCTGTTTTTTGATTTCAAGCTTATACCGAAAGATCGAAATGTCTGACGTTGCACTCGATCGGCCCAGCTATCTCCCTGCCGCGGTTTCCGACCGCGCGCCCACTTGGGTGACGGCGCTGGGCCTTGTGATCGGCTTTATCGCCATCTGGTATCTCGTGGACCTGCGCCAGGCGGCCCTGTTCGCCATCGGCGGTGGTCTGGGTGCCGCGCTTTATCACGGTTCGTTCGGCTTCACCGGCGGCTGGCGCCGCATGGTGGTCGAAAAGCGCGGGCGCGGCATGCGCGCCCAGATGCTGATGATCGGCGTCACGGCAATCGTCATGATGCCGCTGCTCGCCGCCGGCAATCTCGGCGGTCAGCCGCTGGTCGGCATGACCGGCCCGGTCGGCGTGTCGGTTATCCTGGGCTCGCTGATCTTCGGGTTCGGCATGCAATTGGGTGGCGGCTGCGGCTCGGGAACGCTGTTCACCGTAGGCGGCGGGTCTGCGCGTATGCTGGTTACGCTTGCGTTCTTCATCGTCGGAGCGCTGTTGGGCACCGCCCATCTGCCATGGTGGCTGAACCAGCCCAATATCGGGGTGGTCGATCTGCGCTTGAATTTCGGTCTCCCCGCCGCGATCGGGCTGACGATCATCGGCCTGGCTGCTGTCGCCATCGTTACCGCGGTCATCGAAAAGCGCGCCCATGGCAATCTCGAAACCGAGCCCGAACCGCGCCGTCCGGGCTGGAGCTGGCTGCTTTATGGTCCCTGGCCGCTGGTCGGGGCAGGGCTTGTGCTCGCGCTGCTCAACATCGCAACGCTTCTGACGGCAGGGCATCCCTGGACCATCACCTATGGGTTCGGCCTCTGGGGTGCCAAGATTGCCGATGCCGTGGGCATTCCGGTCGCCACCTGGGAATTCTGGACCTGGCCGGCTCAGGCGCAGGCGCTCAATTCCTCTGTGCTGCTCGATACCACCTCGGTCATGGATTTCGGGATCATTCTGGGCGCCGGGCTTGCCGCCGCCCTGGCTGGAAAGTTCGCACCCAAGGCCAAGCTTCCGCTCGGCTCGCTCCTTGCCGCGGTTGTCGGGGGCCTGTTGATGGGGTACGGCGCGCGGCTTTCGTTCGGCTGCAACATCGGCGCGCTGTTTTCGGGCATCGCTTCGGGCAGTCTGCATGGCTGGCTGTGGTTCGCCTGCGCTTTCGTCGGCTCGCTGGCCGGCATCTGGGCGCGCCCGCTGTTTGGACTTGATGGATTTGCCAAGAAATGACGACTGGACGTAACACCCTTCTTTTCGGTGCGGCGCTGGCCGTCGGTACGGCGGCGATCGCTGCCGACTACATCGCCAATCCCATAACGCGCGTTGCCGCTCCCGCTGCTCAAAGCGCCGCCGGCGCCGCGCCATGCGCCGCAGGTGCGCCGTGTGCCGCCGGTGCGCCAGCCGCGGCTCCCTGTGCGGCCGGAGCGCCGGTCGCCGCAGCTCCGTGTGCGGCTGGCGCACCGCTGGCTGCTCCTCCCCCTCCACCAGCTCCCATGCCGGAAGAGGGCGGGCAGCAATTGGCGGCTCCGCCGCCTCCGCCGGCTCCCATGCCCGCGGCCGAGCCGGAATTGGCCCCTCCACCCCCGCCGCCGGCGCCGATGCCGGAAGGGGCAACCGAAGCACCCGATCTGGTGGTCGAGTAATGAGTGAGGCCCGCGAACAGGCCCAGCGCGAAATCGCCTTTTGCGAAGCCGTGCTCGCCAAGGGCGGGCTCACTGTCCTGACCGAAACCCTGCGTGATGCGTCCGACCTTTCGGTCTGGACGCATTACCCCAAGGACGACGTTTTTGATCCCGCGACGGGCGCACAGTGGTTCTATCACAGCCATCCCACCGACGATCCGGACGGAGCCATCGAGCACGGGCACTTTCATTGCTTCGTGCGGCCCCAAGGTGCCACAGGCCCGATCCATCACCTGATCGCCGTGGGGGTCGATCCCTACGGCAAGCTCGTGCGGCTGTTCACGGTCAATCAATGGGTGGTGGGTGACGATTGGCTCGAAGCCGAGCCGACCATCGCCCTGCTGGACAAATTCGACGTGCACATGCCGCGTCCCTCCTATCTCGTCAATCGCTGGCTGACGGCGGTTCTGGCGGTCCATGAGGATGAAATCGCGAGCCTCATACGCGAACGCGACAGAACGCTGGCGGCGCATCAGCCCGAAAGCGACGTGGCGGTACGCGATGATCGGGCATTGGAAGTAACCTCCGAATTGCGGTTCTAGGCAGGGGGCGGGCGCAAGTCTAAGTGGCACTTCATCCCGCAACTTGCCAAATGGCATGAAACAGCTTATTTTACGCCAAAAGGTGAAAAATGATGCTGCATGAACTTCCCCGAGCGGTTGCCGCGCCAGACTTGCCCCAGATCACGGACACCGAAGCCGCCGCGATGGCGCGTGCGGTGGTCAATCTCTTCGCGCGGTGGGATCTCTCGGACGCGGAAGCGCGCGAGATCCTCGGCGGGTTGACGGCACGCACCTATGCGCGCTGGAAGGCGGGCGAGGTGGGCCGGATCGATCGCGACCTTGCGACCCGGCTCTCGCTGCTCATGGGCATTCACAAGGGCTTGCGCTATCTCTTTTCCGATTCGGCGCGCGGCTATGGCTGGGTTAAAAAGCCCAATACGGTCTTTGGGGGTCGCGCTCCGGTCGATGTCATGGCCGAAGGCAGCATCTTTGCGCTGGCGCGCATACGCGCGTATCTCGATGCCGAGCGGGGCGGCTGGTGAGCATTCCCACCACCCGCGTCCGCTGGGCGCGCGCCTTCCGGATCATCCGCTCGATCCATCCACCCATCGACCTCTTCGAAGACATCGCCGATCCAGCCGATTGGGAAGCGCTGGCATCCGCCGAAGCGAAGACCAATCCGCGCATCTGGGAGCATTTGGGCCGTCTCGACCTCGTGCCTCCGGCGCGGCGCGTCAGCGGCCCGGGAACGAGCTTTCTGATGGCGCCATTCGTCCATGTCAGCACCGAACGGCCCGGCCGGTTTACCAACGGCACCTATGGCGTCTACAGCGCCGGAAACCGCGAGGAGGTGGCGATCCGCGAGGTCGCCTATCACCACGGCAGGGCCATGGCCGCCAGCGCGGAGGAACCGGGCTGGACCTCGCAATTCCGAGTGCTGATGAACGCGCTCGATCTCGATCTTCACGATCTTCGCAAACGGGAAGACTGCCATAGGCCCGACGATTACGGCCCGTCGCAAGCCATCGGCCGGCAATTGCGCGGGCAGGGGAGCAATGGGGTTATCTATCGCAGCGTGAGATGCCCCGACGGCGAATGCGTCGGCATCTTCTGGCCTGACCTGATGCCGCCGCCCGTACAGGGCGACCATTTCGACTTCCATTGGGACGGCATGCGGGTCGACCGGGTCCGCAACTGCAGCACCGGCGCCATCTTCGCCCTTTGAAGATGCTCCGGTTGGGCGACCCAACCGGAGCGCACGCAGCCTCTCCTTTCGCGAATTCCGAGATATCCAGCGCTTGTGTGGACATGGTCGATACACGCCTTTACAGGATCTGAATTCCTGTATACAAAAATTCAAGGACACAAGGAGGACGTGTCCGAGATTGGCAAACGGTAGGAGGACCTCATGCCAAAACTTTCCCGATTTGCGCTGGCCGGATTTGCCATGCTGGCCGGTATCGGCTCGAGTGCTGTCGCTTGGGCACAAGCTTATCCCGAGCGTGACGTGACGCTGGTGGTGCAGAGTTCGGCTGGCGGGGGCAGCGACATCTTTGCCCGAACCATCGCCGCCCAGATGTCCGAACTGGAACTGGTCGAGCGCGCGCTGCTCGTCGAAAACCGCCCCGGCGGTTCGGGAACCGTGGCCTATGCCTATACGGCGGGGCAGGCGGGCAACCCCTATGTGCTCCAGACTATTGCCTCGAGCTTTTTCACCACCCCGTTGCTCGGCCAATCGCCGGTTGGACCTGATGATTTCACGCCTGTCGCGGCCATCGCCGGCGATCCCTATGTGCTGGCCGTCAATGGCCAGTCCGAGATCCAGACGCTGGAGGATCTCAAGGACGCCGGATCGCTTACGGCCGGCACCACCGGCGTGGTCAACGACCAGACGATCCTGTCGTCCCTGCTGTCGGAAGCGGCGGGCATCGAAATCCGCAACGTTCCGTTCGACGGCTCGGGCGAGGAGATGAGCGCAGTACTAGGTGGACACGTCGATCTGATTTTCGGTAATCCCTCGGAAATCGGCGAGCAGATCGAAGCTGGTGAATTGCGTGCCCTGGCGGTTTCGACGGCGGAGCGGCTCGAAAGCATGCCCGACGTGCCGACATTCATCGAGCAGGGCTATGACATCGAGCACGTACAGCTCCGCGCCATCGTGATGCCCGCCGACGTGCCGCAGGAGGCCCTCGATTATTGGGTCGAGCGCTTTGAAGCGCTGGCGACCAGCGATCTCTGGCGCGAGGAATACGTCAATCGTCACAATCTCGAAGCGCGCTTCGTTGCCGGCGAGGAGCTCCAGGCGCTGTTCGACCAGACGAACGCGACCTTCGATGCCCTCATGACCGAAGCCGGCCTGATCTAACCGATCGGGCAACGGGATGGCCTCAGGGCCATCCCGAAGGGAGGATATGATGAGCATCAAGCTGCTCGATATCGTGTTGGCCGCGCTGTTCCTGGCGTTCGGGCTCTATGTGATCGGCTCGGCTTTCGCATTCGGGATCACCAGCGATACGGGGCCGGGTTCGGGGACCTTTCCGCTGATTGCGGGATTGCTGATGGCCGTCTTTGCCGGCGGCACCCTTTACCGCGCATTGCGGCGCGAGAATGCGCCCGGGGCAGCCATTGGAATTGGAGAGGCGGCCCGAGTCGCCGGTCTTCTGGCGCTGCTGGGCCTATACATCGCCGCTTTCGAGCCGCTCGGGGCCTTCCTGCCGCTGCCGTTCCTGATTATCGGCAGCAGCCTCATCATCCACTGGCGGACCGATCCGATGTGGCTCGCCCAACTCGGGGCGCTGGCGCTGGGCTTTACGGTGGTCTGCTACCTCGTCTTTGCGGTGTTCCTGCGCGTCCTGCTGCCGACCGGACCTTTAGGGTTCTGAGCGCAGGCGAGCAACAAGCGAGATCAATGAAATGGAAACCCTCGACCTTCTCCTGCAGGGACTGGCCAGCGCGCTGGCGTTCGACAATCTGATTGCCGTCCTGATCGGAGTGCTGCTCGGTCTTGCCGTTGGGGCTTTGCCCGCCCTGGGCCCGGCCGCAGGCGTTGCGATCCTTTTGCCGGCCATCGTCAATCTCGACCCGACCGTCGCGATCGCCGGTTTGGCCGGTGTCTACTATGGTGCCATGTATGGCGGCGCCGTCACCTCGATCCTGATCGGTGTGCCCGGCGATTCATCATCCATGATGACCATCGTTGACGGCTATCCGCTGGCCAAGAAGGGGCAGGCGGGCAGGGCACTGGGCATGGCGGTCTATGCCTCCTTTGTCGGCGGCCTGATCAGTCTCGTTCTGATGACGTTCCTCAGCGCTCCGGTGGCGCGGACCGCGCTGGCCTTCGGCCCGGTGGAAATGACGGCCATCATCGTCCTGGCGTTGTGTCTTGTGACGGTTCTGGGGGAGGATGATGTTTTCAAGGGATACCTGGGCCTGGGTTTCGGCCTCTGGATCGGCATGATCGGCCTCGATCCGGTCAGCGGCACGCCGCGCTTCACCTTCAACAATTTCCATCTTCTCGAAGGCATCGACTTCACCATAGTGGTGGTCGGCATGTATGGGCTCGGCCAGATTTTTGCCGCGCTGGGCCAAGGGCAGGGCGGCAAAGCCGAGACGGCGGCTTATACCCTCAAGAGCCTGTTCCCGCGCTTTTCCGATTTTCTGAAGTGCAAATGGACGCTTGTGACGTCCTCCTTGATCGGCTTCGTGGTGGGTATCCTGCCGGGGGCGGGGGCGACGGCGGCGACGATCTTTTCCTATGCCGTCGCCAAACGCACCAGCAAGACACCCGAGGAATTCGGCTCGGGCGCCATTGAGGGCGTGGCGGCCCCCGAAGCGAGCAACAACGCTGCGTCCTATTCGGCGATGATCCCACTCTTTACCCTGGGCATTCCCGGCTCGGGGACAACGGCGGTGATGCTGGGCGGGCTGTTGATGCTGGGACTGGAGCCGGGGCCACGGCTGTTCTCCCAGCAGCCAGAATTCATCTGGTCGCTCATCGGCACCTTCTATATCGGCAATATCAGCCTCGTTTTCCTTACGCTGGCGCTCATTCCGGTTCTGGCGGCGCTGGTGTTCCTGAAGAACGCGATCCTGTTCCCGATCGTCATCGGCGTTGTGTTCTTCGGCGTCTATTCGGTCGGCTATTCGGTGATGGATGTGGTGATCGCCGCGCTGTTCGGGCTCGCCGGCTATGTCTTCACAAAGGCACGCTACCCGATGCTGCCTATCCTGCTTGGCGTCATCCTTGGGCCGCTGCTCGAGCGGGCGATCCGGCGTAGCCTCATCATATCGCAGGGTGACGTGGGGATATTCTTCAGCAGCGCGATCTCGGTCGTGGTGTTTGGCGCCGCAATCGTGCTGTTCGTCTATGGCGTGATCTGGCCGGCGGTAAAGTCGGCGATGGGCAAACGCGCTCAGGAGGCATGATTTGAGCATCGAACATTACAACGCAACCAGCCTCTCGCAGAACCAGTCGGTTTCGTCCTGGGCTTTCGAGGAACTCTCGCGCCGGATCATCGAGGGGCGGCTGTCGCCCGGCGCCAAGATCACCGAGGAGGCGCTGGTCAAGGAACTTGGCGCGAGCCGCACGCCGCTGCGCGAGGCGATCAAGCAGCTCGAGGAGCTTGGACTGATCGTGCGGGAACGCAACCGGACGCTGAGGGTCGCTCCGCTCCAAAGCGCCGAACTCATCGAACTCGTGCGGCTGCGCGAGCATCTCGAGGGGCTGGCGGCCTATGAAGTGACCCGGCTGGTCGCGCTGGGCGAGGCGGATACGCAGCAGCTCTGGAACATCATCGAGCAGCTTGAACAGGCAGAAAACCGCCTTGAAGGTGCGCGGCGGATCGACCGGATCTTCGAATTGGGCACCCAGTTCCACGCCACCCTTGTGGCCGCCAGCGGCATGGGGCGTGTGGTGCGCATTCATGCCGGACTGCAGCTTGCCCTGGCGCGCTACCGCCTAGTCAACGCCACCGACGGGCGGCGGTTGGTGCATCGCTCGCACGAACACCGCGACATCGTCGACGCCATTGAGGCCGGCGATCCGGAGGCGGCCGAACGCGCCATGCGCCAGCACATCCGCGAAGGTCTCAAGGCCTACACGACCAACGCCGCCGCCAGCGAGCAGGCGGACGAACTGCGCCCTTTCAAAGACTGAATAAATCACTCGTTACGGACGGAAAGCCCATGCTCAACCAGACCTACATGCACGAGACCGAAGTCGTCGAAGCCAAACAGACGATCGCGCGCATGACCATTCACAACCTGCAGAACATCCCGATCGATCCGCCGCCCTATCGCGACAAGCCGAACAAGGAAGCCGCGCTGTTGCTCGAAATCGAGACCAATGACGGGATCAAGGGCTATTCGACAAGCGGCTACACCCATCATGCCGCCATCGATTTCCTCGAGAATTGGGTGGCGCCGCGCATCATCGAATACCGCTGCGACCCGTTCCGGACCGACCGGATCATTCAGCTTTTCGACCGCCACACCTGGGAACGTCCGCTCGGCCGCATGCTGGTGGCGGCGCTTGCGATGATCGATATCGCGTGCTGGGACATCAAGGGCAAGACGCTGGGCAAGCCGGTGCACCACCTGCTCGGCGGCGCGCGCGACAGGGTGCCGGTCTATGTCACCCATGGCGCGGCCTATGACGGTGCGCCGGTCTATTCGCGCGAGGAACTCGCCGCCGAGGCGGCACATCTGGTCAAGCTGGGCAACACGCATCTTAAGAACACCGTCGGGCGCCAAGCCATTCCCGATCCGGTGGATGACTATCACCGGATGGCGGCCATGCGCGAGGCGGTGGGACCGGACGTCAAGCTTTCCATGGACGGCAATCTGCGCATGTCGCTGCCCGAGGCGATCAAGCTCTGCAATCTTTGCGAAGAGCTGGACATCGCCTTCATCGAGGAGCCGATCCACTACAACGATCCGCGCAACCTCGCGCATTTGCGCACCCGGACAACCATTCCGGTGGCGGCGGCGGAAAACGAGAAGTTCTCAGCCCTCGCGCTGCTGCAGGCCGATGCGGTGGATATTTTACAGCCCAACGTCAACAATGATGGCGGCTACACTGCCGGCATGCGGATCGCGGCCCTGGCCCGCGCCTACAACGTGCCGCTCGGGCATGGCAACGGCAACGGGCCGCACAATATCGCGCTGCATGCGGGCGTCGCCCATGGCGGCCTAGTCGAGTACCACTTCCACAAGTGGATGGCCTATAACGCTATCTTCAAGGCGGTGCCCCAGCCGGTCGATGGTTGGCTCGAAGTGTCGCAGGAGCCGGGCCTGGGGCTCGATCCCAAGGACGGACTGATCGAGGAATATTCGGTCAAGTCCAGACACTAGCCCGGCGGCGGGTTGTGTATCGGGCGATGCGCGATTAAGTGAGGGAAAGGCGTGGCGTTGGCGCCTTTCCGATCATTTCGCACCCGACCAGGTACATGGAACTCGAACAGTCCCGCAAATTTTCCGTCGCGCCCATGATGGATTGGACAGATAGGCACTGCCGGTATCTTCATCGGCAACTGTCGTCCCGCGCGCTGTTGTTTACCGAGATGGTCACCAGCGCGGCGCTGGTGCGTGGGGATGTCGAGCGCTTGCTGGGGTATGATGACAGCGAGCACCCCGTCGCCGTGCAGCTCGGGGGTTCGGATCCGCGAGAGTTGGCGCTGGCGGTCGCGATCTGTGACCGGTTCGGCTATGACGAGATCAACCTTAATGTCGGGTGTCCGTCCGATCGGGTGCAGTCGGGCAAGTTCGGCGCCTGTCTCATGGCGGAGCCGGATCTGGTGGCCGAATGCCTCAAGGCGATGCGCGGGGCGACCGATACGCCGGTCACCGTCAAGTGCCGGATCGGAATCGACGATCAGGATTCGGAAGCCGATCTCAACCGCTTCGTCGACGCGGTGATCCCGACGGGCATCGACGCGCTTTACGTGCATGCGCGCAAAGCCTGGCTCAAGGGGCTCTCGCCCAAGGAAAACCGGGATATCCCGCCGCTGGACTACGACCGGGTCTATCGCCTCAAGCAGCGGCTGGGCGACTTTCCGGTGATGATCAATGGCGGCATCAAGACGCTCGATGAGTGTGACGGTCATCTCGAGCGCGTCGATGGCGTGATGCTCGGCCGCGTCGCCTATCACGAGCCGATGATCCTGGCCGAGGTCGATGCCCGTTATTTCGGAGAGACGAGCGAGCCCAAGAGCCTCGACGAAATCGAAGCAGCCATGACCGCCTATGCCGAGCGCGAGCGCGGCAAGGGCACACGGCTCAACCAGATCACGCGGCACATGCTGGGGCTGGCGAATGGGCTGCCCGGCGCGAGGCGATTCCGGCAGATCCTCTCGGTGGAGGCCTGCAAGCAGGGCGCTGGACCGGAGGTGATCGCAGCGGCGTTCGCGCAGGTGCGCGGGGTGTCCGAGAGCAACGTTGCTTAAGTCTAGCCTGGCTTCCGGGCGATCAGAAACAGCGCCGCCTTTTTACCCGGTTGCCAGCGATGGACGATGGTGAAGCCGGCAGCTTGAAATTTGCCGACGAGATCGTCCGCGCTCATGAACGTGAGATGAGGCAGCTTGCCGATGGCCTTGCCGAGCGGAGCGACATATTTGAACCAGGGCATGATGTCGTTCATGCAAGCCGTGCTGGAGACGAAATAGCCGCCCGGCACCAGCATCTCGCGCACCTTGGCGATGACGGCATCGACGTCCTCGAGCAGATGCAGGATGCTCAGGCCCAGCACCATGTCATAGCGTTCTTGAGGCATCGGAAGCGTGGTGATGTCGCCCAATTCGAACGTTACGTTCTCGACCCCGGCCTCGCGTGCCCTGGCGCGGGCGAATTCGAGCATCTTTTCGGAAAAGTCGATGGCCCGGATATGGGCGACATGCGGAGCATGACGGATCGCGGTGCCGCCGGTGCCGCAGCCGAACTCGAGGAGCCGCATGCCGGGGCGCAGAAGCTTGCGTGTCTCTTCCAGCTTGGTTTGATAGGCCGCTTCGTCCGCAATCGGTGATGCTGCGTAGCGGCTGGCTAGCTTGTTCCAGAACCCACTCGCTTCGGCCATGATCGGATCTCCCCCGGTGCCTGATCGTGTCCGAGAGTTGCATATCCGATGCTGAATTTGAATGACGCTGGAGCCGAGGATTTGATTGCATCAAGTCCTCGGCTCCAGCCTTTTGTTTTGTCGCGTGTCCGAACCGCAAAACCGTTCCATCCCCGGCCGAGCCGGGGACATGCTTTTGCTGGACACGCTCTAGTTATGCAGCTCCAGCGAATCCTGGCTGACGCTGTAGCGCGAGAGCGTTTCGAGGAACGTCATGCCCAAAAGAGATGTGTCGAGCGCGTTGTCCTCGACGACGAAAGCCCGGATGTCGTGGCGCAGGATATTGCCCACTTCGATGGTCTTGAGGCGGATGGGCGCGGCCCGGCCTTCGCCATTGGCCGTCTGCACGGGAACGGAATAGTTGAGCGAGGCCGTATCGATGCCGGCCGCCTGGGCATCGCGCAGCGAGAGGACCACGGCGCTGGCGCCGGTATCGAAGATCATCGGGACGGGGACGCCGTTGACGACGGAATCCACCCGAAAGCTGCCGCCGAACGAGCGCGAAATGTGGACGTTGCCCGATTGCGGATCGACGATGGCGACGCCCGGTTGCAGTGCGCCCACGATGCGCTGGCCCATGCGCTGCAGGTCGCCGCGATAGGTGTAGCCCAGAATGAGAACGGCGCCGATGGCGAGCCAGACGAGAAAGCCCGAGAGGATTTCGCCCAGCCTGTGGCGGCGCCCCACCAATGCGCTCGCCAGCAGCGTGCCGATCACCACCAGCGGGATGGCGCTCGCGGTTTGTGCCTGCGTCAGCCCGAATACGGCCCCCGCATCGGCGCTGATCGCGATGGCGAGGCCGACGGTGATGAGGATGGCGAAGGCGACAAACAGCATGCGGAATCCGAAAAGCTCAACCGACCATATGCATAAAGGTGCCCAATAGGGCGATTTCAAGCAGGGCGTTGAGCGCTCCGATCAGATCCCCGGTCTGTCCGCCCACCAGCCGGTCACAAAGCCGTGTCCAGCCCCAGCCGATGAGAACAGCCAGAGCCGCAGCAATGACACCGCCCCAGATGCCAACGAAGGGCAGCGCGAGGGCCGATGCCAAGGCAAGGGCGAGAACGAGCCCGATCGCAAATCCGTTCCCGGAAACCTGACCCGCCGTAGCGGCCGCGCCCGTCGCGCGGGCAGGGGGAAGGGCGAAGGCGACATAGATCGATCCGGAGCGCGCCAGTACGGCGGCGGCGAGCCAGACAAGGGCGCCCTCCAGCGCATCGTGCGCCGCAAGAGCCGAAAGCGCGGCGACCTTGAGCCCGACGACGAAGACGATGGTCAGCACGCCATAGGTGCCGTGGCGGCTGTCTTTTAAAATTTCCAGCCGGCGCTCCCGCGTCGACCCGCCGAACAGGCCGTCCGCGGCGTCGGCGGCCGCGTCCTCGCTCATCGCGCCGGTGACGATCGCCGACAGCGCGGCGGCGAGGAATGCGGAAAAGAGCGGGTCGAGGCCGGCGCGGCTGGCGGCGAACAGGAGAAGGGCGGGCAAGGCTGCGATGGCGAGACTGGCGAACGGCAATACCCTCGCGATTCTGTCGAGATTCGGGGTCGCATGCGGGCTCGAGCCCGTTGGGAGGCGCGAAAAAAAGCGGATGGCCATAACGAAACCGGCGATGGGATTGTCGTCGGACGCCCTCAATTGCGTTTTTCCTCGGCTTGGCCCAAAAGTGCACCCCTCTTACCATCCGAATCCGGGAGCCGCCATGTCCGCCCAAGCCTTCGCCGATTTCCAGGATCTTTTGATGCTCGGACCCGATGGGAACGAAGCAGCGGTGGAGGCCGTGAGGGCGCGCGACGCTCAACTCACCAAACCGGCCGGATCGCTCGGGCAGCTCGAATATCTGGTGGAATTTCTGGCGCGCTGGCAGGGCAAGGAGAGCCCCACCGTCGAGGACCCTATGGTTGCGATCTTTGCCGCCAATCATGGGGTGACGGATCAGGGCGTTTCCGCCTTTCCGCGTGAGGTGACCAAGCAGATGGTCAACAACTTCACCAAGGGCGGCGCGGCGATTTCGCAAATCTGCGCGCTCCATGAGATCAATCTGCGCGTGTTCGAGCTGGCCCTCGACATGCCGACCGGCGATATCACCGTGGTTCCGGCGATGGACGAGCGCACCTGCGCCGCCACCATCGCCTATGGCATGGAGGCGATCGCCGGCGATGTGGATCTGCTCTGCATCGGCGAGATGGGAATCGGCAACACAACGGTTGCGGCGGCGGTTTATGCGGCGCTCTATGGCGGCACCGGCGCCGATTGGGTGGGGCGCGGCACAGGGGTGGACGATGCGGGCCTCAAGCGCAAGGCCGACGCTGTCGACCGCGCGCTGACGCGTCATGCGGGGCGGCTCAATACGTCCTTCGAAATCCTCGCCAATCTGGGGGGGCGGGAAATCGCGGCAATGGTTGGCGCCATCATCGCCACGCGTCACCAGAAGGTGCCGGTGATCGTCGACGGCTTCGTTGCCACTGCCGCCGCCGCTATCGCGCATGCGGTGGCGCCGGGAGCCATCGATCACTGCCTTTTTGCGCATGTCTCGGCGGAGCATGGACACGCGAAGGCGCTTCAAAGCATGGGCAAGACGGGGTTGCTCGACCTGGGAATGCGGCTGGGCGAGGGGACCGGCGCCGCGCTGGCCGCCGTTCTGTGCAACACGGCGCTGCACCTGCACAAGAACATGGCGACCTTCGCCGAAGCCGCCGTGGACGGGAAGAATGCCTGAACCTCGAAATTGGGGTGAACTGGTTCTTGCCCTACGCTGTTGCTATTAGGTAAGCAGTGCTTACCTAAAAGGAGGTGCTCATGTACGCGCTCTATATCGCCAACAAGAACTATTCTTCATGGTCGCTGCGGCCCTGGGTGCTGCTCAAGACGCTTGGCATTCCGTTCGAGGAGCGCTTCGTGCCGTTCCTCCAGGGGTCGAGCTATGAGGAATTCCGCAAGTTCTCGCCCACCGGGCTGGTGCCTTGCCTGGTGGAGAACGATGTAACCGTCTGGGATTCGCTGGCGATCACCGAATATCTGGCCGAAACCCACCTGCAGGTCTGGCCCGCCGACTGGAAGGCGCGTGCCTGGGCGCGTTCGGCATCAGCGGAGATGCATTCGGGCTTTTCCGCCCTGCGCAATATTTGCGGCATGAATGTCGGTGTGCGCGTGCGGCTGCACGAGGAAAGCGCCGCGCTCCGGGCCAATCTCGATCGTCTCGACGAGCTCTGGAACGAAGGGCTCAACCGCTTCGGCGGCCCGTTCCTGGCGGGGGAGAAATTCACCGCCGTGGATGCCTTCTTCTGCCCGGTGGCGTTCCGTATCCAGACCTATGGCGTAAAGCTCGGAGATGCGGCCATGGCTTACGCCCAACGGCTGCTGGCGCTGCCGGCCATGCAGGAGTGGTATGAGGCGGGCGTGGCCGAAACCATCCGTGACGAGCCGCACGATGCGGAAATCCCGCAAGTGGGGGTGCTGATCGAGGATTTGCGGGCGGTTTAGTCGCTTCCGTGAAATCCTGACGCAAGCGCTGCGCACCCCTCATCCGACCTTTCGCTTCGCGAAAGCCCACCTTCTCCCTCAAGGGGAGAAGGGCAGTCCGTGGCTACGCTTCGGCTGGACCGCAAACGCTTCTCCAAGAGCCCCCTTCTCCCCCTGAGGGAGAAGGGCCGGGGATGAGGGGTGCGCATCGGCTTTGTCGATGCGGCGGCGCAAGCCGCTACCGCTCACGACGCTTCGGAATAAATCTCGAGACGGTTGCGTTTCTCCACCACCGGAGCCATGCCTTCCATGACGCGGGCGCGGGGGAAGGTGGCGATCACTTCGGTGCCGAAGCGGAGCTTGGAGAAGAGGTCGAAGCGCCCCTGGTGCAGGTCCATGATCTTTTGAACGATGGGCAGGCCCAAACCGGCGCCCTGTTCGGCGGTCTTTTGGGCCAGCGAGCCCTGTCCGAACGAGGAGAGTACCGTTTCGATCTCGTCCTCGGGAATGCCGGGGCCATTGTCCACCACGGAAATGAACTGCCCACCATCGGCGGAGCGGCCGACGGTCAGCACAATCTTTCCGTTTTGCGGCGTGAACTTGATGGCGTTGGAGAGCAGGTTGAGAACCACCTGGCGGACGGCACGCTCGTCACCCCAGATCTTGGGCATGGCCTCGCCGGCGTCGAATTGAAGATCGAGGTTTTTGGCGCGGGCGCGGATGTCCAGCATCCGGCGGCAATCGTCCGAAATATCGACCAGCGAGATCGCTTCTTCATTGAGGTCGTATTTGCCGGCCTCGATGCGCGAAAGGTCCAGAAGTTCGTTGATGAGGTTGAGGAGGTGCTGGCCGCTGGCGTGGATATCGCCGGCATATTCCTTGTATTGGGCAACCGCGTGCGGGCCTAAAAGTTCGGATTTGAGCACTTCGGAAAAGCCGATAATGGCATTGAGCGGAGTGCGCAATTCATGGCTCATGGTGGCCAGGAAGCGCGACTTGGCGATGTTGGCCTGCTCGGCCTGGCGCCGCGCCTCGTCGGACATGGCGCGGGCCTCCTCGAGTTCGAGGATCAGGCTGTCCTTTTCGAGCTGGTGCTCGAGGTTGCCGATCTCGGACTTGTGCAACTGCCGGGTGAGGAACAGAAAAAAGAAAAAGGCGCCGATGGCGACGACAGACATGGCGTAATTGAGCGTGCCGCCGGCAAGGATCAGCATGGCGGCAACGCTCGCCGTGGCGGGGAGGGTCGCCGCGAGGGTCGCGCTGGGAAGCGTGCGGGTGGCAACGGCATTGGCGGCGATGCCGACCAGCAGCATGGCGAAGATGATGATCTGGATGTCCTGCCCGCCGCCGGCGATGGTGAGCACCGGCAGGGTGGCCCAGGCCAGCCCGTTGATGGTTTCACCCAGGACGAAGGTTTGCGTCCAGCGGCGCGGGTTGAACTTGCCACCCCGCTCGTTGCGGAACCGGCGGCAGATGAACGCGGCGCCAAGGTTGGAGATGCACACCACCAATGCCCAGAGCGCGGCGATGGTGGGCGGAATCCAGAGAACGGCGGCGATCGAAAGGATGCCCAGCAGCAAAAGGGTGGGCATCAAGCTGGTCAGGCGCGCATCGGCGTAATCGTCGAGCAGTTCATAATCAAATGTGGCGCGGGTGCCCGAACTCGAGGTGAGCTTCTGGCGGGCATCGAGGACGGCGCGCTGAACCGTACGTCGCTTCTCACGCGGGCGCGGCGCTTCGGATGCACGGCTTGCCTGGCTGGAGGCCATCGAACTCTCGTTACGCTACCAAACTACTCATCGGATCAGCTCAAACTTGAACACGATCCGTACGCGACAGGCCAACGCTAAGGCGTGCGTGGTTAACAGGCCGTTGAGGCCCATCAACGGTTTAGACGCAATTTTCACCATATGGCCCCGAAGCATGGGCAGCGAGCCGTTAAACGCCGGATTGCCGGAGAAAAATGCATGCGCGGATTGCCTTGACACCGGCAACGGCGCCGCGCCAAATACTGGTTTGGGGCGGACGATTTTCCAGTATCCGGGAAATTTTCGTTGTTTTGAGAAATTCTATTTCAGGGGCACGCATGGCGCTCGACAAACTCGACCGCAAGATTCTGCAACTTCTGCAAAAGGATGCGACCATGCCGGTCGCCGAGATCGGCCGCAAGGTCGGGCTCTCGACCACGCCGTGCTGGCGCCGCATCCAGAAGATGGAGGAAGAGGGGGTCATCAAGCGTCGCGTTGCGGTGCTCGATCCCGAAAAGGTGAACGCGGGCGTCACCGTCTTCGTTGCGGTCAAGACCAACGAGCATAACGACGCCTGGCTGCGCAAATTCGCAGCGGTCGTCGAGGATTTCACCGAAGTGGTCGAATTCTACCGCATGAGCGGGGACGTGGACTATCTGCTGCGGGTCGTCGTGCCCTCGATCCAGGCCTATGACGTCTTCTACAAGAAGCTGATCGCCAAGATCGCGCTCTCGGATGTGAGCTCGTCCTTTGCCATGGAGCAAATCAAATACACCACCGCCCTGCCGCTCGAATTCGCGGTGGTAGACGATTGAGGTGAGCTAAAGCGGCAGCTCCTCGCCCGAACCGATATATATCCGGCCGGTGCTCAGCGTGCCGTCGGCGGCGCGCTCGGCAATGACGACGACCGGCGCTCCCTCCTGCAGCAGCGACATGTTGCTGCTTTCCGCCGTGGTTGCGACCACCGCCGTCTCCGCGCCGATCTCGGCCGTCAGCTCTCCATCGGACGTGGCAATCGCGATCGCATCGTCGGCTCTCGCCGTCACCTCGCCAGCCGTCAGTTCCGTTCCGTCCGGCAGCGGCCAGGGCATCTCATCCAACAAATCCCCCTCGGCGAGATGCCAGACCACGCTCGCTGCGTCGCCATGCGCTGGGATCGCGGCCCGATCCCCGACGGCGACATCTTCGATGGCGGTGGGTTCGACTTGGGCGACCTTGAAGGTGTTATCGAGGTAGATGTAAACCGCCTGTTGTTCTGCGGTCAGCACTTCCATGACCAGCCCGATCATCCCGCCATCACGCGCGAAATTGATGGTGCCGCGAATAAGCGTCGTTTCATCCTGGGCATGGGCAGGAAGGGCGGAGGTCGCCATCAAAAGGGCTGCGAGAAGCCGGCTGCCAAATCGTTTGTTGCCCGCCACGCTGTCGCTCCGTCCTAGCCGCCTGTCACCGACATATGCCGTTCGACCGCCGGCGCCGAACGGCGGGAGATGACGAAATCGTGTCCCTTGGGCTTGAGGATCATCGCCCGTTCGAGCGCCGCATCGAGCCCTTCGGGTCCGCCTTCGCGCAAGGCGGCGCGCAGATCCACGCGGTCCTCCTGGCCCAGGCACATATAGAGCTGGCCGGTGCAGGTCAGTCGCACGCGGTTGCAGCTTTCGCAGAAATTATGGCTGAGTGGGGTGATGAAGCCGATGGTGCCGCCGGTCTCGGCCACCTGCATATACCGCGCCGGTCCCCCGGTGCGCTTGGCGATCGGGGTAAGCGTATAGCGCTCGGCCAACCGATCCCTAACGGTGCGCAACGAAAGATGGGTGTCTGCGCGATCGAACGAGACTTCGCCCAAAGGCATTTCCTCGATCAGCGTCAGCTCGAACCCTTGGGCATGCGCCCATTCGAGCATCGGGACGATCTCGTCTTCGTTGACATTCTTGATCGCCACCATGTTGAGCTTGACCGCAAGGCCTGCGGCCTTGGCCGCTTCAATGCCCTCGATCACCTGGGGCAGCCGGCCACGACGGGTGATGGCGGCGAATTTTTCGGCATCGAGCGTATCGAGAGAGACATTGACCCGGCGAATACCGAGTTCGGCGAGCTGGGTGGCGTGCTTGGCCAATTGGCTGCCATTGGTGGTGAGCGTCAACTCGTCCAGCGCGCCGGTCGCCAAATGCTGGGCCGAAAGCGTCTCGATCAATTTCATGATATCGCGCCGCACCAGCGGCTCGCCGCCAGTGAGGCGCACCTTGCGCACTCCGCGCGCCACGAAGGCGCCGATCACCGTCTGGATTTCCTCGAAACTGAGGACTTCGCTCTTGGGCAGGAACACCATGTCCTCGCCCATGCAATAGGTGCAGCGGAAGTCGCATCGGTCGGTAACCGAGACGCGCAGATAGGTGACGTGACGGCCGAAACCGTCGACGAGCGGGCGCGGTGCGGAAGGCGAGGGGCTCGAACTCATGGGAGCACTATAGAGGCCATAGTGCATTTGGCAAAGCGGGTGGCTGCACTGCGTTGACATCTCCGCCGAACTGGCGTCTTACAGCCGGAAATCCGACGAGAGGGGGAACCATGAGCGACGATCTCAAGCGCAGGGCGGCCGAAGCGGCGATGGCCGAGGTCAGGTCCGGCATGCGTATCGGGCTGGGAACCGGCTCGACCGCCAAGCACTTCGTGGACCTGCTGGGGGCCGAGGTGGCGCGCGGCTTCGAATGTCTCTGCGTGCCCACATCCGAGGCGACGGCCGCCCAGGCGCGGGGGCTCGGCATTCCGCTTACCACCCTCGACGAGATCGATGGCCTCGATGTTACCATCGACGGAGCCGACGAGATCGACGGCAATTTCCAGCTCATCAAGGGCGGCGGCGGCGCGCTGCTGCGCGAAAAGATCGTTGCGGCGGCGTCCGATCGCATGGTTGTGATCGCCGATGAATCGAAACTGGTCGAAACGTTGGGCCGGTTCGCGCTGCCCATCGAGGTCAATCCGTTCGGGCTCGCGGCCACGGACAAGGCCATTGCCCGCGTCATGGCCGATTTCCGTGCCGAGGGCGGCAAGATGCTACGCAAACAGGGCGATGGCGCCACCTATCTCACCGATGGTGGACACTACATCATCGACGCATCTTTTGGCCGCATTTCGAACGCAGAAGCGCTCTCGCAGGCGCTGCTGGAGATTCCAGGCGTGGTCCAGCACGGCCTGTTTATCGATTTGTGTTCCGAAGCCTATCTTGCTACGCCCGAGGGGACTATCAAGCTCTCGGAGCACGTAAAGTCATAACCGTCATTCGCAAGGGACCGTTCGCACAATGACCTTCCTGCCCATCCTGCGCCGGCTCACCGCCGCGCTCGTCATTTCCGGCACAGCGCTCATCTCGGCCGCTCCCGTTCAGGCTCAGCAGGAGATTTCGCCCGAGCACCTGGCCAAGGCGCGCGAATATGTGGACATCACCGATTCCGTCCAGCTCTATGAGCGTACGGTCGCCGATATGGGCCTCCAGGTCATGCGGGTGATGATCCAGGAGGACCCCTCGCTCCGCGAACCGCTGCTCGAGGCGCTCCAGACCGTATATGACAGCTATCTGGACGATCGCGACGCGCTCTACAACCAGTTCGCCCGCATCTATGCGATCCGCTTCAACGAGGAAGAACTTCAGCAGATCATCGATTTCTACACCACGCCCGTCGGTGCGCGTCTGCTGGATCAAAATCCTTCGATCAATCAGGACCTGACGACCGTGCTCGGCATCTGGCGGCGCAATACCGCCAACGAGTTCCTCTCTCGCGTGCGCACCGAATTGCGCAACCAGGGCTATAACGCTCCGGCCATCGAAACCGAGGGCGAGGCACCCGCGGAAGGCGAGGCTCCAGCCGAGGGCGAAACGGCGCAGTAACGGCGCCGCAGAACCCATCGACAACCCCCGTCCAGCCGACGGGGGTTTTTTTGTGCGCGTTTGCCGCCTATATCCTTGCGTCCTGATCCAAAAAGCGGAGCCCCCATGAGCGAGAAGTTTGATTTGGTCGTGATCGGTGGGGGCTCGGGCGGTGTGCGCGCGGCGCGGGTGTCCGCCCAACTCGGCGCCAAGGTCGCCATCGTCGAGGAATACCGCTATGGCGGCACCTGCGTCATCCGCGGCTGCGTGCCCAAGAAGCTCTTCGTCTACGCCTCGCGCTTCAACGATCTCTTCGACGTTGCGCCTAGCTTCGGCTGGACGGTCGACGCATCGTTCGATTGGCCGACCTTGCTCGCCAATAAGGACAAGGAAATCGCCCGGCTCGAAAAGATCTACGAAACGCTGCTCGATGGCGCGGGCGTGACCATCTTCAAGGCCCGCGCCACGCTCACCGGCCCCAATTCGGTCAAACTCACGACGGGCGAAGAGCTGGAGGCCGAGCGCATCCTGATCGCCACCGGTGGGGCGCCGTTCAAGCCTGATATCAAGGGCGCCGAATTGGGCATCACCTCAAACGAGGCGTTCCATCTCGAAAAGCTGCCGCGCACCGTGCTGATCGAGGGGGGCGGCTACATCGCCGTCGAGTTCGCGACCATCTTCAACGGCTTGGGCGTGGATACCACGCTCGTCTACCGCCGCGACAAGATCTTGCGCGGATTCGATCACGACGTCCGCGACGGGCTGGAAGACGCCATGCGCGAGCGCGGCATCCGTTTCCGCTATGGCTACCACATCTCAGAACTGCGCCAGGATGGGGAGGGGGTGTGCGTCTCCTTCTCGCACGGCGAAGAAGCAACCTTCGACGCCGTGATGTTCGCGACCGGCCGCCATCCCAACACGGCAAATCTCGGGCTTAAGGATGCGGGCGTCCAGCTCGACCAGACCGGCGCGGTGGTCGTGGATGAATATTCCCGCTCGTCCGTGCCATCGATCTTTGCGGTTGGCGATGTGACCGGCCGCGCGGCGTTGACGCCGGTGGCCATCCGCGAGGGGATGGCCTTTGCCCAGACCATTTACAACAACACGCCCACCACGGTGCCCTATCACCTGATCCCGACGGCGGTGTTCTCCGAGCCCGAGATCGGCACGGTCGGCATGACCGAGGAAATCGCCGCCGAGCGCCACCGCTCGATCGACGTCTATCTCACCCGCTTCCGCCCGATGATGAATACGCTTTCGGACAAGCAGGACAAGATGATGCTCAAGCTCATCACCGAGACCGACAGCGGGCGGATCCTGGGGTGCCACATTGTCGGGCCGGGGGCAGGGGAGATGATCCAGCTCGTCGCCATCCCCTTGGGCATGAGCGCCACCAAGGCCGATTTCGACCACGCGATCGCCGTGCATCCGACGGCCGCCGAGGAGCTTGTGACGTTCAAATCGCCCAGCTATCGCGTGGTGGATGGGGAGAAGTGCAATCCTTAGAGGTTGTGGATTGCCGCGATCTCAGCGCACCCCTCATCCGACCGCTTCGCGGCCACCTTCTCCCTCAAGGGGAGAAGGGGAGCACGTTGCAGCATTTCGGCAAGAGAACTGACATGGGCCAAAAGAGCCCCCTTCTCCCCTTGAGGGAGAAGGGCCGGGGATGAGGGGTGCGCAGCCTTTCGGCTATAACCATCGTCCCGGTGGACCGAATTCACCCCGACACTCCGATCACAATACTATAGAATACTTGGCATGCGGCGCCCGGCTTGGTATGCCGCCTAACCCCCTCCGGCCCGGCCGGGTGGGCGAAACCCTTTTTAAGCGAGTGAAACGATGAGCACGTGGACACCTGACAGTTGGAGGACGAAACCGATCCTGCAGGTCCCGACCTATCCGAGCCAGACAGAGCTCGAGGCGGTCGAGGCCCGGCTCGCTTCGTTTCCCCCCTTGGTCTTTGCAGGCGAGGCGCGCGATCTGAAAGCCAATCTGGCCGAAGTCGCCGCAGGCCGCGCCTTCCTGCTGCAAGGCGGCGATTGCGCCGAGAGCTTTGCCGAGCATCACGCCGACCACATTCGCGACTTCTTCCGCGTCTTCCTGCAGATGGCGGTGGTTCTGACCCATGGGGCATCCAAGCCCGTGGTCAAGGTCGGCCGCATTGCCGGCCAGTTCGCCAAGCCGCGTTCCTCCGATACCGAAACGATCGACGGCGTCGAGCTGCCTTCCTACAGGGGCGATATCATCAACGGCATCGATTTCACCCCCGAAGCGCGCATTCCCGATCCCAACCGCCAGCTCGAGGCCTACCGCCAGTCGGCGGCGACGCTGAACCTGCTGCGCGCCTTCTCGGCCGGTGGTTTTGCCAACCTCGCCCGTGTCCATGAGTGGACCATGGGCTTCATGAAGGATTCCAACTGGTATCCGCGCTATGAAGAGGTGGCCAAGAAGATCGACAACGCCATCGAGTTCCTCAGCGCCCTCGGGCTCAACCCGGAAAACACGCCGGTGCTGCGTGAAACCAAGTTCTTCACCAGCCATGAAGCGTTGTTGCTCGGCTATGAGCAGGCGATGACCCGCCGGGACTCGATCACCAATGACTGGTACGCGACCTCGGGCCACATGCTGTGGGTCGGCGATCGCACCCGCAATCCCGATCATGCCCATGCCGAATATTTCCGCGGCATCAAGAACCCGATCGGGGTGAAGTGCGGGCCCTCCATGGCGGCCGATGATCTCAAGCGCCTGATGGACATTCTCAACCCCAAGGACGAGGCCGGGCGGCTGACGCTGATCGCCCGCTTCGGGTCCGACAAGGTCGAGGAGCACCTGCCGCGCCTGATCGAGACGGTGAAGGCCGAGGGCCGCACCGTGGTCTGGTGCTGCGATCCGATGCACGGCAACGTCATCAAGGCTTCCTCTGGCTACAAAACGCGGCCTTTCGAGCGGATTCTGTCGGAGGTGAAGTCGTTCTTCGACGTCCATCGCCAGATGGGCACCATCGCCGGCGGCGTACATGTGGAGATGACGGGCCGGGACGTCACCGAATGCACCGGCGGCGTTTCGGCGGTGACCGAAGCCTCGCTGTCGGATCGCTATCACACCCATTGCGATCCGCGCTTGAATGCCAGCCAGGCGCTGGAACTGGCTTTCCTCATAGCCGAAGAACTGGCGGGCCAGCGTACGCAGGAAACGCCCAAGGCAGTCGGATACTAAGAACCCCCGATACAGTTGAACGCAAAAGGCGCTGCTTTCGGGTAGCGCCTTTTGCTTTGGGTCTTTAGTCAACATTAACCCTAACGACGCCATAACTGCCGATGAATAGTTTTGGGGTTCGGAGGGCTTGATGTCCCGCGTTTTTACTGGCTTCGCCATGGCTGCTATGGCCATGGGCGCAATCGGGCAGGCTTCCGCCGCCGATTGGCCCACAGGTCCTGATACGTTTTTCCGGCCTGCTTATCCCGCCGATATGGCTCCAATGGAAGACAGCCTCGATTTCGAGGCGGGGCTTCGGTATTTCTATGGGGTGGGCGGGCAGCGGACCTCTATTGGGCCGCTCGATTATTCCGCCGATGACGGGAGCCATTTCGTCGAACTCCACGGCAGGATCGATGACCATTCGACCAGCACTTACGTGCAGGGCAATATCGGCTATGCAGCGATAATCGATGGCGACTATGAAACTCCGACCAGCGGCGGGCCGCAATCCACCGATTCCGGCACCATCGCGTATGGCGGCGCTGATTTCGGCTATCTTCCGCTGAAGGGCGAGGGCTTTAGTGCTGGCGGTTTCATCGGCTACCAATATCTCAATGAGTCCCTCGATATCGGGCGAGGCGAATACTATACGTCCTCGGGTGGCGGGGACAGCGCGGCCAACCTTCTCGAAGTTCATGGCCTGCGCCTCGGCATAACCGGGCGCGCCGAGTTCAACGACGTTTTCGACATCCGCGTCGATGCGGCCGCTATCCCCTATGCTGCGCTGAACGGCACCTATGGTGCTTTCGACATCGGCACCACCCCTGCCGGTGGGCAGGGCTCGGCGGCCGACATAACGGGACATCTTTGGGGTGGTGCGCTGGAAGCGATGGTTGGGTTCAAGCCGCATGAGAATTTCGCCATTCGCGGTGGATTGCGCGGCTATTATCTGACTGGGCCGACCGAAACCTATTTTGAGACGCGCGATGCCGACGGCAGCAATGCTCAGGGCTACATCCTGGAGGGTGAAACAGAACTCTTCCGCTGGGGTCCGGTGATCGAACTGACCGGCACCTTCTAGGAACGCATTTCGCAATCATGCATTCGAGCCGGGCAGTTTCGCTGCCCGGCTTTGCTTTGCCCGCCTTGCTCTCGCGCCTCGCGCGCTATAAGTCTGGCCGCGCCTTTCCGATCTTGAAGGTTGCCCGTGACCGACACCCTCCGCATTGCCCTCGCCCAGCTCAATCCCAAGGTCGGCGCCGTTGCCGATAACCTTGCCGCCGCGCGCAGGGCGCTGGCTGAGGCTGAGGCGGCGGGCGCCGATATCCTGATGTTCACCGAGCTCTACCTCACGGGCTATTTCCCCGAGGATCTGCTGTTCAAGCGCCAGTTCGTGACCGAAGCGATGGAGGCGGCCAAGGCACTTGCCAGGGATACGAAGGGTCTCAACGTCTCGGTGCTGCTGCCCACCATCTGGAGCGCCGGTGGCAAGCTCTACAACAGCGTCATTCTCGCCGAGGACGGGGCGATCATCGACCGGCGGAACAAGGTCGAGCTCCCCAATGACGATATCTTCTATGAAAAGCGCTATTTCACGCCCGGCGAGCTTCCTGAGCCAGTAACCATCAAGGGCATCTGCGTCGGCGTGCCCATCTGCGAAGACGTCTGGCATGAGCCGGTCTGCGAAAAATTGGCCGAAAAGGGCGCCGAGATCCTGCTCTGCCCCAATGGTTCGCCCTATTGGCGCAACAAGCAGCGGGTGCGGCTCGACCTCGTGCGCCAGCGGGTCAGGGAAACCGGCCTGCCGATCCTTTATTCCAATCAGGTGGGCGGTCAGGACGAATTGGTATTCGACGGCGCCAGCTTCGGGATCAATACCGACGGCTCGCTCGCCTTCCAGGGCAAGAGCTTTGTCGATGACATGGTGATCTCCGATTGGGAAAAGACCGAGGCCGGCTGGCGTTGCGCAAAGGGGCACGTTACCGAACTCGTGCCTGTCAATGAGGCGCCCTGGCATGCGGCCATGCTGGGCTTACGTGACTATGTGCACAAGAATGGCTTCAAATCGGTGGTGCTGGGGCTTTCCGGAGGCATCGACTCCGCCGTGGTCGCCGCGCTCGCCGTCGATGCGCTGGGGGCCGAAAACGTCCATTGCGTCATGCTGCCCTACCGCTACACGTCCGAGGCGAGCCTGCGCGATGCCAAGCGTTGCGCCGAAACGCTGGGCGTGCGCTATGACATCGTTTCGATCGGCGCGCCCGTCGATGCGGTCAACGAAAACCTCGCCCCGCTTTTTGCCGGACGCGAACCCGACATTACCGAGGAGAACCTGCAATCGCGTATGCGCGGCACGATCCTCATGGCCATTTCCAACAAGCTGGGTTCGTTGCTGATCACCACCGGCAACAAGTCCGAGATGGCGGTGGGCTACGCCACGATCTATGGCGACATGAACGGGGCGTACAATCCGATCAAGGATATGCTCAAGACACAGGTTTACGAGTTGGCCAAATGGCGCAACGGCTATCAGCCCACTGACGTACTTGGCCCCGCCGGCATCGTCATCCCGCCCGAAGTTATCGAGAAGGCGCCCAGCGCGGAATTGCGCCCCGACCAGACCGATCAGGACTCGCTGCCGCCCTATCCGGTCCTCGACGCAATCATTTCCGATCTGGTCGAGGAAGAAATGTCGGCCGCCGAAGTCGTGGCGCGGGGCTTCGATCCCGAATTGGTCAAGCGCGTGGAGCGGCTGATCTACATTTCCGAATTCAAGCGCCGCCAGGCGGCGCCCGGGCCCAAGCTAACGCCCAAGGCGTTCGGCATCGGGCGGAAATACCCCATCACCAATGGTTATCGTGACGGGAGCATTGCCCGATGAGCGTTACTGTCCGCTACGCACCATCTCCCACTGGCCGTCTGCACCTGGGCAATGCCCGCCCGGCTGTGCTCAACTGGTTGTTCGCCAAAAGCCATGGCGGCAAGTTCGTGCTGCGGCTCGACGATACCGACACGGCGCGCTCCACCGAGGAATTTGCGCAAGGCATCGAAACGGACCTGGCTTGGCTCGGCATCGCGCCCGACCTCAAGGTGCGTCAGTCCGACCGCTTCGGGCTCTATGACGCCGCGCGCGACAGGCTGATCGCCGCTGGGCGCCTGTACCCGTGCTACGAGACTGCCGACGAACTCGACCGCAAGCGCAAGCGCGCTCGCGCTCTGGGCAAGCCGCCGATCTACGATCGGGCCGCTCTCAACCTCAGCGATGAGGACAAGGCCAAGTTGGAAGCCGAAGGCCGCAAGCCGCATTGGCGCTTCAAGCTCGACGGCCGGCCGGTGACCTTCACCGATCTCATCAAGGGCGAGCAGACGGTCAATACCGCGTCGATGTCCGACCCGGTGCTGATCCGCGAGGATGGCACCTATCTTTATACACTCCCCTCTGTGGTCGACGACATCGATCTCGGCGTTACTCATGTCATCCGGGGCGAAGACCACGTTTCCAATACCGGCACGCAGATCGAGATTTTCGAGGCGCTCGGTGGCGCCGTGCCGACCTTCGCGCACCATAACCTTCTGACCGACGCCGAGGGGCAGGGTTTCTCAAAGCGTCTCGGTTCGCTCTCGCTGGCCCAGCTCCGCGAGGAGGGGTATGAACCTCTCGCTGTCGCCATCGTCGCGGCGCTGACCGGGACTTCCCTGCCGGTGGAACCCTATGCGAGCCTCGATGCCATTGCCGAGCGGCTGGATTTTTCGATGATCTCCCACGGTTCGGCCCGTTTCGATCCGGCGGAACTCGATACGCTCAACGCAAGGCTGGTTCACCACTACGATTTCGCGGCGGTGCGTGAGCGCTTCCCGCAGCTCGAGGGGCTTACCGAAGCGGCATGGCTTGCCCTGCGCGACAATGTCTCGCGTCTTCCCGAGCTGGGGCCGCTTTACGAGGATATCGTTGTCAACGCCAAGCCGGTCGTCACCGACGAAGACCGGGATTTTATCGCCACGGCGCGCGAGTTTTTGCCCGAGGAGCCTTGGGACGAAAACACCTGGGGGCAGTGGACCGGCTCGCTCAAGCAGGCCACTGGCCGCAAGGGCAAGGCGCTGTTCCTGCCGCTTCGGCTGGCGCTGACGGGCAAGACCGAAGGGCCCGAGCTTAAGGCTCTTCTTCCGGTTCTGGGACGTAAGGCGTCTCTGGCCCGACTATCCTGACTTCCCTGTCGCCGAATTCCACGATCCGCATGTCGGGACTGTCGATTTCGGCCTGCTGCGCGACCGTTGCCTCGGCCGTACCGTCGGCGCGTGGCCGCGGGCGGGGCAGGGGGACATAGATCGCTTCGGCCACCACGGCGGCCACGGTATCGCCGCGAGGGTCGCGCTGGGGCAGCGGGAAGGAAAGGTCGCCGAAATCGATCACGGCGCGGGATTGCTCACCCTGCTCTTCGGCAAGGGCGACTGTGCCGACGGTTTCCCGCGTCTGGCAGGAGCAATCGGTGTCGATCTCCTCACGGAACCGGAAAGCATAAGGCATTGCGCGATAGGGCGTGCCCGAGAGCGAAATCATGTCTTCGGGCTCTTCACCCGGATTACGGTAGGAAAACAGCGCCACTTCCGTGCCCGGGCACATTTCATGGCACCGTATGGCATCCTGGGCCACATAATCGTCAGTGGTCGAAAAGCTGATCGGCCAATAAAAGCCGTCGCATGTGCGCACGCACACGGTGCGGCGCGTCTGCTGGGTACTCCAGGGCTGGGAGGGCTGATTGATATAGCCCGGGCCGCCGCCGAACATGCCGTCGAGCAGGTTCCCTCTGGCCATGACGCCTGCTTGGCCGGCATCGCAGCCCGCGCGGTTGAAGTCATTCATCATCTGCTGGTAGTTCTGGGCCATTGATTGGCCCTCGCGCGCCATGGAGGTCAACTGCTCGACCTGGCTGCGGCCCAGTGTGATGGTCCGGGCGATCGATTGGCATTGCCCGCTCAGCGCCTGGCCGGAATTGAGAATCTGCTGGCAGCCGCTGCGGCTCCACAACGCCTCGGCCTCATTGACTTCGCCCTGGCGCCGTTGCAGTTCTCCCACGATGCCATTGTAGCTCATGAACATCTCGTTGTTTTCGATGCCGCGCAGGATGGCGGCGAGCTGGGCGCAGTTCTGTGTCTGCGCCATTGCCACCGAGACATTCCCGAGAACGGCCGAAAAGGTCGCCATAAGCACGAGCAGGAAACGGGTGAAAGCCATAAAGAAACAACGATCTGAAGTCATGGTGTTCATCAAACGCCGCCGCGACCTATCCGATCCTGCCTATCAGGCTTTTGGGACGACGTGGAGGCTTTAACTGGAACGAGCTATGCGCCATCTTAGCCCTCAACGCCAATCACGTCCCGGTCTTTTCCACCCATGAAGCTCGCCACCCTGCGCAACGGCCGTCCCGACGGACACCTGGTTATCGTCTCCAGGGATTTGACCCGTTTCGCCTCTGCCGGCCGCATCGCGCCCAATCTTCAGGGAGCGCTCGACGAGTGGGATCGCTGCGCGCCAATCCTGCGCGCGGTCAGCGAACAGCTCAACAATGGCGAAATCGCCGGCATGCCATTCGAGCCCTCCGAAGCGCTCGCGCCCCTGCCGCGCGCCTATCAGTGGATCGACGGCGCCGGCTATATGGTGCATCTCGACCGTGTCCGTTCGCTCAAGGGCAGCAAGGACGCCGAGCTTCAGGACGAGCGGCCGCTGCTCTATCAGGGCGGCTCGGACAGCCTCGTGGCCGCCAATGCGCCCATCATCGTGCCGGAGGACGATCTGGCCGTCGATTTCGAGGCGGAAGTTGTGGTGGTCACCGCCCATGTCCCCATGCGTCCCACGAAGGACGAGGCCAGCGCCGCGATTCGTCTCGTTGGCCTTTGCAATGACGTTTCGCTGCGCCGGCTGGTGGCGGGAGACCTCCAGAACGGCTTCGGCTTTTTCCATGCCAAGCCGGCCACCAGCTTTTCGCCGGTTTTCGTCACCCCGGACGAACTGGGCGACAATTGGCGCGACAATCGCCTGCACCTGAAGGTCCGCGTTCACGTCAACAACAGCCTTTACGGCCAGCCCAATGCCGGCAAGGACATGCGCTTCGACTTCGCCGACCTGATCGTCGCTGCAGCCCAGACACGCGAATTGGGCAATGGCACCATCATCGGCTCGGGCACCGTGGCCAACGCCCATGACGATATCCTGCCGTTGAAGCATGACGGGATCGGCTTTGGCTGTATTGCCGAGGCGCGCACGGCGGAAAAGGCCATGCTGGGCAAGGCTCGCACCCCATTCCTCGCCTTTGGCGACACCGTGCGCATCAACGCGGTGGATGCCGAGAACCGGTCGGTGTTCGGTTCGATCGAGCAGACGGTCAAGCCACTCAACCGCTAAGTTGACGCTCGTTATCAGCTTTGCTACGCAAGCGCGGATTTCAACGTGCGCCTGCGGAGCCCTCCGATGTCCTTTGTCAAAGCCCGTGTGGCCCACCGGCGCTCCGTCACCTCCGGCATGGTGAGGGTTACCCTCGCCGGCAAAGAAATCGAGGAATTTAAGGACAGCGGCGTCGCCGACGAATTCGTGCGCGTCTTCTTCCCCGATCCGATGACCGGCGACTTGCCAGTGCCGGAAGAGGATGACGCCGGACGGGCGGTGTTCCCCGAGGGGATCGAGGAACCGCACGCCGAATATTACTCCATCCGCCGCATCGACAAGGCAGCGCGCGAGCTCGATATCGATTTCGTCGTGCATGACGGCGGGCTGGCGAGCGAATGGGCGCAAAAAGCGCAACCGGGCGATTGCATCGTCCTGGGCAAGGCGCGCTTCTGCTACGAGCCGCCCGAGGCGATGGCCTGGCAGGTGCTCCTGGCCGACGCCACCGGACTGCCGGCGCTTAGCCGGATCGCCGAAGAAACGCCAGCTCACATCAAAACCATAGCGATCGTCGAGGTCGCCGAAGCTGCCCACCGCCAGGAGCTCCCCGTTGGGGAACATGTGGAGATGCGCTGGCTTTATGGCAGCGGCAACGGCATCGGGCCCAGCAATCTCTTGTCCAATCTGCGGGCGCTGCAATTGCCCCAGGGCGAGGGCTATATCTGGATGGCCGGCGAAATGCAGGCCTCACGCGCCATCAGGCGCCACATCCGCAATGATCTCAAGCTCACGGGGCGCAATTTCAGTGTCGTCCGCTACTGGCTCGACAACAAGGAAGTCTGGCGCAGCCGTTGGGACGCGCTCGATCCTGCGGTCAGGGAAGAGATCGATGCCCTCTGGGCATCCGATCGCGACCCCGACGACATTGCCGATACCTGGCACAACATCCTCGAGACGCACGGCCTCTGACGCCTCAGGGCTTCTCCCCGCGTTTGCGCGCCAGCATCACCTCCATGCCGTCGAGGAACCGCTCGAGGGCGAACTTGAAGGCGCGTTCGGGATCGCCCGGCCCGTACTCGGCGCCGGTGATCGGGCCAACGCGTGAGGAGATGGGGTAGGGGCTGTAGTCGAGCGTTTCAAGGAACGGTTCGATCTTGTACCACCACTCATCGTCGCTCATGCCCGTGGCTTCGTGGACGAACTTCTGCCGCGCCGCGTTGCGGACCGCCCCGGCCACGAGATCCATGAGCGCCGTCACCGAGAGGTCCATCTCGATTTCATCGAGCCCGATCCCCTCTACTGCGCTCAGCGCCACCTCATAAGAGGCCAGGGTGTTGGGACCCAGCACCGGACGATGCGTCTGGAATTGCAGCACCCAGGGGTGCTGGAGATAAAATCCCCACATTGCCCCGGCGATCACCGTCATGCGGGCGCGCCAGTCCATCTCGTCCCAGTCGGGCGGCGCGTTGTTGCCCGGCGCGGCTACATGATCGAGCATCAGGTCGTGAAGCTCGGCCTTGGACGGGACGTGAGTGTAGAACGACATCGGTGAAATCCCCACCGCCTCGGCCACCTTGCGCGTCGAAACGGCCTCGATGCCCTCGGCATCGGCAATTTCGACCGCGGCCCGGACGATCTGCTCGAGCCCGACCTTGGGTTTGGGGCCACGGCGTCCCGCTTTGTCCTTTCCCCACATCAGCTCCAGCAGCTTTACCGGGTCACCCCGGCCGGCGATGTCCTGTGCCATTCATTCTCCAAATAAAACTCTTTACACCGAACAAAGTTATGCTAAACCTTGTTCACTGTACAGCATTAAGTCCGCTGTGCCGCCCTATCGATCCAGTCTGCCGCCGATCGCCTGCTGACACGCTTTGTCGGGGGGATTGGTTAGGCTTTGCCCACCGCAAGTCAACCCGGAGCTTAGCGATGATCCATGCCCGCGACATTACACGAACGTTCAAGACCAAGACCGGTCCGGTGGAGGCGGTGAGAGGCTTGAGCCTCGATGTCGCCGAAGGCGAGCTTGTCGCCTTTCTGGGTCCCAATGGTGCCGGAAAGTCCACATCGGTGCGCATGTTGACGACGCTGCTCCCCATGAGTTCGGGAAGCGCCAATGTGGCCGGCCATGACGTGGCCCGCGAGCCGGCGCTGGTGCGCCGCAAGATCGGCTATGTCGGCCAGAAGACCGCTTCCGGCCCCTATCACCGCGTGCGCGACGAACTCGTCATTCAGGGCAGGGCGCAGCGCATGAGCGAGGCGGCGTCCCGCAAGCGCGCCGACGAACTGCTCGAAATGCTCGAACTCACAGCGCTGGCCAAGCGCGATTGCGCTTCGCTTTCGGGCGGCCAGAAGCGCCGGCTCGATGTGGCCCTGGGTCTGATGCATACGCCGGCCATCCTGTTCTTGGATGAACCCACCACCGGGCTCGATCCGCACAGCCGCGCCAATCTCTGGGAGCACATCCTGCGCATTCGCGAGGAAACGGGCATGACCATCTTCCTCACCACCCACTATCTTGATGAAGCCGACACCATGGCCGAACGCGTGATGATCATGGACAACGGCACGATGATCGCCGACGACACGCCCGAGCGGCTCAAGGCCGATCTGGCCGGCGATGCCATCCGCGTCGACCTGACCAGTCCGGGCGAGGTGACGACCGCCGCCGAAATCGCCCAGCACCTGCCGCAGGCGCGCGACATCCTCCCCAATGGCACGGCGCTGACGGTAACGGTCAAGGATGGCGAGGCGGTGCTGCCGTTTTTTCTGCGTACCCTTCAGGACAAGGGCATCGATATCGCCGCCGCCAATGTCCGCCGGCCAACCCTCGATGACGTGTTCCTCGGCCTCACCGGCCGCTCGCTGCGCGAGAACGCGGTCGCTGCCTGACGAAATCCGATCGAAAGAGGTCCTGCAATGAGTTTTGTTTCCGACACCGTCCTCTCCTTCCGCCGAGAGATCGGGCCGACGTTGAGAAGCTGGTACTATATGATCTTCGGGGTCATCCAGCCGCTGCTCTATCTCGGCCTGTTCGTGCCGCTGCTGGGCACCATGCCGATCGCCGGCGAGGGCAATGCGCTCCAATGGTTCGTCCCCGGCATGGTGGTGATGCTGGTGCTGTTTACCACCGTCTCGTGCGGCTGGGCGCTGACCGAAGAACTGTTCTCAGGCAGCTTCGAGCGGTTCCTGGCCACGCCCGCCAGCCGTCCGGCGCTGCTCGTCGGTCGCGCTCTCAAGGAACTGGCGCCGCTCCTCATCCAGGCGCTGATCCTGATCGTCGTCGCGGTGCCCTTCGGGCTGCAATTGCACCCTCTGCCCATGCTGGTGGGGCTCTTGTTCCTGCTTGTCTTCGGCGTCGGCGTGGCGTCGCTGTCCTACGCCCTGGCCATTGCGTCCAAGAACGATGGGAGCCTGTTCTATCTCGTCTCCCACTCGGTTTCCCTGCCGCTTATGCTGCTCGGCGGCGTGCTGCTGCCGATGCAGATGGCGCCGGACTGGCTCTATATCGCCAGCCGCTTCAACCCGTTGACCTATCTGGTTGAAGCTGAACGCGCTTTGTTCATGGGCGAACTGTTTTCCACAACTGTGCTTTGGGGCGCGCTCGTCTCGGGCGTCGTGGCGGTCGTGGGCCATGCCGTCGGCGCGGCCACCATCAAGCGGGCGAGCCTGTGATTGCCTGCGAGCCGCAAGGCCTTGGCGTAACAAGTCCGTGAGGCAGTGGCCGCGCCGATTTTTACATGGCAGGGTCAAGGTGTGGGAATCGCCCGGCGCCCCCGCGTCATCCGCCTTCGGATGGCAACCATTTTCAGACTGCTCCAAGGTCTCCGTTCTGGGGGCGGCGTGTCGGCGCCGTCCCCTTTTTCGTGCTTGATTTGCCCGATTTTCGCGTCCATTGTGCGCGCCATGAAGACCGTCGGCCAGATCTGCATTATCGGCTGCATCATTATCCGCTAACAAGTGTTGGCGGCGCGGTTTTCATCATCCCGACTTGTAGGAGTGGACCCGCTGCCAGCGTGACATACGCTTACGCCTGGGGACCATTTCATGTCGCAAGAGCCGAGCCTTAAGCTCTACAACACGCTCACCCGGACCAAGGAGGACTTCGTCCCCATCGATCCGGCCAATGTGCGCATGTATGTCTGCGGGCCTACGGTTTACGATTTCGCCCATATCGGCAATGCGCGCCCGGTGATCGTCTTCGATCTGCTCTATCGGCTGCTGCGGCACGTTTATGGCGAAAGCCATGTCACTTATGTGCGCAATATCACCGACGTGGACGACAAGATCAACGCGCGCGCCCTGCGCGATTTCCCCGATCTGCCGCTCAACGAGGCCATCCGCCAGGTGACCGAAACCACGGCAAGCCAGTTCCACAAAGATGTCGCCGCGCTCGGCTGCCTGCCGCCTTCGGTCGAGCCGCGCGCCACCGAGCACATCGGGGGAATGATCGAAATCATCGAGCGCCTGATCGCGCGCGGCCATGCTTACGAGGCCGGTGGCGAAGTGCTGTTCCGTGTCAATTCCATGCCCGATTACGGCCAGCTCTCGGGCCGCAATCTCGAGGACAACATCGCCGGAGCGCGGGTCGCCGTGGAGAGCCACAAGGAAAATCCGGCCGATTTCGTGCTCTGGAAAGCGTCCAGCGAAAACGAGCCGGGATGGGACAGCCCCTGGGGCCGTGGCCGTCCCGGCTGGCATATCGAGTGCTCGGCCATGAGCAAAGAGCTGCTGGGCGAGACGTTCGACATCCACGGGGGCGGGCTGGACCTCATTTTCCCCCACCACGAAAACGAAATCGCCCAGTCGCGCTGCGCCCACGGCACCGACATGATGGCCAATATTTGGATGCACAATGGCTATCTGCAGGTCGAAGGCCGCAAGATGAGCAAGTCCGAGGGCAATTTCATCACCATCCACGACCTGCTGGAGACTGAAAAATTCGGCGGCCGCAAATGGCCGGGCGAAGTGCTGCGGCTAGCCATGCTGATGACGCATTATCGCGAGCCCATCGATTTTTCGGTCGCAAGGCTGGAGGAGGCGGAAAACCGCCTGGTCGGCTGGCAGCGTGCTGCCCGGGCGAGCGGGGCCACGCCTCCGGACGCGGCGACGCTCGCCGAACTGGCCGACGACCTCAACTTTTCCCGCGCCGCGACCGTGTTGGACGCCATGGCGCGCAAAGCCAATCGCGGCGAAACCTCCGCCGCTCACTGCCTCGCCGCAACGCTCACCTTCCTCGGCTTCCCCCTCGATAGCCTGATCCGGCAGGAGGGCGACGAGGCCACGGCGCAAAAAGTCTCCGAACGCCTCGCCGCGCTCGCAGCCAAGGATTTCACCAAAGCCGACGCCATCCGCGCCGAACTGCTCGAACAAGGCATCCAGTTGATGGATTACAAGGACCCCGAAACGGGCGAGCGGAAGACGAAATGGGAGGTAGCGCGGTGAAACGCCTGCAAGCTCCTGCGAGCCCGGCAACCTCAGCGCACCCCTCACCCCCGGCCCCTCTCCCTCAAGGGGAGAGGGGGGCTCTTGTTGCGGCACCTGCTTTAAAATCGCCGTTGCAATTGACCCGGGAGCCCGCAACAGGCTTCCCTTCTCCCCTTGAGGGAGAAGGTGGGCTTTCGCGAAGCGAAAGGTCGGATGAGGGGTGCGCAGCGTTGCTGAAACCCGCCGGCGCTGACTGGCGGCATCAGATTCCAAAACGAAATCGCGGCTTCGCCAAATCCATGCGCCGCAATCCCACGGAAGCCGAGCGCCAGATGTGGATGCTTCTCAAGGACCGGCGGCTGGCCGCATATAAGTTCCGCCGCCAGGTCCCGATCGGTCCCTATATCGCCGACTTCGTCTGCTACGCCTCGCGCCTGATCGTCGAACTCGATGGAAGCCAACACGGCGAGCAGTTGGATGCCGACCGAAACGCATGGCTGAATTCGAAAGGCTTTCGCGTCCTCCGTGTCTGGAACAACCAACTAGTCACCGAACGCGAAGCCGTGCTCGATGCCCTTTGGCACAATCTGCAGGAATCCCATCATGGCTGATGAACTCACCGGCGGCTGCCAATGCGGTGCCGTGCGCTTTTCCACCAAGCTTTACGGACGCGGCTCGATCTGCCATTGCCGCATGTGCCAGAAGGCGTTCGGCAGCTTTTTCGGACCGCTGGTCACCGCCCATGACGGCACATGGACGCGGGGCGAGCCCAAATGGTTTCAAAGCTCGAATGCAGCCCGCCGCGCCTTTTGCGCCGATTGCGGAACGCCCTTGGCCTATCAGACCAAGTTCGGGCTCGAACTGGCCATCGGCGCCTTCGATCAGCCCGAGCGCGTACCGCCCGAAATCCAGGTCAACCCGCACGACAAGGTGCCGTTTTTCGAAAGCCTGAGCCAATTGCCGCTGGTCGAGGATCCCGGCGAGGAATGGCGCAACTTCATGGCCGGCATTCATTCCAATCAGCATCCCGACCACGATACGTCTGACTGGCCCCCGCGAGAGGAAGAAGAGGAGGAGCTATGAACCGCATCGATATGGAGGTGAGCGGCGGCTGCCAATGCGGCGCCGTGCGCTACCACACGAGCCAGATGCTCGATAACGCGCATCTGTGCCATTGCCGCATGTGCCAAAAGGCGGTGGGCAACATCTTCGCCGCCCTCGTCGCCGCGCCGGACGACAAGCTGATCTGGACGCGCGGCGAGCCGGCCATATGGCGCAGCTCGGAACATGTGGAGCGCGGCTTCTGCGCCAATTGCGGCACGCCGTTGTTCTATCACGACGTAAACAATGGCCGCACCAATCTGACCATCGGCTCGCTCGACAATCCCGACAATTTCCCGCCCCACGCCAATACGGGGTCCGAAGGGCAGGTCGCCTGGTTCAAAACCATCACCCAGATCGAGGATGGCGGCACGACCGAAGCCGAAGGCGAGGAGTGGGCAGCGGCCATCAAGGCTTCCAACCACCAGCACCCCGACCATGACACCTCCCAATGGCAGCCGACTGGGAGGGAGACATGACCACGCACGGCCAGACCTTCTCGGGCGGCTGCCAGTGCGGGGCTATCCGCTATCAGGCCGAGGTGCTCGAAAACCCCGAGATCTGCCATTGCCGCATGTGCCAGAAGGCCCATGGCGCGCCGGCGGTCACCTGGGCGTCCGTGCCCGAGGCGGAGCTTCATTGGACGCGCGGCGAGCCGGCACATTTCGAAAGCTCGGCCAACGCCATGCGCGGCTTTTGCGCCAGGTGCGGCACGCCGCTGACCTTCAAGCACCGCTACGCCAATACAATCGACATTGCGCTCGCAACGCTTGACCATCCCGAGCGGATCGCGCCCGAATATCAGGGCGGGGTGGAATCGCGCATGCCGTGGTTTGGAAATATTCATCTGCTGCGGGAGGAGCGCATGGATGAACGCACCGATTCTCACCAGCACCCCGACCACGAGACTGACCATTGGCCTAAGGGAGGAGCCAAATGAGCATGATCGACCATTTCGGACTGAGCGTTGCCGACTACGAAAAGTCACGCGCCTTCTATGACAAGGCGCTGGCGCCATTGGGCTATCGCAAACTGGCGGAATTTCCCATTCCCCAGGGGATGATCGCCGGCTATGGCGCCGACAAGCCCGATTTCTGGCTCAGCAGCGGCGGCCGTTGCACCGGCAACCTCCATTTCGCCTTTGCCGCCAAATCCCGCGCCGAGGTTGACGCCTTCTATGCCGCTGCGCTTGAGGCCGGCGGCCGCGACAACGGAGCGCCGGGTATCCGAGAGATTTACCATCCCAACTATTACGGGGCCTTCGTCTACGACCTCGACGGCCACAACATCGAGGCGGTGTGCCACGCGCCCGCCTGACTTTTTAAAGCGATTTTTCAAGCCTCATGACTAAAGACCGTCTCTACCTCTTCGATACCACCTTGCGCGACGGCGCCCAGACCACGGGCGTCGAGTTCTCGCTTGAGGACAAGATCGCCATTGCGAAACTGCTGGACGGGCTGGGGCTGGATTACATCGAGGGCGGCTATCCCGGCGCCAATGTCGTCGATACCGAGTTCTTCGCCCAAAAGCGCACGAAGGCGGCCCAGTTCGTCGCCTTCGGCATGACCAAGCGGGCGGGGCGCTCGGTCGAGAACGATCCCGGCATCGCCGATCTGGTCAATTCGGGCGCCGATGCGGTCTGCTACGTGTCCAAGGCCTGGGACCATCAGGTCAAGCTCGCCCTGGGCATTTCGACCAGGGAAAACCTCAAAAGCCTTGCCGAAAGCATCCGAGCGGCGATCGCGGGCGGCAAGGAAGCGTTCGTCGATTGCGAGCACTTCTTTGACGGTTACAAGGCCAATCGGACCTATGCGCTTGATTGCGTGAAAACCGCGCTCGAGGCCGGCGCGCGCTGGGTGGTGCTGTGCGACACCAATGGCGGCACCATGCCTTCGGAGGTCGAAGCCATCGTCGCCGATGTGCTGACGGTGGCGCCCGGCGACAGGCTCGGCATCCACGCCCATGACGATACCGGCCAGGCGGTGGCCAATTCGCTGGCGGCCGTGAGGGCAGGGGTGCGCCAGATCCAGGGCACGATCAACGGGCTGGGCGAGCGCTGCGGCAACGCCAACCTCATGACCATCATTCCCACTCTGGTGCTCAAGCAGCTCTTTTCGGAGCGTTTCGAAACCGGCGTCACGCCCGAAAAGCTCGAAACGCTCACCCACGTGTCGCGCGCTTTCGATGAGATCCTCAACCGCGCGCCCAACCGGCACGCGCCCTATGTGGGCGTTTCGGCCTTCGCGACAAAGGCCGGCATCCACGCCTCCGCCATCGCCAAGGACCCTTCGACCTATGAGCACGTCGCCCCCGAAACGGTGGGCAATGAGCGCGCCATCATGGTCTCCCAGCAGGCGGGGAAATCGAACCTTTTGACCTCGCTCAAGCGCTTCGACATCGAACTCGCCAAGGACGATCCGCGCCTCGACAAGCTCCTGCGTCAGGTCAAGGAACGCGAGGCGCGCGGCTATTCCTATGATGGGGCGGAGGCTTCGTTCTGCCTGCTCGCCCATAAGCTCCTGGGTTCGCTGCCGCGCTTTTTCGACGTCACCAGCTATCGCACGGCGGTGGAACGCCGGCACAATGCGCGCGGCGAACTGGTTACCGTTTGCGAGGCGGTGGTCAAGATCGATGTCGAGGGGGATATCCTGATGTCGGTGGCCGAGGGCAACGGCCCGGTCAACGCGCTCGACCTCGCCATGCGCAAAGATCTCGGCAAGTATTCGAGCCGTATCGACGATCTTGAACTTGTGGACTACAAGGTGCGTATCCTGGACGGCGGCACGGGCGCGGTCACCCGTGTGCTGATCGAAAGCCGGGACGGGACGGGGGAAAGATGGTTCACCGTGGGCGTTTCCCCCAATATCATTGATGCGTCTTTCGAGGCGCTATATGAGTCCTTCACCTATAAGTTGATGAAGACTGCATAGTCGTTATAGTTCAAACGACTGCGAAGATAAAACGAATCGAAATCTAAGGCCGACGCGGCGGCCCGGTAACACGTAACGGAGGCTCCACTGGCCGGTCCCCTTTCTCCCATTGCTCTCGCCATCGGCGCAGCGGCTACGACCGGCATCATCGTTATCGGCGTGGTCCTCGGGCCTGGGACCTACAGTTGCCTCCAGAGCGACGATTTCTCCGCCTGCATGGGCGAGACCTTCTTTGGCAATGGCTTGACGCCAGCCGCCGACTCCACGCCGACAGAGGAGGTGGCGGTTGCTCAGGCCGATCAGGAAACCGCCTCGACAGCGCCGGCCGCTGCGGCCGATGCCGATGGTGAGCAGCCGACGAACTCGGAAGAGACTGCGACCAGCGTTTCCCAGGCCGTGCTTCCCGCTTTCGGGCTGGTGCGCGTCGAGCCGGACGGCTCCGCCGTTATCGCCGGCACTGCAACGCCCGATGGTGAAGTGCGCATTTTTGCCGATGAGGAGCAGATCGGCACCGAAATCGCCGAACCCAGCGGCGACTTTGCTTTTGTGACTGACGAGCCGCTGCCTCCCGGCGGGGTGGAACTGCGCATTCTCGATGTGGAGACCGACACCTACGCCGAGGAATCGGTAGTCGTTGTCGTGCAGGACGATTTAGCGAGCGAGCCGATCGTGGTTGCGTCCGAACCGGGCGAGGCAAGCCAGATCCTGCAGGGTTTGGAGCAACCCCAAGCCGCTGCCCAAGCGCCCGAGGGCGCAGCCGCTGCGCCGGCCGACGAACCCGAGACGATGGACGTCGCGGAGGCCGATGTGCCGGCCACCCCGGCAGAAACACCGCCGCCCGCGCCACAGGTCGCTCCTCAGACGAACGCTCCGGCCCCCGCCGAACCCGCCGCTGAAACGCCCGGCACGCCTGCTGGCGAAACCGCTGCGACGGCGGCCCCGCAACCCACGCCCGGCGGCGTCACCCCGCAGGTGGAGATGCCGTCACCCGCCGAAATGGCCGATGAGGTTGCGCCAGAGGCTCCCGCGCCGGCGGCGCCCGTCGCGCCCATGGCCGCGCCGGAAACCGACGTCCAAGAGCCTGCCGGTGAGGGTGCTGCTCAGCAAGACGTTCCAGACGAAACACAGGATGCGCAGGTGGCTCAGCCCGAGACAGTGGTCGAAGCCTCTGAACCTGCCGGTGTCCCTGAGCCCGCCGATGCTGTTGAGCCCGAGCCGCAGACCGGGGAGATTGAAGCTCCTATCGAGCCGGACGATGCAGCGCCGGAGCAGCCCGAATCTGCAGTCGGTGTGTCAGAGAGCGAGGCCGATGACCAGCAGCCTGTCGATGATCCGGCTTCGGAGCAGCAAGCAACCGAACAGCCGGCACCGCAAGCTCCCGCACCTGAGGAGCGGCCGAGCGACGAGCCGGCCGGCGAGCAGCAGGTGGCTGAAGTGCCCGTCGTCGAACAGCCGTCTCCTCAGCCCGAGCAGCCTGCAACGACTGCGCAACCGGCCCCGGATTTCATCCAGCCGAGCATCGATGCTGTGGAGATCGATGGCGATCGCAACTTCTTTGCCGGCGCCGGGACTGACGGGATGACCGTGCGGCTCTATGTCGACAACCAGGTGGTGGGAAGCACCGAGGTTGCCGATGGGCGTTGGCTGGTCGAAGCGATTGGCGTTCTGGACCAGGCAAGTCAACGCGTGCGCATTGATATGCTGGCCGAGGACGGAACCGTGGTCGCCCGTGCCGAAGTCGATTTCGTTCTCGATCTTCCCGAAGCGGTCGAGGAGGATTTCGCCGTCGCCGAGCAGGAGGCTGAGGCCGTTCAGGCGGACCAGCAGCCTGCGGCAGAGCAACCCGCCGCCGAACAACCCGCTGCCGAACAAGCTGCGGCCGAGGTACCCGCCGCCGAGCAACCTCTGGCCGAGCAACCTGCGGACGAACTTACCGAGCAGCCTTCGCCCGAGGAGCCCACCCGCGAAGCGGCCGTCGAGCAACCCGCCGAACAGATCGTGGCGCAAGGTCAGGCTCCCGCCGATACTGAAACGGTTGAACAGCCGGTCTCGCCTCCGATCGATGCTGCGCCCGAACTTTCCGGGCCGCAGGAAACCGCACAGGCACCGGCACAGCCCGCCGAGCCCGCACAGGCGCCCGCCGAACCTGCACAGGCGCCGGCGGAGCCTTCCGAGCCCAGCGCCGGGGAGGTCCCCACCCTGGTTGGGGTAACCGACGAGGCCGGGCGCACCACGTCCGGGCTGGCGATCATCCGGTCGGGGGACAATCTCTGGACCATCGCCCGCCGGGTCTATGGCGAGGGCATCCGCTACACGCAGATTTTCGAAGCCAACAACGACCAGATCCGCGATCCGGACCTCATCTATCCCGGCCAGGTCTTCGATCTTCCCGACACCGATCAGGTCGTCGGGCAAGAGGAGACGGAGAGTTCCGCCGTCCGGTAGCCCGTGATGGCGGGAGGAACGTGCGCCTCGCCTTGCATCGGCGCGCGCTTTCACTTATCGTAATCTGACGATGGAAGCAGCGCCGATGAACGAAGACGATATTGCCACCATGATGCGCGCCCTGGGACACCCGGTGCGGCTCGAGATTTTGCGCATTCTGGCCCAGCGGCCCGAGAACTGCTGCTGCAATGACGTCACGGATTGCCTGTCGCTGGCCCAGAGCACGGTTTCCCAGCATCTCAAGGTCCTGCTCGATGCCGGCATCATCGAGCGCAAGGCCCAGGGAACGCGCAACAACTATCGGGTGCGCACCGATCGGCTTACCGCGTTCAACACGGCTTTCACCGGCTACCTTGCCGATCTGACCCCGCAGGATCAAAGCTGCGAACGCTCGCTCCTGGCTGCGTCTTGATCGATTTCCTCACCTGGCCTCTGTCTGGCTGACAGAGGCTGGAACATTTTTGTCCGCGCTTTCTGGAAGCGCTCCAGCCCTCACCGGAGCCCCCCATGGCCCAGGAGCCAAAATCCACCGTCAGCGCCGACGAGGGCGCCATCGTTTCGACCATCCGTAATCTGTGGGTCTATATGTGGCCCGCGGATCGGCCCGATCTGCGCATGCGCGTTGTCCTTGCCATCGGCGCGCTGCTGCTCGCCAAGGTGGCGAGCACCCTGGTGCCTTTCGCCTATGCGGGCATCATCGATACGCTGGGCACATCGGGTCCGGACGCGGCCCTGATCCTGGGGCTTTCGGTGCCGATCATCCTGGTTGTCGCCTATGGCGTGGGCCAGATCATCGATACCGGCCTGCAGCAGCTCCGTGACATCCTGTTCTCGTCGGTGGGGCAGCATGCGGTGCGCCAGCTTGCCTACCGCACTTTCACCCATGTGCACCGGCTTTCCCTGCGCTTCCACCTGCAGCGCAAGACCGGTGGGCTGAGCCGGGTGATCGAGCGCGGCACCAAGGGCATCGAAACCATCGTGCGTTTCACGATGCTCAACACAGCGCCCACGCTCGTTGAGTTTCTGATCGTCGGCGTCATCTTCGGCTGGCTGTTCGGCTGGGCTTATGTGCTGGTTCTGGCGGTCGTCGTTGCAGCCTATATGATCTTCACCGTCCGGGCATCCAATTGGCGCATTGCCATCCGCCGCGACATGAACGAGAGCGACACCGACGCCAACGCAAAGGCGATCGACAGCCTGCTCAATTTCGAAACCGTCAAATACTTCGGCAACGAGAACCTGGAGGCGAGCCGCTACGACCGGGCCATGGCGGGCTATGAACGCGCCGCCACCCGCATCTGGACGTCGCTCGGCTGGCTCAATTTCGGCCAGGGGGTGATCTTCTGGCTCGGCATGATCGTGCTTTCGGTGATGGCTGCCCTCGGCGTCATGAACGGCGACCTGACGGTGGGCGATTTCGTCCTGCTCAACACCTTCATGATGCAGATCTACCGCCCCCTCAACCAGATCGGCTTCGTCTACCGCGAGATCCGCCAGGGCTTGGCCGATATCGAGGAGATGTTCCGCCTTCTCGACCAAAACCCCGAGATCGAAGACAATCCCGGCGCCACGCCACTCGCGATTTCCGGGCCTGTCCTTGCCTTCGAAGACGTCTATTTCCACTACGATTCCGATCGCCCGATCCTCAAAGGGGTGAGCTTCACGGTGCCCGCCGGAAAGACCATTGCGGTGGTCGGTCCCTCGGGCGCGGGCAAATCGACGATCTCGCGTCTGATCTACCGCTTCTATGACGTGACGGCGGGCCGGGTCACCGTCGATGGCCAGGATGTCCGCGAGGTGACGCAGCAATCGCTCCGCGCCGCCATCGGCATGGTGCCCCAGGATACGGTGCTCTTTAACGACACCATCGCCTACAACATCCGCTACGGACGCCCCGATGCCACCGATCAGGAGGTGCAAGCTGCCGCCAACATGGCCCAGATCGGCCCCTTCATCGAAAGCCTGCCGCATGGCTACGACACGCAGGTGGGCGAGCGGGGACTGAAGCTCTCGGGCGGCGAGAAGCAGCGCGTGGCCATCGCCCGCACGATTCTTAAGGCGCCGCCGATCCTGATCCTCGACGAGGCGACCTCGGCGCTCGACACCCATACCGAGCGCGAGATCCAGTCGGCGCTCGATACGGTCTCGAAAGGCAGGACCACGCTGGTCATCGCCCACCGGCTCTCGACGGTCGTCGATGCTGACGAGATCATCGTATTGCGGGAAGGCCGGATCGCCGAACGGGGCCGGCATGACGAGCTATTGGCGCGCGGTGGCCTTTATGCCCAGATGTGGAACCGCCAACGCGAGGCGGCGGAAGCCAGCGAACGCCTGCGCGCCGCCCAGGACGACCCAGAGGGCTTTGTCACCCGCAAGCCGGCGGAACAGCCCGCCGAATAGAGCGTGTCCAGCAAAAGTGGAAACGGTTTTGCGGTTCGGATACGCGACAAAACAAGGACTTAGAGCATTGAAGCGATTCGGAGAAAAGCGGAAATGCTCTAGCGGGCTCACATCTTTTCGCCAGGTAGCTTGCTGGCCTGTTTCACCCATTCGGTGAACTGGTCCTCGAAATCGTCGCCTTCGTAGATGTCGAGATATCGCACGTCGGGATATTTGCTCGTTCCGGCCGGCATGGGCTTGAGCGAACTGCCACGAAAGAACGTGACTTTCACGTAGCGCGTAAAGACATGGAAGGACAGGAACCAGTAATCGCGCTCATTGCCGTAAAACGGCGTGTTCCACTTGACCGCCTTTTCCACGCCCGGAACCACGCTCTCGATGATCTTGTCCAGCTTGCGGCCGACATCCTGCTTCCATTCGGGCATGGCGGCGATATAGGCCTGCACCGGCTCGTCGCCATATCCCTTGGCGATCTGCGGATTGCCGCCCAATAAAAGCACCGGCTTGCCGTCTGCTTTTCCGGCGTTCTCCTTCGATTTCGTCTTGCCGGTCATCGCGCTCACTCCATGCTGTGGCAGCGGTCAGTTAAATCAATAGCTGCATAGCTATATGTCGGTCAAGAGCACCCCGAAAAGCGAAAGGCCCCGCCGGAGCGGGGCCTTTGCATAGTCGTTTGGGAAGTTACTCCGCGGCAGGGCGCCTGGAGAGAACCGTCACGCCATTTTCGTTGCGCTCGACCAGTTCGGTGTCCTTGGTCACCACATGCCGCGAGCCATCCGCTTCCACGGCGACGGCCATGCCGTCGAACCCTTGGGGCACTGCGGCCTCTTCCGACCTGCGCCCGCGGATCCAGTTGAAGGCGCCGCGCACCTGCTCCTTGACCACCTTCGGCGCGGTGACCAGCACCGGCACCATGATCAGCGTGAGAGCCGTCGAGAAGAACAGGCCCGAGACCAGCGCCGCCGAGAGGTGGATGAACCACGAGCCGGCGATACCGCCCACCACGATCTCGCGGCGGATGAAGTCGAACTCGACATTGGCCCACATCGGGATGACGCCCAAGGCCGTGAGGAACGCCGTCAGCAGCACCGGCCGCACGCGCTGCGCGGTGGTGAGCAGCATGGCCGTCACCGGCTCGACGCCCTGATGGCGGTTGTACTCGTTATAGGTGTCGATCAAAACGATACCGTTCTTGACAACGATACCTGCGAGCGCAACCACACCCAGCCCCGTCATGATCGCCGAGAAGCTCATGCCCGTCGCCAGCATGCCCAGCAGCACCCCGGCCACCGACATGATGACGGTCGAGAGCGTCACCAGCACCTGATAGAAGCTGTTGTACTCGAGCAGCAGGATCAGGAAGATCATGAACATGGCCGCGCCGAACGCCTGGGCGATGAACGCGTTGGCATCGCCCATCTGTTCTTCGGCGCCGCCGAACTCGAAGGTCACCCCGTCCGGCCATTCCTGGCCGTCCAGCCACGCCTGCAGTTCGGCCACGCGCTGAGCCGGATAGACGCCCTCGGGCAGGTTCACCAGGTTTGCCGCGATCGGCATCACATAAACCTGGTTGCGCCGCTCGATATTGGCGACCTTGGGCACGGCTTGCCGTTCGATGAAGTTGGAGACGGGAACCATGCCCTGCTGGGTTGCGATCCGCATGGAATCGAGCGCGTCGAGCGTGCGCTCGTCCTGCGGCAGCCGCACCTTGATGTCGAGTTCGTCGCCGGTCTCGGAGTCCCGGTACGTGCCCAGTTCGACGCCCGAGGTGACGAGCTGCACATAGGGGGCCAGCTCACGCACGCCGATGCCGTAGCGGGCCGCTTCGACACGGTCGATGGTCACCTGCCAATCGATGCCGGGCGAGGGACGTCCGTCCTCGATGTCGGCCGTGTTGGGCAGCTCGGTTTCGAGATATTCGCGCACCCGCGTAACGGTCGGGATCAGGTCGTCGTAGCTATTGCTCTCGACGCGCATGTTGATGTCCTTGCCCGCCGGAGGCCCGCTTTCCATCCCGAACACCTGCACCTGCAGTCCCGAGATATCGGCAACGCGCTCGCGGATTTCGGTGAAGATCTCCTCTGCCTGGACGCGGTTGTTGTAGTTGACGAGCTGGAGCTGGAAGTTGCCGATCGTATCCGGCGGCATGGTGCCCATGGCCCCGGTCTCGCCGAACTGCATGATGATGTCCTGGATGCCCTGGACCTGCATCAGCTCGTCCTCGACTTCGATCAGCATGTCGCGGATCTCTTGCGGCGAATAGTTGCCACGGCCCACCACGGCCACTGTCGCATATTCGGGCTCGGAGGGCGGGAAGGCTTCGACGCCCGTGGGGTTGTTCGCATAGGCGATGAAAACGCCGAAGACGATGCCGAAGCCGACGAGCAGCGTCGGGATCGGCCAGCGCAACAGCACAGACATCATGCGCACGTAAACCCCGGTCAGTCCCTTCACCTTCTTGGGGTGGAACTTTTCGGGATACATGACGATATCGGCTTGTTCCTTGCGCTTGGGATCGACATGGGTCGATGCGATGATCGACCCGATCACCGGCATGAAGATCAGCGCCGAGATGAACGAGGCGCACATCACCACGATCACGATCGTGGGCAGATGGCTCATGAACTTGCCGATGATGCCCGGCCAGAACAGCAGCGGCACGAAGGCCGCCAATGTCGTGGCCGTCGCGCCGATCACCGGCACGAACATCTTGTGCATCGCCTGGATGAAGGCTTCCTTCTTGGAAACGCCCTCCTGCAGCTTCCGCTCGGCATATTCGACGACCACCACGGGGTCGTCGACAAGCACGCCCACGGCGATCACCAGCCCGAACATGACCATCATGTTGATCGTCATGCCGGTCATCTGCATGTAGAGGAAGGCGATCATGAACGAGAGCGGGATGCTCATGCCGATCATGAATGCCGCCCGTACGCCCAGCACGGCCACGCAGGTGATGAGCACCAGCGCCACGGCCGTCAGCACCGCCGCTTCGAGCGAGCGGAACAGCGAGATGGTGGTGTCGGCCTGGTCGAGGAAGAAGCTGTAGCTCACCCCTTGCGGCCATTCGCTCGCCACCTGTTCGGTCAGCGCGCGCACCTGTTCGGACACCTCGATGACGTTGGTGCCGATCTTCTTGGAAACGCCCAGGATCAGGGCAGGGGAGCCGTTGACATTGGTGTAGTCGGTGGCGTCCTCGAGCGTGCGCGTGACATCGGCAACATCGCCAAAAGTGACGACGGTTTCCCCGTCGGTCTTGATCGGCAGGTCGAACACGTCCTGCGGTCCGGTGATCAGCCCTGGAACCTCGACCGCGAACGAGCCCTGGCCGGTGTTGATCGTGCCACCCGGCACGACCATGTTGTTGCGCGCCAGGGCGTCCAGCAGCTCGTTGGCCGTGAGATTGTAGGCTTCGAGCCGCAGCAGGTCGATGGTCACCTCGACCACTTCCTCGCGCGAGCCCGACAGCTCCACTTCACGCACGCTGTTGATGCCTTCGAGAGCAGTCTGCAACTCCTCGGCCCGCCGCACCAGTTCGCGCTCGGGAGCCTCGCCATAGACGGCCACCGACAGGATCGGGAACCCGACCATGTCGATTTCGTTGACCGTGGGATCGTTTGCATCGTCCGGAATATTGGCGCGGATGGCATCCATCCGTGCGCGCGTATCGGCCAGCGCCTGGTCGGTATCGACGTTGGTGTCGAACTCGAGCACCACCGACGCATGACCGGTGGTTGACGTCGAAGTCATGTTGACCAGGCCGTCGAGGTCGGCCAGTTCTTCTTCTGCTGGTTTTGCCAAAAGGTTTTCGGCGTCGCGCGGCGACACGCCCGTCTGACTGATCGAAACGTAGAGATAGGGCACGTCGATCGCCGGGAAGCTTTCCTTGGGCAGCACCGAATAGGAGAGGCCACCGCCAAGCAGCAGCAGCGCCATGATCGTCATGACCACGCGCGGCATGCGCAGAATGCGTTCGATGAAGTTCGTCATGCGGCAGCGCCTTCTTCAGAAGCCTCTGTGGCCGGCTCGGTTCCGGTTCCTTGTCCGGTCGCCACGGCCTGCCCATCGACCACGAATTCCTGGCCGATGGTGATGATCTCGATCGTTTCGGGCAGTCCCGAAACCCAAACCCCATCACGGGTGTCGGACACGATTGTCACTTCATGGAAGGCGACGACGCCGTCTTCCACCGCCCGGACCCCAAGCACGCCCTCGTCATTGAGGGTGAGGGCGGACTGGGGCAGCAGGTGGCCGGGCATGGTGCCCATGTCCACGGTGGCCGTTGCGGTCACGCCTTCCCGGATGTCGAACTCGGGATTGTCGAATTCGATCTCGATGGGGAAGGAGCGGGTGGCTTCGTCGGCGCTGGCGGCAACATAGGTCACCTCGCCGGTCGCTTCCTGGTTGGTGACGGTGCGCAGTGTCGCTTCCAGCCCTGTCCGGGCCAGCCCGATATTGGCTTCGGCAATCGAACCGGAAAAGACGATCGGGTCGAGCTGGACGATGGTGGCGCACACCCCGCCCTGGGCCAGCATCGCACCGCGCGTTACCACCGGCGCCTGCACGAGGCCCGCGACTTCGGCGGTGATCTCGGTGCGTTCGAGTTCGGCCACGGCATTGTCGAGCGCGGCCTGGGCCGTCAGCACCTGAGCCTCGGCGCTCGAGAGCGCCACCTGCGCCGCATTGGCGGTATTGGCGGCGGCAAGACCCCGCTCACGCAGGGATTCATTGGTTTCGAAATCGAGCTGGGCCTGTTCCAGCCCTGCCCGCGCCTGTGCCAGGCCAGCTTCAGCCTGGGCCACGGCTGCCTGCCGCGTACCCTGGTCCAGCGTGCAGAGCAATTCGCCCTCTTCGACCCGCTGGCCTTTTTCGACATGAACGGTTTGGACGACGCCGGCGGTCTCCGCCACCGCCTCGACATTGGCATGCGCCACGGTGCGCCCGCGCAGGCTCACCAGAAGCGGCATGGGCTCCTGTTCGAATGTCTGCGTACGCACCGAAATGGCGGGCGCGTCCGCGCCACCATTGGCTTGAGCCACGCGCTGGGCCACGGTCATCCGCGCCTGCTCGACAACGTCTTCGTCGTGCTCGACGAGAAGCCCTGCATCGGACAGCGTTTTTGAGATCGGGCCATGGTCATCGCCTTCGATAAGGCCGATGATCGAATGCTCGCCATTGCCGGGACCCTGGCCGCCTTGAACGAGCGTTCCTGTGGCGAGCCAGGCTGCTGCAACCGCGAGAATGAAAAACGACAAACCAAAAGACTTGAGAAATTGCATAAACAGCGCCCTCTATTCAGCTGCTTGCTGCCCGGCGTGCGGTTCTTCTTGTCGCGCGGAGGCAATTAAGGCGTTCATGTGGGTATGCAGATGCTCGCGTGCAACCTCTAGACAGTTGAGGCCGTATCCGAGCACCCATTGATCGTTTCCGTGATCTTCGTCTTCGCCGCTGCAGAGCTCATCCTGAAGCCGGCGTAGATCCGCGATTTTCCGGTCCAGTTGCGCCAATTGCTCCTCGGCGCGGGTCTGGACGATCTGCGCATCGAGGAGGTGCGCAAATCGCGCGAACAGGAGAAACGGGCTGCGGAAAACATCGGGGGCGAGCGGCTCATGCAGTTCGTCGCAGAACGCGGACCGTCCGGCCTCGGTGATGGCATAGATTTTTTTCGAGGGTTTGCCCGCCTGATGTTCCACGCGCGAGGTAACCAGCCCTTCGTTTTCGAGCTTGGCCAGCGCGGGATAGATCGAGCCGAAGCTGGCCTCGATGAAATAGGCCCCTTCACCTTCGGTGCACAATTTGCGGATCTCGTAGCCGCTCGCTTCCTGGCAATAAAGGATCGAGAGACACAAGGTACGGACGTTCATGTTCAAAACTGCAATATGCCTAACGAGAATATGGTGGGGCTATATATGACGCATCGTCATTTGCCAAGCCATAGGCCACAGAGTCGCACCCGGAAGCGGCCGGGTACGATGGGGCTGGTTACGGTGGGGTGAGGAAAGGCTGTTAAGAGATTGCTATATCCAGCCCCAGATCGAGTGGCGTTGCGGCCATGGTGATCCGGGAGGTGGAGATATAATCGATCCCCGTGCGGGCGATCGCAGCGATCCTCTCGAGTGTCACGTTGCCGGAGGCTTCGAGCTTGGCGCGGCCCGCGGTGATCGCGACCGCCCGGGTCAGCGTGGGTTCATCCATATTGTCCAGCAGCACCGCATCGGCCCCGGCCGCCAAAGCCTCTTCGAGCTGTTCGAGCGTATCGACCTCGACCTCGATGGCGACCAGATGTCCGGCAAAGGCGCGCGCTGCCGCAATGGCCGCCGCGACCCCGCCGGCCACCGCGATATGGTTGTCCTTGATCAGGATGGCATCGTCCAGCCCGAAGCGGTGATTGTGCCCGCCGCCGCATTTGACGGCGTATTTCTCCAGCGCCCGCAGCCCCGGCGTGGTCTTGCGCGTGCAGCAGATATGGGCATCGGTGCCCTCGGTTTCGGCCACAAAGCGGGAAGTCAGTGTCGAAATCCCGCTCAGATGCGTCATGAAGTTGAGCGCCGTACGCTCGGCGGCCAGCAGCATCCGTGCATTGCCGCGTACCTCAAGCACGTCGGTGCCTGCCTCGATCGTCGTGCCGTCGGAAACGTAGGCTTGCACCTCAAGTCCAGGCCCGATCAGCGAGAATGCCATTTTCGCGCAGTCGAGGCCGCAGACCACGCCGCCCTCGCGCGCATTGATCCGCGCCACGGCCGTTGCGCCGGGCGCGATGGTCGCCTGGCTGGTGATATCGCCCGCCTGTCCAAGATCTTCCTCGAAGGCCCGGCGCACGGTGGCTTCCACGATATGGCGGGGCAGGGCAGGGGGATAGCTGGCGCTCATGACTTGAAGACGTCCGGATTGACCAGGTTGTGCCGCCCGACATTGCGGATGTCCCGCTCGCCACAGAGCGCCATGGTGATGTCGAGTTCGTTGCGGATGATGTCGAGCGCCTGCTTGACGCCGGCTTCTCCGCCCGCGCCGAGCCCATAAAGCCAGGGCCGCCCGATATAGACGCCCTTTGCGCCAAGGCAGAGCGCCCGCATCACGTCCTGACCCGAACGGATGCCGCCATCCATATGCACCTCGATCCTGTCGCCGACCGCTTCGACTATGCCCGGCAATGCCGAAATCGAGGAGGGCGCGCCGTCGAGCTGGCGCCCGCCATGGTTTGAAACGATAACGGCATCAGCACCCGATGCGGCGGCCATGCGCGCATCTTCGGCATCGAGAATGCCCTTGAGGATCAGTTTGCCGCCCCAGCGTTCCTTGATCCACTCGATATCGGACCAGTTGAGCCGAGGGTCGAACTGCTCGGCAGTCCAGGACGAGAGCGAGGAGAGATCGCCCACATTATCCGCATGTCCGACGATGTTGCGGAACGTATGCCGCCGGGTTCGAAGCATGGACATGCACCAGCGCGGACGGCTGGCAAGCTGGAGGAAGGTGTTGAAATTGATCCTGGGCGGAGCCGAAAGCCCGTTGCGCGCATCCTTGTGGCGCTGGCCGAGGATCTGCAGGTCCAGCGTCAGAACCAGCGCCGAGCATCCCGCCGCCTTGGCCCGGTCGATGAGGTTGTGCATGAATTTGCGGTCGCGCATCACATAGAGCTGGAACCAGAACGGCGCCCCGCCCGTGGCTTCGGCCACGTCCTCGATCGAGCAGATGCTCATAGTCGAAAGAGTGAACGGGATGCCGAAGGCCCGCGCCGCCTTGGCTCCGAGCATCTCGCCATCGGCATGCTGCATGCCGCCAAAGCCGGTCGGCGCAATGGCGACGGGCATGGAAACCTTTTCCCCCGCCATGGTCGAGGCGAGGGAGCGGTTGGTCATGTCGACGGCGACACGCTGGCGGAACTTGATCTTCTGGAAGTCGCCTTCATTGGCGCGATAGGTGCTTTCCGTCCACGAGCCGGAATCCGCATAGTCGAAAAACATGCGCGGAACGCGCCGCCTGGCGCGCGCCTTCAGGTCGTCGATCGTCTGTGCCGGAAACCCCATCGCCCTCTCCCATTCGGTGCTTGCGCACTCAATAGCGGGACAGGGGGGCATCGAAAAGCACGTTTATGCCGCAGCGTCCGAATGAGCGGGGGATTTAGAGCGTGTCCAGCAAAAGTGGAACGGTTTTGCGGTTCGGTCAGCGAAAATGCGTTGCGGCCCGCCTAATTGTTTTCGATCGACAAACCCTCTTCATTGAGCTCGATCTGCACGCCCTGCGGCTCGGTCTCCTGCTGATAGGCATAGATCGCAAAGCCCACGACGACAACGATCAACGCACCGATCACGAGATAGAGCGTGTTGCGGCTCATAGGAAATCTCCAAATCTGAAAAATCGGCGTCCCGTGCGGAAAGAGTTCTCCAAATGCCTCTACCGCACGTTTTGTTCCTGCCTTTTATATAACTCTATATGACTGCTTATTTGGAAATCAGCAAATCCACCGAAGCCGTTCACTGTTGTTTTAGGGGTCATCTCCATGATCTGCCGACGTTCGTCATCGGGGCTGGAGAACGCGTAAATGCCGTCAGGCAAAGGAATGACCAATACGCATGCGGTGGATGCGGCCCTCGAGGCCATGCCCTACGGCCTGTGCGTCTGGAGCGAGGATTTGACGCTCCAGGTCTTCAATTCCCGCTATGCCTGGACATTCGGCCTGGCCTCCGACGCGCTTGCGGCGGGCATGAGCCTGCGCGAATGCTGCCGCGCCGTCATCGAGGCCGGTAATTACTTCGGCTACAGCGTCGATGAGCTTTACGAGGCGATGATCGACCGCTTCGAGCGCCAGAAGCGCCAGGAAGCGCCCTCCCAATACGAGCAGTTCCTGCGCGACCGCAGTATCCGCACCACCTATACCAACCGCCCCGGCGTCGGGTGGCTCGTGACACATGAAGATATCACCGACGCCAGCGATCACCTGACCGCGCTCTCCAAGCGCGAGGCCGACCTCGCCCGCCAGGCCATGCGCTTCGAGACCGCCGTCGACAACATGGCGCACGGCCTGTGCATGATCGACGCCGACCACAAGCTCGTGATCTGCAACGCCAATTACGCCAATCTCTACGAGTTGCCCGATCATTTGCAGCGTCCCGGGACGCTTTTGACCGACATTCTCGATTACCGCTTCGAAAACGGCATGCGCCCCAAGGAAGGCCCCATGGCGTTCCTGCATCGGCGTGTGCGCACGATTTCGGAAGGCAAGCGAAGCGTCGATATCTGCGAGTTCGAGAACGGACAGATCATCTCCGTCATCCACCAGCCCATGGAGGATGGCGGCTGGGTCGAAACCCATCAGGACATCACCGAGCAGCGTCGCTCCGAGGCCCGTATCCACCATCTGGCCCGTCACGACGCGCTCACCGACCTGCCCAATCGGACGCTGTTCGCCGAAGAGATGGCCATGGCCGAATCCCGCATCCGGCGCGGTGAGATGATGGCCGTCGTCTGCTTCGACCTCGACCACTTCAAGGTCATCAACGATACTCTGGGCCATGCCGTGGGTGACGCTCTTTTGCAGCAGGTGGCCGCGCGCATCAATTACGCCAAGCGCGAGCATGAGTGCGCTGCCCGCCTGGGCGGCGATGAATTCGCCATTCTCGCCGGCCCGCTCAGGAGCCCCAGCGACGCCGCCGCGCTCGCCGAACGCCTGATCGCAACCATCAGCAAGCCCATGGAAATCGAAGGCCATCGCGTCATCATCGGCACATCGGTCGGCGTTGCCGTCGCGCCCACCGATGGCGAGGATGGCGAAACGCTGATGAAGAACGCCGACCTGGCGCTCTATCGCGCCAAGGGCGACGGACGCGGCAATTACCGCTTCTTCGAAAAGGGCATGGACGCCGCCATGCAGCGCCGCCGCGCCATCGAAAGCGGATTGAAGCTCGGGCTGATCCGGAACGAATTCAAGCTCGTCTTCCAGCCGCTCATGGAACTCGAGAGCAACCGTATTTCGTGCATGGAAGCCCTGTTGCGGTGGGAACATCCGGAGATGGGGTTCATCTCTCCGGTCGAATTCATCGCCGTCGCCGAGGAAATCGGCTTCATCGTGCAACTCGGCGAATGGGTGCTCCAGCAAGCCTGCCGCGTCGCCGCGACCTGGCCGTCAGACATCCGCGTGGCCGTCAATCTTTCGCCCGTCCAGTTCAAGAGCCGCCGGTTGCTCGAAAGCGTCGAGCGGGCATTGGAAGAGGCAGGCCTGCCGGCTTCCCGGCTCGAACTCGAGATTACCGAATCCGTCCTGCTCAGCGATTCCGACCAGACGCTGGAAACCCTCCACACCCTGCGCGCCATGGGCATCCGCATCTCCATGGACGATTTCGGCACCGGCTATTCCTCGCTCTCCTACCTGCGCGCCTTCCCCTTCGACAAGATCAAGATCGACCGCTCCTTTATCGAAGACGTGGGTTCCAAGGACGCCAATTTCGAGATCATCAAGGCCGTCATCGCGCTCGGCCGGAGCCTTGGCATGTCGACCACCGCCGAAGGCGTCGAAACCGAAGCCCAGCTCGACGCCGTGCGCGCCCATGGCTGCGACGAGATCCAGGGCTTTCTGTTCTCCCGCCCGCTGCCCGAAAGGGACGCGCTCGAACTGGTCACCCGCCTCTCACCCCGACCCGCAATCGGAGCACAGCGTAGCTACGCTTAGGGAAAGCCCGAACAATCGCTCTTCTCGTCATTGTCGGGCTTGACCCGACAATCCGCGGCGCTGCCGGTTGGATGATTTCTGCAAGCTCGTGGGGAGAAAGGGCTTCAATAACCTGCTGGCGGTTGTGCGTGCCGCCACCTCAGCATCCGCCGCTTCGGGCCACCGTCTCCCACCAGGGGAGAACGACAAACGCGAATGCAGTGCTTGTGCATGTCCCAGCGCTTCCTCAAGAGCCCCCTTCTCCCCTGGTGGGAGAAGGGATGGGGATGAGGGGGGCTCAGCATATCAACGGCCGCTGTGGTGGATGTTGAGGCTCAGCGCCTCCTCGTCCTACCATTCGCGCACCCGCCTCGCGGCGCTTGCCCGTTCTGCCCTTCTCCCCATGAGGGAGAAGGTGGGCCGGCGAAGCCGGGTCGGATGAGGGGTGCGCCGAGTTTCCGCATACGCCTTGGCCAGAGACTTAACCCCGGCCCGAATACGTCCCCACGAAACGATCCATCGCGAACGGGGTAATGTCGATCGCCGGCTTTTCCCCCGTCATCGTTTGCGCCAGAAGATGTCCGGTCGCCGGCCCGAGGGTGAAGCCGTGATGGGCATGCCCGATCCCCACCCAAAGCCCGCGATGCCGGGGCGCCGGCCCGATGATCGGCATCATGTCCGGCGTGCAGGGGCGGGCACCCTTCCAGGGGTGCGGGTCCAGCCGCTCGCCGAGCGGAAACAGCGCCCGCGCCGTCCTTTCGGCGCGGCCGAGCTGAATGGGCGTGGGCGCGGCGTCACGCAGCGCGAATTCGGCACCCGTGGTCAGCCGGATGCCCTTTTCCATCGGCGCCAGGCAATAGCCGACCTCGGCATCGATCATCCAGTTGTTGAGCTTGGCATCCCCCTGGGCGCCGTAATGCATATGGTAGCCGCGCTTGACGAACAGCGGCAGCCGATAACCCAGGGGATCGAGAACCTCCGGCGCCCAGGGCCCGAGCGTGATTACCGCCTCGCGCGCCTTGTGGCGCGTGCCGCTCACGGACGTCGACCAGCCTTCGCCGTCCTGTTCCAGCCCCTTGGCTTCTCCGGCGAGGAATTGCCCGCCCATGGATTTGTAGAGCTCGAAATATTTGGCCACCAGCGCGCCCGGATCGCGCACCGTCCAAGGGTCGGTCCAGTGAATGGCCCCGGCCAGCTTCTCCTTGAGGTCGGGTTCGATCTGCGCGAACTCGGCGCCGTCCACAACGCGGTGGTTGATGCCATAGAGTTCGAGATCGGACTTGGCCTTTGCCGCTTCCTCCTTGAGCGCATGATCGGTCCTAAAGATCAGGAACCAGCCCTTCTTGACGATCAGGTCCTCGGCCCCTGACGCCGCGATGAGGTCGGCATGCTCCTCGATCGACCGCCCGATCAGCGGCGCGTAGCTCTTGACCACATGGGAATAGTGGTTGGGCGAGGACTCCCACCAATAGCGCAGCAGCGCCGGCGCGAAGCGGGGCAGGGCGAGCGGATCGTAGCGGGCGGCGGTGGATAGGTGCAGCCCCACCTGCATCAGCGTTGCCAGGTCACGCGGGAATGCGTGCGGGCGCACTCCTTCGCGCTGGATGATGCCGGCATTGCCGAACGAGGTCTCCTTGCCCGGCTCGTTCTTGTCGATCAGCAACACGCTGCGTCCGCGCCGCAGCAGATGGATGGCCGTGGAAATGCCGACGATGCCGGCGCCGATGACCAGGACGTCCTGAGCCATAGTGTTCTGTCCTATCGTGAATTGCCGCCGGTAGCCGCCGCCTTGTCCTCGTCCCACCACCAGATGGAGGGGAACCCGATCTCATATTCCGGCAGCGTTTCGGGATGGCTGAACCGATTCCAGCGGGCCGTTGGGTAGGCTGCCCGGGTATAGCTGGGCACGACGAAATGGTGGGCGAGCAGAACCCGATCCAGAGCCCGTGTCGCCGCCACCAGATAATCGCGGTCGGGCGCCATGACGACCCTCTCGATCAGCGCATCGATGCCCGGATCGGAGACGCCGGCATAATTGCTCGATCCTTCTTCATCGACCGAGGACGACCCCCAGAAGTAGCGTTGCTCGTTGCCGGGTGAAAGCGATTGGGTCCAGCCCTGATAAACCACGTCATAGTCAAAGCTGCGCAGACGATTGACGAACTGCACCGAGTCCACGCTGCGCACCGTTACATTGGCACCGATCCGATTGAGGTTTTGGGCCAGGTGCAGAGCGATCGGTTCGATGGTCGGCCCATTGAGCATGATCTCGAAACCGAATTGCTGCCCGTTGGCATCGACAAGCTGGGTACCGTTGAGGGTGTAGCCGGCCTCACCGAACAGGCGCAGCGCCTCCTGCAGATTGGCACGGAGGGCATCCTCGCTCCCGCCCACGGGATTAGTGTATTCGCCCTCGAGCACCGAGGTTGGCACCAGATCACGCACTTCCTCTAAAATCTCGAGTTCCAGGCCCTGCGGCGGTCCGTCGGGCGCCGCCAGTTCCGTGCCGTAGAAGAACGAGTCGATGCGCTGATACTGTTCGTAGAACATGGTGCGGTTGAGCTCTTCGAAATCGAAAGCGTAATTGATCGCTTGCCGCACCAGCGGATTTTCAAACTTGGGGTCGCGCAGGTTCATGATGAAGCCCACCATCAGACCGGCTGCGCGGTAGGGTTCTTCGAATTCCTCGCGCACGACGCGCCCGTCCTCGACGGCGGGAAAGTTGTATGCGGTGGCCCAGCGACGCGCCATGTTTTCGATCCACCAATCGAACTCATCGGCCTTGAAGGCCTCGAACGCCACGGTGAGGTCGCGGAAATACTCGAACCGGTACTCGTCGAAATTGTGCGTTCCGACATTCACCGGCTCGTTGATGCCCCAATAGTCGGGATCGCGGGTGTAGGTCACCGTCCGGCCGGCATCGAAGCTCGTGAGTTCGTAAGGTCCCGAACCCATGGGCAATTCGAGCGTCGAGGCGCCGATGTCGCGCGGCTGGCCGTCGGCATTCTCGCCTTCCCACCAGTGCTGCGGCAACACCATGAGCTGGCCCATGATGTAGGGCAGTTCGCGGTTTCCGGTTTCGGAAAAGGTGAACGTCACTTCGCCCTCGCCGGTGATCTGTGCGTCCTCGACCGGCGCGTAATACTCCGAATAGATCGGTGAAAGCTCCATCACCGTCTCGAAGCTCCACAACACGTCCTCGGCGGTCACCGGCTCGCCGTCCTGCCAGCGCGCGTCGGGATTGAGCCTGAAGGTGACCGAGGAGAAATCGTCGGGATAGCGGACCGCTTCGGCCAGAAGCCCGTAGCTTACGGAGGTTTCGTCTCCGCTCGGCGTCATCAGCGTTTCGTACACCAGCCCCAGCCCACCTGCGGCCTCGCCGAGCGGCAGCACCGGGTTGAAGGTGTCGAAACCACCGAGCGCCGACATCCGCACCGTCCCGCCCTTGGGCGCGTCGGGATTGACGTAGTCGAACATCTCGAACCCCGCCGGATATTTCGGCTCGGCATCCAGCGCCAGCGCGTGCCGCCATTCGCCGTCCTGCCCAAGGGCCGGCGTTCCGGCCGCCACGACGATCGCAAAAGCTAAGGTCATGCTGAGCGTTTTCATTTGCGTCCATCCTACCGAGACGATGCCGAATGCGTTGATCTTAAATCGGTTTGCGCCAGAGTGAACACCTAACTTTTGGTGTTCGCGGCCAGAGTTTCATCCAGCGCGGCGGCCAGGAGGGTTCGCGTATAATCTTCCCGCGGATGGGCAAAGACCGCTTCGGTCGCGCCGAATTCGACGATGCGCCCTTCGTGCATCACCGCCACCTCACTGGCGATGGCCCGCACCACCTTGAGGTTGTGGGAAATGAACACATAGGTGAGCCCGTGCCGGGTCTGCAAATCGCGCAGGAGTTTGACGATCTGGGCCTGCACGCTCATATCCAGCGCCGATGTGGGCTCGTCCAGGATCATGAATTTGGGTTCGAGCACCAGCGCCCGCGCAATCGCGATCCTCTGGCGCTGCCCGCCGGAAAATTCATGCGGATAACGATGCCGCGTCTCTGGGTCGAGCCCCACTTCGCCCAGCACCGCCTTCACGCGCTCATCGCGCTCCCGCGCCGAAACGCGCGGGAAATGCACCGCCAGCCCCTCGGCAATGATGTCGCCCACGCTCATGCGCGGCGAAAGCGAACCATAGGGGTCCTGAAACACGACCTGCATGTCCGCCCGATGCTGGCGCATGGCGCGTGAGCGCTTGTCCTGGATGTCCTCGCCCAGAAAGACGATGCGGCCCTTTGAGGAGATCAGCCGCAACATGGCCAGGCCCAGGCTGGTCTTGCCCGATCCGGATTCGCCGACCACGCCCAGCGTCTGGCCCTCACGCACCACGAGATCCACGCCGTCCACGGCCTTGAAATGCCCGACCGTCCGCTTGAACAGGCCCCGCTTGATCGGAAACCAGACCTTGAGGTCATCGACCTCGATGATCGGTTTCGCTCCGACAGCCGGCGGCGGGGGCGGTTCCGCCAGCTCGCTCGAAAGCAGTTGGCGCGTATAGCCGTGTTGGGGATTGCCGAAGAGTTCGGCCGTCTCCGCCCGCTCGACGATTTCGCCATCGCGCATCACGCAGACCTTGTCGGCCATGCGCCGCACGATGCCCAGATCGTGGGTGATAAACAGCATGGCCATGCCCATCCGGCGCTGCACATCCTTGAGCAGATCGAGAATCTGCGCCTGCACGGTGACGTCCAGCGCCGTGGTCGGTTCGTCGGCAATCAGAAGGTCTGGCTCGCATGCCAGCGCCATGGCGATCATCACTCTCTGGCGCTGCCCGCCCGAAAGCTGGTGCGGAAAGGCCTCGAGCCGCGACGCCGGATCGGGAATGCGCACGGCGTCGAGCATTTCAAGCACTCGCCTGCGCGCCGCCGTCCGCCCCATGCCCAGATGCACCGAGAGCACCTCGCTCACCTGCTTTTCGATGGTGTGCAGCGGGTTGAGCGAGGTCATCGGCTCCTGAAAGATCATCGAAATCGCATTGCCCCGCACCTTGCGCAGCGTCTTGTCATCTGCCCCGAGCAGGTCCTGCCCCTTGAACACGATCTCGCCCCGGCGATGGAACGCCGCCGGATAGGACAGGAGCCTGAGCACCGAAAGCGCGGTCACCGATTTGCCCGACCCCGACTCCCCCACCAAAGCCAACGTCTCGCCCGGCGCGATATCGAAGCTCACTCCCCTAACGGCATCTATCTCCCGATCCTCCAGCCGGAAAGTGACATCGAGATTGCGGACGGAGAGGAGAGAGGAGGTCAAGACGTGGCCTCGATTGCCGTCAGCAGCGGTTCGAGTTGATCGAGGTCAATACCGTTGATATCTGACTTTTCCGCCGCCGACCTAAGCCTTCCGTCGCCGGAAACCAGATGCGAGCACTTTAGCGCGCGGGCCGTCGCCAAATGGATGGCATCGGGAAGCTTGATTGCATGCTGTACGCCTCGCACCGAAGCCGCTTCGACGAAAATCGTACGGTCGGGGTCTGAAACAGCAAGACGGCCGCTATCGGCAATGAGGTCCTTGTAGATTTGAGCAAGTTCGTCCGCCCGCTCGCGCAACGGATGCACGAGGACTTCCGACAGCGTCAGATGGCTGGTAACAAGCAAGCCGGGATTGGCTTCCCCAAGATCGAGAAGCCCCAGGCACGCCTCTCGTACCGCGCCGGCTCCTTCGATGGCTTCGATGAAGAAATTGGCATCGAGATAAAGCCTCATGCGGTCCGGTCAGTCCCACTCGTTACGCAGGTCGCGAATGCGGTCGACGGCCTCTTGCGGCGCGACGGGCTTGAACCCTGGCCGTGCTCTTATCGCATCGGCGGATTTCTTGATGTCGGCCAGCGATTTCACCGTTTCTTCGGGAACGAGCGTAAGGCTGACCGATGTCGCCGGTCTCACCGCCCTCTGCAAATCCTCGGGCAGCTTGTCCACCGGATAATGTTCAAGGACGATCTTGTTCATCGCACGCTCCATCGGCAACCGCCGCCAATATAGTCCCTTTCTGCGCCCATTCCCATCATGCGAACGTCTTGCGCGGGTCGAAAGCATCGCGCACCGCCTCGCCGGCAAAGACCAGGAGGCTGAGCATCACCGAGATCACCGCAAAGCCGGTGAAGCCCAGCCAGGGCGCCTGGAGGTTGTTCTTGCCCTGCGCGAGCAATTCCCCCAGCGAGGGCGAGCCCGGCGGCATGCCGAAGCCGAGGAAATCGAGCGAGGTGAGCGTCGTGATCGAGCCGCCCAGGATGAACGGCATGAAGGTGATCGTCGCGACCATTGCGTTGGGCAAGAGGTGCCGGAACATGATCGTCCAGTTCCCCACCCCCAGCGCCCGTGCCGCGTTCACATATTCGAAGTTCCGTCCGCGCAGGAACTCGGCGCGCACCACGCCCACCAGCGCCACCCAGGAAAACAGCAGCAGAATGATCAGCAGCACCCAGAAACTGGGCGCCAGAATGCTCGATATGATCAGCAGCAGGTAGAGGGTGGGGATCGAGGTCCAGATTTCGATGAAGCGCTGGAAGATGAGGTCCGTCCAACCGCCGAAATACCCCTGCACGGCGCCCGCCACCACGCCGATCACCGAGGAAAGAACGGTCAGCGTCAGCCCGAACAACACCGAGATGCGAAATCCATAGATCAGCCGCGCAAGGACATCGCGCCCCTGATCGTCCGTCCCAAGGACATGCATGTTGCCCAGGACGCATCCGGGATCGTCCACCCCTTGCGGGTAGCGGGCGCAATTTTCCTCCGCGCTCATCAGCCAACTTGGCGGGGTGGGCGCGGGTCCGGGTAGCAGCGTATCGACGCTCTGGTGCGAAAAGCGGAACAGAGGCCACACGATCCAGCCATTGTCCTCGATTTCGTTCTGGATGAAGGAGGAACGATATTGCGTCACCGCAAGGAAGCCGCCGAATTTGGTCTCCGGATAATCCACCACCACGGGAAACAGCAATTCGCCCTTGTAATAGGCGATGAGCGGCCGGTCATTGCTGATCGCCTCGGCAAATAGCGTCACGATGAACAGCGCCACAAAAATCCAGAACGCGACATAGCCGCGCCTGTTGCGCTTGAACGTGGCGAGCCTGCGCCGGTTGATCGCCGAAAGCGCCATCCCTCAGACCTCCCGCGTCTCGAAATCGATCCGCGGATCGATCCACATATAGGTGAGGTCCGAGATCAGCCCCAGGATCAGCCCCACCAGCGAGAAGATGTAGAGGGTGGCAAAGATCACCGGGTAATCGCGGTTGAGCACTGACTGGAACCCAAGGAGCCCCAACCCGTCGAGCGAAAAGATCGTCTCGATCAGCAGCGATCCCCCGAAAAACGCCCCGATGAATGCGCCAGGAAATCCGGCGATCACGATCAGCATGGCGTTGCGGAACACATGCCCGTAGAGCACCCGGTTCTCGGTCAGCCCCTTGGCCCGAGCCGTGGTCACATATTGCTTGCGGATTTCATCGAGGAACGAGTTCTTGACCAGCAGCGTCGAGGTCGCGAACGCCCCGATCGCCATCGCTGCGATCGGCAGTGCCATGTGCCAGGCATAATCGAGTATCTGGCTGTACCACGGCATGGACGCGAAATTGGCCGATGTCAGCCCGCGCAGGGGAAAGATCGACCAGAAGCTGCCGCCCGCAAACAGCACGATCAGCAAAATGGCGAACAGGAACCCGGGGATGGCATAGCCGACGATCACCACGCCCGAGGTCCAGATGTCGAACCGCGTCCCGTCGCGCACCGCCTTGGCGATCCCCAGCGGGATGGAGATGCCGTAGGAGATCAGCAGCATCCAAAAGCCCAGCGAAATCGAGACCGGCATCTTCTCGACGATCAGATCGATCACCGAGATGTCGCGGTAGTACGATTCCCCGAAATCGAAGCGCAGAAAGTCCCAGATCATCGAGAAGAACCGCTCGAGCGGGGGCTTATCGAACCCGTATTGCTCCTCGAGCTGCGCGATGAAGGCGGGCGAGAGCCCGCGCGCGCCGCGATAGGCGCCTTGTTGGCCGCCAGAGCCTTCGGCCGCCGTCGCACCGACCGTGCCTTGCCCGGCGAAATCGCCCTCGGCAGCACCCGTCACCCGTGAAAGCGCGGAGGTCTCCATCCCCGAATAGCGCGCGATCGCCTGCTCCACGGGCCCGCCCGGCGCGAACTGGATGACGAGGAACGACACCACCATGATCCCGAACACGGTCGGGATCATCAACAGCAGGCGTCGCAGGATATAGGCCGCCATCGAGGCTCCGGCAGGTTACGCGAGTCACTAACGAGTCACTAACCTGTCAGCATGGCGGCTTTGTCACAAACGGCAAGGGGGTTTGTTGGCCTTCACCCTATCGTGTCGGCCACATAGGCGCCGCGTTCACCCATGGGGCGTTCTTCGCCGGTTGTGGTGTCGCGGGCGGTCTGGTGCTCGAGTTCCGAATTGAGTTCGGCGCCCATGATGACGAGCGTGATCGAAATCCACATCCAGGTCAAAAACCCGATCAGCGCCCCCAACGAGCCATAGGTCGCGTTGTAATTGCCGAAATTGGCCACGTAGAACGAAAAGATGAGCGAGGCGACGATCATCAGCAAGACCGCAGCCGCCGCGCCGGGCGTGATCCAGCGCCAGCGCGCCTGCTGTCGCGCCGGCCCCCAGCGGTAGAGCGCGGCGAGCCCCACCACCAGGACCGCGACCAAAAGGACGTAGCTCAGGATCCGCACCAGCCAGCTCACCGCCGGCCCGATCGGCAGTATGGCGACGAGCGCCGGCATGACGATAACCGCCGCCAGCGACAGCGCCGCCGCAACCGCCATGCCGAGGGTGAACGCCAGCCCCAGCGCGCTGATCTTGATGAAGCCGCGATCCTCGTCCTCCTCATAGGCGATGTTCATGGCTTCGAACATTGCCTTGATCCCCGCGCTCGCGCTCCAGAGCGCGATGGCCAGCGAGATCGCCAGCGTCCAGCCCAGCGCCGTGTTGCCTTCGCTGACCAGCCGCTGCAATTGCTCGCGTAAAATGTCGAGCCCGCCGGCCGGCACGATGCCTTCGAGCAGGCTGATGTGATCGAGAACCGTGCTTTGATCGGCAAAAAGCCCGTATATGGCGACGAAGGCCGTGAGCGCCGGCACCAGGGCCAGCAAAAGGTAGAAGGTCACGCCCGCCGCGAGCAGCATGACCCGGTCGCGCCCGATATCGGCGAATACGCGGCCAAGGAGTTCCCGCCAGGCTCGCGGGGGCAAGGCGTTAGGAGCATCCGCCTCGCGCCCGCGGCCCTTTTGTCGGGCAGCGCCCAGATCGGCTGGTGTGGTCGACGCCGTTCCGTTGCTCTGCCCGCTCATGGCGCTCTCAGTGATGGGTTATCTTGTCCGCTTCGGCCTTGGCGGTGTCGGCTGCGCCGCGCGCCGCGTCCTTGGCGTCGCCATAGGCGCGTCCGGCCACTTCCCGCGCCTGCTCGTGCAGGTGTGCGGCTTCCTCGCGGCCACGGTCGTAGAGATGCTCGGCCTCGTGTGCCGCGCGATCCTTGACCGAGTCCGCCGCCTCGCCGAACATCTCGTCTTCCTGCCGCGTATGGGGCAGGGCACCGCCGAACAATGCGCCCATGGCAAAGGCTATCGCTCCGCTGACCAGCGGTTGCTCGTGGATGAAATCGTCGGCCATGTGAGCGGCATGGCTGCCTTGCCGGCGCAGGCTGTCGCCGGCGTGCTGGGCCTGGGCGCCCATCCGGTCGGCGCCGTGACGCATCCGCTCGCCGAGCCGGGAAGCGTTTTCACCCGCCTTGCGCCAGGTGTGAGACGCCCAGCCGCTCGCCTGATGCATGCGGTTGCCCGCTTCGTCGCGGAAGTCGCTGACCCGATGCCCGGCTTCATCGATGAAGCCACGGAACATGCGTCCCGACTCGTCGACGAAGTGGCCGGCCCTGTGGCCCGCATCGCTGGTCAACGCCTTGAACTTGCGTCCGGCATCGTCGGTGAACTCGCTGTGCCGTCCTTCATCGCTCTCGATGACGCCCACGCGCTGCAGCGTGCGGCCCTGGATCGTGGCGACGGGGTAGTCCTCCTCGTCCACTTCGTAACGTCCGTACATCGCGTCGGCGTCGTACCCGTCTTCGTAATGCTCGCGGCGGGGCATGTTCGATTGCACCGCCAGCCAGGCAAGGCTCATGCCCATCAGGGCGACGGGAAGAGGATTGTTGACGACGCTGCGGCCCAGGTTGCGGGTGAAATCGGCGCCCGGACCTTCACGCGTAAAGCGGAGCGCTTCGTCCACCAGTTGGCCGGGGGACAGGCGAGAGGTGATCTGGTCGACCCGCTGTTCGATGCGCGCGCGGCGCGCCTCGATCTCGCGTTCGATTTCGTCGGATGACTTGTGATGGCGCGCCATTAGAGCCTCTCCTTTACGACATTGGCATCTTCAGACAGCGAATGGGCGGTCCGCTCCAGCTTGAAATTGGAGGTTTTGAGCCGCTTGACGCCCGAGGAAATCATCATCCAGCCGATCAGCCCCACGATGAGGGCGACGACGACGGCGGAGATGATGTTTGCGGTCATCTCGTCCATGCCCATGTTCACCAGCAGGGCGGTGCCCAGGGCGACGATTGCGGCCAGCAAGACGCCCAGCGCGCCGATCGCCAGTATGGCGCCGATGACCAGCATCTGGCCGCCATGCACCGCGCTTTCCATGCGCTCGCTGGCCTCGGTCTTGGCCAGTTCGATCTCCTGGCGGAACAGTGTCGAAACGTCCGAAACCAGGCCCTTGACCATGCTCGCCAGGGTGCGGGTTTCGCTGTGTTCTCCAGCATGGCTCATGATTGTTCTCCGTCGTTCGATCCACTGGAACGGGTGGTGCCATAGCCCTGTCCGTTCCCGTAATAGGGGTCGCCGCGATAGGCGCTGCCGGAATATTGGGAGGGACGCCGGCGGCTGGACGAGGCGGAGAGGAACCGGCTGGCCGCGAAACCCAAAAGCGCGGCGGTGGCCAGGAACGCGCCGGGACGCTGCCGTCCGAACTGCTCCACATCGCCCACGATTTCATTGAGACTGCTGTGGCGGGCTCTGTCGGCGAACCCTTCGATGCGTTGGGCGATGTCGCCCGCATACCGGCCGGCCCAGGGCTGTTCGCCCGAACGCATTTCGTTGCCAACCCGCTCGAAGACCGACGCTATGCCCGAAAGCTGGTCGGCGGCGTAGTTCTTCTGCCCTTCGGCATAGCTGCCCGCCTCGTGCCGCATATGCTCGAATTCGGATTTGGCTTCGCGCTTGACCGTTTCGAAATCCTTGCGCGCCCGGTCCTTGATCTCGCTGAAATCCTCGCGCGCCGTCTGCTTGATCGTCTCGGCATCCTTGCGGATCGCGTCGGTGGCGGGACCGTCGCCATTGGGGGCTGTTGGGTTTGCCATCCTCGATCTCCCGTGTTGCTCGGTGATGAGGGGCTAATTCGCTCTCGCCCGGAGTGTTCCAAAACGTGCTTGCGGAAGCATTTTGGAATGTCAGGTGTTTAGGGCAGGGCCTCAGTTCCCGATGAGGCCATTTTCAATGGCATAGCGCGTGAGCCCTGCCGTCGTGGCGATACCGAGCTTTTTCTTGATGTTCTTGCGGTGGGTTTCCACGGTCCGTGCCGAGATGTCGAGAGTGGCCGCCACGTCCTTGTTCGATTTTCCCGCCGCGATCAGCAGCAGGATCGCCTGCTCGCGCGTGGTCAGCGCCTTGGCCTTGCTGCGCTGGGCATTGCGTTCGAGCAGCACGTCGGACACTCCCGTCGAAAAGAACGTTCCCCCGGCCGCGACGGTCTCGATGGCCTCGATGATCTCCTCGGTCGAGACGTCCTTGAGGATATAGCCCGACGCTCCGTACATCACCGATGTCGAGATGTATTCGCGGCTGTCGTGCATCGAGAGCATCAAAAGCTTGATCGCGGACGATTGCTCCTTGAACAGCTCGATGGCATCGAGCCCGTTCAGTTCAGGCATGTTGATGTCCATCAGCACCACGTCCGGCTCGGCGGTCCTGGCGATTTCCAGTGCCGCCCGTGCCGATGGCGCGGCGCCGACCACGTCGATGTGGTCGTAGGTTTCAAGGATCGCCTTGAGCCCGTCGAGCACCAGCGGATGGTTGTCGACCAGCAGCACCTTGATGGGGGCCTCCATGCTATGCCACCTCCGCCAGTCTTGGTTGACGTATGAAGACCGATTTGGGCAGCAGGGCGCGCAGCGTCGTTCCGCTGGGCGAGGTTTCCACCAGCATGCTGCCGCCGAAATGGGCCATGCGCTCCTGCATGTTGCGCAGGCCCAATCCGCCCTTGCGGTCGTTGTCGCTCGAAAAGCCCTTGCCATTGTCGGTGATCACCATCTGCACTCGCCCATGCGGGCTGGACAGCGCAATGGTGACTTCGGTGGCGGCGGCATGGCGGTCGATATTGTTGAGAGCTTCCTGGGCCACCCGATAAAGCGCCGTGCGCGCCTCGGGCAGCAGCATGTTCTTGAAGGCGACCGCCTCGAGCGAAACCTTTATGCCGGTGCGCTCGGCGAAATTGTGGATCAGCGCCTCGAGCGCCGCCGAAAGTCCCAGATCGTCCAGCGCGCCTGGGCGCAGGTCGTGGGAGAGGCGCCTCACCTCCTTGATCGCCCCGTTGAGCGCATCGGCGCCTTTTCCGATCGCCTCGGGCGCGCCCTCGGCCCCGCTTTCCACCTTGCGCCGCGCCAGGTCGATCGCATAGCGCACCCCGATCAGGATTTGCGAAATCCCGTCATGGAGTTCTCGCGCGATGCGGGTGCGCTCCTCTTCCTGGGTGTCGATCACGCGCTGGGTCAGCTCCTTGAGCTTGTGGTCGGCCATCCGCCGCTCATGCAGGTTGAGGCCCATCAGCCAGGCAAAGACCAAAAGCACCGCCGGCACCGCGATCAGAACCACGGTCAGAAAGGTCGAATTGATGGTCTTGCGCAGATCCTCATGCGCGGCGGCGGTTTGCGCGTAGACGTCGTCGAGATAGACGCCGGTGCCCAGCATCCATTCCCATTTGTCCAGTCCTACGGCGAAAGAGACCTTCTCGGCCATCACCCCGGCGGAGGGCTTTTCCCATAGATACTGATGCAGCCCGCCGCCTTCCTTGGCCTTTTCGATAAGGTTGTAGATCACCCTGTCGCCATTGGGGTCGTAGAGGTCGAGCCAGTTCTGCCCCGGCCGGTAGGTCTGGCGCGGATGGACGACATTCACCCCGTCATAGTCATAGACGAAGAAATATCCGTCCTCGCCATAGTCGAGCGCGTTGAGAATGGCTTTGACCTGTTCCTTGGCCTCTTCGTCTTCGGGCCCCGCATTGGCATAGATGCCGTCGATGGCCGAGAGCGCGAGATTGGTGAGGTTCAGCAACTCGTCCTGCTTGGCCTGCAGCATGTTGCGCTCGAACGTGTCGATACTGGCCCGCGCCAGATTGGTCGATTGCCAGGTGATGAGCCATGTCACCGCAACGATCGCCAGGATCAGCGGCACGGTGGCGAGCGCCAGAATCTGATGCCTCAACTGCATGGGCTAAAGCCCTCCTCCTCAACGACTTTTACCAGCCGCGCACCGGCTGTAACCGCGCCAGCAGCCAACCCAATACCATTTCCTGCGTAATAGTGGGTAGTGTTTGGCGATAAAGCCTGTAACCATGGGAAGCGGGGCCTCGACGGAGGCGGGCAAATACGGTCTGTTTTGCTCGCGCTTCGACGATGCGCTCGAAAACGGTGGCGGCTCTCGAGGCGCAGGCTCTAACCGTTTTCTAATCGGTGCAAAAGCACCATTGGGAGGAAATTGATGAAAAGACGCGACTTCTTCAAGAAGGCCGGCGCGGCGACTGCGGGTGCCGCGGCGGCTGCCACGACTCTGGCCGCTCCGGCCATTGCTCAGGGCAATATCAACTGGCGCATGGTCACCACCTGGCCCAAGAACTTCCCCGGCCTCGGCGTCGGCGCCCAGCGCCTTGCCGACCGCATCACCGCCGCTTCGGGCGGCCGCCTGACCATCCAGGTCTATGCCGCCGGCGAAATGGTCCCCGGCCTGCAGGCGCTTGACGCCGTCATCGACGGCTCGGCCGAAATGAGCCACGGCGCTGCCTATTACTGGCAGAACAAGTCCATGGGTCTCTCCTTCTACACCGGCGTGCCCTATGGCATGACCAACCGCGAGCTGGCCGCCTGGGTGCGCCACATGGGCGGGCAGGAACTCTGGGACGAGATTTACGACCAGTTCGGCCTTCAGGGCTTCCTGTCGGGCGATACCGGCACCCAGGCTGGCGGCTGGTTCCGCAACGAATTGACCGGCGTTTCCGACGTGCAGGGCCTGCGCTTCCGCAGCCCCGGCCTTGGCGGCCAGGTGTGGGAGCGCCTGGGCGCATCGGTCACCAACCTCGCCGCCGGCGACATCTTCGCCGCGCTCCAGAACGGCACCCTCGATGCCGCCGAATTCGTCGGCCCCTACAACGACCTGGCGCTTGGCTTCTATCAGATCGCCAAGAACTACTACTTCCCCAGCTTCGTCGAGCCGGGTCTGGCCACCGAACTCGTGGTCGACAAGGCCAAGTACCAGGAGTTGCCCCAGGATCTGCAGGACATCGTCCGCTTCGTCTGCCAGGCCGAATATGACGAAGTCGCCTCCGACTTCGCCGCCAACGACCCGCGCGCCCTCCAGACGCTCGTCAACGACCATGGCGTCGTCGTCCAGCAGTTCCCCGAGGAAATCCTCGAAGCCGGCGCCCAGGCGTCCATGGAACTGCTCGCCGAAATCCGCGAGGGCGGTGACGATCTCACCCGGCGCGTTGCCGAAAGCTTCGTTGCGGCCTTCAACGTCGTGCGCCAGAAGACAGACGGCACCGACACCCTGTTCCTGCGCGCCCGCGAGCAGTACATCTCCTTCGACTGATCGAAGACGCACATCATAGGAGAAGGCCGCGGATCACCTCCGCGGCCTTTTTGTTTCTGTCATCGACTCGGCTTATCCCTCGTATCAACGACGATAACGAGGCTTTCGGACATGTCCCAAGGCGCTATCGAAGGCTATGCATCCGCCGCCCCGGAGCTGATCGACCGCTACGGCGATATCGATCCCGAGGCTCACCTGGCTCCGGTCCGGGCGTTTCTGCCACCCATGCCCGCTACGATCATCGATATCGGGGCAGGGATCGGCACCGAAGCGCGCTGGCTTGACGCCCAGGGCCACAGCGTCGTCGCCGTCGAACCCGTCGCCGCCTTCCGCGAGGCCGCCGGCCGAATGCCCGGAAACGTCAAATGGCGCGACGACAGGCTGCCCGAGCTTCCGGCGGTGATGGCCGAGGGCAGGGCTTACGATCTCGTCCTCGCCCTGGCCATGCTCCAGCATCTCTCCCCGCCCGATCAGATCCGCTCCATCGATACGCTCTACCGCCTGGCCACGCCCGGCGGTCGCCTCATCCTCTCGCTGCGCCACGGCCCGGGACATCCTGACCGCAAGGTCCATGACATCGACGTGGACGCCATCCTCGACGCCGCCGCCTGCGCCGGCCTCGTCCTCCTCTCGCGCCAGGCCGCCGGTTCGCTGCAAAAGGCGAACCGGGCGGCCGGCGTTGTCTGGACCTGGCTGGTGTTCGATCGTTGAGCGCTTCCAGGATAAGTGGTCCCACTTATCCGGTTCGGAAGCGCGACCAGCAAAAGACTAATTGATCGACGGCAGCCAGGTGATGAGCTGCGGGAACACGAACAGCAGCGCTATCGCGATGATCTGCAGCACCACGAAGGGCAGGGCGCCCTTGTAGATCATCCCCGTCGTCACCCGGCTCGGCGCCACCCCGCGCAGGTAGAACAGCGAGAACCCGAAGGGCGGCGTCATGAAGCTCGTCTGCAGGTTCACGCCCACCATCACGCCCAGCCAGATCGGATCGACGCCCAGCGCCAAAAGGATCGGCGCCGTGATCGGGATGATGATGAAGATGATCTCGAACGTGTCGAGAATGAACCCGAGCACGAACATGATCAGCATCACGACGATCATCGCCCCGATGGCCCCGCCCGGCAGGTTGGCCAGGAATTCGTGCACCAAATTGTCCCCGCCCATCACGCGGAAGACGATCGAGAACACTGAAGCGCCGAACAGGATGATGAAGATCATCGAGGTGATCGTCGCCGTCGCCATAGCGCATTCGCGGAACACGCGGAACGACAGCCTCCAGCGCAGCGCCGCGAGGATCGTGGCGCCCACCGCGCCCACCGAACCGGCCTCGGTCGGCGTCGCGATGCCGGTGAGGATCGAGCCCAGCACCAGAAGGATCAGCACCAGCGGCGGAACCAGCGCCACGATCACGTCCTTGACGATCCCCTTGCGCTCTTCGTCGGTCATCGGCGTTGCCGGGCAGCTCTCGGGCTGGGTGATCGCCTTGTAGATCATGTAGACGATGTAGAGCCCGACCAGCAGCAGCCCCGGAATGAACGCGCCGGCGAAGAGGTCGCCCACGGTCACGGGAACCGGCGCGAAATTGCCCAGCTCCATCTGCACCTGCGCGTTGATCGAGGAGAGCATGTCGCCCATGAAGATCAGGACCGTCGAGGGCGGAATGATCTGCCCCAGCGTGCCCGAGGCGCAGATCACGCCCGAGGCGAGCTTGGGATCGTAATTGGCGCGCAGCATCGCCGGCAGCGAGATGAGCCCCATGGTGACCACGGTGGCGCCCACCACGCCCGTGGACGCCGCCAGCAGCGCGCCCACCACGATCACCGAAATGCCCAGGCCCCCACGCAGGCGCCCGAACAGCTTGCCCATGGTGAGCAGCAATTGCTCGGCGATCTTGGATTTCTCCAGCATCACGCCCATGAAGATGAAGAGCGGAACGGCGACCAGCACTTCGTTGGTCATGTAGCCGATATAGCGGCCCATGAGGTTGCCCATGTTCGAGAAGTCGAACACGCCGAAGAAATAGCCGATTGCCCCGAAGATCAGCGACGTGCCGGCCAGCGTGAAGGCCACCGGAAAGCCCAGCAGCAGAAAGCCGATGACGCCGAAGAACAAAAGGCCCGAGAGAATCTCGCCGATGAGAACGCTAGACACTGGGCATTTCCTCCTCGGCTTCGACCGGATAGCGGTAGGCGGGGGGCAGCAGGTCTTCCTTGTCGGCCAGCACCAGGATGGCCCGCGCGATCATCGAGACGCCCTGCAGGGCGATCAGCACGGCAAAGACCAGGATGAAGGTCTTGAGCACGAACAGCCCCGGCATCCCGCCGATGTTCTGGGAGGCTTCGTAAAAGCTCCAGGAGCGCTGCACATAGGGCAGGCCCCAGGTCCACACCACGAACATGAAGGGAAACAGGAAGATCAGCACGCCCACGATATCGCAGATCGCCTTGGTGCGCGTCGATGCCGGGCGATAGAGGATATCCACCCGCACATGATCGTCGCGGAACAACGCAAATCCGGCCACGGCGGTGAACATCGCCCCGCTGAGCCAGACATAAAGGTCCTGCATCCAGAGAAAGGTCGTGTGAAACAGATAGCGCTGGACGACGACAATGAAACAGATGGCCACCACGCCGACGGCCAACCAAGAGAATACATTGCCGACCAGCCGGTTCAGGCCGCCTATGGCCTGCACCGCAAGTGCGAGCGCACGCATTAGCTCCTCCTCCCGGGGAAGAATGTGTTTTTATCGAGTGTATCGCTAGTGCGGCGATAGGCAAACTGCAACGTCCGCCGCGGGTCCCTCGGATCAAAACCGCACATTTGCCCGTAAAAGTGGGTAGCACTTCCCCAATGCGTGCCCGACCCCTTCACCCTGCGCCCCGTTTGCCCCCGTTACTCTTCTCCCTTTGAGGGAGACTTCGAGCCGCCCTTTGGCCAATCGTGTCGGTGGCGCAATCCCTATGGTTGCCGCTGACATGCTTAGCCCCCTCGTCCCCCTCTGGGGAGAAAGTGGGGCTGAGGCATACTCCTTGAAAAAAAGCCAGGAACCCTGCGCCCGCCCGCGTTTGCCCCTCTTACCCTTCTCCCCTGGTGGGAAGGTGGCCGCGAAGCGGTCGGATGAGGGGGGCGCTGAGCCAGCCGAAAGCTTCAACCTCGATGTCCGCCCCCTTTACCCTTCTCCCCTTGAGGGAGAAGGTGCCCCGAAGGGGCGGATGAGGGGTGCGCTGCGCTTCAGCAATCCCCACGGTTGCCGCTGATATGCTGAGCCCCCCTCATCCCCGTCCCTTCTCCCACCAGGGGAGAAGGGGGCTCCTGAGGCATGCTCCTGAGAGAAGCCAGGAACCCTGCACTCGCCTCGACCCTTTCACCTGCGCCCCGTGTTTGCCCCGTTACCCTTCTCCCCTGGTGGGAGAAGGTGGCCGCGAAGCGGTCGGATGAGGGGGGCGCTGAGCCAGCCATGAGCTTCAACCCCGATGTCCGCCCCCTTTACCCTTCTCCCCTTGAGGGAGAAGGTGCCCCGAAGGGGCGGATGAGGGGTGTGCTGAGCTTGCGCACCCACCAACGCCTGAATAACCCCCGCCGCGCCCTACACCATCCCCCGGTGCCGCAGAAACGAGGCGACCGCCGTTGCCCCAAGAGCCCACGCCGCCCCCAGCGCCCATCCCGCCAGCACGTCGCTAGGGTAATGGACGCCGAGCATGACACGGCTGATGCCCACCAGCACAGTGAGAATTATGGCGACGCCATAAAAGAAGATCCTCACCCGCCACCTCTGCGACAGCCGCGCCAGCAGCGCCCCGAGCGTCAGGTAGGTCACCGCCGACAGCATGGCATGGCCGCTGGGAAAACTCGCCGAAAGCGCCTCGGTGATCGCTGAATATTCGGGACGCGGCCGGTCGAAGAAATTCTTGAGGAAGGTCGAAAGGATCGATCCCCCGATCACCGATACCGCGACCAGCAGCGCCGCGTGCGCCTGCCGCGTCATGAGCAGGAAGATGATGACGCTCGCGACGATCAGCGTGAGCACCGAAACGCTTCCGAGCGCCGTGATGTCGCGCACCGCTTCACGGAACCAGAACGAGCCGATCATCTGGCTCGGATCGCCCGCCGCCCTGAACAGTTCAAGGATGGCGATGTCGAGGTCGTGCGTTTCGCCCTCCGTCACCTCGTCGGCAACCTGGATGAAGCCGAAGGCAAACGCGCTCGCAATTCCGATGGCGATCAGCACCGCATATTCGGTGACCACGAATTCCCGCACCCGGCGGATGTTGCCTTCCGAAATGTAGCGTTTGAAGATGTCGGATTTCATGCCGTCCCCGGCATCATGCGTTTGACGTCGTTGGCATCGGGCGGATCCATGCGCCGATAGAAGGCCTGCACGATGGCATAGGCTCCATAGGCGGCCAACCCCGCCGCCATCAACCCGTAGAGCGCCGCGCCGTAGGGCTGGCTGCGCAGCCAGTCCAGCGCATCGCGCAGCCCGCCCGCATTCTCGGGCGAAACGGTGATCGCGGCGAAAATGATAAGACCGCCGATGATGACGAAAAGCGCCCCGCGAGCGATCAGTCCATACTGGCAGACGGGATCGAGCACGGGCTTGAAGCGCGCCGGGATGGTTATGCGATCCTCATAGTCGCGTACCGCCCCGCGATAAACCTGGGCGATCCCCGCGCCGATGAAGGTCGCGCCGATCGCGCCCACCATCCATTGTCCGAATGGCTGGCTCATGACCATGGCGATGATACTGGAGGAATCCGATCCGCCACTGCCCCCGCCATTGAGCGCAAGTCCCGCAGCCGTTGCGGCCAGCACGCTGTTGGCAACGGCACTCGCCAGTTGACCGGCCCGAGTGAGGAGCCCCGTGGCATCGGTGCCGTTGTCGTCGGCATCAAGCAGCGATTGCGCGAGCCGCCACAGGACGTAGCCGGCAAGCCCGACGGCGATGGCGCCCAGCACCGCCCGGCCCATGGGGGCCCCGAGCAGTCGCGAAAGCGCCCCTTCGGGGCTGTCCTCGCCCGAACCGCCGACCAGAACCGAGGAAAAGGCGAGCCCGCCGAGCAAAAGATAGACGACTCCCTTGGCGCCATACCCCGCCCGGGCCAATATCTCGAATGTGTTGCGCGTTCCGACCAAGGCCATCCCTCTTTGTTGTTGGGATCACAAGGCAGGAGCGGGGGTTTTGTTCCGTGGCGAGACGATGGAGGGCGGCGTTCCCCTGCCATGCATTCAGCTTGTCTCCTCCATCCAGTGCTGCGCTGCCCGCAGCACCTGGAAATCGGTTGCTCTACCCGCCGAGCCCCCTGAACCGCCGCTGATAGGCGGCGTCATAGAGGGCGCTATCGGAAAACGCTTCCGCCGCCAGCGTCGGCCCCACGAAAATGATCGCGGTGCGCTCGATCGGGTCCGCCGCGATCTTTGCCGCGATGTCTCCGAGCGTACCGCGCACGATGCGCTCCTTGTCCCAGCTCACCCAGGCGACGATGGCCACCGGACAGTCGGCGCCATAGAGCGGGGTCAGTTCCGCAACGATATCGTCCAGCGCGTGAATGGCCAGATGGATGGCCAGCGTCGCTCCGCTCGCGCCGAAATTGCCCAGTGTTTCGCGTTCGGGCATCGGCGAGGCGCGGCCCGATACACGTGTAAGCACGAGGCTTTGGGCCAGCCCCGGTTTGGTCAGTTCCTGCCCCAGCGCTGCGGCGGCCGCCGCGAAAGCCGGCACGCCCGGTGTCAGCGAATAGGGTATTGAATGCTTTTCCAGCCGCCTGATCTGCTCGGCAACCGCGCTCCAGACCGAAAGATCGCCCGAATGCAGCCGGGCAACGTCCTGTCCTGCCGCCTCCGCCGCGAGGTATTCCGCTTCGATCTCATCGAGGGACAATGGCGCGGTATCCACAAGGCGCGCACCTTCGGGGCACCAGTTAAGCAACTCGCGTGGAACGATCGAACCGGCGTAAAGGCATACCGGGCAGCGCGCCAGCAGGTCCCGTCCGCGCACGGTGATGAGGTCGGCCGCCCCCGGACCAGCGCCGATGAAATGGACGGTCATTTGTGCCACACCCATTGGGTGATCGGCATGGCCGGCCGCCAGCCGCTCATCGACCCCAGGGCCTCGGCGCGAGCAATCTGAATGCGGGTCAGCGAGCCGCCCGCCTGCCCATGCAGAAGCGCCAGCAAGGCTTCCATCTCCAGCGTCACCGCATTGACCACCAGCCGTCCGCCCGGCTTGAGCGCTTCCATCGCCGCGTCGATCACCCCGTCATCGGTGCCGCCACCGCCCACGAAGATCGCATCGGGCTGCGGAAGCTTTTCCAGCACCTGCGGCGCCTTGCCTTGCTTGAGCACCAGTCCCGGCACGCCGAGCGCTGCGGCATTGCCCGCAATTCTCTTAAGCCGGGTTCCATCCACCTCGATGGCGATCGCCGAGAGCGAAGGATCGGCCAGCATCCATTCAATGCCCACCGACCCTGAGCCGGCCCCGATGTCCCACAGCAGCTCGCCCCGTCGCGGCGCCAGCGCCGAGAGCGTCAACGCGCGGATTTCCCGCTTGGTGATCTGCCCGTCATGGTCGAACCATTCATCGGGCACGCCCGGTGTCATGGGCAACACCCTGGCGTCGGCTCCCGCAACGACATCGATGCCCACGATATTGAGCGGATCGATGCCGGTCATCTCGAACCCACTCGCCACGACGGTCTTCAGGCGCTCTTTGGGACCGCCCAGCGCTTCGAGCACCGTGAACGCGCTGGCCCCGAATCCGGCCTCCGAGAGCAAGGCGGCAATCTCTCCCGGTCCCTTTTCGTCCGAGGTCAGCGCCAGGATCTTGCGTCCATGATGCAGATGCGGCCGGATCAGCTCGATTGGCCGCCCGTGCAGCGAGAGCACCGTCACGTCCTGTAGCGCCCACCCCATCCGCGCCGCCGCAAGCGAGAAGGAGGAGGGGGAAGTGACCACCTGCATCTCGCGCGCCGGAATGCGCCGCGCCAGCGTCGCGCCGATGCCGAAATGGAACGGGTCGCCGCTGGCCAAAACGCACACCCGCTTGCGCCCGCGCAGCCGCGCCACCTCTTCCACCGACGTCTCGATGGGGGATTGCCAACGCCGCTGCTCGGCAAGGTTGAGCCGGCGCACCAGAGCGAGGTGCCGCGCGCCGCCGAACACCACCTCGGCATCGGCGATCAGCGATTTGGTGAGGTCGGTCAGCCCGTCCAGACCGTCCTCTCCGATGCCCACAATCGTCAGCCAGCGTTCAGTCATGTCGAACTTTCAGGCACCCGTCTCAACGCATACATTAAATTCCGCCTATCCGGGCGTTCAACACCACGAACATGCCGTGAGCCCACTATGATGGTTGAGGCCATATTCGCCTGTTCCGGGGCGGCTTTTTCCAGGTTCGTGATGACAATCTCCTCGTCCTCCCGCCCCACCGCACGGCCGAAGATCACCGGAATCCCGGCGGGGAGAATTTCCCGTAAGATATTGAAAGCCTTGCCCAATTGCCACGGTCGCGCCTTGGAGATCGGATTGTAGATCGCGATCGCAAACTCCGCCTCCGCCGCCAGCCGCAGCCGTTTTTCTATTAGATCCCAAGGCTTTAGGTTGTCCGACAGCGAAATCGTGCAAAAATCCGCCCCCAGCGGCGCCCCCACCTTCGCCGCCAGCGCCAGCATCGCCGTTACCCCCGGCACCACCCGAAGATCGACCGTTTTCCAATGCTCCGGCCCATGATCGATCGCCTCGCAAACCGCTGATGCCATTGCGAAAATTCCCGGATCGCCCCCGGAAACCACGGCCACGGTTTGCCCCTCCGCCGCCATCTCCAGCGCCGCTTTCGCCCTGTCGATTTCCTCGCGATTGTCCGAAGGAACCGCAATCTGGTCGGCCCGTAATTCGAGCCGATCCACATAAGGTTTGTACCCGAAAAAGTGGCTGGCAGCCGAAATCGCTTCCATGGCCTCGGGCGTAATTTGCTTTTGATTTCCGGGCCCTAGCCCGACCACATAGAGCGTCCCCGTCATGGCCGATCCTTCCAGCCCGGAACCAGAACCTGCGAAAAATATGGGGCAGGGGAGTCGTCGCGCTCGGCGAGCGGTGTCACCACGGAATCGGCCATCGTCCCGCGCTCGACATAGATTGCGCGGTCGATTTTCCCCGCCGCCTCAAGCGCTTGGCGTATCTTGGGCAGATTGCGCCCGACCTTCATGATCACCGCGCTGTCGGTTTCCCCAAGGCGCCGCGCCAGGTCCGAAAGCTCAAGCGTTCCGGGCAAAACGGTGAAAACATCGTCCCCCTGCATCAGCGGCACCCCCGCCTGCGACCAGCAGCCGGACAACGAAGTTATCCCCGCGATGACTTCAGTGGGGTAATGTGGGGCCAGTCGCACATGAATGTGCATGTAGGAGCCATAAAAAAACGGATCGCCTTCCGAAAGCACGGCAACGGTCCGTCCCTGATCGAGATGTTCGGCGATGTTTTTTGCCGATTCATCGAAAAACGCGCCGATCTGAGCTTTGTAGCCATCCTCCCGTCGATCCATTTCGGTGGTGACGGGATAGGGCAGAGGCAGCTCGATCGCCTTCTCTGGCCAATGAGCCGCCACGATCGAACGCGCATTGCCATTGCGCCCGCGCTTGAGAAAATGCGCGATCACATCGGCGGTTTCGATGGCTCTTAGGGCTTTTAGCGTCAAAAGCTCCGGGTCGCCGGGGCCGGTCCCGACCCCGATCAGGCGCCCGCTCATATTCCAGGCCTCGCCAGCGCATTGAGCGCCGCCGCCGTCATGGCGCTGCCCCCCAATCGGCCCTCGACAATGGCGAAGGGAACGCCATAGGAATTCTCGCCAAGCGCCTGTTTTGACTCAGCCGCTCCCACGAATCCCACCGGCATCCCAATGATGGCCGCAGGCTTGGGCGCGCCGTCGCGCAGCAATTCGAGCAGATGAAACAAGGCGGTAGGTGCATTGCCGATCGCCACCACGGAGCCTTCCAGTCGCGGCAGCCAGATATGGATGGCGGCAGCCGAACGGGTATTGCCATAGTCCTGCGCCAGATACGGCGTCTCGGGATTGTTGATCTCGCAGATCACCTCGTTGTTGGCCGGCAGCCGCGAGCGGGTCACCCCGCGCGCCACCATTTCCGCATCGGTGAAAATCGGCATGCCACGCTGGATGGCCTTGCGCGCCGCATCGACGAAACCGTCGGAAAACCGGAAGAATTCTGCCGCCTCAACCATCCCGCAGGCATGAATCATCCTGATCGCGATTTCGGCTTCCTCGGCTGAAAAGCGCGAAAGATCGGCCTCGGCCCGGATGGTGGCGAAGGACTGGCGGTAGATCTCCTGCCCGTCGCGGATATAGTCGTATTCGGTCATTGATGCCCCAGCCGGTCGAGAACCATGAGCGTCGTCTCGCCGGATCGGCGATTATCACGGATTCGCTCGGCCAAGGAAACGACGCCGGCTTCAATAGCGGCGGCGTCGAGCGTTGCAAGCGGTTTGGCACCCTCTGCGCGATAAAGCCTCAGTTCGCCCCCATCCAGAACGAGACCCGGCCGCCCCGCATGCGGACATCCCTTGGCGCAGGTGGAAACGTGAAGGTGAAAAGAACCATCCACCACATCCGTTCTGGTAGCATAGAGCGCCTTGGCCACCTCGGCCGCCTGAATAATTCCCCCTTCCGCACGCTCCGCCCCCGAGCAAAGGGAGAGCTGCGCCATCCCCACGTCCGGGCGGGTCAGATAGCCGAACGCAGCCAGCGCGGGGGCAAGATCGCGCAGCGCGCGGGCCGAAAACCCAAGAAGCACGAAGGTTCTCTCAGGGGCCGGATGCAGTTCGGAAACCCCGTACAATTGCATCGTGCGCGCGAGCTCTTCGACCTGCTCGGCCCGCACCTGCCCGAACGGCAGCCCGATCCGCAATCCCGGCGCGCCGGCGGCCAGGCTGAGAGGGCCGATCGTCATGCCCAGCGCGCGAGCGCCCGGCTCAGCCAGTGGACGGAGCTCGTTGAGAGTGCCGGCCATGGCCGCACGATCGAGGTGTTCTCCTCGCGCCTTCGGCCCCATTTCCTGCAGCGCCTCAAGGATCGCCTCAACCGCGCCGGGCACGCCATCTTCGCCCAGGATACCGAGCGAGGTGCTACCGACATCCAGCGCCCATCCATCGCTGCGCGCAACCAATCGAATGTCTGCCTTGAGACCGTCGAGCAACACCTGCCCGCCGCTGGCGAGAACGATCGACAGCTTGGGCGAGAGGGGGCCTTTGGCAAGTGCGGCATCGCACACGGCTCGGAGTTTTCGTGCCAACGATCTCGGGTCGGCGAGTTCCTTGGGATCGTTCCCCGCTATGGGAGACGTTTCGATGGCGGGAACTGGCTGGGCCATGATACCGGCCTGGTTCAAGGCCCTCCGGAAAGCGTCGGTCGAGGTGTCGGAGAGGCCTCGAATCTGGAGATTGCCTCTGGCGGTAACTTCGATCAGGCCATTGCCATAGGTCTTGGCCGCTTGCGCGAGCGCCGCCACTTGATCCGGCGTCAGCCCCGCTTCAGGCCGAAAGCGTGCCAAAAGGCCGTCCGCGACCCGCATTGGATTGTCGAGCGTCGGGCACGCACCGCGCGGGGCAGGGGGTGGTTCAGTGTCTGTCATGGCAGTCTCTTAGCAAGCGCCGCCACCGCGAGATAGCGATTACCTAACGGGCCTTGCGAAGAAGGTAGATGTCCATGATCCACCCGTGCCGGGACCGCGCTGAATCCCGGGTCTTTGAAATCTCATTTCTCACATCGGCCAACCGGCCTTGGATGAGAAGTTCCTCCTCCATTCCCACATAGGCCGCCCAATATATGTGGAGGTCCGCATCGAGGCTCTCATAACTTTTCCGCCCGTCGAGCATCACCACCACACTGTCGGCACCCTCCGGCCATCCGCGCGCCAGTTGCCGTCCAGTGGTGATCGTCACGGGATTGCCGATCGTGTTGAGCGGAATGCCGAACGCCGCCGTCAGCGCCTGAACTGCGGTGATACCGGGAATGACCTTGATCTCGAAATCGAGGCCGGCCTTCTCCCGAACCGCCGCGAGAATGCGCAGGGTGCTGTCGTAAAGTCCCGGATCGCCCCAGACCAGCAGCGCGCCGGTGGCATCCGCAGCGGCTCGGGCGAACATCTGAGCATAGCTCTCGGCGATCAGATCGTGCCAATCGAGCACGCGCTGCGTGTAGTCTGCGGTCGCTTCGTTGCGCGGCGAAATGGGATATTCCACCAGCTCATAGGCTCGCGAGATGTAGCGGTCGCAAATCTGCATGCGGATGTCCGCGAGCCCGGCCTTTTCCTCGCCCTTGGTGGGTATGAACACCACATCGGTCTGGTTGAGCGCGGAAATCCCCTGCATGGTTATGTGCTGGGGGTTGCCGGTGCCGATGCCGATGACGAAAAGCTTTTTCATGCCGCTCTTAGAGCAAAGGCTTTTCGTGTCGTCACGAAAATTTTCCAAGCGGGGTCTTGTGTGTGACACCCCCAATCGTTAGATGGGGTGTCTTCCGCGTTTCATCCGGCGCGGATTTTTTTATGGCGGCAACGCCAAACGCATTGCTCTCGCCCCCAGTCTCCGGGACCAAGGAGGTTCGAACGCAAGAATTGACGCTACAGACACCCTATTATCTGCTCGACAAGTCGGTACTTCTCCGCAACCTGGAAAAAATATCGTATTTGCGTCAGGCATCGGGCGTCAAATGCGTCCTTGCGCTCAAGGCTTTCGCCACCTGGTCGGTCTTCGACATCATGGCGGAGCACATGGATGGCACGACCTCGTCCTCGCTTTATGAAGTGAAGCTCGGCCGCGAGAAATTCGGCGGCGAGACCCATGCCTATTCGGTGGCCTGGGCCGATCACGAGATCGATGCAGCGATCGAAAACTGCGACAAGATCATCTTCAACTCGGTCAACCAACTCGAGCGCTATGGCGATAAGGCCGAGGCTCAGGGCAAGAAGATCGGTCTGCGTCTAAATCCGGGGATTTCGCATTCCCACTTTCTCCTCGCCGATCCGGCGCGCCCCTTTTCGCGCCTCGGGGAATGGGACATGGAGCGGGTGGAACCGGTGCTCGATCGCATCTCGGGCGTGATGTTCCACTTCAATTGCGAGAACGACGAATACGAAAGCCTCGATGCGCTGCTGAGCAAGATCGAGGCACGTTTTGCCGATGTTCTCCATAAGCTGGAATGGGTTAGCCTGGGCGGCGGAATCCGTTTTACAAGTGATAATTACCCGATCGAAAAGCTTGCGCAGCGCCTCAAGGAAATGAGCGAGCGCTACGGGATCCAGCTCTACCTGGAGCCCGGCGAGGCCTCGGTCACCAAGTCCACGACGCTTGAAGTGACGGTGCTCGACGTCGTCTATAACGGCAAGCACGTGGCCATCGTTGACAGCTCGACCGAGGCGCATATGCTCGATCTGCTGACATATAGCGAATATACCAGCGTGGCCCCCAATACCGGGCCGCACACGTATATTGTCTGCGGCAAAACCTGTCTTGCCGGAGACATTTTTGGAGAGTTCCAGTTCGAGACTGAGCTCAAGGCCGGGGACCGTATCTCCTTCCTCGATGCCGGCGGCTACACAATGGTCAAGAAGAACTGGTTCAACGGGGTCCAGATGCCGTCTATCGCGGTACGTCACCTGGACGGGCAGGTGGAACTCGTTCGCGAGTTCACGTTTGAGGACTACGCGCAGAGCCTGTCGTAAGCTTGGGGTGAGATCCCGAATTCGACAGGGTGCGTAGATTGGTTCAACCTCTGAAAAGGTGTTACGTGAAAATTGAAAAAGAACGTACTGATCATTGGTGCCGGAGGTGTGGCGCAGGTCGTCGCCCATAAGTGTGCAATGGCTAACGATGTGCTCGGCGATATCCATATCGCTTCGCGCACCCTAGCCAAATGCCAGGATATCGTCTCGAGTGTTCTCGAGAAGAAGTCGCTCAAAAAACCCGGCATTATCGAGGCCCATCAGCTTGATGCCCTCGATATCGAAGCGACCAAGGCCCTGATCGCGAAGACGCGGTCTCAGATTGTCATCAACGTCGGTTCCGCCTTCATCAACATGTCGGTCCTCGAGGCCTGCATTGCGATGGGCGTGGCTTACATCGACACCGCCATCCACGAAGAGCCCAACAAGATTTGTGAGACGCCGCCCTGGTACGGCAATTACGAATGGAAGCGTCGTGAGCGGTGCGAGAAGGCCGGTGTGACCGCCATTCTGGGCGCCGGGTTCGATCCCGGCGTGGTCAATGCCTATGCGGCGCTAGCCGTGGAAGAGTACTTCGATACGGTCGACTCGATCGATATCATCGACATCAATGCCGGATCGCACGGCCGCTATTTCGCGACCAATTTCGACCCGGAGATCAACTTCCGCGAATTCACCGGCGTGGTCTATTCCTGGCAGGACAGCCAGTGGCAGACCAACAAGATGTTCGAGGTCTCCCGCACCGATGACCTTCCGGTCGTGGGTGAACACACCTCGTATCTCTCCGGTCATGACGAGTTGCACTCGCTCTCGCGCAATCTCGACGTGCCCGACATCCGGTTCTGGATGGGGTTTGGCGAGCACTACATCAATGTCTTTACCGTCTTGAAGAATCTTGGCCTGCTCTCTGAGCAGCCGATTAAGACCGCCGAAGGCCTCGAAGTCGTGCCGCTCAAGGTGGTGAAGGCCGTGCTGCCCGATCCCTCTTCGCTCGCGCCCAACTACACCGGCAAGACCTGCATCGGTGATCTGGTCAAGGGCAAGAAGGATGGGGAAGACCGTGAGGTCTTCATCTACAACGTCGCCGATCACGAAGAAGCCTATGCTGAAGTGGGCAGCCAGGGCATTTCCTATACTGCCGGCGTGCCGCCGGTGGCCGCGGCGATCCTGGTCGCCAAGGGCGTCTGGGATGTCCACAAGATGGTCAATGTGGAAGAACTGCCCCCGCAGCCCTTCCTTGGCCTGCTCAACAAGATGGGTCTGCAGACCTCGATCCGTGACGAGAATGGCGAACGCGACCTCTCGTTCGAGGATTGGACGACCCCGCTTCCCGCTGCAACGGGCCGGGTTGCCAGCAAGCGCTGACGATCTCTGCCACGAATATCGTGCCGCCCGCGCCAGAGATGGCGCGGGCGGTTTGTTTTGCGCTATGGGGAAGCGAGGGAGATGACAATGGACGACATCGAGAAGCGCTCAGGCACGGTTCAGTCCGTGGACCGAGCTATGGCCATCCTCGAAGTGCTCGGGGAAGACGAAGAGGGCTGTAGGCTGACCGACATCGCCCGGCGCACCGGACTTTCGGTGTCGACGGTCCATCGCCTGCTCACGACGCTCGAGCAACGCCGCTTCGTTCAGTTCGATCGCAGCGATGGCATGTGGCATGTGGGACGCGGCGCATTCGCGGTGGGCTCGGCCTTCACACGCCAGCGCAATTTCGTCGCCCCGGCGTTGCCCATCCTGCGCCGCCTGCGCGACCAGACACGGGAGACCGCCAATCTGGGTGTCGTCGATGACGGCGAGGTTGTTGTGCTCACGCAGGTGGAAAGCCGTGAGATCATGCGCGCCATCACCCGCGTAGGGGGCAGGGCGCCGATGGCCAATTCCGGCATGGGCAAGGCGATTCTGGCATCTTACGCCGACGCGGATATCGACGCGCTCATCAACCGACAGGGGTTGCGGAAGGCGACCGGAAAATCGATCACCAGCGTTGCCGTGCTCAGGGACGAGATCGCCGCCATCCGTGAAAAAGGGTTCGCCTTCGACGACGAGGAATTCGTCACCGGGCTGCGCTGTGTCGCTTCGGTCGTCTATGGACCTCAGGCAGAACCGCTTTGCGCGATCTCCATATCGGGGCTGTCGGTTCGTGTGACCGACGATCGGGTGGAGGCGTTGGGAAAGCTCGTCGCCGAGGCAGCTCGCGAGTTGACGGTGTCGCTCGGGGGCAGAGCCCCCGAGCGCTAGCCCTTATTCGCCCATCACGGCGCCTTCACGGCGCTTGTCGGCGGCGCCGACCAGTCCGTCATCGGTGATTTCGATGACGTGAAGGCCGGAATTGAGGTTGGTGATATTGACCTCATGGCCCAGGGCTTCGAGGCCAGAAGCGAGGTCTTCGGCGCCTTCGCCTTCCTCGATATTGGTGCGGCCGTTGAGATTGGTCACATGCGGCAGGTCGATGGCTTGCTGCGGATCCATGTCCCAATCGAGGATAGAGATCAGCGATAGGGCCGTATAGTGGATAATCGCGGCCCCGCCGGGGCTACCGGTCAGCAGCACCGGCTCGTCGTTCTCGAACACGATTGTGGGCGCCATGGACGAGCGCGGGCGCTTCCCAGGCTCCACCCGGTTGGCCACCGGCATGCCATCGGCTTCTGGAGCGAAGGAGAAGTCGGTGAGCTCGTTGTTGAGCAGGAACCCGCGGGCCATCACCCGGCTGCCGAAGCCGCTTTCGATGGTGGTGGTCGCCGAAATCGCATTGCCCGCACTATCGATGATGACAAAGTGCGACGTGCCGGCGCGAGGCCGCTCGATGTCTGGAGCCAATAGCGCCTCGTCCCAGCCCGGAGGAGTGCCGGCAGTGGCGGTTCCCATCGAGGCTGCGGGATCGATCAGCGTCGAGCGTTCCTGGAGATAGGCGTCATCGAGATAACCGGTAGGGATATCGACGAAATCGCTATCGGCCAAATACATGCCACGATCGGCAAAGGCGAGACGCGACGCCTCGGCGAACAGATGCCGGAACTCAACGCCATCTTCCATGGCGGCGAGATCGAAGGGTTCAAGCAAACCCAAAATCTGCCCGACAGTGTATGCGCCCGAGCTCGGAGGCCCCATGCCGCAGACTTCATAGCCGCGGTAGTCCATGCACACCGGATCGCGCCTGACCACCTCATAGGCTGCAAAGTCCTCCATGGTGAGGATGCCCGGATTGATATTGGTGTTGAGCGCCGCGACGATGTCTTCGGCAATCTCGCCGGTATAGAAGGGTTCAGCGCCCTGCTCGGCAAAGAGCTGCAGCGTTTCGGCGTATTCGGGATTTGATAGGGTGGAACCCTCGGCGATCGGCTCGCCGCCCGGAAGGAAATACTCAGCGGTTTGCACGAAGGTATCGAGACCTTCCGCGTCCGCAACTGAATCCGCGAGGCGCTGGGTGACCGTGAATCCCTCTTCAGCGGTGTCGATGGCAGGCTGGAGCAGCTCGGCCCATTCCATGGTGCCATGATCGTCGTGGAGCACTTCGAGCAGCATCGGCGTTCCGGGCACGCCAGCCGAGCGGCCGCCCACCACAGCTTGCATGAACTCGAGCGGTTCGCCGTCCTCGTCGAGCCAATAGGTTTCATCGGCGGCGAGCGGCGCCTTTTCACGCGCATCATAGGTTGTGAGCTCGCCCGCTTCGGCGTCCCAATAGAGCAGGAACGCGCCGCCGCCCAGACCCGAGCTTTGCGGTTCGACCAAGCCCAGCATGGTCTGTACCGCGACGGCGGCGTCTGCCGCAGAGCCGCCGGCGGCCAGGACGTCATAGCCGGCCTGAGTGGCCAGCGGATGTGCCGCGGCGACCATGAAGTCGTCGGTGGTCACCGACTCGCGCTCGGCGATTGCGGTGGTCTGTTCGGGCTGGGGTGGCGGATTTTGTGCGAGAGCTGCCGTCGAAGCCAGGAGTGCGGCCGAGATCAACAGCCCACCGCTGTGTGCCAATTGCATGTTCCTCATCCTTTGATCGTTCTCATTGCGCCGGTGCGTACCAGCTCGATAAGTGAAGGCTTATCGGGCGTGCCGCGCAAGCCTTTATTGTTCTGTCATGCGCCGGTGGCATGCATGCCATGACCACATCCATCTTGACTTTAGCCGTCAAGAGGCAGATTCAACACGGCCCTATTCGCGGCCGTCTTGGTCGCCGCGCCAATTTTTTGAAGAGTTATCACCATGTCACCGACCGATGTGAACGGCGCGGCTGCGCCCTCGACGCCATTGAGCGACAGCGAAACCTCGGCCCGTAACAGGCTGGTCATCGCGCTTTTGCTGGTTTCGGCCTTCGTCGTGATTCTCAACGAGACCATCATGAGCGTGGCCATTCCGCACCTGATGGAAGATCTCGGCGTCACGGCCAGTGCCGCGCAATGGCTCACTTCGGCGTTCATGCTGACCATGGCCGTTGTTATCCCGATCACCGGCTATCTGCTGCAGCGGCTCAACACTCGACCCGTCTTCATCCTCGCCATGACCCTGTTCAGCGCGGGCACCTTGCTTTCCGGTATTGCACCGGGCTTCGAGGTGCTGCTGGTCGGCCGTATCGTGCAGGCCTGCGGCACCGCAATCATGATGCCGTTGCTCATGACCACGGTGATGAATCTCGTTGCGCCGGAATCGCGCGGGCGCACCATGGGCAACATCTCCATCGTCATCTCGGTAGCGCCGGCCCTCGGTCCCACCATTGGCGGGTTCATTCTCGAGCATCTCGAATGGCGGTGGATGTTCTATCTGGTGCTTCCGATCGCCGTCGCTTCGCTGGCGCTCGGCACTGCCAAGATCCAGAACGTTTCGACGCCGACCAAGGCACCGCTCGACGTGCTCTCGGTCATTTTGTCGGCCCTGGGCTTTGGCGGGCTGGTCTATGGTCTCTCCAGCCTGGGTGGCGATGCGTCGCACGGGGCTGGGCCGTCGATATTCCCGGCCTGGCTGCCCGTTCTCGTGGGAATCGTCGGTCTGGGGCTATTCGTTGCCCGCCAGTTCTCGCTGCAAAAGCGTGACGCGGCACTTCTCGACTTGCGCACCTTCGCCACTCCGGTTTTTACTGTCAGCGTGGTGATGATGGCGATCTCGATGATGGCGATGTTCGGTTCGCTGATCCTTTTGCCCATCTATATGCAGAACGTGCTCGGACTCGATGCGTCCCAAACCGGCCTCATGCTTCTGCCGGGCGGTCTCGTCATGGGCTTGATGGCCCCGTTCGTGGGACGGCTGTTCGACCGGTTCGGACCTACGGTTCTCATCGTGCCGGGAACGGTACTGGTGAGCGTGGTGCTCTGGACCCTCACAACCGTCAACCAGTCGACATCGGTGATGTTCATTCTGGCTCTGCATGTGACGCTCAGCGTTGGGTTGGCGCTCATGTTCACGCCGCTCTTCACTTCAAGCCTGGGATCGTTGCCGCGCCACCTCTATTCCCACGGCAGCGCGGTGATCGGCACCGTGCAGCAGGTGGCCGGCGCGGCAGGCATTGCCGTCTTTGTTTCGCTGATGACATTGCGGACCACAGATCTCATCGCCAGCGGCGTCGAGGTGGTTCCGGCCACCTCACAGGGCATTCAGCTCGCCTTCCTATGCGGCGCGATCATCTCGCTCTTTGCCATCGTTGCTGCATTCTTCATCCGTCGTCCGCCCAGCCCGCCCGTGGGTGAGCCGGCCTTCGGACACTGATCCCAAGGCGCTGCCGATCGTCGCATCGGCAGCGCTTGGAAATCTGGTATAGCTGCAACCGAACCGGCCTCCTCGCGTTTTCGTGAGGGGCTATCGACTTTGGCAAACTTCTGCGGGAGCAGGTACATTGAAGCACGTTGGCGCGCTTGTCGGCATCACCGTTCTGGTGTTCGGCACGACCTATCTTTTCACATCCGATTGGCCTTTGGGTGGGGCGACGGAAGAAACCGCAGCGGTCAGTGAGGCGCCGGCCAGCCAGGAAGCGGCAGAAGCCGAACCCGCGGAAGCCGCACCAGCCGCGCCCGCTCCGGTCGATGAAACATTGCTTGCCGAGGGACAGTCGCTTTACGTCCAATGCCAAGCCTGCCATGGTCCCGAGGGGCAGGGCAGCGTGGGTCCTGCTTTTGCAGGCGATTCCAATATCCAGGACGTCGCGTATGCCGTTCAAACCATCGTTCACGGTCGTGGTGCCATGCCGGCGTTCGGTGAGCGGTTCGATGATACCGAGATCGCTTCGGTCGCGACGTTCATCCGCAATAGCTGGGGCAATGAATTCGGCGGCGTGACGCCGGAAGACGTCGCTGCCGCACGCGAAGCCGGCCCGGCCGAATAAGCTCAAAAAATCCGTCGCGCAGTGGAGCGAAAACGTCGATCAATCGACTCGCTCCAAGCGCGGCGGCTCAGTGCTGGGGCGTCTCAACGTCCTTCGGCGCGGTGGCTGGGTAGGGGCGATCCTGGTGCTCGGGATTGCGGAGGCCTTCGATGTAGCCGGCGCTCAGGATCACGGCGATCATGAGGACAAAAATCCCCAATGCGATGACGAGGGGAACGAGCAGCAGAGTCATGTAATATCCTTTCAAGCATCCAGAAACGAACGATAACGGCTTGCGAGAGTTCCTCAACGAGTAATCGTGTTCCTGGAAGCACCAGGATGGAGGAGAGGGCGCCGTGAACACCGCCAATCTGCAACTTGAAGGACTTTATCTCGTCATTGCCTCTCTCACCGAGGCGTTGGTTTCCAAGGGAGTACTGAGCCGCGAGGAGGTGGACGAGGCACTCAAAAGAGCCGAGCAGGGCGCGATCAACGACGAGCGTTCGGTCGAGGATTTGAGCCCGGCCAATCGTGATGCCGTAGCTTTTGCGGCGCGGCTCTTGCAGATCGCCAATGCCGGGGGCGCCGACCGGCACGGACTCTCGTTCCACCGGCTGGCCAAGCGCGTAGGGGAAACCAAGCCGCCCTACAATGATCAGATGTAGGGGCGAGGACCTATGGCAAGCACCGCCGACAATCTGCTTGCCAGCGCGCGGCAGGAAATCATCCTCGTTCCCGCGGTTCTGGCCGGAATCGCGGCTTTTGCGTTCGAACACCAGATTTTAGGGGTCGGACCGACCGGCTCGCTTATGGGTGCGGCGGTTCTCATCGCCGCGATCATTGCGGTCTCAGTGCGGGTGGCCCATCACGCCGAGGTGCTGGCCGCCAAGGTGGGAGATCCCTATGGCTCGATGATCCTTACGATCTCGGCCGTCCTTGTCGAGGTGATCATCCTTACCATCCTCATGACATCGAGTTCGTCGCCGACTCTGGCGCGCGATACGATCTTTTCGGCGGTGATGCTCGACATCAACGGCATTCTGGGGCTGGCGGCGCTTTTGGGCGGATGGAAGTTCGGCGAACAGCCCTACAATGACGATTCAGGCAAAACCTATGGCGTGATGATCTTGACGGCGATGGGGATTTCGATGGTGATCCCCGAATTCGTGCCGGCGGATAAATGGCATTACTACTCGATTTTCACGATCTGCGCGATGGTTACGCTCTACTGGGTGTTCCTGCGCAACCAGATCGGTGCCCACAGCTATTTCTTCAACTACAGCTATCCCGAGAAAAAGCGCCGGGGCGACCATGCCCTGGCCGACCAGCCGTTCGGCACCTCGGTGGTGTTTCTGGTGCTGGGGATCGTCATCATCGGCTTTCTGGCCGAGGTGATGTCGCAATTTCTCACCGGAGGGCTCGAAGCGGTCGGAGCGCCCCTGGCCCTTGCCGCGCTGGTGGTCGCCACCATGTCGGCGGCGCCGGAAATCCTCACCGCCCTGCGCGCCGCGCTGGCCAACCGCATGCAGGTGGTGATCAATATCGCGCTCGGCGCATCGCTTTCGACGGTGATCCTTACAGTGCCGGTTATCGAGGGCATCGCGCTCTTTACCGGCCAGCCGATCATCATGGCGATGACGCCGGTTCAGACCATGATGGTGTTCATCACCCTGATCGTCGCGGCCATCAACCTCAATGATGGGGAGACCAATGCCATCGAGGGCATGACCCATTTCGTGCTGTTCGCCACGTTCCTGGCACTTTCGTTCCTGGGGATCACCGGCGGATAAAGCACCTGAAGATATTGGCGATCTGATGCACGGAGCATCAGATCGCCTTGATGAAGATCAGTTATTCTCCGTCAGCCATGTCGGCGGCGAGATCGATCATGACCTGGGCTGAATCGGCGTTGTTGGTTTCGGCCATGGCGAAATGGCCGGTGCCTGGAGCGCCGAGTTCACCGAAATCGACGAGAGTGGCATCGATCCCAGCTTGCTGCATGGCTGCAAGTTGGCAGGGGAGGCGTTCGGCCAAAAAGCTCTCCGGCGCCCCGATCAGGACCACTGGAATGTCGGCGAAATTGGTGAGGGTGCTGACGGAATCATCCGCCTGAACGTCACAGCCATCGCCATTTTGCACAGGCTCGAAGCCGTCGGCCAGCGCGGGTTCGAAGGTGAGGCCTTCGGCGATGCTGAGCATATCCGAGCCGCTGGCCTCGAACGCGATGATGCCAGCGACGTTATCCGGCTGCATGTCGGCAGCCCAGAAGCCGCTGACCCCGCCCGCCGAATGTAGAAGCAGGACGGCCGGGCCGACTTGCTCAAGCAGTTCGGCAATGCCTTGGGCGGCCACTTCATTGCCTGCGTAAGGCGTGGTTGAGGAAGCGACGATCCAGTTGAGGATGCTTTCGCTTTCCGCGCTTACCTCGCCCTCGGGCCAGTTGCTGGCTGCGGCGAGGCGCGCGATAAGCCCGCTGGGAACGGCGGTTAGATTGCCTTCGCCATATTCCGGGGATGCCGGAGAACGGCCGTAGCCGGGGCGATCGACGATGTAGAGATCGAAGCCGGCATTGAGGAAATAATCGCGCCAGCCGTCGCGGCCATCGGGCGTGAAATACCAGTCGGAAGCCTGCCCGCCACCGCCGTGAACGAGGATGAGCGGCAGCTCGTGCTGCGATTCCTCGGGCAGGTAGAACTCGACGTGCATCTGGTTTTTGACGAACACATTACCTTCGGCATCAGGCTCGGAATACTCGGCGCCGACATAGAAATTTCCCATGTCTCGCAAATGGATAGGTCCGGCTTCCCCTCCGGTCGAGGTTGCCTCCTGAGCGATGGCGCCGGCGGCGGTCGTCGCCATCAGGGCGCCGGCCAGGGCGGCCGTGAATTTGCGGATCATATGTTTCTCCTCCTTGGATGGGCGATCGTAATCGCCGGGCAAATCCAATCGCAGCGGGGATTTTATTGCCTGCACGATCCGCCCATCCTCCTGCACAATGCCGCTCGGGATGGACCCGCATATCGTCAATGCACATCGAGAGAAGGATGCGAACGAAAATCACAGTGGGAACGTTGATCAAGTCCTCTGAAAAGGAAGCGCCAATGCCTCAAACGTTCATCGATACAAAACGGCAAGTGCTGACCGTCATCGTGGTCGTGATGGTCGATCCTTTCCGGCAGGACGATTTCCTTAAGCGGCTGGAGAAGATGATCGGAACCTTCACGCGTCACCAGCCAGGGTTCGTGTCGAGCGCCGTCCACGCCTCGGAGGATGGAGGGATGGTGATCAATTATTCCCAGTGGAGCCACCGCGCGAGCTTTCACGCATTCCGCGACCATCCCGAGGGGGAGCGGCATATCGCGGAGCTGCGGCAAATCTGCGACAGCATGGACGCGCGCGTCATGCCGCCGCGTTTCATCGTCTAGGCCTGGATCTGCGCGCGGCGATAGGCGGCGGGCGTCGTGCCGCTGAGGCGCCGGAAATGGCGCGTGAGGTGTTCCTGGCTGGCGAAACCACATTCAAGCGCGATATGGGCGATGGGCAGGCTGGTCGCCGCGAGCAAGAGTTGTGCCCGTTCGACGCGGAGGCCCAGGAGATAGCGGTGGGGTGACGCCCTCAGGTGCGTTTTGAACAGCCGGCCCAAATGGGAGGCGCTGCACCGCACATGGTTCCCGACGTCGTTGAGGGTGATCGACCGGTCCAGATTGCCGATCATGTATTCCACCGCCCGCGTGACCATGGTGCTTGAGGTCTGATCAGCGTTGGACAAGAGCCGCTGCTGTTCACCATGCGCTTCGGCGTGGCTGCGCGCGAGATGGCACAGGATCACGCTCGCCAGGCTGTCGAGCAATCCCGAGGCTGCCCCCATGGGAAGATCGAGAACGTCCTGGGCCATGTCCAGTAGCCCGCCCAGCACCGCATCCGAGGCGAACATCATGGGGCGGCTGAGATTGGGCCGTTGATCGTGCGAGCGTGCAACGGCGGTCCCTTGAGGCAGGGCGAGCGCGGCATAGAGATTGGTGGCGCGATGGGCACAGCGCAGCCTGAAGGCGGCGTTGGGCGGAACGACCAGCACGCCGCCTTCGGGCAGCGAGCGGGTATAGACCCGGTCGGAGTAATAGACGTCGGCGGTCATTTCGCCGCCCATGTGGCGGATGATGATAAGATCGGAAGCCGCGCCGAACGAAGCGGCGAACGGTCCTTCCCGGCGAATCTCCAAATCCATGCGGCGGCGTCCGCTGGTTACCGGTGGCGAGCCCGTAAGGGAGGGGCCGGGGGTGGTTACCCGCGCCAAATGCATCTGCATCAATCGTCTCCGTTCATCCGGATCACGCCAGGCCGATTGCGGGCGATGCGCAATCCCCGTGGGGCCGGCCGGAGCTTCCCGTGCCGGCGGTTTGGTGCATTTCCGCTCTTCTCTGGAGCGCTTCGAACTGGGCCAAGTCTTTGTCTGGCCGCGCTTCCCGGCCGCAAGTATCGCTTTGCGACCGGGACGTTCTGGGAAGGATCAGAAGCCGAACAGGGCTTCGTTCTCGGGCCGCTCCATGCCCTCTTCATGGAAGCGTTCCCACATCTGGGCCCACGGACGGCCGAACCAGTCGGGAACGACATAGTCGATCACCTGACCGGGCGAGACCGGCTGCGCCCTGCCGTCGACCGGGTAGATGGTCGGGTTGCATTCAACGAAGATGTACGGATGGCGGTCCTGGTATTCGCCAACACGTTCGAGCACGCGCACCATGCGGATCGGCTCGACCAGCGCTTCGGGATCGTAAAAGATCGCTTCGTGGCGCAGGCCGATCATGTTGCCCTGCTCGTCGGTCTCGGGCGAATAGATTTCGACCGTCTGCATCAGGTTGGAATGTTCGAACCCGCCATGGGTCATCCAGCCCTGGATGTTGGACGTCCAGGTGATCAGATGGTCGCCGTTCCAGAAACCGATGGTCTCTCCGTACCAGCGCGGCACGGCCTCGCCGAGACGGGGCACGCTGCCCTCCTCGATGATGAACTCGTCGCCGATGCGGATCTGAGTGAGGAAATTGTCGGCGACCCCGGTAAGGATCTGGACGATATCCTCGTTCATCAAAACCTGATGGTCGCGGACCGAATGCTCGTGCCAGCGGCGCAGGAAGCCCTCGGGCCAGCAATACTGGCTGGGCCACATGGCGGCATTGGTGTTGGCGTGGTGATAGGCTTCCTGAACGAAACGCTTCTGATATTCCGGGGTGAGCAGCGAAGTGATCGTGGTCGCCTGAACGATGCGGCCCCAGAACCAGTTTTCGCTTGAATCGTCATAGACCCCGTTCCAGTCGGGAAGGTCGTCCATGGGGCGCTTGAGGGTGGCTCCGGCCTCTTCGGCCTCGGCCAGCAGCGCTTCGTAATGCTCTTGAGCGGTTTCGAACGGGTAGGGGCTTACGATCTCCCCGCGCGGAAAATCCGCATCGCAAAAGCCCCAGGCGCCGGACTCCGGCGGATTGTCTCCGATGATGGCATTGCCATAGGCGCCCCACTGGCTTTCCAGCCCCATGGGACTGTTGCAGCGGAAATATCGCGGATCGGACCACAAATCGACGTCCTGATAGAAATCGTCCGACGTGAAGATATCGCGCTCGAGCGGTTCCACCCCTTCTGGAACCTCCCCGTTGCGCGCGGCGATGGCTTCTCCTCCAAAAGCCCCTCCGCTTCCCGCGCCGACGGCCTGATGGCCCTCCTGATCGGCCATCGGCCATCCAAAGCCGACGCTTTCCTGCTCGTCCTGCGCAAGGACAGGTGGAACCAGCGTCAGGCCGACGACGGCCAAGGACGCGAAAGCCAGATGACCTGGCAATCTTAAAGACATGTTGATCTCTCCTCCCAGAGCAAAAATTCGCTGTACGAAAAAATATCCGTACAGCGAATACTGTTGGCGAAGCGGTTGGGCTTGTCAAGGTGGCAGGGGGAAGGGTGGCGTGAGCCGGAGGTGAGGAGGGACAATCCACAGCGCTGCTGGCGGTGCGGGAGGGGTTTGGACACACTTCTGCTGAGGGCGTGGAAGCCTTGCGGGTCTCCGGGTCAAGCCCGAAGACGACGAGGGGCGAGAGGGTGCGGCAAGAGCCGGGAGGGGCGCGCATACCTTGCCTCGGGTCAGGCCCGGGGTGACACGGTGGGTTAGGACAAGGGCGCGGACAACGCGGATTGGGGGCACTCCCCTCTCCGCTCGTCATTGTCGGGCTTGACCCGACAATCCGCAGCGCTGCCGGTTGGAAGAGGCGCGCGGCAAGAGCCGAGAAGGGCGCGCATATTTGGGAAGGGGCGTGGATCCCCTCGGGGCAAGCCCGAGGGTGACGAGGTGCGGGGGGAGCAGCCTTGGAGCAAGGCGTCGAATGGCTGATGGAGCCTAACCGTGCAGGCGGCGGGCGATGTCGGCGAGGTGGCGGCCTTGCCAGGTGGCGCCGTCGAGTTCCTGGGCGCTGGGCATGCGTGAGCCGTCGGATAGGGTGACGGTGGTCATCCCGTAAGGCGAGCCGCCGCGGACAACGTCCACGCCCATTTGATCCTGATAGGCGTAGCCCAGCGGCACGATGATGATGCCGTGGTGCTGCAATGCCGCCTGGGTGCTGAGGATCGCCTGTTCCTGGCCGCCATGCTGGGCGGCGGTGGAGGACATGACGGTCGCAACCTTGTTGACCAATGCACCCTGGGCCCAGAGCGGTCCCGTCTGATCGAGGAAATTCTTCATCTGGGAAGCCATCATGCCGAACCGGGTCGAGATGCCGAAGATGAAGCCATCATAATCCGCCAGTTCTGCCGGAGTGGCGAAGGGGGCATCCTGTTCGAGCTTGTAGTAAGCCTTGCGGGCTACTTCTTCGGGGACAAGTTCGGGGACGCGCTTGATGGTGACTTCGGCGCCCGTTTCGCGGGCTCCGGCCGCCGCCGCCTGGGCCATCGCCTCCATGTGACCGAAGCTCGAATAGTAAAGGACAAGGATTTTTGCCATGCAATTTCTCCGCTAGGCGAAAATTAATTCGTGATACGAAGATTTTGATGGATGGAGGTGGGAAGTCAAGCCTCTTGGGGGCGGATCAGATTTGGGGGGCTGGACGGTAGGGGTGGCCCCACGTCTCCCGTGCCGCCGGATGTGTTGCGGATTGTCGGGTCAAGCCCGACAATGACGCCGGAGAGGGTGGGGGTAAGTGGCATCGATTAGGCGAGGAGGGGCCGGTCCATGTGGGGTGTTGATGGGGGATGCCACCTCTCCCCCTTGTCGTCTTCGGGCTTGACCGGAGACCCGCAACCTCTCCACGGCCTCAGAAAAGGTGTTTCCGGCACCACCGTCTGGCGATGCACGTACATGCGGCGTTCCGCTTCACCCGCCCCGCGCCGGCGGTTGGCCATGAGGTTCGAAGCGCGGGGCCCTCTCGTCTTCGGGTCTAGCGGCCCGCGGGGGTGAGGGCTGTTTTGACCAGGACGGGGTATTGCGAGAGCTTGGCGGTGATGTTGCGCGAGGCTTGCAGCAGGAGCGATAGGCGCTCCTCGATCAGGGCTTGTGCCGAGAGGCGGCCGCTGTAGCCCGAGGTGTTGATCGCGGCGACCGCCCGGCCTTCACCGTCGAATACCGGCACCGCGAGCGAGGCGATGCCATAGTCGAGCTCGTCGATGCCGACCGCATAGCCGAGCCGTTTGGTTTCCTTGAGGATCTGCAACAACTCGGCCTGGTCGGTCACCGTGCGATCGGTGAGCGCCTTGAAGGGGGCCGTGGCGAGGAAACGATTCTGGGTGGTCGAATCCGCATAGGCCAGCAGGACCTTCCCAAGCGAGGTGGCGTGGGCCGGATAGCGCGCGCCGATCGCCGCGATGGGGCGAACGGCGCTTTGGCGCGAGGTGTGGGCGAGATAGAGCACCATGTTCTCATCGAGGATCGCCACCGAGGAGGCATCGCCGAACGTTTCGACGAGCTGGCGCAGCTCGGGGAGCAGGAATTCGTCGATCTGGCTCGAGCGCATATAGGACGAACTCAGGGTCAAAACCCGCGCGCCGAGCGTGAATTTGCGGCCGTGCTGGCGCACATAGCCCAGGATCGAAAGCGTATAGAGACAGCGGCGTGCGGTGGCCGGTGAGAGCCCGGTGCGGGCGGCAACCTGCGATAGCGTCATCTCGACATTTTCGCTGTCGAACGACTCCAGAACGGCAAAGCCACGGGCGATGGCCGAGTTGAATTCCTTCTCGTCGATGACTTTGCCATCCAGAACGCTTGACATGATGCTCCCTTTCATAAAATATTCGCTGTACGGATATAGCTTCGCTGAGCGAAAAAATCAAACGCGAAAGCGACGCTCTACCGGGAGGAGAATCTATCGATGGAGAGCGTTTACTCCGCAAGGGGGTCTATACCTGAGGATGCCTCGGCAGCTTCGGGTTTTGGGCTGGCCGAGTTTGGTGCGCCGTGGGGTCGATGTGACCGTGTGCTGATTGCGGTGCACGGGCGGGATCGGGATGCGGACGAATTGCCGAATGGGTTTAGCGCCCGGTCCGGCTGCAAGATGACGCGGGTTCTCGCACCTTATGCTCGCGGCAAAAACTGGTACGAGGGCCGTTATGACGCGCCGTTTGCTGAAAACGCCGACGCGGTAAAGGCCGGCCTGGAGTGGATCGATACGGCGTTCGAGCGGGCGGCGGAGAACGCGTTTCCAGCCTCGAAAGTGGTTTTGGCCGGCTTCTCGCAGGGCGGGTGCATGGTGGCGGAATATCTGCTGGGCGGCGCGCACCGGCCGGCCGCCGCCGCGATCTTCACCGGCAGCGTGCTGGACATAGCGCACAGGCGGGCAAGCGCTAAGCTTGAGGGCATGCCTGTCCTGCTCTCGGGTGGCGCCGGCGATCCGTGGCTGCCGATGGACGATCTCAGGGCCACCGGCGCGCTGCTCGAGGCGGCGGGGGCCAATGTCGAACTGCACATGTTTTCCGATGGCGACCATGTGGTCCGCGATCAGGAAATGTCGCTTCTGGGCCAACTCGTCAAAGGGGTTGCCGCCTAGGACATAACCCTGCGCGTGCCGCTGGCGGCCGGCGCAGCATCACGGACAAGAGAAGGAGGATTTAAAGTGTCTCAGCGTCCCAACACCAACAAGCCGGCCAAGGCCCTGGACGGCAATCATCACATCACCGGCATCACCGCCGATGTGCAGGCCAATGTGGACTTCTGGTGCCGCATCATGGGGCTGCGCTTCATCAAGAAGACGCTCAATTTCGAGACGACCTTCCGCTATCACACCTATTACGCCGATGCGGACGGCACGCGGGGGAGCGTGGTCACGTTCCTCGAGTTCAACGACGCTCCCAAGGCCACGCCGGGCAAGGGCAATCACGCGGCCGCGATCCTGCGCGTGCGCAGCCATGAGGCGCTGGACTACTGGATGGACCGACTGACCAACGAGCAGATCTATTCGGAACTGATCCGGCTCGACCCGACACAGCCGCGCCGGCTGGTGTTCGAGGATTTCGAGGGCCATACGGTCGAACTGATGGCGACCGACGCCAAGGACAAGCCGCTGGCTTTCCCGGCGCAGGACATTCCCGAGGCCTTCCGCGTCACCGGGATCGAAGGCATCCGCTCCTATACCACTCTCGACGAGCTGCAGCCCTATGCCGAGCACATGGGCTTCGTGCGCAATGACGCGCTGCAGCGCTATGAGCTCAATGGCGACACCAAGAGCGCGCGCTGGTACACCGCGCCGGCGCCGCAGGGGCCGTTCCAGGAGATCGGTGTGGGGCTGTGGCACCATCTGGCGCTCGATGCCGACGAGGATCTGGGCGGCTGGCGCGACTATTCGCATTCGGGCCCGATCCCGACCACGCCGGTCTATGATCACCACGTGTTCGATAGCTGCTATACCCAGACGCCGGGTGGCATCATCGAATTGTGCAGCGCTGGGCCGGGGTTCCTGGTGGACCAGGACGCGAGCGAGTTGGGCGAGCGTCTGGCGCTCTCCAAGCGCGTCGAGCCGCTCAGGGCGCGTCTTGAACGCGAGTTGACCCCGATCACCAATCCACGCCGTCCAGACGGCTCGCTCAAGAGCGCTCCCCCTGCGTCGGGCGACAAGGCCAAGGGCGGCAAGGAAAAGGTCGCCGGCTGATATATAATGCCTCGCCGCCTCTCGCGGCGGGGCGTTCGTCCTTTCGGGAAGGACACATTCCGGCGCGCGTCCGCTTGGATTGTGCAGGAACGCGACGGTTTAATGCAGGTATTAGAGGGGAGGGCTCGCCTTGCGGGGCGAGAAAAAGGGAGACAATCATGACCAAGCTTATCCTGCCGCGGGGCATCGATCGCCGCCGGTTTCTCAAAGGCGCGGCCGGGGCTGGCACGGCGATCGCTGCCACCAGCCTGTTCGCGCCAGCTATCCGCGCCCAGGCGCCCACCATCCGCATCGGCTATGTGACGCCGCAATCGGGCGGGCTTGCCGGGTTCGCCGAAGCCGATCAGATGATGATCGCAATGTTCCAGGAAGCGGTGGCCGGCGGCCTCAGCATTGGCGGCACGACATATAATGTGGAAGTTGTGGTTCGCGACAGCCAGTCCAACCCCAACCGCGCCGGTGAAGTGGCCCAGGAGCTGATCGTTTCCGAAGGCGTGGACCTGATGCTGACGGCCTCGACCCCGGACACCACCAATCCGGTTTCGACGGTGTGCGAACTCGAGCAGATGCCCTGCATCTCGACAATGGCACCGTGGGATGCGTGGTTTATGGGCCGCCAGGCCAATCCCGCCAGCCCCGAAGGGTTCTTCTATACCTACCACTTCTTTCCCGGCTCGGCGGACTGGTTCACGACCTACACGAACATGTGGGCACAGCTCGACGGACTCAATCAGAATGTGGGCGGCCTGTGGCCGAACGATCCGGACGGCAACGCCTTCTCCGATCCCAATACCGGCTTTCCGCCGTTCCTGGCCAATCTGGGCTACAGCGTCAACGATCCGGGGCGATATGCGAACCTTTCGGACGATTTCTCGGCGCAGATCTCGCTGTTCCAGCAGAATGACTGCGATATCGTCACCGGCCTGATGATCCCGCCCGACTTCACCACCTATTGGACCCAGTCGCTGCAGCAGGGATATCGTCCGCCGGTGTGTACCATGGGCCGCTGCATCCTGTTCCCCTCGGCAGTCGAGGCGTTGGGCGAGCAGGGGCATAACCTCTCTACCGAAGTGTGGTGGTCGCCGAGCCATCCTTATTCTTCGTCGATGAACGGCATGACTGCCGCGGAACTGGCCCAGGCCTTCACCGAACAGACCGGGCGCCAGTGGACCCAGCCGATCGGTTTCACCCACGCCCTGTTCGAAGTGGCGCTGGACGTTCTGAAGCGCAGCGCCGATCCGAAGGATTTGGACGCCAACACCGATGCGATCGCGGCGACCGACCTCGAGACCATTGTGGGCCAGGTCGCGTTCGGCCGCGACAACGTGCCGGGCTTTGCCAGTGCCAACGTCTCGACCACCAAGCTGGTGGGCGGCCAATGGCGGCTGGCCGATGATGGCTACGACCTGGTGATCGTCGACAACCAGACCGCGCCGGAAATCGAAGCGGCCGGCGAAATGGAAGCCATCGCCTGACAAGCGAGTGCCCGACCCCCTCGGGCATTCCTCCCTGGCCGTCTCATGCGCTCCGTATGGAGATGCATGGGACGGTTTTTTTATTCCGGCGCCTTAGCCAGCCCCGACAAAAAAGAGCCTCCACCGCAGACTTGTATCCCTTGACATCCCGATGAGAACTCAACAAAATGCGTTATGCGAAAAAAATTTCGCTAAACGAAAAATGGGGGCGGGGCAGATGAGGGCGCAGGCGAACTCTGCGCCGTAGATCATCAAACGCTGGAGAGGCGCGGCAGGAGGAGGTCAGTCTTTTCCGCAGTCCCACGCCTGAACCGTTGCTCTCCGTCTCCCACACCGAAAAGGCAGTAGGTCCAGTATGAAGATCGGCCCAAACTCGACACGGCAAACCAATATTTCGACCGCGACGCCGGATCAAATCGTCATTCGCGGCAAGGATTTGTGCGCGGATTTGATCGGCAAGATCTCGTTTACCCAGCATACCTGGCTGCTGGTGACCGGCGCCATGCCCACCGAAACCCAAACGAGAGCGCTCGATGCAGCGCTGGTAGCGATCGCCGAACACGGGCTGGTGCCTTCGGTGCAGGCGGCACGGGTTACATATGCGGCGGCGCCCGAAGCGGTGCAGGGGGCCGTTGCAGCGGGGCTTTTAGGCTGCGGATCGGTAATCCTGGGCGCCGCCGAAGCGGCCGGGGCGTTTTTGCAGCAATGCATAGATGCGGGCGGAGACCGGCGCGCAGCGATCCATAAGGTGGTTTCCGAACTGCGCAGCGAGAAGAAGGCCATTCCCGGTTATGGACATCCTTACCACAAGGCGCATGACCCGAGGACAGGTCGGTTGATCGAGGTTGCACGCGAACTCGGGATTTTCGGAGAGCATTTCGAAACCGCGCTCTTGGCCGAAGAGGTCATTCCCGAAATCACCGGCCGGAAGCTGGTGCTCAATGTGTCGGGCGCCATTCCCTCGCTTCTGCTCGATGCGGGCTATCCGCTGCTCGGCATGAAGGGCGTCCCGATCCTGGCCCGGACGGCCAGCTTGATCGCCCATATCCTCGAAGAACGCCAAAATCCTATCGGCTTTGCGCTGACAGAGGCGGGGTCGGAGGTCATTTCCTATTCGGGTGAACTCCCCGATGGCTTCGTGCCGCAAAAGACCGAGGAGTGAAGGCATGAATCTGCCCCTCAAAAACGTCAAGGTCCTCGAGCAGGGCACATTCATAACCGGTCCCTGCGCGGGCATGATGTTGGCCGATCTGGGGGCCGATGTCATCAAGGTGGAAACCCCAGGAAGCGGCGATCCTTACCGGACCTACCAGGAAGGACATTATTCACCGCACTTCCAGGCCTATAACCGCAACAAGCGGTCGGTGGCGCTGAATCTGAAATCCGAAGACGACAAGAAAATCTTCGATCAATTGGTGGCTGAAGCCGACGTGTTCATCCAGAACTTCCGCCCCGGCGCCGCCGAGCGCATGGGGGCGGGATATGAGAGGCTATCGGAAATCAATCCCCGGCTGGTCTACTGCTCGATCTCGGGTTTCGGCAAGGATGGCCCTTATCGCGACCGGCCCAGCTATGATTCCGTGGCGCAGGCGCTGAGCGGTTTTCTCGGCATCGTGACCGACCGCGAACGTCCGCGTTTCCTGGGCCCGGCGCTGGCGGACGCCATCACCGGCATTTATGCCGCCTATGGCGTCCTAGGCGCGCTGGTGAGCCGGGGAACGGATGGGAAGGGCCGATTGGTCGAGGTTTCGATGCTCGAGGCGATGGCCCATTTCGCGATCGAACCCTTTACGGCGCTGTTTGCACTCGGTCAGGCGCCGGTGGGGCTTGATCGGCCGCGTCTGGCGCAGGCGCACATTCTCAAGACGCGCGACGACAAACTGGTGGCCATCCATCTGTCGAGCCCGGAAAAGTTCTGGGACGAACTGACCGAGGCCTTCGATGCCCAGCATCTGCGCGAAGACCCGCGCTTTGCCACACGCCTCGCCCGTATCGACAATTACGAGGCGCTGGGAGAAGAACTCAACGCCATTACCGCCCGGCGGGATCGGGCCGAATGGGCCACGATCATGGAAAAGTTCGATGTGCCTTTCGCTGCGGTTAATGAAGTTGCTGAGGTAGTGGAGGACCCGCAAGTCAATCACCTCAACCTCATCGTGCCTGTCGAAAAGACCGGGGACGACGCAGCCGATAGGGCCGTGCGCCCGGCGGTGACCGTCGACGGCGAGCCGTTCCTGAACGTGCGTCCCGCGCCCAGGCTTGACGCCGATGGCGAGGCGATCCGCCGGAACGTGGCCGAAGGCAAGGGCTGGCCCGAGCTTGCGGCCACTAAGCGCCGGCTGGAGGAGGCGGCGCAGTGAAAGGAAAGCCTTAGGCCCGTTCGCCCGGGGCACACCGGCCGTGAGCCGGCATCAAATGGTCCGGTTCCGGTTGTCCGGCCGGCCGTGTCGCTCATTCCTTTGGGAGAGGGGATGAGTTCAAAGGAGAGAGGGAAATGAAGAGCATAAAGAAGGTTTTGATCGGCGGGGTGGCGGCGGCCGGCGTTCTGGCCGGCGGTATTGTACCTGGCCTCGCGCACCACTCGTTCGCAATGTTCGATGGGGGCCAGGTGCAGGTGTTTACGGGGGTGGTGACGCGCATCAATCCCGACGCCAACCATCTGCAGATCTTTTTCGCTCCGCTCGATGACGCGCGCCAGGCGGTGGTGCGTAACGAGGATGGCGAACCGCAGATCTGGGCGGTGGAGATGAACGGGGCGGCCCAGGCGGCCCAGGACGGCATTTCGGTGAACGGTTTTGCGCCGGGCACGATCTTTTCGGTGGGGCTGCATCCGCTGCGCAACGGCCAGCCGGGCGGAGACCGCGGCGAGTCGGCGCTTTACAAATGTCCCGCCAACACGCCGCCGGCGGCGGGCGAGCATTGCTGGGACTTGGCCGATTCCACCGCGCACGGCGATGGGGAGATCCCGGTGGCCGGCGAGCTGGAGGAAGAATACAACCCTGAATGAGGGTGGGCCCCGCCGTCGCGGAGGAGCGGCGGCGGGCCTAACGGGCGCGTCTCTGGCCCTGGGGCAGTGCAATGATATTGAGGGCGCTCTCGAGATCGGGGTTTCCGGCAAGGTCGGCGATGGTATATTCGGCCAGCACCGACTGAAAGGCTTCGAGAGCGCGGTCGAGCGCATTGGTATAGGCGCAACGGTCCTTGAAGGGGCACTTTTCGCGGTCGTGGGTGAAACATTCCGAGAGGGCGAACCCGTCCTCGGTCAATCTGATGACCTCGAGCAGATTGATGGCGGGCGCCGGCCGGGCGAGCCGCACGCCACCACGGCGGCCGCGCACGGTTTCGAGCAGGCCGTTGCGGGTCAGCGGCACGATGATCTTGAACAGGAACATGTCCGAGATGCCGAATGCCCTGGCCATGTCGCCAACGCGATTGAGTTCGTTGCCGCTGACCGCGCAATAGACCAGTGTTCGCACGGCGAAATTTGTCTGCGTGGACAGTCGCATAACCTATGCCTCCCCACGACGCGCTTGCATGATCAGGCCAGAGGGGGAAACAGGGCCGATACCCCTGTTTGGACCAGCACGGTGAGGCCCACTCCGGCGATCACGCCGCCGATAATGCGCGCATTGGCATAAAGCCGGTCGCCGCACCACAGCGCATAGGCTGCAAACATCGCGCCGCTGGCGACCAGCATCTGGATGATCGTGAAGCCGACGAGATAACCCCCGAGCGAGGACGACACCGTGCCTACGATCGCTTCGGCATAGACGCTGCCATGCAGCATTCCCGCGACCGCGAAGGCCGCGGTGTCAAAGACCGGCATGCGCGGCTTGCCAAGCGCGAGAGCCAGCCCCAGCGCCAGCAGTGCGCTATGAACGAGCCAGACATTGAGCGGGATGACCAAACCTGCGACCGTCAAAAGGCAGCCGGCCACTGTGCCGAGCACGAACCACAGCGGCAAAAGCTTGGACGCCTGCGTCACGGCAGCGAATACGCCCACCGCGGCGACAAAGGCGAAATGGTCGAAATTGATGATCGGGTGGGCGAGCCCGGAAAGCAATCCGGTCTCGAACCGCATGGGCAGGCTGCCGCCAAGGGCGTGGTGGGCAAGAGCGGGCGTCGCCGGTGCCAGTGCGCAGAGCCCGGCGAGCAGTGCGGTCACCTTTTTTCTGTTCGGTCTGCTCATGGTCGCCCTCCGATCCGTTCCCGCCAGGTCGCGATGCTGCTTTTGTGCAGGACAAGGCCAGAAGCGCCGGGGACGAGGCTCCGGCGCTTTTGGAAATCAGTAGGTGCCCAGGGTGATCTCCCCGGTCGCCAGCACGGTGCCCTGGTCGTCGAGCGCCGAGACCTGGGCGGAATAGGTGTTGCCATTGCCGCCCGAGCACGGGGGCATGTAGCCCTCGGCGAGGAAGTCGCCCGAGGTGGCGTTGGGGGCGGCAACGAAGGCGGGTTCGGGTAGATCGTCGGTTTCGCCCGGCACGCTGGGAAGCGAGACGGTGCCGTCGGTGGGCGTGACGGTAAACCCGATGGTGCCGTGACCGCCATTGTTCATGGGCTGATAGGTCTCGTCCGAATAGGCGACGTGAATCTCGGTCGTGCCTTCCGGGACGCCGGATATCTCGAGGGCGGGTGTGGCGCCCGAACCGCCCTGAAGGCTGCAATGCTGGCCCTCGGGAACGGCTTCTCCGGTCCATTCGGCATCGGCGAAGGAAACCTCGAGCGCTTCCTGCGTGAAGGCAGGGCCGGCGGCAAGGACAATGGCAGCGGCCAGGGCGGTGCCAAAGAGCTTGGATGTCGTTGTCATTTCTGGATTCTCCCGGATGAAAGGGTTTCGCCAAAGTGCGGGACGACACTGGGTACGGCCGGCAGTGCCGAATTGCCTGCTCAGTCAAGCAGGCGGGGAAACCCGTTGGCCTGCACAAAGCCGGCACGCTCTTTATATATTTGCCGCCGCTGGACATGCGATCGCCGACGTCTTGGTCAAGCGATTTACCGATACACCCAGCCCGCTGGTGCCTTGTGCGCGTGTGGGAGTTGAGCTGGAACGATTGGATGGAGCCGATCGGTCGCGACATCCGGCTGCTGAGCCAACCCATTGTAATACTTAAGTATAAACAGCTCGCGCATGACTGCCGCGCTCGGCGGTGCTTTGCATGTTTTGTGCAGAACTCGCATCGCTAACATGCAGGTCAGCATTGAGGGGCTTGGACATGATCAGCTCGCATGCTTGCGGGTGTGCATCCCGAGCTGTGCGCCCGAGGTGGAGCCGCCAGTGTCGGGAATTTGAGGGAGGACGATATGACGATTACGAGAATTGGTTTTGCGACCGCTGCATCGGCGATTGCGCTGGCACTTGCGGCCGGCCCGGCGATGGCTCAGTGGGCCAGCGAGGCCGAAATGATCGAGGCCAACCCCGATCTCACTTTCTACGACCCCTATGAAGGCGATAGTGCCGGGCGAGGCTGGGCTTATGTCGATGCGCGGGAGTACCAGCAGGTCGGCGCCTCGGGCGACAACGTGGCCGCCAGCGGCGGTGACGCTCCCGAGGGCGTCGAGCCGCTGGAACGCGATCTCTACACGTCCGACGATTTCTATGTCGACGCGGAGCTTTGGGACGATCCGCGCTACTTCCGCTGCAATTCGCCTCTCGCCAATGAATCGATGTGGGGCGCCTACGGCGGCAACACTGCCAATGGCGACAACCCGCCGCTGACTACCTCCTGGGGGTTCTGCGACCGCGGCTATCCGCGTGAGGGTATCGTCAGCCCCTATCAGTTCGAGACCGCCCAGGAGCATTACGAGACTCTCCTGGCGGAGGCCGAGGCCAATGGCGGGCCAACCGAATATAGTCATGACAATCCTCCGCCCAACTGGAGCGGCCGCTATCAGCGTCTGGGCGGTTTGGGTGAGAACCAGGAATGGGGCTACGAGAACTGGTGGTGGGGCCGGATTACCCAGATTCCGACCATGCTGTCGGTGCTGACCGAAGAGTACCAGACCCGCGTGGTCCAGGAAGCCTATCATCAGGGCAACACCAATGCCGCGCAGTGGCCGAGCCAGTATTGCTGGCCCGAAGGCATGATGCGCCGCTGGCACCAGTTCTCGGTGCAGCAGCCGCACCAGTTGTTGGTCACCGAGAACCTCGTGCAGTGGCTGATGGGCACCGCCGACAACTTCGTGCTCCAGTACAATATCGGGCGTGAGTTCAATATGGAGGGCGCCGTGCCGCGTCTGGGCCAGGACGTGCCGCGTTGGTATGGGGAGTCGATCGGTTTCTGGGACGGGGACGCTCTGATCACCTGGACGTCCAATATCCAGGGCTGGGTTACTCACAATGCCTACGAGCATTCCAACCAGCTCCAGATCATCGAGATCTTTACGCCGATGGAGACCGAGAACTTCTCGGGCCTGCATCACGAGGCGATCTTCTACGATCCGGAAGCCACCGTCGTGCCGACGCGCCAGATCCAGTGGTATCGGCAGCTCGATCAGTTCGATGAAGTCGATCCGTACATCTTCATCGAATGCAACCAGACGATCTTCCCGATCGAGGGCCGCGCACAGCCGGTCCCGCCCGGCACCACGATCGAGTACACCGTTCCCGATCTTTTCGGCCGCCCCTGGGCGCAGATCCAGGAGCAGTATTTCGAGCAGGACATGGAGCGTCCTGAAGCCAGCAGCCTGTTCGGCTTCTGACCGACGCAATGGGCCGGGGCGGCAACGCCCCGGTTGGACGCCGACGAATAGATTCATGGCTTAGGCACAAGGGGAGGAAATCGGTGCGGACAACCAAGACCTTAACCGCGTTGGCTCTCGTGCTTTGCGTTGCCGGCGGCACCTCGCCGGTACTCGCCCAGGAGAGTGTCGGGCGCGGCTGGCCTGTCGAGCCCAAATCCGGTCCGGTGGTCGGTGGCGGCAGTATCTATGGCGGCGGCGAGGTTTTCGGCGCGCGCGCGGGAGAGACGCCCGAAGGTGTCGAGCCGCTGGAGGTCGATCTGTTCACCACAACCGATTTCTACGCCGATCGCGAGCTTTGGAGCGATCCGCGCTATTTCCGCTGCAACAGCGCGGTGTCCATCGAGGATCATTGGGGTGCCTATCCCAATTCCAATCCGATCAACAATGAAGACCCGGCGCAGGCGCCCTGGGGCGTTTGCGAGAACGATTACCCGCGCGGCGCGATTGTGAGCCCTTACCCCTTCGGGAGCGCTCAGGAGCACTATGAAGCCCTGCTGGCCGAGACCGAGGGCAATGGCGGCCCCACGATCCACACCCGCGAAACGCTGCCGATGTGGGACGGGCGCTACGAATATACCGGCACCCTGTTCGAGAACGGCGAATCCATCGGCGGGCGCAGCCAGTGGAACTATTTGCACGTCAACCAGGTGCCCACGATCCTTACGCTGCTAACCGAAGAGTATCAGACGCGCCTGGTGCAGCAGCTCTATCATATCGGGGTGACCAACGCGCATCAGTGGCCGGCCTCCTATTGCTGGCCGGAAGGCTTCATGCGCTTCTATCACTGGCCGGCCATGTTCACGGTGGATCTGATGGTGACCCCGGACATGGTGCAATGGCTGGGCGGTACTGCCGACAATTTCCTGCGCCAGATCCACATCGACCGCGAGATGAACACCGAAGGCGCGGTGCCGCGCCTGGGCGCCGACGTGCCCCGGTGGTACGGCGAAACCGTTGGGTTCTGGGATGGCGATGCCCTGATCACCTGGACGTCCAACATCCAGGGTTGGGTCTATCACTCAGGCTTCGAATTTTCCAACCAGCTCCAGACCGTGGAGATCTACACGCCTCGCGAAGATGAGAGCGGGGAGTTCGTCGGCCTCACGCACGAGACTGTGCTGTACGATTCCGAAGCCTTCGTCGAGCCGCTGCGCATCGTCCGTGAACTCGAGCATGCCGGAGCGCTCAACGAGGTCGAGCCCTACGTTTTCGTCGAATGCAATCCCACGATCTATCCGATCGATGGCTACCAGCAGAACGTCTCGCCCAACCAGGTTTTCGAATACCGCCAGCCGGACTGGTTCGGACGCCCTTGGGCGCAGATCTGGGAGCGCCACCACGAGGAGGGCATGGAAGCTCCGGAAACCCAGACGCTGTTCGGTTTCTGATTTGATGAGGTTATCCCGGCCGGCAGCTCTGCCGGCCGGGCAGAGAGGAAACCTGCCGCTCTGGTAGAGGGCAGGTCAGAGGAGAGAGGAAGATGATGAATACAAAAAAGGCCTTGATCGGCGGAGCCGCGGCGGTCGGTATTTTGGCGGCAGGCGTTGTGCCCGGCCTCGCGCACCATTCGTTTGCGATGTTCGATGGCAGCCAAGTCAAGGTGTTCACGGGCGTCGTGACGCGCATCAATCCCGACGCCAACCACCTGCAGATCTTTTTCGCCCCGCTCGATGAAGCGCGCCAGGCGGTGCTCCGCAACGACAATGGCGAACCACAGATCTGGGCGGTCGAAATGAACGGTGCGGCGCAGGCGGCCCAGGACGGTATTTCGGTCAACGGCTTCCCGCCGGGCACGATCTTCTCGGTCGGACTGCACCCGCTGCGCAACGGCCAGCCGGGCGGGGACCGTGGGGAGTCGGCGCTCTACAAATGCCCGGAGAACACGCCTCCGGCTGCGGGCGAGCATTGCTGGGACTTGCCAGAGTCGACATCGCATGGCGATGGGGAAATCCCCGTCGAGGGCGAACTCGAAGAAGAATACAACCCGGACCAGAATGGCTGACGGGCCGGCGCTGGGGTGGCCCCGCGGCGGCCATGAACCGGTGCGTGCGACAACCGGTCGGGCGGCCTTTGCGACCGGCAGGGATGCCGAAGCGAGGCCGGCTCGGGCGAGCGGGCACGCGAGACAATGAAGAGATCAAGGATACACGGCCATGCAAGAATTCGCCGCCTGGCTGGCGGGCACGGGGTTGAGCCAGACCATTGCTTCCAGCCTGTGGATGATCCCGGTCATCCAATCGGTTCATATCGTTACCTTCGGCGTGCTGATCGGCGCGCTGCTCATGGTCGATCTGCGCATCCTGGGCGTTATCGCCAAGGACCAGTCACTGGTAACGGTGACGCGCCGCTACGCCCCCTGGGTATGGGGATGCATCGTCGTTCTGGCGGCCAGCGGGCTGCTCCTGATCGTCGGCGAGCCGGCGCGTGAACTCCTGAGCTTCTCGTTCTGGGCCAAAATGAGCCTTCTGGCAGTCGGTATCGTCATCGCTGCCGCCTTTCAGATCCACGTCCGCAACAATCAAGCGAAGTGGGCGGAAACCGAAATGGTTGCGCCGGCCACCAAGGTCTTTGCGGTGCTCTCCTTTTTCATCTGGCTGGGGATCATCGCGATGGGCCGCCTGATTGCCTGGGACACCGAAATCTGGGGCAGCCTGTCGCCGCAGGCCTGAGGGGAGACAAAATGGATTTCTACAGCTTCTTTGCTGCAATCGAAAACTCGGCCATCGGCACCTTCGTGCGTGAGACGCTCAACGCGTTGCCGATCATCAACGTCTTCCACGTCGTGGGCCTCTCGCTGGTGTTCGGGACGATCTTCATGGTGGACATGCGGCTGATCGGGCTGCAATCGGTCAGCCGGCCGGTCAGCCGGGTAGCGCAAGACCTGCTCAAATGGACCTGGGTCGGATTTGCCCTCGCCGCCGTCACCGGCCTTTTGATGTTCGCGGCCAATGCGACCACGTTCTACGTGAACCTTCAGTTTCAGCTCAAGATGGTGGCGCTCGTCTTTGCCGGACTGAACATGGTGGTGTTCGAACTGATCACCGCGCGCAACATGGCCCATTGGGACAATGAGCGGCGCACGCCGCCGGCGGCGCGTTTCGCCGGATTTGCCTCGATTTCACTCTGGGTCCTGATCATCGTTCTGGGCCGCTGGATCGGCTACACCAAGGGGTTCAACTTCTCGGCGCCGCCCGCAGGTGATCTCGACCTGGACAATCTTTTCGGTGCCATATCGCTGGTCCAGACTGCCGTGGGCTAAATCGGAGGAGACATATGAAACATTCAACCATTCCGGCGCGGGGCTTTGCCGCGCTCGCTGCTGCGGGACTGATCGGCCTCGCCGCCTTTCCCGCATTGTCCCAAGTGCAGGAGGGCGGGCCGATGGAGACCGATTTCGCCCCCTATGCGCTGGGGCGCGCCGCAGAGAACATCGCCTCCGACCTCGAAACGCCATGGCGCACCGATACCATCACCATCACCGTCAACGGCCTGATCGAAAATTACGGCCAGATGGAGTACAAGGTCTCGATGGAAGAGGGGGACGTGCTGCTCTATTCCTGGACGGCCTCGGAAGACATCTATTACGAAATGCACGGGCATCCGCTCAATGACGATGGGACCTATGGCGACGCCATGCTCTATCGCGACGAGGAGGGAAGCGCGTCGCACGGCTTCGTACGCGCCCCGCTGCAGGGAATCCACGGCTGGTATTTCGTCAACGATTCCTTCGATACGCCGATCGAGATCGAATTGACGCTGGCCGGAACCTATGAGCTCGAGCCGGGCGTTATCGAGATGTCGCGGTGACGACCCGCTTGGGGGCCGGGATGGCTCGGCGCTGATCTCAGCCGGGGTGGTTTTGTGCCTATGAGATTTCGAGCGCGCGCAACCGGTTTTGCCCTTTTCACGGCGCTGGCGCTCGCCGTGCCGACGGCGGCGCTCGGCCATCCCTCCTATGCGATGTATCTGATGGACCAGGAGATGGTCCTTGTGGGCGAGGTCAAGAGCTTCGACTACACAATTCCCCATTCATGGCTGCAGCTCATCGTTGCCGACGAGGACGGAACCGAGCAGGACTGGGCCATAGAAATGGAAGGGGTGCCCCAGCTTTTCCCCCAGGGGATAAGGCAGGATTACGTCGCGCCAGGTGATCGGATCACGGTGCTGGTTCACCCCATGCGTGGCAATCGGCCGGCTGGGTTGTGGCAGGGTTCGATCGACGCGGGCGGCAGGGCGTTCGGGCGGGCGGAAGGGCTGGACGCGCCGGGCGGGGAGTAGAGGCTTCGCGGCATATCCGACGCAGGTGGCTTCCTTAAGCTGATGGACCCTCGGGCTTGGCCCGAGGGTTCATGCCGCAAACTCCGAGCTGGTTGGGTCAGTGGTTAAGCGGCGTTGGCCGGTTCCGCCCTGTGCTCGTGATGATGGCTTCCCATCACCAGCCTGGGACCGCTGGCGGGCAGGTGGGCGAGGTCGAAATCGAATGAATTCTCCTTCTTGCTGAACGAGAGCAGGCGGGCTGAATTGAGGATGAAGGCCAGTTCCGAGCCCACATGGATCAGAACGGCTGCCACTGGGCCGACAAAGCCCAGCATCACGGCAATGATGCCCAGAACATCGATGACGACGGTGCCGGCGAAGTTGAAGAAGATGATGCCGCGCGCCCGCCGGGCGATCTTGACGGTTTCGGCGAAACGCTCGAGGTCGTTGCCCAGCAGCACGATATCGGCCCGCTCGCGGGCGACTTCCGTGCCCGAGCCCATGGCCACGCCGACATCGGCGGCGGCCAGCGCCAGCGTGTCGTTGATCCCGTCGCCGACCATGGCGACCTTGCTCTTGCCGCCGACGAGTTCGCGGATGTGATCGAGCTTGTTTTCCGGCAGCAGTTCGGGCCGGACGTCTTCTATGCCGAGCTTTGCGCCCATGGCCTTGGCGACCGGTGCGCTGTCACCGGTGAGGAGAATCGTGCGGATGCCCATCTTGTTGAAGGCGGCGATGGCGCGGCGGGCCTCCGGGCGCTCGCGGTCGGCAATGCCGATGGCCCCGAGCAGCCGGCCGTCCTGGGCCACATGCACCCAGGTGGTCGCCTCCTCGCGGGGTTGGAGGCCGGCGAGCGAAATACCATTGCGCTCCATCCAGCTCGCATTGCCCACGACGATGGTGCCATGTCCGGCGGTAGCCGAGATGCCCATGCCGGGGGAATAGCTGAAACTGTCGGGCTCGACGATAGCCGTCCCCGACTCGCGGGCTCGTGCCACGATGGCCTTGCCGAGCGGGTGTTCGGAACGGATTTCCGCCGTCGCGGCAGCGGCCAGGACATCGGCCTCACTGGCGCCCGGCGCCGCCATGACGGCGACCACGTCGGGTTCCCCGAAGGTCAGCGTGCCGGTCTTGTCGAGCACGATGGTATCGACCTGGCTGAGGGTTTCCAGATGCGTGCCGCCCTTGATGATCGCGCCCAGCCGCGCCGAACGGCCGATGGCGCCCAGGATGGCGAGGGGCGTGCCAGCAGCGACGCCACAGGCGCCGGCGACGATGATGACGGCGATGGTCGAGGAGATGTTGCCGCCCGAGATGAAATATTCGATTACCGCAAAGGCCAGCGCGACGTAGACGATATAGGCGGCCAGCTTGTCGGCATAGCGTTGCACGGGAGCGCGGGAGCGCTCGGCCTGTTCGATGGCGGCGATGATGCGGCCATAACTGGTGTCGCGGCCGATGCGTTCGGCGCGGATCTCGAGGGCGCCGGATTGGTTGATCGATCCGGCATAGACGCGGGCGCCGTTGACCTTCTCGACAGGCATGGATTCACCGGTGATCCGGGTTTCGTCGACAAAGGAATTGCCGCCGGTCACCGTGCCGTCGATGGCAACCAGAGCGCCAGGCTCGACCAGAACGGTGTCGCCGATAGCCAGATCGGAAGTCGAGATCGTATTGACCGCTCCGGCCCGGCGTACGGAGACTTCGCGCGGCAGCAATTCGAGCAGGTTGCGGATGGCGCGCCGCCCGCGTTCGACCGTCATGCCCTCGAGAACCTCGGCGATCAGCACGAAGAAGGTGATGACGAGGGCGACGAAGAAATAGCCCGTATAGGTCGCGGCCAGGATGGCAATCACCATGGAGAGCTCCATGGTCATCTGCCGGCGGCGAATGGATTCCCAGGCTTCGACGAACAGCGGCCAGCCGCCGAACAGCAGCCCCACCAGCGCGTACCAGGAGAAGGGAAGAAAGATGTCCGACCCGATCATCAGAAGGGGCGGGTTGGCGTCGGGCAGGCGCAATTGCACAGCCGCCGCGCAGAGACCGGCCACCGCGATCCGGGCGATGACCAGGGGAGAGAACTCGTGATCGTGATGGTGGCCATGCCCGTGGTCATCATGGTCATGATGATCGTGATCGTGATCGTGATCGTGATCGTGATGATGATGGTGGTGATCGTGCCCGTGATGATGGTGGCTGTGCGGCTGCCTTGGCGCGTGTTCGATCATGGCTGAATCATCCTCCCTAAAATCAGGACGCGTCCTCGTTCGCTGCGGCGGCAGAACTTTGCGCGGAACGTGCAGAAGTGCAGCAAAGTTGTGCAGGCGCCGTATCGGCGTGCAGGTGTTGGATGCGCCGTAGCCGTCACACTAGCCCACCTTGCGCCGATTGCCTGCACGATCACTCCGGCAAACCTGCACGAACCAATCACGCTGTCGGGGACGTTGCGACGTGTCACCAAGGCCAAATGCATACTCAGGAGAAGCCGGCATGCATGACAATCCCGTTGAAAGCCTCAGCTTGGGAAAGGGAAGCGACTTGACAATCGTGCTGGTGCACGGACGGACGCAGTCACCGCAAGACATGAGGGTTCATGCCGAACGCCTTGCGCTCGATAACGTCACCTTCCTTTTTCCCCTGGCTACCGGCAACACCTGGTATCCTGGTCTGTTCATGGCTCCGATCGCGGACAACGAGCCGGCCCTTTCCGCCGCGATCGGGCATTACGAGGCGATCGTCTCCGATCTCATCGCCAAGGGGACGCCTGCTCATCGCATCGTCGTGGGCGGGTTCTCCCAGGGTGCATGCCTGACATCGGAGTTTCTTGCCCGCCATCCTCGTCGCTATGCCGCCGCCATCTTGTGGACGGGTGGCTTGATCGGTCCCGCCGGAACGGTGTGGCCGCTGCGGCCGGTACTTTCGGGTATGCCTGCCTACATCACCACCGCCGAGAACGATCCCTGGGTGCCGACGGACCGCGTCCGTGAAACCTATGATTGGTTACGCCAGAGTGGCGCCAGGCCTGAACTCGATATCTTCGAGGATCGCGAGCACGGGGTGCTCGATGTCGAAATTGCAGCTGCACGACGCATGGTCGAAACGGTGCGGCCGGAAGCCGCAGATGAGCGTTTTGTGCAGCCCGGGTGATACAACTTTAGTCTAGGGCAAGGTGCGAACTTCCTCCCTAAATTCAGTTTTCTTTCAACGCAATAGGTTGATTTGTATCAATAAAGTGCCGGACGCCCCGGCTCTTGGGAGAGCATTGGAGGCCCCAAAAGGCGATGGTAACGTGCAGGACGGACGTTGCCCCCCATGGGAATCTACCAGACCGGCACGAGGAGGTGCCGCTGGTCGATAGGGGTGGTGGACGTAATCCTCCGTCCTGAACGATGGCACAGCCGGAAAAGGAATGGAGTGAATGCTCGCCGGCGGTCTTACGTCGGCTGGGCCAGGAGGTTTGTGGGAGGAGCGGAAATGCGTGCAGGCGCACCCTTTGGCGTGGGCGAAACTCACGGGGTTCTGGGGCAAAAACCGAACAAGACTGCGGCCAGCAGCGACAACTACAATTGGCACTCGATCTATGCATCCTCGCAGAGCGAATATCCGTTCGAGGCGTTCTTTTCGGCGGTGGACGATCAGTTGCTGGTGCTTCATCGCACCGGTCCCGTCGCCGTCGATCGGCTGAATGGCGACCGGGCACAAAGGCGGGTCGTGCCGGCAGGCGGCATCCATCTTGTTCCCGGCGGCATGAGCTTTGGTTTCCGGTTGTTCGAGCAACTCGATACGCTTCACGTCTACATCCGGCGAACCATTATCGAAGAAGTTGCCGCCGAAATGGCCGTGGGCGATCCCACCAATATCTCGGTTATGGGCGAGTTCGTCGATTCAGACGTGCATATGAGTAACCTGCTCCAAGCCGTGATGTTTGCGCTTGAGGATGCGGATTATGCCAACGCGCTCTACGTCGATTGCCTTGCCCGCGCGGTAGCCTCGCGCCTGGTGCGCGACTATTCCAATGCGCGTTTGCGACAGAGTTCTCCCACCGATCGGATGTCTTCGGGCGCGCTCGGCGGGCCGATCGTCAACGAAGCCATTGCCTATATGCGCGAAAACCTGGACCGCTCGATCGGGCTGGAGGATATCGCCGCGGTCATCAACCGCAGTCCGAGCCATTTCGCGCGGCAGTTCCGTAACGAGATGGGCACGCCACCCTATCAATATCTGGTCAATCTGCGACTCGACAAAGCCCAGGAGCTACTGCGCGAGACGCGCGTGTCCGTCGCCGAAGTGGCATTCGAATGTGGCTTTACCCACCAGGAACACCTCACGCGCCTCTTCCGCCGGCGTTTCCAGACCACGCCCGCAGCATATCGCAAATCGTGCCAGAACTAGGCTGGAAGGCGCCGGCAGCAAAGATTGTTTTGTGCAGGTTCCCCTGCGAGAACGTGCAGGAGCGGGGTGGTGCTAGCAACTAGCTTCCGGAGTCGGAAGGCGCAGCACTTCGCGTCCGGAGGAGCACATGTATCCATTTGTCTACCAAGCACTTTCCCAGCGCGTCGTCTTTGGTTCGGGAACCATCGACCAGGTGGGGGACGAGCTTGCGCGGATGGACCTCGCCAAGGCGCTGGTGCTCACGACGCCCCAGCAGGAGGAGACAGGGCGGAAAATGCTCGAGGCTCTCGGCGCGCGGGCGGTGGGTCTCTTTGCCGGAGCGGCCATGCACACGCCGGTCGAGGTGACCGAAAAGGCGCTCGAACAGGTCAATGCGGTGAGCGCCGACTGCGTGGTTTCGATCGGGGGCGGTTCGACGACAGGGCTCAGCAAGGCGATCGCGCTGCGCACCGATCTGCCCCAGATCGTCATCCCCACCAGCTATGCGGGTTCGGAGGCGACCCCGATCTTGGGTGAGACCAAGGATGGCGCCAAGACCACGCAGCGCTCGATGAAGGTGCTGCCCGAGGTCATCGTCTACGATGTCGATCTCACGATGAGCCTGCCGGCCAAGATGACGGTGACCTCGGGGCTCAATGCCATCGCCCATTCGGTGGAAGGGCTTTATACCCAGGACCGCAACCCGGTCATTTCGATCATCGCCCAAGAGGGCATTGCGGCGCTGGCGCGCGCGCTGCCGGTGATCCACGAGCGCCCCGACGATGCGGAGGCGCGCTCGGATGCGCTTTATGGCGCCTGGGCCTGCGGCACGGTGCTCGGGGCAGTGGGGATGGCGCTGCACCACAAGATCTGCCACGTGCTGGGCGGCAGTTTCGATTTGCCGCATGCCGAAACCCATTCCGTGATCCTGCCGCACGCCACCGCCTATAACGAACGCGCCGTAGCGCGGGAACTCGCCCCCGTGGCCGCAATATTTCAGTCCGAAAGCGCCGCGTCGGGCCTTTGGTCTTTTGCGCGGCGGCTCGATGCGCCCATGACGCTGAGCGAATTGGGCATGAAGCAATCCGATCTCGACCGTGCCGTCGAGATCATGATGAACAACCCCTATTGGAACCCCCAACCGCTCGACGCGCAGGACCTGCGTGGCCTGCTCGACGACGCCTTTTTCGGGCGGGCGCCGGGGGCGAGTCTTTAGAGCTGACAGGTAAGGATCGAATGCTTCTCGAGTTGAAATCGGTGTCGAAGCGGTTTGGGGCCGTCGTTGCGGCGGAGGGGATCGACCTGTCGGTGGAGCAGGGGGAAGCTCTTGGAATCATCGGAGCCAATGGGGCGGGCAAGAGCTCGCTTTTCAACCTCATCACGGGCGTGCTGCGCCCCGATGCGGGGACCGTTTCCTTTCACGGCAATGAAATAACCCGTGCGAGCGTGCGCGACCGGTGTCGCGGGGGGATCGGGCGTTCCTTCCAGATTCCACAACCGTTCGAAACCCTGACCGTCTTTGAAAACCTCATGGTGGCAGCCGAGTTCGGCGCGGGTGAATCCCCGATGGGGCTCGAGGAGACCTTTGCCATCCTCGAGATGACCGAACTGGCCGATAAGGCCAATATCGTTTCAGGCAAGCTCACCCTTTTGGACCGCAAGCGGCTTGAACTGGCGCGGGCGCTGGCCACCAACCCCGACCTGCTGCTGCTCGATGAGATCGCTGGCGGGCTGACCGAGGGCGAATGCCACAAGCTGGTCGCACTGATCAGCTCGCTGCACAAGCGCGGCGTCACCATCATCTGGATCGAGCACATCGTTCACGCGCTGCTCTCGGTCGTCTCGCGGCTGATCGTGCTCGAGCGCGGCAAGCTGATCGCACAGGGCGAGCCCCAGGCGGTCATGGCCGATCCCGCGGTGCGGCGGTCCTATTTGGGCATTGAGGAGGTGGCATCGTGAGTGCTCTGCTCGAAACACACAATCTCGAAGTGTTCTATGGCGACTTCCAGGCGCTGTTCGGTGTCGACGTGGTGGTCAATGCCGGCGAGACGGTAGCGATTATCGGCTCGAACGGGGCGGGCAAGTCCTCGTTCCTGAACGCGCTTTGCGGGCTCAACGCTTCCAAGCCCGACCAGATTCGCCTTGAAGGCATGGCGGTGGGGGGCACGCCTGCCTTCGACATGGTGCGCAAGGGCGTGGCGCTGGTGCCCGAAGGGCGGCGGCTGTTCCCCTCGCTTTCCGTCGAGGAGAACCTCATGGTCGGCTCGCACGGCATGAGCGAGGATCGCGGCTGGACGCTGGAAGCCATTTACGACCTGTTCCCGATTTTAAAGGAGCGGCGCAATCAAGCCTCAACGACGCTGTCGGGTGGCCAGCAGCAGATGGTGGCCATCGGCCGCGCGCTGATGAGCAATCCCAAGGTGCTGCTTTGCGACGAGATCAGCCTCGGGCTGGCTCCAGCGATCGTCAAGGACGTCTACCTGGCAGTCGCCGAGATTAAGCGGCGAGGGACGACCGTGCTGATCGTCGAGCAGGACCTGACGGCGGCGCTGGATGCTGCGGACCGGGTCTACTGCTTCATGGAAGGGCGGGTCAGCCTCGAAGGCCGGCCGGGAGAGCTCACGCGCGAGCAGATACAAGACGCATATTTTGGGGTTTAGGCGGCATGACGCTCATCAACACGATCATTCAAGGTGTGCTTTTGGGCGGGCTGTACGCGCTTTACGCCGCCGGGCTGTCGCTGATCTTCGGGGTCATGCGCCTGGTCAACCTTGCGCATGGCGACTTCATCGTGCTCGCCGCCTACGTCATCCTGGCGCTTTCGACCGCTTTCTTCATCCCGCCTTTCTGGGCCATGCTGATCGCGCTGCCTTTCCTGTTCGCCCTGGGCTGGGCGCTGCAGCGGGTGATCCTCAACCGCACCGTGGAAGAAAACCTGCTGGTGCCGCTTTTGGTCACCTTTGGGCTGCAGATCATCATCCAGAACGGTCTTTTGGAAGCGTTCACCGCCAATAGCCGGCGGCTGAGCCTGGGCGGGATCGAATCGGCGTCGCTCACGGTCGGCGGCATCAGCCTTGGGGTGATGCCGTTGTTCACGTTCGCGGCCGCCGTCGCGGTGATCGGCGGGCTTTCGGCGCTGTTCTACATGACCGCGCTGGGGCGCAAGCTGCGCGCCACCTCCGACAACCGCACCTATGTGCAGATCGTGGGTATCAATCCTCACAAGGTCTTCGCCATCGCCATGGGACTGGCATTCATCGTGATCGCGATTGCCGCATTCTTCATGGGCGCGCGCTCCAATTTCGATCCGTCGCAGGGGCCGGCGCGGCTGCTGTTCGCTTTCGAAGCCGTGGTGATCGGCGGGCTGGGCAGTTTGTGGGGCACATTGGCGGGGGGAGTCATTCTGGGCGTGTCCCAAGCCATCGGCGCCGCGATCCATCCCCAGTACCAGATCCTGGTCGGCCACATCGTCTTCTTGTTGATCATCCTGGTCAGGCCGCGCGGTCTGTTCCCCAAACAATAGGGTGCGCGGCACACCATGAGTTCACAAACAGATAGCACCACCATCGCAAACACGGGCCTGAGGGAGGTTCACGCCAAGGATGCCCTTGGTGCGGCCAAGGGTAATTATCGTGTCGTCGTCGATACGAAAGTGTCCAGGATCGGCATGATCGTCATGGGGCTTATCGTCCTGGTCCTTTTCGCGGCTCCCGCTTTCGTCGAACGCGCCTTGCTTCAGGACCTGATCCTGATCCTGATGCTGATCGGGCTCGCCCAGTGCTGGAATCTCCTGGCGGGCTATGCGGGGCTCATCTCGGTGGGCCAGCAGGCGTTCGTCGGCGTGGGTGCCTATGGCATGTTCTACGTGGTGATCATGATGGGGGCCGATCCGCTGTTGTCGGTGCTGATCTCGGCGGTATTCGTGGCCCTGCTGTCCATTCCGGTGGGGCTCGTGGTGTTCCGGCTGCAGGGAGCATATTTCGCGGTGGTCACCTGGGTGGTTGCCGAGGTGTTCCGCCTGATCGCCGCGATCTGGCCCGCTCTTGGCGGCGGCAGCGGCACGGCGCTGCCGCGCGCCGCTACCTCGGAGATGTTCGGCCTCGATTTTGCCGCCGAGCTGTTCGGCGCGCGTGCGGCGGCAGCGCGGGAGATCGTCATCTATTGGGGCGCTCTCGCCGTGGTGGTGATGATCGTGGTCGTGGCCTATCTCATGCTGCGCTCGCGCCTGGGACTGGCGCTCTCGGCCATCAAGGACGGCGAGATCGCCGCCGAAAGCGTCGGGATCGACATCAACCGCACCAAGTTCCTCGTCTATGTTTTCGCCGCGTTCGGCGCAGGGCTGATCGGGGCGCTCTATTTCCTGCAGCAGGCGCGCGTTTCTCCCGATGCGGCGTTCTCGGTCATGGATTGGACGGCTTATGTGATCTTCATCGTCGTCATCGGCGGGCTGGGCACGATCGAAGGGCCGATCATCGGCGCCATCGTGTTTGTGCTGCTGCGCTCATGGTTTTCGGCCTTCGGCCCATGGTACCTGATGTTCCTGGGACTCCTGGCCATCGTCATGATGCTGTTTGCGCCTAAAGGGTTGTGGGGGATGTTTTCCTCGGCCACCAACATACACCTTTTCCCCACGCGCAAGCGGCTGGAGCGCTCCGATCGGGATTGAAAGTGAACGTAAAAACTGTTGATTTTCAATAGCTTGTGTGCATCCGATTGCCCGCTTGTTTCGTGCAGAATTTCGCAACGGATTATGCAGGTTCCCACTCGCGCCGCCTCTTAAACTTTTCCGAGGATGGGGGTCCATCCGCTCGATGACCGCCCTGGCGGCGGTTTGGGAAGAGACAATCGCGAGACGTCCGGCGATGGTCCGGTACAGAAAAGGTATAATATGCGCGACGAACATAAGCTCGTGAAAGGCATCCATCACGTCACATCGTGCGTGGGCGGTGCTCAGGAGGACATCGATTTCCTGACGCAGGTCGTAGGCCAGCGGATGATCAAGCAGACGGTGCTGTTTGACGGCAAGGTGCCGATCTACCACCTCTACTACGCCAATGCGGATGCCGAGATCGGCACCGTGATGACCACCTTTCCTTATCGCCAGGACGGCCGCAAGGGGCGCAGGGGCACAGGCCAGGTCGCGGTGACCGCCTATAGCGTGGGCGAAGACAGCCTCGACTTCTGGGCTCGGCACCTCGAGCGCCATGGGGTAAAGCATTCGGGCGTCAAACGCCTGTTCGGCAAGGACCGGATCTATTTCGAAGATCCCGTGGGCCTGGGCTATGAAGTGGTCGGCGACAATCGCGACACCCGCAAGGGGTGGACAACCGACGAGATCTCCGAAGCCAATTCGGTCAAGGGATTCAACAACGTCGTGATGTCCGTGCGCGAAATCCCCTCGATGGAAAGCTACCTCGTCGATGCCCTGGGGTTTGAAAAGACCGGACAGGAAGACAACTACCACCAGTACGAAATCAATGGCGGGGGCCCGTGCAAGACGGTGATTCTGCGTGAGGACGCCGATACGCCGCAAGGGTCGTGGACCTTTGGCGAAGGCACCGTGCACCACGTCGCCTTTCAGGTCGAAAACGACGATACCCAGAAGGTCCTCAAGGATTGGCTCGAAGGTCTCGGCTACACCGACTCATCGGAGCAGAAGGACCGGAACTACTTCCACTCGGTCTATTGCCGCTCGCCCGGAGGGGTGCTGACCGAATTCGCCACATGCGATATCGGGTTCACAACCGATGAGCCGCTCGAGGAGCTGGGCAAGAACCTGATGCTGCCGCCCTGGTTCGAAAGCCGCCGGGCCGAGATCGTCGCTCCGCTCGAGCCGATCAAGGTCCCGCAATAACAGCCAATCGCAAGGCACGGGCTCGGCCCGTGCCTTTTGCTATGGGCGGGCTCCAGCGGGAAAACTGGAATTGGCTGTGCAAGTTTCATACAGAAAACTGGAAAAGAATGTGCAGGTTTTCCGTCAAGGCTTGCGGCACACTCTCTGCTATCGGCTGATGACCAAGCTGGAAAGAACGGGCGCTAAAAGCCTGATCCCGCTGTGGTTCCGGCTTTCTGATGGAGGAGGAAACATCATGGCGCCAATGCATTTCGATCACTTTCGCGAGCGGCTTGCGCGCTGCTGACGAAGCTGCCATTGTGTGCGCGTTACGGTTCCGATCAGGGCGACACGCCGCGATCGGATGAAAAGGGAACACGGTGCGGACGACCCAATCGGGGCCAATTCCGTGGCTGCCCTCGCAACTGTAACCGGCGAGCCTGTCGCCAAACTGCCACTGGTCCCATCGGGCTGGGAAGGCGGTGGCGGGCATTTGAGCCGGGAGCCAGTAGACCTGCCGGAACGACACGACCTTTGAGCCGAGCGAGGTGCCTCGGCGGGAGAGAACTACCTATGACCATTCGCTCGTCGAAATGGCCGATCGGTTCTGCCCGCCCCATTGTGGGAGCGGATAGCGATGCAGCCTGACGCCATTCTCTTTACGATCTCACAGCACAATTTGAGCGCGGGGCGATTCAAAGCCATGGCCGCACGGTTGGAGGCGGCGGTTAATGTGCCTTCCAGGCTGGTGCGTCTGGAAGGAAGCTCCGCGAGCCTGCCCGATGCACTCGAGGCGCTGGTCGCACGGTCGCACCGGCGCATATTGATCCAGCCAATCGGACTGCCGTTCAGCGAATCCATGCGTGCCTGGCTGCCGGGCGCGGTGGGGAACTGGCTGGAACTGACGGGACGGGACGATCTTGAACTAGCGATCGGACGGGAGGTGCTCGAAACCACCGATCTGCTCGAACGCATGGCCGCGTCCGCGCTCGACAATGTCGCTACCGCCGAGCCTGCGACAACAGCCAAAACCAGCCTGGGCAAGCCCGGTTGGGAGACGCCACCAGCTTTCGCCCACCACATTCTGGTTTGTACCGGGCCGCGCTGCCACTACCGCGATGCCGCCTCGATGGTCGTGGCGCTCAAATCGGAAATCAGCCGGCAAAAGGCCGGACACAAATGCCTGACCACCCGCACGGGCTGCATGTTTCCGTGCAACAAGGGACCGATGGTTGCCGTCTATCCCCGAGGGGAATGGTATCGGCTGCCCGATGGAGAAGCCGTCCGCCAATTCGTGCGCTCCGTGATCGTCGAGGAGACGACGCTGCCCGAGCATCTGTTCTTTTCCACCACCGCCAAAGCGGCGATTGCCTAGGGGAGGGAGCAGATGTCGACATTGACCGCAAGAATGCCGGCGGGAGCCCGGCCGAGCCGCGTACTGGTCAGTTTCTCCGCCTTCGTCGCCTTGGTGGCTTTCGGTTTTTTGATTTTGCTCGCGCGGGGGACCGTGTTCATCCCCATCGGGGAGGTGACGCAAATCCTGCTCGGCGGCGAAGGAAGCCGGGACATTCACCGCGTCATCGTGATGGATGCGCGTCTGCCCAAGGCCATAACCGCCGTATTTGCCGGGGCCGCGCTGGGGGTGGGCGGAGCGCTGATGCAGACGCTGTTCCGCAATCCCCTTGCCGATCCTTTCGTGCTTGGGGTCAGTTCAGGTGCGGTGCTCGGAGCAGCCATCGTGATCCTGGGGACATCGACCACCGGCTGGCTCTCGGGGCTGACCATCGTTCGTCAGCTCGGCGTAACGGGCGCCGCAGTGGCGGGCGCGGGACTGGTGCTGGTGCTTGCGCTGGCGTTCGCGCGCCGGGTCGGCAATCCGACGACCGTGCTGATCGTCGGCGTCATGTTCGGCTTTCTCTCGGGCGCGCTGGTCGATGTGCTCGTTTATTATGCCGATCCCGAGCGGCTGCAGGGGCTTGCCTCTTTCACACGCGGCACGGTTCGCGACGTGAGCTGGCACGACCTGCAGATCGTCGCCCCGGCTTGCATCGCCGTCATTCTCGCTTCGGTGTTGCTCGCCAAATCGATGAACATCCTGCTGTTGGGCGAGAACTACGCCGCGACCATGGGGATCAAGGTGCGACCCATCCAGTTCAGCGCGCTCGCCATCGTCGCCATCCTGGCCGGCGTGGTCACCGCCTATTGCGGCGCCATCGGCTTTGTGGGGCTGGCGGCCCCGCATCTGGTCAGGGGCATTTTGCGCGACTCCAATCACTTCGTCGTGCTGCCCGGTTCCGCACTGGTCGGTGCGCTGCTCGTGCTGTTGGCCGAATACGTGGCGGGAGGCAACGGGCTGACCAACGTCTCGCTTCCGCTCAATTCGGTCACCGCCTTCGTGGGCGCGCCGGTCGTCCTCTGGGTGTTGCTGCGGCGTCGCCGCGAGGCCGGGCAGGTGCCGTCATGAACGCGTTATCGGAAATCAGGGCCGATCATCAGGCAGACCGGCCGGTGATCGAGGCGATCGATCTCACTGTCGGATATCGTGGCGCGCGGGGCCGCCCGGCCAACGTGCTCACCGGCATCGACGCTACCTTGAGACAGGGGCAGTTCGCCTTTCTTCTCGGGCCGAACGGCGCCGGTAAATCCACCTTGCTCCGCAGCCTCGTGGGAAGCCAGCGGCCGCTCGCCGGGCGGGTCATGCTCGACGGGGTTGACCTGGCCCGCATGTCCGCCCGCGAGCGTGCTCAACGGCTGAGCGTGGTGCTGACCGACCGCGTCGACGTCGGGCTGATGTCGGTGCGCGCGCTGGTCGGCCTGGGGCGCGCGCCCTACATGGGCTGGTTCGCGGCGATGGAACAGGAAGACCGCGACACGGTGGAATGGGCGCTCGACGCCGCCGGAGCGCGGATGCTGGCCGACCGGCAGGTGGTCGAGCTGTCCGACGGCGAGCGCCAGCGCGTCATGATTGCCAGGGCGCTGGCGCAGCGGCCCTCCATCCTCGTGCTGGACGAGCCCACTGCGTTTCTCGATCTGACGCGGCGGGTCGAATTGACAGCGCTGCTTCGGCGCCTGGTGGACGAAACAGGACTTGCGATCCTGATGTCCACGCATGACCTCGAACTCGCGCTGCGCACCGCCGATCAGATCTGGCTGGTGCATGGGGACGGGGCGTTCGAGACCGGATGCCCGGAAGATCTCGCCCATAATGGTTCGATCGCCCGCGCCTATGCCGGCCGCGGCATTTCGTTCGACCATCAGGTGGGAACCTTCATCGTTACAGCCGATGAGGGTGGGCCAAGGATTGCCGTGTCGGGGGCAGGGGTATCGTCCCACTGGGCCGCCCGCGCCGTGGAGCGCGCCGGCTGCGTCCCGGTCGGGCAAGATGTGCGCGCGCACCACAGCCTCTCCGTCGAAACGCTGGCGGATAAGGGCGTGGCCTGGCGGCTGGACGCCAATGGCCAGACGTGTGGAGGCAATGATTTCGAAAGCCTGGTCGCCCATCTGCGGCTTTTGGCCGAGCGACCAATGCCGATAGGGGCGGGAGACTGATCTGATGCAGAAATGGACATGGGCAGTCGTCGCCTTGGCGGCGCTGACAGCAATCCCTCATGCCGTTGCCCAAGAGGGCTCGGGCCAGCAATCGTCCACATGTGTGGAGGATTTCGATCCGGAGGCGGACTATTTCGCCGACAAGGTTGCATCGGACCATTCCCAATTCTGGGAAGCGTCTTATCACGGCAACTACAAGGTGCTGACGGTTGCCGATACCGAAGACTCCTCGGGAGGAAGCCTGTCCTACGTGCTCGTGCAGTGTGGAACGCCGGCGCCCGAGCTGACGGGCGACCTCGAAGGCGCGCTGCTGGTCGAGGTGCCGATCGAGAGGGCCGTCGTCACGCACCGCAATGCCCTGGCCATGATCGACGAGATCGGGCAGGTGCCCACTATCGTGGGACTGACGCGAAACTATCTCGGCTACGCTGAAGGCGATGCCTGGTATTCCGAACTTGTCGCCGCGGCCGGGAGCCCTGTCGATGTTGGTTCGGAATCCGATCTCGATTTCGAAACCACGCTGGCGCTCGAACCCGATGTCATCTTCATGGCCGGCTATGGCCCAGGCTATAATGAAGTGACCACGGTGAGCGAGCGGGGGCTGCCGGCGATCATGGTTTCCAACCGCACCGAGCCAACCCCGCTCGGCTCATCCGAATGGCTCAAATTCATTGCCGCTTTCTACAATGAGGAAGCCCAGGCCAACGCCGTCTTCGAGACGATCAGCACCGACTATACCTCCATCGCGCAGGAGGCCGCCGGACGCCTCGACGATTATGAGGTCGGCTATGCCTGCCTTGGCGAAGAGGGCGGCTGCGGCTTCATGTTCGCCCATGGCGACAACACGCTCAACGGGCAGATCCTTCAGCTAATGGGGGTGAAAAACCCCTTTGCCGAGGGAAATGACCGGCCAAACGGCATGGACTTCGATTATGAGGCCGCGTTGGGCCGTGTGCAGGATACCGATTTCTTCATCATCTATTACGTGGCCTCGCCCGAGGCGCTGGCCAGCGATCCGCGCTACCAGAACGTGCCGGCCCTGGCTTCGGGAAACTACATCATTTCCACGGTCGACAATTACCACGAATGCAACGCGGTGACCTATGTCCGCGTCGACCGGCTGATCCGCGACTATGCGATCGGCGTGCTGCCCGAATTGTTCCCCGGCGAGGAGGGCGTCTGCTTCAAGGCGCCTTCGCAATAGGTGGCTGGAGCGGGATTGAGGAGAAAGAACATGAAAACTGGATTTGTCACGATCGCCGGTGCCGCCCTGTTCTTGGGCCTGAGCCTGCCCGTTGCCGCGCAAGAGGGGGGAGGGGCCGCCGCATGTGTCGAGGCGTTCGATCCGTCCACCGACTATTTCCCCGAAAAGGTGGAACCGCGCCATTCAGCGTTCTGGTCGATCTCCTACCACAACAACTACAAGCTGCTGACCGTTCCGAACTCGGAATTCCCCGACGCAGCCGATCTGGCCTACGTGCTGGTGCAGTGTGGCACGCCCGAGCCGGACCTCACGGGGGAACTCGAGGGTGCGCTTGTGGTCGATATTCCCGTCGACCGAACCATGATTACGCACAATAACGGGCTTGCCATGCTCGACGAGATCGACGCGCTGGGTACCATCGTCGGGGTTTCCAATGGGATGATCAACTCGGCACAGAGCGACCATTGGTTCGGGAGGGTGCTCGATGCCGCGAACGATCCGCAAAATCTCGGATCGAGCGGCATCGACTTTGAAACCGCGCTTGGGTTGGAGGCCGATATCCTGGTCATGGCGGGATATGGTCCCGGCTACAGCGAAGTGGCCGACGCGCGGGATCGGGGCCTGCCGGCGGTCATGGTGTCGAACCGGATCGAGCCCACCCCGCTCGGGTCATCCGAATGGCTCAAATTCCTCTCAGCTTTTTATAATCTCGAAGGGTACGCCAACGAGCATTTCGATGCGATCGAAGAGCGGTACCAGGAGGTGGCGGACAGGGTGGAAAATCAACTGCCTTCGGATTTCAGCGCAGCTTATGCCTGTATCGGCGAGCAGCGCGGCTGCACCTTCATGTATGCTCACGGGCCACGCTCGCTCAACGGGCAGATCCTGGAGACGCTCGGGGTCAACAATCCCTTTGCCGAAGGCAATGACGCTGGCAATGGAATGACCTTCGATTTTGAAACCTCGCTCGGCCGGGCCGCCAATGCCGACTTCTTCATCCTCTATTACGAGCAGGCGGTGAACGTCGAGACGATCGCCACCGACACCCGCTACCAGAGCTTTCCCGCGCTAGCCCAGGGCAACTACCTCACCGGAACCGACGAGAATTATGCCGAGTGCGGCGCAACCAATTATGTGCATGTCGACCGGCTGATCCGCGACTACGCGATCGGGATCCTTCCGGAGTTGTTTCCCGGCGAAAGCGGCGTTTGCTTCACACGGCCGTAGGATTTCTGCCGGCGTTTACGCCGGCAGAAATCTGACACCGATCCGGCTTCCGGAGCGGACCAACCAAATAGCCCCGGGCGAACTCGTTCGACACGGGGTGGGGGTGCCGTCATACACCGCCTGCATTGGCTGCCGAATTGGCCGTGATGCAAAGGGTGAGGGCTTGTTGCAGCTCTCGGTCTGAAAAGGGTTTGCTCAGAACGGGATGACTGGAAAACGCAGGCGGCAGTGCCGCAACGCCATATCCGGTGCTAAAAAGCATCGGAACACGACGCCGCCTAAGGATCTCGGCCACAGGAAAAACCGGCTGCCCTGCCACATTGACGTCGAGCACCGCAACGTCGATGTCGGCGGTCTCCGCAATCTCGCAGGCATGTGGAACGCGAGATGAAGACGAGACAATCCTGCACCCGAGCTCTGCCAGCGCATCTTCGATCATCATGGCGACGGTGAACTCGTCCTCTACGATCAGCACCTTGACGTCGGTGAATACCGTCATGCCGGCTCCACCCAGATGGGGATCGAGATGGAGCAGAAGACGCCTTCCGGGTAAAAAACCAAATCGAACTCGCCGCGCAGATCGTGTTCTATGCAACCCTCCATAAGCCTCGTCCCGAAGCCCCGCCGGGTTGGCGGTTTAACGACAGGCCCTCCACGCTCCTGCCATTCGAGGATCAATCTCGAGTGTGAACCTGCTGCGCCTTGCAGGTGCCAGTTGAGCGTTAGAGACCCGGTTTCAGAGGACAGCGCGCCATATTTGATGGCATTGGTACCGAGTTCGGCAAGCGCCATGGTCAAGCTCAGGGCCTCGCGAGAGGTGAGCTCAATAGATGGCCCGTTGAGCATCACCCGGCCGGCAGCCTCGCCGGCAAGCGGGGTCAATACGTCCCTGGCGAGCGACTCGAGCGGCGCATCCTCCCAGTGCCGTCGCGTCAGCAGGTCGTGCGCGCGCGCAAGCGCCAACAGCCGGGCTTCGAACCGAACCAGGAAATCATCGAGATTGTCGGCGTGCCTGATGGTCTGTGCTGTCAGTGACCGTACGGTAGCGAGGGTGTTCTTGACCCTGTGATTGAGCTCGTCGATTAACGTCTTCTGCCTGCTTTCGGCTTGCTTGCGTTCGGTAATGTCGACGAGCATGTTGACCGCGCCCACCAGATTGCCCTCTTCGTCGTGCAGGGGCGTGGGATAGGGAATGAAGGGGACACGAGTTCCATCGGGCCGCTCGGCGACGGCTTCCGCTCCTCGGACCGGCCGGTTCTCCTTGAGCGCGATCGCCATGGGGCACTGATCGTGCGGAAGCGGCGTACCGTCAGTATTGAACAGGCGCCATGTCACGCACCACATATCGCCCGGCTCGGGCGTGCGCCCGGACATTTCGACGGCCGCCTTGTTGTAGAACGTGATGCGCCCTTCCGCATCGGTTGTGTACACCGCAGCGGGAAGCGCCTCGAGAAGAACGCGAAGATGCTGCTCGCTGGAGCGTATCTGGTCTTCCATCTGTTTGACGGCGGTAACGTCCTGAATGACTCGCACGCCATAACGGAACTCTCCGTCCTCGCCCCGCACGGAAGAGCTGTGGATGTCGAGATAGATTGTCCTCCCGTCACCCCGGGTCGCTCGCTTGCGCAGCACGTAGCTGTCCAGTTCTCCTCGTGTCTGGCGCGCGTAGGACGCGGCATCCCGCTCGCGATCGTCCTTGTGCGTGTAATCGTAGAACGACATGGTAAGCAGTTTGTCGCGCGAAAGCCCGAGCATCCGGCAAAGCGCGTCGTTGACCCGGAGAAGGCGTCCTGAAGCGTCCGCTTCGGCGATTCCGATGGTTGCGGCTTCGTAGGTGGCCGCTAAGCGCTCTTCGCTCTCGCGGCGCCCCACTTCGGCTTCGTGCAGGTTCGTGACGTCGGTTGTAAAGCAGCGCGTGTTGACGAATTCTCCATCTTCGAGGCGGCTGTTGGAGGTGATGAGAACATGCCTTATCGAGCCGTCCTTGGCGCGAAGGCGGGCCGGATAGCGGTCAAGCCGCTCACCTCTGCCAAGCCGGCTGAGGATATTGCCTATGACCTCCGCATCCGCGTGGAATTCCGCAATATGCCGCCCGATATATTCTTGGGCGGTATAGCCTAGGAGCTCGAGTTCGGCCTTGTTGGCCCGCAGAATGATCCCGTCCCGTCCCACTATATGGAGGGCGATCGCGCTGTTCTCGAAAAAATCTTCGAGATCGGCGTTCTTGTGCCGAAGTTCTTCTTCCATCACCTTTTGGGAAGAAATGTCCTGGAAGCAATTGATCGCGCCCTGGATTTCCCCCTTAGGACCTTTCAACGCGCGAATGTTCACCAACACTGTGCGGCGTGATCCGTCCGGCCGCTCGATAACGACTTCTGTATTGTGCGCTTCAGCACCCTCATATACGGCCTTGGCCATCGGGCAGACGTCGTGTGCCAATGGCGTGCCGTCCGGCAGGAACAGGGCATGCGAACCGCAAAAGCGCTCCCGTTCCACTCCAAGAGCCGGCGTCCTACCCCAAATCCGGGCTGCGTCGTCATTGTAGCGGACCAGCCAACCTTCGTGGTCGCACAAATAGACGGCACCTGGAATTGCATTGAGCACACTCGATGCCGCCGACATGAGCGCCTCGTATTCCGTTGTCCGGCGGGCTTCGATTGGGAATTCTTCTACGTTCGACAAAATGCCCCTACGTGACGGTTGTCCTACAGCTGGCGGCGGCACCCTGGGATCACCGGGGCTGGAGGGATTGATAACTTTCTTGAACGACTGCCGGCTCGGATGGTTCCGAATAGATCGCTTGTGTAAAAGAGTGCGAACCATAGGCGGGGCTGGTCGCCAAGAGCGCTGCCTAGGGCGATGCAGCCGAGCGAAACCTCCCTGCCGAACCGGCGATCAGGTCCGCGAGACGTTGAGCCGTGCCGAGTGCAAGGGTGAACCCCAGCGCGCCATGTCCGACGTTGACCAAAAGATTGTCGACAGGCGTGCTGCCAACAATAGGTTGACCGGTGGGCGTTGCCGGTCGGAGCCCTGCCCACAGTTCAGCCTTTTGCCAATCCGCCGCCTCCGGGAAATCGCTTATCGCGTCGGCGATCAGCTTATTCGTTCGGCGAGGATCGATATCGAGATTGTAGCCGACGATGTCGGCCGCTCCGGCAAGACGGAGCGAATTGCCGAGCCGTGCCAGAACGATCTTGCGCGCCGCATCCGTCACGCTGACTCGAGGCGCGGCCGCTTCGCGCGCGACGGGCACGGACAGGGAATAGCCCTTGATGGGATAGATCGGCAGATCGAGCCCGAGGCGCTGCCCCAGCGTCCTTGCGCCGGCGCCCGCGGCCAGCACGACCAGATCGGCCGTATACGAACATCGATCGGTCTCGATGGCCTCGATCGCGCGGCCTTTGCGCCGGAAATCGGTGACAGCGGTTTCGTAGAGGAAGAGCGGCGGGTTGGCGCTTTCCAGCATCAACTGCTCCAGGCGCCGGCACATCAGATACGCATCGGCTGTTTCGTCATCGGGTGCGAAGACGCCTCCCACAAGTCGATCCGCAATCGAAGCGAGGGCAGGCTCGAGTTCGAGACATTCATCGCGGTCCAGTACCCGCTTTTCCGTGCCGCTGGCCATTTGGCGATCCGCCAGTTTCCGCGCCGACGCGTAGCTCTTTTCAGAACTGTAAACCACCAGCTTGCCGCTGGCTGTCCAGTGAAGCTGCCCTGCCATCAACTCGGGAGAGCCGTGCAGCACCCGACGGCTCAATGCGGCCAACTCGCCCAGCCTATCGACGGTTTCGAACGCTTGCCGCTTAGTGCACGCAGCAAGAAATTGCAGCAACCAGCGATATTGAAACGGATCAAACCCTGGCCGGAACTGCACCGGCGAGCCACGATCGGTGAGGAAGCGCGGCAACTGGGCCCATACCGAGGGGTCGGCCAGTGGGGCGACGTACGAATAGCTTAGCTGTGCGCCATTGGCATAGCTTGTACCGAGTCCCGGGCCCGAATCGCGGTCAATTACAGTGACGTGGTGGCCATCCCGCTGGAGGCGCCATGCCGTGGCAAGACCCACCACGCCCGCGCCGATGATAATGATCTTCATCTCGATGACCTCGTTTTACATGGCTCTTTGGCCGCCGGTGGACAAAGCCGACGATCGTCCGGTTCCCGAACTTGCTCTTGAGCGCATTCTTGTCCTTAATACCGATCCTTAGGGTGCCGGACGTGCCGCGGCAATGGCGGCCGATCACAAGGCGCTCCAGAACAAGGAAGGAAACGCAATGAATCGAAAGCTTCTCGGCCTCATGACCGCCACGGTTCTGGCGGGTGCGGGCGCTGCCCAGGCTCAGGATCAATTCGTCACGATCGGAACCGGGGGCGTTACCGGCGTCTATTATCCGGTGGGCGGCGCGATCTGCCGGCTCATGAACGAAACGCGCGCCGAACATGGTTTCCGCTGTTCGGTCGAATCCACGGCCGCCTCGGTCTATAACCTCAACGCCATCGGCACGGGAGAACTGACGTTCGGCGTGTCGCAGACCGATGTGCTTTCTTATGCCGTCAACGGCGAGCAGGATTTTGCCGGTGCCGGTCCCCAGGAAAATCTGCGCGCAGTCTTTTCCCTGCATCCGGAACCTTTCACCCTGGTAGCGCGCCCCGACGCTGGCATCGAGAGCTTCACCGATCTCGCCGGCAAGCGGGTCAACGTCGGTGCACCCGGCTCGGGTACGCAGACTTCGATCGATATCATCCTCGAAGCGATGGATATGAGCCGCGAGGATTTCGCGCTGGTCTCGGAACTGCGGCCTGACGAACACGGTCCCGCCCTGTGCGATAACCAGATTGACGCCTTCTTTTATGCAGTGGGCCACCCCTCGGCGAACATCGCCGATCCGACGACCACCTGTGAGGCCCAAATCGTGCCGATAAGCGGGGAGGCCATCGACGGTATTATCGAGGATCGGCCCTTCTATGCCAAGGCGACCATTCCGGGTGGCACCTATGCCAACAACGACGAGGATGTCGAAACATTCGGCGTGCTGGCCGCACTTGCGGTGAGCGCCGATACGCCCGATGAGGCGGTATACGCCCTGGTCAGTTCGGTGTTCGAGAACTTCGACGCCTTCAAGGCGCTGCATCCTGCCCTGGCCAATCTGGAGCCCGAAAACATGATCGTCGACGGTCTCGAAGCTCCGCTGCATCCGGGCGCGGAGCAGTATTACCAGGAACAGGGCTGGTTGTAGTCCGACCCGACTTCGGTGGCCCGCTCTTGCCGGGCCATCCCACTGTCCTCCACCTGCGAACAGGCTTTTCATGACCAGTGACAGCACCGCCCGGCCGGAAGAAGACCGGGGCGATCTTTCGGCCGCCACTCAATTGGTGGCCGAGGCCGATTTGGGCGGGCGCAAGCCGGACGGCCGCTTTGCCCGCTGGCTGCTCGTGCTCGTCCCCCTGGCGTGGAGCCTGTTTCAGCTCTGGTATGCTTCGCCGCTCCCCTATTCGTTCGGCTTCGGCGTCTTCAACGCCAGCGAGGCCCGGGCCATTCATCTCGCCTTCGCGCTGGTTCTGGTATTTTCTGCCTACCCTGCCTTCAAATCATCGCCACGCCATACGATCCCGATCCAGGACTGGATATTGGCGCTTCTTGGTGCCGCGTGCGCCCTCTACCTCTTTGTGTTTCAGGACGCCTTGGCGGCACGGCCAGGCCTACCGACCACTTTGGACGTGGCGGTGGGCGTCGCCGGCGTGGTCGTGCTGCTCGAGGCTGCGCGGCGTTCGCTCGGACTGGCGCTGCCGATCGTGGCCATGGTCTTTCTGGCCTATGCCTTTTTCGGGCCCTATATGCCCGACCTTTTCGCCCATCGGGGCGCCTCGATACCCCGCGCGGCCACGCAATACTGGCTGACGACTGAAGGCGTTTTCGGCGTCGCCCTGGGCGTTTCGACCTCGTTCGTGTTCCTTTTCGTGCTGTTCGGCTCGCTTTTGGAAAAAGCCGGCGCCGGCAACTATTTCATCAAGGTCGCCTTCGCGCTGCTGGGGCACTTCCGCGGCGGTCCGGCCAAGGCCGCGGTGCTGGGCTCGGGCGCAACCGGGCTGATTTCCGGGTCATCGGTGGCCAATGTCGTAACCACCGGGACATTCACCATTCCGCTTATGAAGCGGGTCGGCTACCCGCCTGTGAAAGCCGGCGCCATTGAGGTTTCGGCATCGGTCAATGGCCAGATCATGCCACCGGTCATGGGTGCGGCTGCGTTCCTGATTGCCGAATATGTCGGCATCTCCTACAGCCAGGTGGTGCAGCATGCCATCGTGCCGGCCCTTTTGACCTATCTCTCCCTGTTCTACGTGGTCGACATCGAGGCCCGGAAGGCTAGTCTCAAAGGCCTCCCACGCGAATCTCACCGCTCGCCCCTGATGAGCGCGGCCCTGTTCGGCATGACCGCGGCGGGTTTTGTGATCTTCTGCTGGCTCGTGGGCGTTGGGCTGGGCTGGACCCGTGACGTTTTCGGTCCCGCATCCACATGGGCGGCGGGTTTGGGAGCCCTCGGCATTTATGTCGGTTCGGTAGCAATCCGCTCGCGGTTTCCCGATTTAGAACTCGACGATCCCAACGACTCCAACGTCGTGCTGCCCGACACGGCCAAAGTCGCTCCGACGGGTATCCACTATCTGATGCCGGTGTTCATCCTCGTCTGGTGCCTAATGGTAGAGGAATTGTCTCCGGGCCTCTCGGCCTTCTACGGCACGATGGCCCTCATCTTCTTGGTCGTCACCCAAAAGCCGCTGATCGCACTGTTCCGTGGCGCCGGAGACGTGGTGACACGGTTCCGCGAGGGGTTCGACGACCTCTTTGATGGGCTCGTCACGGGCGCGCGCAACATGATCGGCATTGCCATCGCCACCGCGGCTGCCGGCATCATCGTCGGCACGGTGTCGCTCACAGGGGTGGGGCTCGTGCTGACCGAGATCGTCATCGCCATTTCGGCCGGCAACCTGATCGTGATGCTGCTGCTGACCGCACTGATCTGCATGATCCTGGGCCTGGGCATGCCCACCACGGCCAACTATGTCGTTGTCGCGACGCTGATCGCGCCGGTGATCGTCGACGTGGCCACGTTGAACGGGGTGGCGGTGGCGCTTGTCGCGGTGCATCTCTATGTCTTCTATTTCGGGCTCATGGCAGACGTGACTCCGCCTGTGGGGCTAGCCTCCTTCGCTGCCTCGGCGATCAGCCGCGCCGACCCGGTGCGCACCGGCGTGCAGGCTTTCCGCTACGAAATGCGCACGGCCATCCTGCCGCTCCTGTTCATCTTCAATCACCAATTGCTGCTGATCGGGATCGACAACTGGTTCCAACTGGCCATGGTGGTCCTGGCCGCGCTGCTGGGGATGCTGATGTTCGTCTCCGTGACCCAGCAGATCTTCATCACGCGCTCGCGCATCTGGGAATCGGCCATCCTGCTCGTTGCGGCGGCCATGCTGTTCCAGCCGGGCTGGTTCATGGACAGGATCGTCCCCGAATACATGCCCGTGGACGGCAGCCGGGTGCTCGAGCTTGCCGAGCAGGTGCCCGAGGACGAGTTCCTGCGGATCGAGGTGGTTGGGGTGGATATCATTACCGGTGCCGAAGAAACCCGCGTCATGCGGCTGCCGATGGGCGAACCCGGTTCGGGGGCCGAGCGGCTGGCCGCGGTCGGCATACAGATCGCCCCTGTCGGCGACAGCGTGCAGGTGCTGGGAGCCGCGTTCGGAAGCCAGGCCGAAAGTCTCGGCATCGAGGTAGGCCAGACGATCAGCCGCGTTTTCGTGAGGGATCCCAACAGTCCGGCGAACGAGCTGACCTATATTCCGGCGCTCCTGCTGATCGGGATAGTGGGTGCCCTGCAATGGCGCCGCCGCGATTGGGACCAGCCGGGGATGCCTAAACACCGGACGCAGATGGCCTGAATTGTCAATGACCGCGACGCCGCCTCTCAGCGAGATTGGCCGGTCGGCGGCCATCTCCGCTACATCCTAAAGGTTATCGCACGGTCGTATGTAGTTGCGGGACCGATACTCCAAATAGGCGCATGAGTTCCAACGCGATGGTTCAGGGCATGACACCGCGCCTGCCGCTGCGCGCTAACCAAAGGGTCAATGGACCCTGCTGCCGCGATCCGGCAAGTCGCTATTTAAGGCAAAAAGTGGTTGGCTGGGGAACCTGGATTCGAACCAGGACTAACGGAGTCAGAGTCCGTGGGTCTACCGTTAACCTATTCCCCAAAAGCCTTTTGTTTCAGTGCCTTACCCGAGCGGTAGTTTGTGGTTAGACACTTTTGCGAGGGCGGTTAGACAAACCGCGTTCCCGTTTGGTGCCGCCTTGTAGCATATTCGCCATGTCGATCAAGACCCCATTTGCATCCGCGTTCGATGCATAGTGCTCGGTCATTTTCCAGTTCTCATGGCCAACATAATCCTTGATCTGGTCCAAGGAATACCCGAGCCCACGAAGGTCCGTGGCCACTGAATGGCGCAGACCGTGAAGCGTTATTCCTGGCTCGGCCAATCCCCGCTCAATGCATTTGGCGAAGAACTTTCGCTGAGACGCGGTGAACCCTGCCTCAGACCAGCCCTCCCCATATGAATTCAGGCACAGCATGACGGCATCGCCCTGCGGTGCGCCTTCAATCGCCTCGTCCAGTATGGCGCGAAGTTTCCCCACAACCGGCAGCTTCATTGTCTTGCCGGTCTTGCTGGTGCGGAACGATAGAAATCCGCCCTTATAGGCCGACTGGGGCAATTTCAAAATGTCGCCTCGGCGCATCCCGAGATATCGGGCCAAGGCCAAGGGTAGACGCAAATGCGCCGGCGCTGCGGCCAGAACGTTGTCGCGCTCAGACAGGCTCCATGGGCGGTTTTCGCGCTTCCGGTCGGATGCAATGCGCGCTTTGGCAAGACCGGCGACCGGGTTCTTGTCAACTAACCCATATTCCGCCCCATGCCGGAATGCGCTCGAAAGCATGGCCATCATGTGGTTAGTGAAACCCGCCCGTTTGGCCTTCACGGCCTTATCGCGGAGCTTTGCCATGAACGCCGTGTCCATGAGGTGAAGCGGCGTGCCAGACAGCGGCTTAAGGTAGTCCATGCACTTGTGGTAGTCGGCCTTCGTTCTATCAGCTAGATCCGTGAATAGCGGAGACTTCTTGTAGCTTTCGAGTAGGCCGGCCAAGGTTCCTGTCTTCGCTTCGACTGGTGCGTGAAGCTTATCGAGGCGAGCGACTTCGGCCGCGATCTCGGCTCCAGATAACTCGGGGTTGATCGCCACTCCGCTCTTGCGGTGATAAAGCCGGACCTTCCCGTGACGATCACGATAGCGCTTGACGCCCTTCACCTTGATCCTCATCGAGTTTCCCCAGCCAATCATCTGCCGTGATGGGGCGGGATTGGGTTCTTGCGTCCACCCATCGGTCAAGGTCGCGTACATCGTAACGCACAGAATCCCCGATCTTCACAGGGGCGATGCGAACGTGCGCCTTGAGGGTATTGGGTGACTTAAGGCCAAGATACTGCGCAGCTTCCTGCGCGGTCAAAAGGCGGCGAGCGGGGAGGGGCAAGCTCACTTCTGCACCTCGTCAAGCTTGGCGCGGATGACGTCGGCTGCATCACGAGGCTGCATGTAGCCCGGCATCGCCGCTGCCACCTTTGCCCCTTCCTCCATCCCCATCCGCCTGCCGCGCTGCTCTGCTTCGAGGAGGGCGCGGGCGATGGCTTGGCGATGCAGGTCGTCCTCTACAGCCCAGACATCTGTAACGTTGGTCTGCTCACGAACGTCATGGAAACCGTAGTTCTCGACGAGATCGTCTGCGACCTCCCACACGTCCTGCGGGCACCACTCAGGCTTCATTGGAGCGCTCCTTTAGGGCAGCGCGGCCGGCGGGGGTGATCGCCCACATGGCGTTACGCGGGAACGCCATGTTCCCCGGTTGCGGGATAATCCGCGCCATTCCCTTCAGTGATAGGGCGTTCAGAGTGCCCAAGCCCACACCCATCCCGTAGGCAGACGCATCGGAGATCGCGAGCAGCTTTAACGTATGCATTTGCGCCGTCGTCAGCTTCCTCATCCCCTTATCCCTCCCTTTCGGGGTGAAGGGCGGCGCGGGCGCGGATTGCGGCCATGATTTCCTTGATTGTTGTCCACGGCACCTGGACCCTCGTGGTCGCGCTATTCCCGTCATCATCGACGTATTCAAGCGGAAACGAAAATTCTCCGGTGTACGCGGCCTTGGTTTCTGCGCTGGGCTTCAATGCGTCGATTACCTCATCCATTCGCTTGGCCACCCTCTGCATCCCCGCAATAATCGCTTCCGCTTCATGGTGAGGCTCTGGGCCGCGTAAGAGCACTGCCTCCTCGCTCTCAAGGTCAGAGACAGGACCGAATAGCTCTCCCACTGCATCACGGATCATGCGGAGGGCAGCGGAGTAGGGAGCGACTGTTTCGGCGTGGGAGGGTGAGGGGGCTAGAAACGCTGAATTGATAGCCTCGGCAATCTCCGACAGCTTATCGTCGGTCAGCGCTTCAGGCACATCGCCTTGAAGCGCCCCGAACAGGATTTCCCAAAGCTCTGGCCCATCCAGACTTACGCCCTGCGGTGCTTGGGCGGGGTCGTCGCAATCTCGACAGATCGAGTTCACCCCCTCATTTCCGGTCCCGCCGCACGTTTCGCACTCCCCCTGTGCTTGGGTGGGCTCGATGGCGGAGAGGGTCTTGCGGATCACGTCTTGAACCGCCACGATCTCCTCCTGATACATCAGCGCCCCCGAATGAGTGATTGCCTGACAGAGTTTGTCGGCCAGATCGTCCGTCTCCCTCACCCCAGAGGGCAGAGCGGCTTTCGCGTCCGACTCCACGTCGTCCAGAGCGGCCATGTAGCCTCTGCCGAATTGAACCGAAATCAGCGCCGCCAATTCCTGGGCCGTTTCGCCGGATATGTTCGAGCTCAGAAATGTAGGATCGCCCGGAATGCCAGAAAGGTTGATCCTTGCGCCGCGCGCCATAAGGCTCAGCATCGAACGCAAGTGATCGTGCGCCGTTGCCTCGGCTGCGCCTTTGAATTCTTCGTCGGTCATGATTGCTCCTGTGCCGCCCGCTTCGGAAAGGGGCGCGATTGCATCTTCCGGCCAGATGGCCATTCGGTTCGTGATTGGATCGGCGCCCGCTCCCCCCTGGGCTTGCGTGGCTTCACTGGGCGCTCGTGGGAGGGATTCTCCGCGTCCTGTGGGACGAAGATGATGCCGTCGCGGATCAGCACCACCCACGACGCGCACACAGCGTCCAGAACGGACGGAATGAGCTCGGCACGGCCTTTGCCCTGGTCATAGGCTGCATGGCAGTTAGAGCAGCCGAAGAAGCCGAGAACATCATGGGTCTTGAGCCCCATGCCCTTGCCGTGACCGTTGAGATGGCACCAGACGGTGGTTTCGGGATTGCCGTTGCAGATGCCCGGCAACCGTAGCTGGCAGGGTTGGCCCTTGGCGTGGCGAAGGATTTTGCGGGATCGGATCATGCGAGCCTCGCTCTTCTCCAGCCAGTGAACGGACGTGGGCAAATCGTAACCCATCCATCGCCATTCACCGGGCCGTCATCATCCCACCAAACATTCCGATCCCAGCCGTAGGTGGGGCTCCACAGATCGATAACGCTTCCGTCTTTCGGGGCGGTGTCCATCGGTTGCATTTTAGGATCGCGCTTCATGCTGCCTCCAAGAATGCGAGAGGGTCGAAGCCGATTGCGTCGGAAAGCTTCTCCATCGCCAGATCCATGTAGACCCGGAATTCGTCCTGGGTCATCGCGTTGAAGGCGATGGAATCCACCACCACGGCGACCTCTCCAGTTTGCATGTCCACCACGTTGCGCTTGAAGCCGCACACCAGCTTGAGTTCGTCGTGCAGGTGTTCCGGCGTCGGCCAGCGTCCCGTGGTGTCGCAGACGCGCTTGAGGGCCAGCCAATAGGTCCGCAACTGGCGATTGCTTCGTTTCGTCATCGGGCTAAGCTCGAATTCCTCGCCCATTCCAGCCGCGTAGAGCAGTTCGGCGTCATAGGCCGTTACTGGCGACAACCCACGGGCGGTCTTGCGAACGAGGATCGAGGGGCGCTTTTCCTTGCTCATATCGCGCTCGCTAGCTTCTGTATCTGCGCCCGCCGGCCTTCCAGCGCATACGTGATCTCATCCCGAATGTGCTCTGGCGCTGCCTTAAACCTCGGGTCGCTCTCCACCTCCTCTCGGATGCGGGCGTATAGATCGGCATTGAGGCCTACAGACCGAATCCGCTGCTGAGTGGTGGTGAGGTATTCGGCGTCGGAGGTGGATCTTTGCGGGGCTCATGCGTGATCCTCCGCAGCGGCTATGGCGCGATCGAACAGCGCCATGATGTCGGCGTGGGTGGTGTCAGGATGGTCATTGAATTGCGCGACAGGATCATCGGTGGCTCCGTCCCGAGCGGTGAAGCTCGCTGGGAGGGCTTCTTCGATTGCTCGATGGATACGAAAGCCCTCTTGGTATATGAGGCCGTGCTTCTCGATGGCCTTGTCGCAAGCGTCCATTGCGCACAGGCATGATCCGCCATTGTGCTCACGCTGGCTTTCCTCGTGCGCCCACTTCTCGGGCGTATCAATCAGCGCCTTGGCTGCGATAAGATTGTCTTTCAGTCCCATCTTCTCTACCCCTTCTTCCAGCCCTCGCCCGCCGGGTTCGCAATGGGGGTATCACTCCCCGGCGGGCGCCCTGGCTGTGGTTGATCTCTATGCGGCGTTCGATTGCGGAAGCGCATCCAAGTGGGATTTCGCGTCCGCTGCTTTCGGCTTGGGAAGGAATGCGGCTGCGTTCTTTACGTGCGCCCAAGGATCGGCCACGAACTTCTTGAACTTCGGTTTGCCGCCCTGCTCATATGCGTCACACGGCACCCACACGTTTCCGAGGTCGTAGAGGTATCGCCCGATGCCCCAAGATACCGCTGCTCGCTTGAGAGCGCCGGAGAACGCGCCCTTTTCGGCCTCGATGTCCGTGTCTCCTGCGCCGTCCGACTTCCAGACCCAAGCGTCATTGATGAGGATGCCAATGCGGCACCCCATCCGGCCATTGCCCGCGTCGAAATGCTCGCTCTGCCAATTGGCGGGAGTGCAGACCTGATCCAGCCTGTCCATCACATCACGGGCGTCCAGATAGGCTAGCGCCAAGGCTGCATAGCCATCGGACTGGCGAGCCTTCGTCACCATCTGCGCGCGCCAGTGGATGGCCTCGGCAGGGAAGGGGCGGTGTAGGTCGCGAAGTTGTTCAATCGTTACGCCAGACATCACCGGCTCCTTATCGTCAGTCCGGGCTCGCCCAAGACCAAGGCAGCGCCGGGGATTGCCTCTCCCGCCTTTAGCGCTTCGCCGATGGCCGTCTTGTCGGCTTGGCGGATGGTTTTGAAATAACCCTGCGGGAGAGCTTCCACGTCCAGCACTTCCACGCTCTCGCGAGGCTTGGAGATGGAAATGGTCGCCTCGGGCAGCGTGAGCTTGTCTGTGCCAGCCAGAGAGAGGATGCGCTTAAGCATTGCCTTCATGGCATCCTCCTGCCGCTGGAACCGCTCCTGCCGCTCCTTGAAGTCGGCCATCACTTCCTTGATGCCGGAGACGTTGGCGCGGGCCAGATTGCGGCGGCGAACGATCCTGCTGGCGATATGCTCAAGGTCGGTTTCCCCCTCCAGCACATCGGCGCGCAGTTCTTCGTCGTCGGCCAGTTCTGGATACGCTTCGAGCAGAGAGCCGATTTCACGCTCAAGCTGCCGAACATCCAATGCGAGATAATCGGCCATCACGCAGCCCTCTTGCTCGCGGCCTTGATGCGCATGCGCAGGACACGCTCCATCTTGTCCAAGGCTTCCTCGAACGCCTCGCGGCGGTACGGGTAATGCTCAGAGCCTTCTAGGGTGGCATTGAGGATGATTGCGCTCTCCAGAAGGTTTTGAGCGGCAACCTTGGCCTCCAGTTCGATCGGGTACTGTCTCATTTCACATCACCTTCATCAGAACTTCGATTATGGATTCTCCGTCATGGCGTAAGGGCCACAGTGCGGAGAGGTAGAGGGCGGAAAGGGCAATGAAGGCCAGAGCGCCCTTGAGGGTGGAGAGGGCGGTCACGCTGCCGTCTCCTTGCGCTTGAGTTCGGCTTCCATGTCGAAAGCCTTGTTGAAGTCGCGAGCGGGGGTCTGGGACCAACCGCGTTCCCGCGCCTCTTGTTCGTGGCGGATGAAGGCCGTAAGGCCCTCTCTATCCCCCTTGGCGAATAGGGATTGGGCTTGGGACAAGAATGTCATTTCCCTGCTGCCTTGCTCTGCGCCTCGTCCACGAGGGCGATGGATTCCCGTGGCCACATGAGGGGGTTAGCCATCTCGTGAAGGTACCGCTGACAGTTTGGGCAAAGCTCGAATTCCTTTGTCCAATTCCCATGGTCAGTGACCGGGTATCCCCTGAAACCTTCAAGTGTGACGGTGATGGTGTGCCAATCCTCTGTGCGTCCATCGCGCACGATCTTTTCGGTGCCACAGCCGTCGCAAATCCAAGTGAGTTTCTTCGCCATCAGAACCACGTCCCCAATTCGCGCTGCTGCTCGACAACACCCCAAGGCTCGACACCAACGGCGTCTATGAAGTCATCATCGGCTAGGGCTTGTTCATGAACCTGCGCAGCAATGGCGCGGGAAAGATCGGTGCCGTGGTAAAGGCTGCGGGTCACACCAGTGGCGTCTTTGACCCGGATGTCATAGATCACGACATTGCCATATTCAATGGAAGCCTCGATGAAGCATTCGAGGTCTTGGATGAGCAGGGCTCCCGTTTCCTCGTCCTTGATCTCGGCGTAGAACAAAATGGACATAATCGGTTCTCCCGTTGGAGTTGGCCTTGCTGGGCTGCACCGTTTGGATGCAGCCGGGTAAGGTCACGCTGCGGATTTGATTGGGTTTTGATTGTCATACAGGTCGGCGGGCTTTGCGCTCGTGCACCAGCCAGATACGCCCTTGATCCAGTCCTCCATTTCGGTGGAGCCATCAGCGTTCTTCCACTCGTGGCGCTGGAACCAACGAAGCCCATCAAACTGCTGCCAGATGCGATAGGCGACGTAGCCGCCGTGAGGCAGGGACGGATACCAAGGGCCGTTCTTGCACGGGTCCCAATCAGTGACTTTGGTTTCGATCCGCTGCATTCCCATTCTCCATTCTCTGCGCAGTGAGGCTTGAGCCGATGCGCTGTTGATGAGGCAGATCAGGCGAACCGTCTTCGTGCCTCCGTTGAGAATAAACGTATACGCATAAAACGTACGATGCAAGCATAATCGTACGTGCAAAACGTATAAAGTTGTGACTCGACTCCTTCCATCCGTTCTGCTTTCAAATAGAACGAAAGGAGAACAACACCATGCAGGAAGTGTCGCAGTTCATCGTCATCGCGCCAGGCGCAATGGGAAAAGCCGTTGAGTATGCGGAGGACAGGATACGGGAGAGGCTAGGGCGCTCGTTCCCGCAGTATCATTTCCAGATAGAGCCGTTCGGGCCGTTCTCGGAGCCCGAAGAATTCGCCGTGGTGCCGGTCATGGGCACGATGCGTCGGGACAGCGACGATCCCGACCGCATTTATATGTGCAAGCCGCTCGACCCTTGGGTGATACCGGCCATCAAGGAAGTGCTCAGGGAGTTTGAGCTGGCGCCGGGGCTGAATTGAGATCCGGCGCAGATCCCTGCTGCGTAACATAAAAGGTATGGACCGGATGCATATCTTCCGCCGAGGTGCCGATCAATATCTGATGCTTTCCTAGAGCCGGTTTGTCTAACGCCACGGGTGTGAACAGAACGAACCGATCCCGTTCGCTAACCGCATCCGATGCATCAGAGTCGAATTCCACGGTACGAGCCTTGGCGTCCTCAGGCGTAGTCAATCCGATCATCAGTGTCCCAGAAGGACTGAGCGGCCTCACCAAGATGCAGATGAAAAACGACAGTGGGCCTAAGTCGCCTGCTCCGGCGAAATTGATGTCCTCAGTGTAGACGCCACTAAAAGTGTACTTTCCGTCCGACTGCATAGCGGCATAATCGCAGATCATGCAGTGCAGTACTTCTACTGGTAGCGTCACTTCGGCGCCCTTACAGTAAACTTCTTAACCTGGCGCGCGGCCCCAGGCGCAGACGACATGACGACGTTATGCTTGGTTAATGTGCCTTGTGGTATCGCCAGCCATTCGGGCTCACATTGGTTGCGGGGTGCTTCCCGAAGATAGTTCTTACACCCGTACACGGGGCTGCTCCCGTCGATGGCAAACAGCATCTCGCCTAGCGTCTCAACCGTGAGGTTGGCCGGGGTATTAAGGAGACGCGAGACGCGTGACTTGTCGTAACCCACGCGGTGCGCGAGTTCGGATTGAGAAATCCCACTGCGAACAAAAGCGTCGACGAGGCAATCGTGGGCATGATGGCGCGACAGCGCCGCCATGTATTTCAGCGTCGCGAAGTCCACCTTCGCCCCGTCGACAGGTTCATACAAGCCGATATCTGTCTGAGAGGTATAGCTCAATGTTATCTCCTGTTATCGGGCTGATGCCGGGGAACAACGCCCCCCAGGCATCCAGAGTTGCCTCTACAGCTTTGTCAAAATCCAAGCCGTCTCGCCCACGATAGTCTATCGCCACAAAATGATCGCGATCCGCAAACGCGCCTAGCACTCTCACGTGCGGCTTCGGATCTCGTATTCGGAAGCTCCAGATTCCATCAGACACATCCTTGTTGCGGGCGAGTTGAGTGTGCGGCGGTTTTTCATCCGGATTCATGGCCACGGTCAACCACGAGTTAGCCATGTAAGCATCAAGGGCGCCGCGAGTGTCCATCGCCTTTTTGACGAGCTCTTTCGGAGTATCAGATTCAACATTCAGAAAACGCAGAACATGGTGCGTTACAAACATTTCCCGCATGTGAACCGACCCGGGCAGCCGCGGCTTCAGCCGAACGAGATCACCGCCCGCTATGCACTCTCTGATCAGATCGCGAGTTGACATATATGTCAACGCCTACAGCATTTCAACTGAACAAATGGTTAGCAATGTCGCAGGCCCCCTTTATAAATCCCGCCCCGTAAACCGCTTTCCCTTGAGCCCGGTCGGCTTCTCGCCCTCAAGCGCCTGGTGCGTCTCTGCGGCCACGTTGAGCCAGACTTCCAGCTTCATCGGGACCGGCTTTAACCCCACGGCATAGGCTTCCGTCAGGCTTTCATCACAGCCAAGCGCCTCGGCCAGTGTCTCATTGGACCATCGTAGGATTTCGAGACATTGGACGTAGCGCTCGGGTGTCATCGCCGCCCCACATGCGCGCACACCCGACCATGGATGCGCAGCAAATCCACCTCGACCTCATGATCTCTGTAGGCGGGGTTATCGCTGATAATCGTTACCCGCGTTGGCACCGATAGCGGTACGCGCTGCAATCGCTTGATCTGGGGTGCGCCTTCACCGTCGCTGATTAGGTAGACGCTGTCATTCATGAACCGGTCTTGGCTCAGATCCACAATGACGCGATCGCCGGGCAGGTAGTTGGGCACCATCGATTCCCCGACGACCTTGACCACGAGCGACTGGCTCACATCGTTGACCGCCTCGTGCAGCCAGGTCATGGGCAGGGGCCATTCGTCCACCACCTCGTGGGCCGATATTCCGCCGCCGTCGAGGGGGAGCACGATCACATTGCCGATCTTGCCTTCGCCTGCGCCAGCGGAGATGTCGAGCTCGGGCAGAGCACCGGGAAATTTCGGTTCCCAATGGTCGCGGGTATAACCCTGCGCGTAATCCTCTGAGGTTTCTGGCTCTTCGTCCTCGTTGCGGACATAGGAGAGTTCCCGGACCTCAGCAAATTCCGGCCCGGCCAGCTCCCAGACCTCGGCCTCCGTTATCGCTGGGGTGCCTTTCCCAACAAGCGCACGGTCTAGTTTCGCCACCAGATCACGTTTTAGGTGGCCGCCCGAATAGGCGTTGGCGTCTTCATACCGCTGGTAGCTCGACGCATTGCGGTACCCCATAGCCTTCGCCATAGCGGCCATGCTCAGGCCCGCGCGCTCGCGCAGCGACCTCACGTATCGGGTGATTGATTCCGGCGTCGTGTCCATGGCGCGCATCAACGCATCTCGCGTATACGTTTTCCACGTTGACATGATGTACGCAGAAAACGTATAAGAGGGAAACGCCGATCATCGGAGCCTGCAAACTCATGAAAATCTCTGCCGCCGAATATGTGATTGACCTCTTTGGAGGGTTGACCGCTACGGCCAACATCCTCGGGAAGCCCGTCACCACTGTTCAGGGATGGAAGGATAGGGGGCGTATCCCCACCGACCACTGGCCAGAGATCATCAAGGCTGCAGATAAGCGCGGGAAGACCCTGGGTGTCGAGGATTTCATCAAAACTCATCGCAAGCGGACCGCCCCCAAGAAAGAAGGGGAGGCGGCATGAGCACCTCCGTTGCCGACGAGATCATCCAATCCGGTTACCGCCGCTGGCTCAATCTTGAGGAAGCGAAAAAGGCCGTCTCTGACGACCTGAAAGAGCTTATGGCCGAGTTGAAGGGGCAGGGGCTCGACCCCAAGGTTGCCCGTGCCGCGTTCCGCCGTCAGCGCGACAGCGAGGACGCGCGGAAGGTTGCCGCCGACGAGGAATTCGAGGCGCTGGTTGACCTCTATCTGGCCAGCCTCGCGCGTGACGCGCGTAAGGAGGCCGCGTGATGGGCTCAATTCGCCGCCTTCTTGGCCTGTTCTTGTTCGGCAAGAATGCGCTCAATCCCTTGCTGAAGGTCGTAGAGGCTTGCCATCGGGACGCGCAGGCGAGTTGCGACTCGTGCCTCGGGTGGTCCGCTCCCGTCAACGATGAAGCTTCCAAAGCTTATGTGGGCCACGCCAGCAATTACGCGCAGCTCGGTAATCAGATCAACCCATACCGGATGGACGGGTGTGGGCTCGGTAACCTCAAGGTGCAAGCCGCCAAACAGGATCGTCTTCTGGCTTTCGTCAACAGGCGTATCGGTCATCAACTTTCCCCCAATCAAATCGTGAATGTGGCCCAAGGTGCCCGAGGAGTCGAGCCATGATCCGCCGCCTTCTCTCTGCATCCCACCCTTCTGACTGGCTCGTCCTGGCGCTGTTTGTCGCTGTCGTGCTGGCGCTCGGTGAGGGCTGGTAGATGGACCGCCTCTCCCAATTCTACATCGCATGCATGGCCGGCGCTCTGCTGGTGATGCTGATCATCGTCGTCATGCAGAGCTTGGGGGCGCTGTGATGGCTCATTGGGCGAAACCCGGCGTGAAGTGCGTTTGCATTAACGGTAGTTGGCCGCCGAACTCTTGGTATGGCTGGGAGTTCCTTCCCCGCGAAGGCGAGACTTACACAATCCGCGAGACGCTCGAAATCGATGGGCAGGCCGGATTGCGTCTGGTGGAGATCGAGAACCCCCGCGCTGATTATGCTTGGGGTTTCATCGAGCCAGCGTTCGCCGCCGTTCGGTTCCGCCCGCTTACTGCCCAATCCGATGACCTCGCCAAGTTCACCCATCTCCTGACCCCTCAGAAGATCGAGGAGCGCGTCTGATGCTCCCGATCAATGCCCTTACGGAACGGAAGAACGACACAAGCGGGGCGGCATGTGTGCGGCTTCGTCCTTCCGTTGCGCAAAGGCATCTGAATAACCTTTCCGGCCAAGCTCTCCTCCTCCATGGCCGGGATAGCGCGGGGGTTTGTCCTCCCTCCCTCCGCGTCACTCCCAGGCGTGCTGCGCTTCGTGCGCGCCGCCTGGGCTTTCTCTTCGTATTCCGAAATGCGTTTGATCAATTCGCTGTCCAGGCAATCCCCGATCCTGCGCATCATCACCAACACCTTTCATGTTCCGCTTCAACCGATGGCTTCAACGCTATCGGCGGAAAGGAACAATCACGTTGTCTAATTCCGACAAAGAGGTTGCCGAAATGAGTGCAGCGGCTGCCACCAATCAGATCAATCGAATGATCGAACTAGAGACGCGGGGCAGGGGCGACCTCGACCGCGCAATGGGCGTAGTCGCCCGCAAAACAGGGCTGACGTTCTGGCAGGTTTCGCACCTGCGCAAAGGGAACGCGAAGACATGTGACGTGTCCGTCTTCGCTCGGATCAAGCTGGCGTACCTCGCAATGTGCGCCGAGATGATCGACCGCCTTCAACACGAAATCCAGATCGAAGGGCAGGTCTCAGATGACGATTTTTCAGATCTTGAGCGTGACGCTGCGGTTCTGGCTGCGAAGGTGGCGGCCAAGAAAGCGGCGCTCCGGCTCGAAAAGCAAAAGGGAGCGTGACGACAAATGAACTGGCTGAACCCCTTCAAGCGCAAGCCCAAGTCGATCATCCAAACCCGCGCCTCTCACAAGGCGCTCCGGGAGGCTGATAAGACCTACGCTGCCACTCACACCATCCTCGCTCAAGAGCTTGGCAAGCCCATCCCCCGCCATCTGCGCGGATATCAGGGGAGGGCAGGTAAGTGACTATGCATTCCGGCATCGTCGCCGCTGTCACGCTTCCGTGGCCGTCAAGCGATCTCTCCCCCAACTCCCGCCTCCATTGGGCACGTAAATCCCGTGTAGCCAAGAAGGCCCGTAACGATGCCCGCTTGCTCTGTCTGGCAGAAGGCATCCGTGGCCTTGGCTGGGACCGCGCCCGGGTGTCGGTCACGTTCCACGCACCGGACAACCGCCGCAGGGATAGCGACAACCTTCTTTCCTCTCTCAAGAGCGCACTGGATGGGATCGCAGACGCCACCGGTATCGACGACTCCCGTTGGTCTCTCCAGATCGAGCGCGGGGAGATTGTTCCTGGTGGATCCGTTGTCGTCCGCCTTTCGCCTATCGGGGGTGCGGAATGACTGAGATCATGACCCCGCGCCAGTGCTTTTCCCAGATCATTGACGAGATCGCTACCAAGCGCGGCTTGCATCGGCGCGACATCTTAAGCCGTCATCGTGAAAAGCCGATAGCACACGCCCGCCAAGAGGCAATGACATCGGTGAGAGACCGTCTTGGTTGGTCCTATGCGCGAATTGCCCGCGCAATCGGCCTTGATGAATCCAGCGTTCGGCAAGGCGTGAAGACATTCCGCGAGCGCCAAGCTGGCGATGCTCGCGTTGCGGCCGGCCTTCCGAGAGAATGGAATTACGGACAAGAACGAAAAGAAAACAAATCGATTGTGCAAAGGTCGGCGGAAAGTGTGAAACGCGCTGAGAAATGGGATAGATTCGAGCCATCAAAGATCGTGGTGGCGGGGCGAAAATCTCTTGGCGGAGTGCCCCGCCGCCACCAGCCCGAACCGGTGTTAGCGCACCGGACCAGTTTCAATGCCGAACGATAGGACGAACGGCAATGACAGTGCATTCCAATAGCATCGCAGACCACTTGTCTAGCCTTGAGCTGCCCGATGTTACCAACTTAGTTGGCAGCACCCAGGCCAAGGCTGAGGAAGACGCATACGAGCGCGCCAGAGAGGCGTACGCTGTCGCGACAAGCCATCCGTCCATCGAGAACTTCCGCGCCGCTGTGCGCGAGTATGACGACCTCCTGGTCATCGTTAAAGGCGAGGTTCGGCTATGAAGGGTGGCGTGTTCGCTGTCGCGCGCAATCTGTTCGACCACGAGATCTTCGCGGACGAGCCATTCACCGAGCGAGAAGCATGGATATGGATCGTCAAAGAAGCTGCATGGAAGGCGACCCGAGTTCGTGTCGGAAAGCATCTTGTCGATCTTGAAAGAGGGCAGTGCGCATTCACCACGCGCTTCATGGCCACCAAATTCCGCTGGTCCGAAGCCAAGGTTAGACGCTTCCTAAACAAGCTCAAAACCGACGCAATGCTGACCGTAGACACGACGCAGCAGGTGACGCGGTTAACTGTCTGTAATTACAACGATTATCAGAAAGTTTCGCTGCCACGTGACGCAGAAACCGACGCAAAAACCGGCGAAGCACCGACGCAGAAGCGACGCAAAGAAGAAAACAGGGAAAACATAGAAAACAATAATACCCCTTCGGGGGCGCAAGCGCCGCACATCGATTTTTCAAACCCGACTGATGCGCAGGTCTACGCTTTCGGCAAGTTCGTGCTGGGTAGGTCTGCCGGCGGGGTAATCACCAATCTGCTCAAGAAATGCGAGGGTGATCTGGCCTACGCCGCCCATTGGTTGAGCGAAGCACAGCACAAGGAAACTCCGATGGAGTGGGTGCAGGGCGTGATCCGGTCGGCCGAGATGCTTCCGTACCGTGGGGTGATTGGCGCTCCAAAGCCTCCAGTGGATTTCAAAACCCGCGAGGAGCGTGAACATGAGGCCCGCGTCAAGGAATACATGCGGGGTGTGCTGTGACGGAGATCCTCGAAATCAAGCGCATCCTGGCTGGCCGCGCACTGGCCGTTGCCGAACATCTCCTGCCGGGAGGCGTCAAGCAGGCGAATGAATGGCGGGCAGGTTCGGTAAACGGGGAGAAGGGCGAGAGCCTTGGCGTCCACCTCAGCGGCGAGAAAGCCGGCATCTGGTCCGACTTCGCAACTGGCGAGAGCGGCGACCTGATCGACCTATGGTGCGCCGCAAAGGGCGTAAGCCTTGCGCAAGGGCTTGAGCAAATACGCGCCTATCTTGGCTTGCAGCGCCAGCAGCCGGCCCGTGATCCCCGCCCGAACTATTCCAGGCCGCCGAAGCCCAATTGTGGGAAGCCCAAGGGGCGAGTGCGGGACTACCTGATTGAAGACCGGAACCTGACCGACGCAGTTCTTGAGGCTTATCGGATTGGCGAGCGGGGAGACGAGATCATTTTCCCGTTCCTGTCGCCAGATGGTGAACTGGTAATGGCTAAATCCCGGAAGGCGGCAGATGGTGAGGCTCCCAAGCCTACCGCCGCCAATTGCGAGCCCATCCTGTTCGGCTGGCAGGCAATCCCGCCTCATATCCGCGAAATAGTCATCACCGAAGGCGAGATCGATGCAATGTCGTTCTACGCCTATGGCTTCCCGGCGCTGTCGGTTCCCTTCGGGGGCGGCAAGGGCGGAAAGCAGAAGTGGATCGAGAACGAGTTCGACAGGCTCGATCGTTTCGAGAAAATCTTTGTTGCCACGGACATGGACGGCCCCGGCGAGGAAGCCGCCGCAGAGATCATCTCCAGGCTTGGGCGGCATCGCTGTGTCCGCGTCAAACTTCCCCGGAAGGACGCCAACGAATGCCTGGTCGATGGTGTGTCGGTCGAGGAATTCGGCGCTGCCGTTCTCTACGCAGAGGGGCTGGACCCAGAAGGGCTCCGCCGCGCCAGCGATTACCATGACGAAGTGGTCAAGCTCTTTTGGCCGGAGCCGGGGGCGCATACCGGATACACGACGCCTTACCGCAAGCTTGGCGACAAGCTCGTTTTCCGTCCTGCCGAGGTGACGCTTTGGAGTGGGGCGAGTGGGGCGGGAAAAAGCCAGATCCTTTCCGACAGCGCTGTAGATTGGGTGAGGCAGGGAAGCCGCATCTGCATCGCCAGCCTTGAGATGAAGGCCAGCCAAACGCTTAAGCGTATGGTGAAGCAAGCCGGTGGGGTCGATCGGCCTACGGAGCCTTTCATCGCGGCAATCCTGCAATTCCTAGATCAAGGCATCCTGCTCTACGACCATGTCGGGAAAGCCGGTGTCGAGCCTCTACTTGAGGTGTTCGATTATGCCCGCGCCAAATACGGCTGCGACCAGTTCATCATCGATAGCTTGATGAGGCTTGGCATCGCAACCGATGACTACAACGGCCAAGAGAAGGCTGTTTTCCAGCTCGTGGATTGGGCCATCAAAAGCAACGTGCACCTGCATTTGGTGGCACACGCCCGCAAGGGCGAGAAAGGTGCGATGGCCCCGGCAACGGAGGACATCAAGGGTGCGATGGAGATTGGCGCAAATGCCTTCAACATTGTGACCGTCTGGCGCAACCGCGCCGTGGAAGACCAATACCAGAAAGCCGAAAGCGACGAGGAACGCGCCCGCATTCAAGACGAGAATTCGGGCGTTGTGATGAACGTCGCCAAGCAGCGCAATGGCGATTTTGAAGGCAAGATCGGCCTTTGGTTTGACCAAGAGAACTACCGCTATCGGTCCTCGCACGATGACAAGGGTGCGCGCCGATACGTTCAATTTTCCCAGCTTGAAAGGATGACAGCATGAGCGACCGCTTGGACGCAATGATTGGCCGTGAGTACGAAGCGAACGGCGAGAAGAAAACGGCATGGTCCAAGATCGGGGTCGCCTTCCCGACGAAGAATGGCGGCTACCGTGTCCAGCTTGAGGCTCTGCCTGTGCCTCGGATGGGTCAGAACGGACTCGAAACGAGTTTTGTTCTGATGCCTCCGCGCCAGGATGACCGCCAGTCGCAGCCTCGCCAGCAGTCCCGCCCGCAGTCCGCGCCGGCATTTGAGCCCGGTGGCATGGACGAAGGCATTCCGTTCTGAGGCGCAGCATGACCACCAAAGTCCCACTGGCCGAGCAGATAGGTGAACTCTCCGATGTCCTCGATGAGACGGCAAAGGCCACTGGCTACAGAGCCGAGCAGCGGATTCGGAAGCTCACGGCGGCGAAGGCATCGCTGGCATGGCTGATGAACAACTCAATCCAGATCAAGGCCTTCATGGCCGGGAAGGAAGGTTGCCGCTAGACGCGATTCTGAACTGCTAGGCGGCTCTCATTCTCTCCCAATAACCCACCACCCAACACCACGGGGAATGAAACATGGACAAAGGCGAATTTGCAAAAGTCGGCTACGAGGTGCAGCCGGGGATGAACGGCAGCTATGTGCTCATCGCGGGCACCGGCTTTGCGAGCGACCGCCCGACGTTGCGTCCGATGATCGGG